>DAONBX010000016.1:19623-53667 GCA_035401705.1 Aeromicrobium sp.
CAGTCTTAGCCGGCGCAGCCTTCTTCGCTGCAGTCTTAGCCGGCGCAGCCTTCTTGGCAGCGGCCTTAGCCGGCGCCTTCTTAGCCGGAGCGGCCTTCTTCGCGGCAGCGTTAGCCGGCGCCTTCTTCGTCGTCTTGGTGGCTTCGCGGATCTTCGCGGAGTTAGCGAACGATGCCGCCGCCGCAGTTGCCGCACCTGCCGCCTCTTCAACAGCCTCGCTGGCCTTGCCGGTCAGGTCCTCAGCCTTGGCGGTGAGTTCGTCGATGATCTCATCGGCCTTGTCCTTAAGGTCGTCAACCAAGCTGTCGGCCTTTTCCTTGAAGTCGTCAACGGCCGACTTGAGGTTGTCGACCTTGACGTCTTCAACCTTGCCGCGAAGCTCCGAGACGAATCCCTCGGCGCGAGCAGCGAACTCTTCAGCGGCGACCTTGACGTCGTCAACAGTCAGGCCCTTGGCCAGCGTGACGAGATCGTCGCTCTTCTTAACCAAGTCCGAGTAGGCGGCCGTGGCCGAGCCAAGAGCGGTCTGGGTCAAATCCTCGGCCTTTTTCTGCAGGCCAGCAACATCGAAGCTCTTCACGGATGCCGGAAGGGCCAAGATGTCGTCCAAAAGTGACTTAAGTTGGGCGTTGATGGTGTCGGTGATGCTCATGATTTCTCCTCAGGGTCAGCGGTTTCGACAAACGAACGGTAGATATCCCGCAGCGCCGCCTTCTGACGTGCGGTCAACCGCGGGTCGCGGTCAATGGCGTCCTCTACGACCGGCATTCCACCTGAGTCGACATCTAAGATGCCGGCTCGAACGTAGAGCGACTCGGCCGAGATTCGAAGTGCTTTGGCGATCTGCTGAAGCACTTCTGCGGACGGTTTGCGCAAGCCCCGCTCGATCTGACTGAGGTACGGGTTCGAGACATCCGCAAGGTCAGCCAACTGTCGCAATGACATATGCGCTTGGGTCCGTTGTTCACGCAGGTAGTCGCCCAGTGTTCCCACTGCGGCCGGCATGCCCAACTTTCCCATGCCTCAAGTGTGCTTGCAATAGTTAGCATTTGCAAGCAGGTGTGACGCAGTAGACATGTCTCAACCGCGTACTACTTAGCGAGACGATTCAACGACTCGGCTTTGATTGCCTTAGTTACCGGGTAGTATTTGGCCGTGACCAGTCCCCGCAAATCTTGGCGCCTGCTCGGCGCTGGACTTGTGCTGACTACCTGCGCCGGCGTGATGGCCGTAACTACCGATCGCGAGGGTCGCGGACCGGTTGTTGCCTTAGCCGGAGTTGAAACCCCGTACTTGAAAATCAAGTCGGTGGGAGTTACCGCGCAGGAAGTCTCCCTAGCTTGGGTGGGCAACGGGAAAAAGTATCGAGTTACCCTCGGCGACGACCTTGAATCGCCGGCTGAAACCATCATTACCACCGGCCCAAGCGCAGTGATCGCCGCGCCAACGGCAGCTGACCCCAAAGGGCGCGTGAACTTCCGAGTCGAGGCGCTCGACGACCAGTCCGCAGAGGTCAAGGTCGAAGGCTCATTGAATTTGCTGCCGGCCACCCCGGAGAAACCTAAAGTCAAGGCCGTTGTCGCCGACGGGGCCGTCGTGCATTGGCCGGCCGCCGAATACGCCACCACCTATGACATCGCAGTATCAAATAGCAAAGAAGAACTTCCGGCCCAAGCGCAACGCTTGACTGTTAGCGGCACCTCATTTGCAACTGACCAACTCAAACCCGACTCGACTTATTGGGTTCGAGTTCGCGCCGTTGGCGAGGCGGGGGTCAGCGAGTTCGGTCCGGCCACCAAAATCACGACGCCTCCGGCCGCCACCCAGGTGACAGTCGGGTCTTGGAACATTTGTTCAGAAGCATGCTCCGGTTTCGGCGGACGAGTAGGCGGCCAGGCCGCTCAAGTCCATGCCTCCGGCGTCGACGTAATGACCCTCCAGGAGGCCGGCGGCAAGCGTGTCGGCGGCACCACAAAGAGCGCTTTCAGTGGCGGCCCCTTGGGGCTTGTGCCCGCCGAAGGCGGCGGAAACTCCCGCTACATCTTCTACTCATCGAAGAAATACAACCAATTAGCCGGCGGGCGCTGGCCAATTGGCAACGGCCGCTGGGCAGCGTGGGCGCGGCTTCAAGACAAAGAAACCGAGCAGACTTTCGTAGTCCTGAGCGTCCACCTACTGACCGGCAACAACAAGAACGGCCCGCGCGCTTCCCAGATGCGTACCCTGCTCAGTCGCCTAGCCTCGGTGAATTCCGTCAAGGATCCAGTGGTGATGGCCGGTGATTTCAACTCTGGCACTCATCGTCGCGCTGACACCGTCGGCCCGATCGTTCGCGGAGCCGACTACCGCGACACTGTTGAGGTCGCCTCGGACAAGACGAACGCCCAGGTGAACACCGGCAGCCGTAAGGGCAATAGGGCGATCATGTCCGCAGACCACGTCGACCACATCTATGTATCCGAGCAGTGGTCAGTCCCGAGTTGGCGCCAATGGGCGAACCTTTCGGGAACCACTTACGTCGGCAAGTGGCTTTCGGACCACAATATGATCGGCGCGACGGTCATACTGAAACCCAAAACCGACGAAAAGACAGCAATTTCTGAGGTCGTCGAGGTGCCAGTCTCGATCGCCACCTCGGCCGTCTCTTCAACGGAATCTTGAGTCCCGCCCGGGTCCAGCTATCAAGATTTAGGTGACGGATGTGACTATTGAGCAGTAGGCTACCGTCCATGCGCCTACGCCTATTGGCCACTTCCCTAGTCGCCGTCGTAACCACAGCTCTGTTCGCCGCGCCTGCTGAGGCAGCAGCAAAGCCAGCCAAAGTCGGCCTCGTTTCCATCGTTGGAACGTCAACCTATGTTTCTGGTGGCCGCAACTACGCCAAGGCAACAATCGCTTGGCCCAAAGCCCGCAAAGCGACCAAATACCAGGTTTTCGTATCCAGCACTGCCGCCGGAGTGTTGAAGGCCCGCAAACCGGCCACGACCGTACGCGGCACTTCGGCCACAATTTCGAAACTGTCACGGAACCGACAGGTCTGGTTCCAAGTCCGCGCCGTGAATCGCTCCCGACCTGGCCCGCGCTCGGCAAGGGTCGCTCGGATAACGCCACTGGACTCTCCGCAACTCCCCGCGGCCACCTCGCCAGTGATTTCGATGATGACCTACAACGTCTGCAGCAACGCGTGCAGCAGCTGGACAACTCGGATGCCCCTAGTTGTGGCCCAGATCAACCGACTGCAACCTGATGTTCTGGCCGTCCAGGAAGCATCGCAGTGGAAAAATGCCGAGATTCCAGGCTACCTCGAGACCGCCGGCGGGAAAGACAATCGGATTTTCTATCGAGAGTCGGTTTTTGAGCAGGTAACGCAGGAGTTGGCACCGGAGCAAACCTCCGATGAATGCCCAACCACGATCAACCTGCAGACGAACGAAGAAGAAGTCATCGACCCGTGCGTCTTGCCGGTCGACGGGACGCTGTCCTACTCCCGAGCCAAGCAGGTTCCGTGGGCATTGCTCCGCCATAAGGCAAGCGGCCAAGTAGTCCTGTTCCTGGCTTTCCATTTGTTGGTTGACGACGGAAAATCGAGAGCAGCCGATCGAGCTGCGCAGACCCAGTCGAACTTAAATACCCTCGACGCTCAACTCAACTGGTGGGGATTGGAGAAGCAATCAATCCCGACCGCCCTGATCGGTGATTTCAACACGAACCGCAGCCGCGCAGGAAATAGCCAACTCGATGCCGTGATGCAGCAAAATGGCTTCTACGACTCATACGAACAGGCTCGACTGCTAATCAACCAGCATTTCAACAGCGCCAATCCCTCATGGGCGACATTGCCCAAGATCGGTGTCACTTGGGGCGACCACGTCGACAAGATCTGGGTCCGACCGACGAAGACGCGGGTGCACCTGTGGATGAACGCCGGCGAAATGGCTGGTGGCCGCTGGAAGGCACCGCTTCCAACAGATCACCATCCAGTGCTAATTAGGGCCCAGCTTTCCTAAATTCTCGGGCCCCAATCCGGCATCACTTCTTGTGGCGTGGTTTGCGGTCTGGTTTCGACGACTTCGGCGCCGCGGACTTCGCCGACTTGGGCTTTCCTGAACTGGGCTTTCCTGAACTGGACTTGCCTGAACTGGACTTGCCATAGCTTGGCTTGGCCGAACGAGACCTCGAGTCCGTCGACCTGTCCGACCGCTTCGGCCCGCTCGGACGACTTCCGCCGGGGCGACCACCATCGGAGCGAATTTCGATTAGCTTGCCCGAGATTCTGGTCTGGGCAAGGTGCTCGAAGACCTCGTCGGGCAAGTCCGCCGGCAAATCGACCAAGGTGTGGTCGACGCCGATGGTGATCTTGCCGAAGTCAGAGCGCTTGAGCCCGCCTTCGTTGGCCAACGCACCAACAACCATCGCCGGGCGGATCTTGTGCCGGCGACCGACTGCGAGCCGGTAGGTGGCCATCGACTCATCGCCCTGATGGGAGTTGCGCTCGCGCGGTTCGCGGGGCTCACGGCGCGGCCGCTCGCTGGCCGGCGGGTCGGGCTGCAGGAAGAACGCCTTGTCGTCTTGGCTCATCGCCGCAAGTGCAGCCGCGACCTCAGTCATGTCGACTTCGTGCTCGGCGGCGTACTGCTCCACGAGCGACCGGTACAACTCGACCTGCGGATCTGCCATCGCAGTTGTGATTGACGCCGCAAACCGGTCCTTGCGGCGGCTGTTCACCTCGTCTGGTGTGGGCACCGACATTTGTTCGATATCGCGGCCCGAAACCCGCGACAGCGACTCCAGCATGCGCCGCTCCCGCGGGGTGACGAACACGATCGCGTCGCCGGCGCGGCCGGCGCGGCCGGTGCGGCCAATTCGGTGAACGTAGGCCTCCGGGTCGTGCGGAATGTCGTAGTTCACCACATGGGTGATCCGCTCGACGTCCAAGCCGCGCGCGGCCACATCGGTGGCCACCACAATGTCGATCTTGCCGCTCTTGAGTGCAGAGACGGTGCGCTCGCGTTGCGTCTGAGCCAGATCGCCGTTGAGGGCAGCGACCGAATACCCACGTGCTCGCAACTTTTCGGCGAGGTCTTCGGTGCCCTGCTTGGTGCGCACGAAGATGATCATCGCGTCGCCCTGCTCAACCTCGAGCACCCGTGTTAGCGCATCGAGTTTGTTGTGGTGCGAAACCGGCATCCAACGCTGGCGAACAGTCGTGGTCGTCCTAGTTGCCTGAGGTGTCGAGATATCGGCCGGATCGTGCAGGTACCGCTTGGCGAGTCGGCGGATTGTCCCGGGCATCGTCGCCGAGAACAGCGCCACCTGCTTGTATTCGGGGGTGTCGGCGAGGATGCGTTCGACGTCCTCGGCAAAGCCCATGTTGAGCATCTCGTCGGCTTCATCTAAGACGAGCATTTCTAGACTCGACAGATCGAGTGAGCCGCGATCGAGGTGGTCGATGATTCGACCTGGCGTGCCGACCACGACCTGGGCGCCGCGCTTCAAACCAGTCAACTGCGCGCCATAATTCTGGCCACCATAAACCGGCAACACCATCAACTTCGTGCCCGCGGCATAACGACTGATCGCTTCGCTGACCTGCAGTGCCAATTCACGAGTGGGCGCAAGCACCAGCGCCTGGACCGCCCGCACGGACGGATCGAGTCGCTGAACCATCGGCAGCGCAAACGCAGCGGTCTTGCCGGTGCCCGTTTGGGCCAAACCGACGACATCGCGGCCGTTTAGCAATGCAGGGATCGCTTGAGCCTGAATTGGGCTGGGAGTTTCGTAGCCAAGGCCACGAACAACGTCGGCGAGGGATGGGTCCAAGCCAAGGGTGTCGAAGGTGGCTGCTTGGCCGGTAGGTGTTTCAGTCATCACAAGTTCATTCCGGCCCGCACATGCAGGCCTGCTTCAGGATCGACCAAGACCTCTTGGGCTGCGGCAACGCCGTCGGCCAAGAGGGTCTGATCCACCGGGGTTGACCGCTTGACGAGCGCAAGGGCAATGGGTCCAAATTCGTGGTGGCGAGCCGAACTGCCAATCGTACCGACGACTTTGTCGCCGAGCAGAATCTCAGTTCCGTGAACTGGCAGGTGATCGGCCGAACCATCCAAATGCAGCAGCACCAATCGCCGTGGTGGTCTGCCTAGGTTGTGTACTCGCGCGACCGTTTCCTGGCCGCGGTAACAGCCTTTGTCTAGGTGAACTGCTCGTCCGAGCAGTCCGACCTCGTTCGGGATCGTGCGGTCGTCGGTGTCTAGTCCAAAACGCGGCCGACCCGCGGCGATCCGCAAAGCCTCCCAAGCGAACAAGCCGACCGGGGTTTCGGCTACGACAGTCAAGTCAGTGACCAACTCGGTCGCTAGTTCGCCAGACGCATCGACCCGACCAATCACGTACTTGTCTACAACGGGCACGACTTCGACCCGGGACATGAAACGCATCCGGTCCAAGAACTCGATCAAAGCCGCCGCGGCACCGGGTTCGGCGTGTGCCCAAAAAGTCTCGGTGTCGGCATCGTCGAAGCCAGTGAATTCGTGTTCGATTCGCCCCTGCGGAGTCAGAATCAACGCCTCGATCCAAACCCCCGGAACGAGTCCCTCAAAATACTGCGAGGTCAGCGAATGCAACCAAGTGAGCCGGTCTGGGCCGGTTATGCGAAAAACATCTCGATGCGAGAGGTCGACAAAACCCTCGCCAGAAATCAGGAGCTTCTGCTCAGCGGCGAAGGTAGAACCGTAATGCGCCGCGACGCCAGCATCCGGTGCGTCAGCTTCTACCGCACCCGAAAGCGCCAACAATGGGCTAGACACGATCTAGCTTCCCCCAAAGGTGGGACTGCAGTGGCTGGCCGACCGCGGCCATATCGAAGGCGTACATCAGCGACCCTTCAACCAGGCCATACATTCGCTGCCCGGCGGTGTACTCCTTTGACGTGACCGTCCGGGCGACTACGTCCGTCGACAGCGTCATCTTGGCGCCTTCGATCTCGCCGTGCCAGATCTCGGCGTAGCCGGTCGGATGAGCCATCACCAGTTCGAGTTTGCCTTCGCCAGCGGGTCGCAGAAAGCCAGTTTCCATCGCACCGGGTCGAATCCGTTCGCCGTTCTCCTCGGTGACCCACGAGCGGCTGAAGTAATGCAAGAACGGGCGGCCATCGTGCGCGAAGACGACGTCCTGCTCAAAAGCGAAGGGGTCAATCGTCGGATAGTCACCGTGTCCGTTGCCGTGCCAAGCCCCCAACAGCCAGGCAACCGGCATCAAGTCAGGGTGGAGATCGCTTGGAATTTCAAAGGCCATATCCCTATGCTATCGGCGGCTGACTAGGCTCGGCGTATGCGAGCGGTCGTCCAGCGGGTAACTTCGGCTCAAGTTCGGGTAGCGCGACGATGCGTCGGCGAGATAAAGGGCCCCGGATTGGTGATTTTGCTTGGCATCACTCATGCCGACACCGCCGACGATGTCGACCGGCTTGCGACCAAGATCACCCAACTTCGGATCATGGCCGACGAGCAATCAGTAACGCAATGCGGTGGTTCGGTACTCGTGGTCAGTCAGTTCACCCTTTATGGGGACACGCGAAAAGGACGCCGCCCGTCGTGGACGAAAGCCGCCCCCGGCGCGATCGCCGAGCCGCTCTACCGCCAGTTCTGCGCGGCGGTGGCTTCGGCTGGTGTCCCAGTCGCCACCGGGGAGTTCGGGGCTCAGATGGAAGTTGAGTTGGTCGGCGACGGCCCTGTGACCCTCATCATTGATTCAGAGTCACAATTCTGAATGCAGTCTCAGAAATGCCGGTCATAATAGGACGGTTGCCCTGAACTGACCGAGGAGACTTACCTGTGAGTGACGCTGACGACCAGGCCCGCCAGCCCGGTGCCCGCGCTGCGAATCGTGCTTCGTTCCGCCAGCGCCACCCGCTGGTTATTTGGTCAGTAGTCTTGGCGCTTTTGCTGCCGCTAATCGGTGGCGCCGCCTACGCCTGGGATCTGAAACGGAACCTCGACGACATCGATACCGTAAAGGTCAAGACGCCAAAAGCAGTACCCGATCCCGACGAGGGTCGGGCGATCAACGTCCTACTGCTCGGTTCAGACAAAGGCGAGGCCCAAAAGGGCCAGTCGAAAAACACGTCAATCTCTGAGGACGCAGCCGCTAAGGATTGGCCGAGCGGCAAATACCGCAGCGATACCTTGATGGTCGTTCATATTCCGGCCGATCGGTCTCGGGTCTACCTGGTCTCGATCCCACGCGATTCGTTCGTACCGATCTACGACCAAGAAAACAACACCACCCATTCAGAAAAGATCAACGCGGCATTCAGCGCAGGCGGACCCGCCGCAGCGATGAATACGGTTACGCAGCTCACCGGACTGCAGATCGACCACCTAGCGATCATTGACTGGAAAGGGTTCAAAGACCTGTCCACCGCCGTTGGCGGCGTCGAGGTAACGATTCCGCAGTCTTTCTACGATCCCAAGCAGAAAATCCGCTGGGAGGCTGGCACCCAGACGCTTGAGGGCAAGAAAGCGCTGGCCTACGTTCGGACGCGCTACGGGCTAATCGGCGGCGACTTCGACCGCATCAAGCGCCAACAAAACTTCATTCGTTCGCTAATGAAAAAGATGCTCAGCAGTGGCGTTACCGCCAACCCAGCCAAACTCTCCAAGACCGTGAGCGCACTGACCAAGAACCTCACCGTTGACGAGCAGTGGTCAGGAACTTCGATGGCGAAGTTGGCGATGTCCCTGCGCAAGGTCGAGACCAAGGACGTAACCTTCATGACCGCGCCCGTCCAAGGCACGGACACGGATCCGACTTACGGAAGCATCGTCGTACTCCAGCAAGACAAACTCAACGAGTTGTTCACCGCCATGAAGAATGACGAAATGGCCAAGTACCTAGAGAAACATCCCGACGACGTCCTTCCCGACCAAGTCTCCTAAAGCCACTTCGCTACGTATCCTTGTGGCTGTGACGACCGTCCTGACCTATGGCACCTTCGACTTGTTTCACGTCGGCCACCTTCGCCTACTCGAGCGGTTGCGCGAGCGCGGCGACCGCTTGATCGTCGGCGTCTCGACCGACAACTTCAACACCGGCAAGGGCAAACAGACCGTTGTCCCCTACGCCGACCGAGCCGCAATCGTGGGCGCAATCAAGGGCGTCGACCTAGTGATTCCCGAGGAAACTTGGGAACAAAAGCGCAACGACATCCTCGAGCACAACGTGGATCTATTTGTCATGGGCGACGACTGGGCCGGAAAGTTCGACGACCTGCAAGACCTGTGCACCGTGGAGTATCTACCTCGAACCGTTGGCGTCTCAACGAGCGGGCTAAAGGATATCCTGCGGGTTCTTGATCCGGCACACATTGAAGAAATGCAATCTGCCCTCAGTGTGGTCTCGAGCCTGCTGGACCACTACCGCGACCTGACCTAGCCTCAATAGAAATAGCAACGGCCGGGCCCAAGAATCATCTTGGGCCCGGCCGTTTTTGCACTCAGATGGCGACGGCTACCTCGGCCACCGATCCCTTAGCGGCGCTCACTGGGGAGTCGACCACTTCGGCACGCGGCGCCAGCGTCCGCAACGTCCAGTCGCCGGGAGCGGCGAAGAAACGGAACTGTCCGGTCGCCGAAGTCGGGACCTCGGCGGTGAACTCGCCATTGCGATCGAGCAAACGCACGTAGGCGTTGCCCACCGGCTGGTTGTCACGGGTGACGATGCCTTGGATGACGGCCTGGTTGGCTACGTCGACACCTTCGAGGCTCGGGCCTCCCTGGATTGCTCCACACATGTCAGGCCTCCCCTGGCTCATCGCCGAGCGCGACAGGAACGCCGCGCAGGGAGCCGTACTCGCTCCACGAACCGTCGTAGTTCTTGACGTTCTTGTAGCCGAGGATTTCGCTGAGAACGAACCAGGTGTGCGAGCTGCGCTCGCCGATGCGGCAAAGGGCGATGGTGTCCTTTTCCTGGTCGAGGCCGACCTCGGCGTAAAGCTTGGTCAGGTCAGCGTCGGACTTGAAGGTGCCGTCGTCGTTCGCGGCCTTGCTCCATGGGACATTGCCCGCGGTCGGAATGTGACCGCCGATTTGGGCTGCTTCCTGGGGAACGTGAGCCGGCGCGAGCAAGCGGCCGGCGAACTCGTCGGGGCTGCGCACGTCGATCAGGTTCTGCACACCAATGGCAGCAATCACTTCGTCGCGGAACGCACGGATGTCGTTGTTGGGCTCCTGGGCGACGTAGGTGGTCGCGGCGCGGGTGGGGACCTCGTCGGTCAACTCGCGGCTGTCCAGTTCCCACTTCTTGCGACCACCGTCGAGCAGGCGAACGTCCTTGTGGCCGTAGTACGTCAGGTACCAGTAGGCGTAGGCGGCGAACCAGTTGTTGTTGCCGCCGTAGAACACGACAGTGTCGTCGTTGCTGACGCCACGCTCGCTCAGTAGCGCCTCGAAGGCGGCCTTGCCGACGAAGTCGTGACGGACGCCGTCTTGCAGGTCCTTCTTCCAGTCAAGCTTGATCGCGCCGGGGATGTGGCCCTTGTCGTACGCCTCGACATCTTCGTCGACCTCGATAAGCACGATCGACGGATCGTCTAGGTGCTCTTCAACCCAGTCAGCGGTGACTAGTGAATTTTCGCGACTCATTTTTCTTCCTCTTTTTCGGGTTTGGTGATGATTGTGGGTTCGCTCAGGCCAGTTGTTTGGCTAGGCGACGGGTGGTCAGGTACATCTCGCAGCCGAGGCAAAA
This sequence comes from Aeromicrobium sp., assembly GCA_035401705.1. Taxonomy (GTDB): domain Bacteria; phylum Actinomycetota; class Actinomycetes; order Propionibacteriales; family Nocardioidaceae; genus Aeromicrobium. Next base: position 30,367 of record DAONBX010000016.1, read on the forward strand.
GCCGGTGGTGGCGTTGAGCAGGGCGGCAGCGAAAGCGAATGCCACCGCAATTAGGCCAACTGTCGTTGCCCCGACCGCGAATGCGATCAGGCCAGTGGCCGCAAACACGAAACCGACGAGTTGAGCGAACCGCGGCGGACGCGAATCCTCGGTCTCAGTTGGAGCGCCGATCCGCGGACGGATGAAGGTGCGGAACAGCCAAGACCACGGCGACGCTTGCAAGGAAATGAAGGCGCCGAGCGCGAACAACAGCGTCTGCAACGACAGCAAGGCGATTTGCAAGTTAGCCGGCGCGACCAGCACCAGCGCCAAGGTGGCAGCAGTGGCCGAGGCGACGAAGCGCAGGCCGCGCGGGTCTACCGAGGTGATTTCGGGCATGGTGAAAAACTCCAAAACAGGAGGGGGCTGACGGGTTTACGGGCAAAGAAAGTCAGCAAGCCGGACACAGCGCCGAACGCGTGCGGCAGTTATCGACCGCGAGGCGTCGGGTTAGGTGTGTCGTGAACATGACGAAAGACTAAAGGCAAAGGCCCGAGAAATCCCCTTTTCGTCTCACTTTTTGAGACGTACGTCCAAATACTAAGATGACGAATCTATTTCTCCTGCAATTACAGCATCGAGTGCTGCCAGCACTTGCTCCTTGGTTGGCGCTCCCGAAGCGCGACTAGCGATTCTTCCGCGCTCGTCAAGGATCAATACCGTCGGCGTGCGCAGGATGTCTAGCTTTCGAACGAGGTCGAGATTTGATTCCGCGTCTATCTCAACCGTGGCTATCCCCGGCACCAACTCAACGACTTGAGCCAAGACGATTTTGGTGGCTCGGCACGGCGCGCAAAAAGAACTCGAGAACTGGACCAGCGTCGCTCGCTCACCCAGGTCCGCACCCAAGTCACCTGCACTAAGCAGGTCGTCCTCAGCACTGGAATCAGCACTAGCGAATCGCCCATTTTTGAAGTGCAGGAACAAGGCGACAACCGCCGCAATCGCGATCGCGATTCCGAGGGTGATCAAGCCCGGCATCTGCCGTCCTCTCGCTCAAATGAAAGATGTCACCCGTGTGACGTCCCCCTCACAAGTGTGACGCATTTGGTTATCTGCCGGACACATGACGTAGGGTTGAGCATGCGATGAGGCTTCGATGAACATTTGTTCATCGGGGCCTTTACGTGTTTTAGGAGGCCCTACACGATGTCCCATCTGCTGCTGCTCACCAAGAGCACCCAGTCATCGGTTGAAGTCCTGCCGGCGCTTGCGCTGCTCGGACACAACATCAAAGTGCTGCCCGCCGAAGCCAGCGCCCTGCTCGACGCGCCACCGTGTGACGCAGTCCTAGTCGACGGCCGCCAAGACTTAGCGCAGGTCCGCAGCCTGACCCGAGTCCTTCGCACCACCGGGATCGAATGCCCGTTGATCTTGATCCTCACCGAAGGCGGGCTAAGCGTTGCCGCCGCCGACTGGGGAATGGACGACGTCATCTTGACTACCGCCGGCCCGGCAGAGTTCGAGGCTCGACTGCGACTGGGCATCGGCCGAATCTCGGCGAATGACCCCGCGGGCGAAGACGGCCACCTGATCACTTCCAGCGGTTTAGTTGTTGACGACGTCACCTACACCGCCAAGCTTGAGGGTCGCCCGCTGGACCTGACGTTCAAGGAATTCGAACTGCTCAAGTTCCTCGCCCAGCACCCCGGCCGAGTGTTTACCCGGGCCCAGTTGCTGCAAGAAGTCTGGGGTTACGACTATTTCGGCGGCACTCGGACCGTGGACGTTCACGTCCGACGGCTGCGCGCAAAACTAGGCACTGAGAATGAAAACCTGATCGGCACCGTACGAAACGTCGGCTACCGGTTCGTGGCAAAACGCGAGCCCTCTGAAGACGACGACAAAAAGCCCGCACCTGCTCGCCCGACGGCAACGAACCGGGCCTAATCATTCTCGCTGGTTAGAGCGTGGCGATTAGTTCTTCCAGATAGGTGGCGGTGTCCTGCCAGCCCTCGACTGCGTGGCACGGCACGCCGAGCGCCAACACTGGGTAGTCATTTCCGTCTGGGTCGAGCCGGTCGCCGATGAACAACATGTCGGCCAGGTCGATCCCGGTGTGCTCGACGAGTTTCTTCATCCCGTAGGCCTTGTCGATCCCGCGGTGGGTGATGTCGACCGAAGTCGAACCACCAGAGCGCACTTCTAGGTCCGGCAACTTGGCCGCCACCGCTTCGCGCAAAGCCGACTTCTTCGAACCGTCCGGGTCCCAAGCCGTCTTGGCGTCGATTGGCGCCTGCTGGCCTAGCGCCGAGAACGTGATTTGTGAGCCACGGTCCTCGAGGATGTCGCCCCACGTCTTTGACTCCCACAACCCGAGTTCGCGGGCCTGGCTCTCCACCGCGGCCAGCGCCCGATCACGTTCGTCAGCGGTGAGTTTGTGCGCGTAGACCGTGACTACGTCGTCGCCGTGGAGTCGGTAGTACTGCGTCCCGCAAGTCGGCAACAAATGAATCTGGTCAAAAACCTCGACGGCCTCGCGCGGCAACTGGTCGACAATCTGGGTCGTGAACTGGCCCAACTGGCCGCCAGAAATCACCGCCACTTGGACTTTCTCGGCCAAGCGCACCAGCAGATCGGCGATCACCGCCGGGATCGGCTGCTTCGACGGCGCGAGAGTGTCATCGAGGTCGAATGCGACAAGTTGAGGAGTTGGCACGTCGAGGAGTCTACTGTTGAGTCCATGCGTCGACTGCACAACATGACTCAGGCGTACGACTGGGGCTCCACGAGTGACATCCCTCGATTCCTCGGTCGTTCGGGCACCGGTGAACCGGTGGCCGAGATGTGGCTGGGCACCCACCCACTCGCACCCTCGCAAGTTGAAACACCCGACGGGCTGCGGCCGCTGTCGGATGTGGCCGGTGAGATTCCGTTCATGTTGAAGATCCTCGCGGCCGAACAGCCGCTGTCGATCCAAGTGCACCCGAGCGAGGCCGAGGCCCGCGAGGGGTTCGCGCGAGAGGAAGCCGCCGGCGTTCCGCTGGATTCGCCTCAACGGGTTTTCAAAGACCCTCATCACAAGCCAGAGATGGTTTACGCCCTGAGCACGTTCGATTCGCTGGTTGGCTTTCGCCCGACCGCCGAAATTTTGCGAGTGTTCTCTCAGCTGGATTCCCCGACGGTGAACGCCGCCTCTTCGACGCTGCGCGCAAAACCTGGCTTCAAGGGCATCGTTCGAGTCCTAGAGAACCTGTTGTTGGCTCCCCCGCCGGCGACCGAAATCGCCGACATCGTCATTCAGTGCAAGGCACTGGTCCACGACGGCGTCGACATCAAGCGCGCATACTCGACGGCGGCAATGATCGCCCGTCATCACCCCGGCGACGTCGGCATCGTTGTGTCGCTGCTGCTGAACCGGTTTACCCTCCAGCCAGGCGAAGCGATCTTCTTGGGCACCGGCATCATCCACGCCCACCTGTCTGGCCTGTGCCTCGAAGCGATGGCCAACTCCGACAACGTGTTGCGCGCTGGCCTCACCCGCAAGGCGCTGGACGTCGACGGGTTGATTCGTAGCCTCGGCGCTGGCATGGCACGGGTGGCGCGGGTCGAGGCCGGTTACCCCTCGTTCTCCACCGAGCTTTACAGTCCGGCAGTCGACGAGTTCGCACTGGCGGTCACCCAAGTTTCGCCAGCGGATCCGGTAGGAGTGGACCTGATTCGCGCCGAGCACTCGATCATCATGTGCATCGGCGGTTCGGTGGCATTGACCAGCGCAGCGGGCGAGACGTTCAACCTCAGTCGCGGCGATGCGGTCTACACCGACGACGGCGATACGAACCTGACGCTGCTTGGCACCGGCGAAGTCGCGCAGATTTATCTGCCCGGCCCGAACACGCCCGAATCCGAACTCAGCGACCTGGTCGGCCACCGTCCGGTGCGCGCGCTCGACTGAGTCAAAGCAGGTCGGACCGGCCGTTCTCGGCCAGTTTCTGGACTACTTCCTTGACCTGTTGGGACTTTGCCAGATCAAGCACCAGCACCGCATCGTCGGTCTGCACGACGGCAACGTTGCGCAGCCCCAAGACGGCGATCTGAACGCCTTCGTCTCCTCGCGCCACCCCGTCGGCGTCGACCCAGACGACTCCCGGGGTCGAGCCGAGATCGGCGATCGCCGCGAAGTCACCGAGGTCGTCCCAACCGAAGGTTGCCGGCACGACGGCCATTCCGCCAGCTGCTGCCACCGGTTCGGCGACCGCGTGATCGATGGCGATCTTGGTCAGTTCGGGCCAGAGTCGTTCGAGTTCGGCGACGAAGCCAGCGGTCCCCCAAGCTTGGGCGATCTGGCGCAGTTGGGCGGCCAGATCCGGTTGGTACTGAGCGAGCGAATCGAGCAGCACCGAGGCGCGCACCACAAACATGCCCGCGTTCCAGAGGTGTTTTCCGCCAGCCAAGTACTCGCGTGCGGTTTCTTCGTTCGGCTTCTCGACGAAACTATCGACTTTGAGGGCAGTTTCTTGGCCGGCCAGAGCCTCACCGGAGGCGATGTAGCCAAAAGCAGTCGAGGGCTCGGTTGGGGTCACGCCGATCGTCACGACGTAACCAGCCTCGGCGACCGATATTGCTTCTCGCACCGCAGCGGCGAAATTTTGCGGATCGGGAATCCGGTGGTCGGCGGCGAATGAGCCGACGATCGCGTCGGGGTCGTCTCGTTCGATGATTGCTGCGGCCAACCCGATCGCGGGCATCGAATCTCGCGGGCCAGGCTCGAGCAGCAGGTTGACCAACTCGGGCAGTTGCGCGGCGATTCCTTGAGCGTGGGCCGCACCCGAAACGACGTGAATCCGCTCCGGTGAAGTCAGCGGCAACATCCGGTCCCAAGTCTGCTGAATCAGCGTTCGGCCCGACCCGTCGAGGTCGAGTAGGAACTTGGGGTGAGCGCGGCGCGAAAGCGGCCAAAGTCGCGTGCCGGCGCCGCCGGCGGGAATGATTGCGTGGAAGGCGGACACGCGCGCCACCATACTTGACCTTGTGGCCCGACTGAATGCAAGCGAACTTATTGACCTCGTCCTCGATCCTGGCACTTGGGAGTCGTGGGACGAACCCGTCGACTACTCGGTCCAGTCCGAGCCGTATCGCACCGAATTGGTTGCTGCCGCCGCTCGGGCCGGAACGGACGAGTCGATCATCACCGGCCGCGCGTTGGTGCGAGGGCGGCCGGTCGCGGTGGTGGTCAACGAGTTCGGCTTCCTCGCCGGCTCGATCGGCAAAGTTTCGGCCGAACGAATCGTTGCTGCAGTCAGGCGAGCCACCAGCGAAGGAATCCCGATCCTGGCTACGACTGCTTCGGGAGGCACACGCATGCAAGAAGGCACTGCGGCGTTCGTGCGGATGATCGACATTTCGCGCGCCCTGATGGACCACCGGAAGGCCGGACTGCCGTATTTGGTTTACCTGCGCCATCCGACCACCGGCGGCGTATTCGCCTCTTGGGGTTCGCTCGGGCACGTGACGATCGCCGAACCGGGCGCCCTAGTCGGATTCCTTGGCCCGAAGGTCTACGAACTGCTCAACGGCAAGCCGTTCCCGCCGGGCATCCAAACGTCCGACAACCTCGCGAACCGCGGCATCATCGACGCGGTTGCGTTGCCCGAGGAACTGCCGTCGATGGTCGATCGGGCCCTGGAGATCCTGATCGATCCACCCATTGAATCCACGCGCGAACGCCGCCCGGAGGCAACGATTCAAGTGACCGAAACCTGGGAGTCGGTGCTACTGACGCGAACGCCCGATCGGCCAGGGGTGCGAGAGGTGCTGCGCTGGGGCACCGACGGGATCATCCGTCTCCAAGGAACCGAGGACGGTGAGCGCGATGCGGCGATGATCGTGGCGCTCGCGCGAATCGACGGTGAGCCGTGCGTCGTGATCGGTCAGGATCGGGCCAGCCAGAGTCGGGTCAAGCCGATGGGTCCGGCGGCGTTGCGTGAGGCTCGCCGAGGGATGCGGCTAGCAAATGAGTTGGGGCTCCCGCTGGTTTCGTTCATCGACACCCCCGGCGCGGAGTTGTCGCCAGAGGCCGAGCAGGGCGCAATCGCCGGCGAAATCGCCAGGTGCATCAGTTCGATGTCCACGATGCTAGTGCCATCAGTTTCGGTGCTGCTTGGCCAAGGTTGCGGTGGCGGGGCGCTCGCGCTTTTGCCGGCCTCGACGGTGATCGCTACCGAGCACTCTTGGCTTTCGCCGCTGCCGCCGGAAGGCGCTAGCGCGATCGTGCACGGCGATGTCGACCATGCTGCCCAAATGGCTGCCGCCCAACGCATCAGCGCCTTTGACCTGAAGGAAGCAGGCGCAGTACAGCACATCATTGCCGAGCCGACTGGTGATGACCCCGAGGCCTTTTCGCGCGCGGTCGCCGCCGAAGTGGCCCACCAGTTACGCGCCCTGCAGGGGCGCTGATGAACCTCATCGAACTGGCGCACCTAGCCCACGTGGCCGACGGAGTGAGCCCGTTCAATGAGGCGTCGCTGATCGCGTTGACCGATGGCGCGAGCCTGCGAGTCGACCTGTTGAGCGAGTTTGGTGGCGCGGTTGCCGTTGGCGATGCTCCGGTCGAATTTGCGATTGCCCCGAGCCACCGCCGCCAAGGTCACGGGGCCTCACTGCTGGCGCAGTTGCTGGCCGCCGGCGAGACCCGTTTTTGGGCCCACGGCGATCTGCCCGCAGCAGTGTCATTGGCCGCGGCGGCCGGTTTGGTGGCCGAGCGAGTGCTGCTGCGATTGTCCTCCACAAATTCGGTGGTGCCTGATTTCGGGGTGGCCGAAGGCCTAACGATTCGCACCTTCGACGACGGTGACGCCGAAGAATTGGTGGCGTTGAACGCGCGTGCTTTTGCCAATCACCCCGAACAGGGTCAAATGACGCTGGCTGATTTCAATCGGCGACGGGCCGAGCCGTGGTTCGATCCGGCCGGGGTGTTCATTGCGGTGCGCGATGGCCAGATGGTCGGCTTTCACTGGACCAAGGTCGAGGGCCAAACCGGTGAAGTCTATGTAGTCGGCGTGGACCCGTCCGCTCACGGCGGCGGCATCGGCACGGCCTTGACGGCCGCCGGCCTGCGCTATCTCTGGGGCCGAGGCGTGGCCGAAGTGGATTTGTATGTCGAAGGCGACAACGTACCGGCGCTCAAGGTCTATCGAAATCTAGGTTTTGGCGAGAGGGCCCGAGACGTGCTTTACGTCGTGAGTTGAGCTATCTGGCAAATACGATGCCGAACTTCCTTAACATCTGTAACATCAATCACATCTGCATCAACAGATGGCGTTCTCCCCTATCCGGCGAACGAGAGGAAGGTCGATGGAGCAATCGCACGCAGTCCGGCTCCCGAGCGAGCCGGCTAAAGAGGCCAGTCTGGCCGCCCCACTGGCTACTACCCCTGCGGCCGCCCCGCAATTTCGCCACGCGATGACTTGGTTCGTCCTGCTTTCGATTCCGCTCTGGGCGCTGATTATTGGCGGCGGCTACCTAGCCTTCCAAGCGTTCAACTAAAACTGCCGTTCACCTGTTCTTTACCTTTGCGTGGCAAAGTAAAGACATGGAGACCACTGAAGTGACGGTCCCCGAATCGTTTGCCACCTCACCTGACGAGTTCGATGTGGACCCCCCTTACGATTTGGGCCTAGTCGACTTGGCCGAAGACCGGTTCCTCGATCGCGAGCTTTCTTGGCTCGCCTTCAACGCGCGTGTTTTGGAACTGGCAGCCGACCCGTCCCAACCACTCCTTGAGCGAATCCGCTTCATGGCGATTTTCGGCAGCAACCTCGACGAATTCTTCATGGTGCGCATTGCCGGCTTGAAGCGTCGAATCGCCGCCGGCGTAGCTGTGCCGTCAGCCAGCGGAATGAAACCGCGAGACGTGCTCAATACGAGCCTGCGAGCCAGCCACGAGCTAATGGAGGAGCAGTCCCGACTGCTCCGCGGAACACTAATCCCGAGCTTGGCTGCCGAAGGGATCGACATCCTGCGCTGGGAGGAGCTAACCGCTGCCGAACGTAGCCAAGCCACCGAGTTCTTCGGCAAACGCGTCTTCCCAGTGCTGACTCCGCTGGCCGTCGACCCGGCCCACCCGTTCCCATACATCTCGGGGCTGTCGCTAAACATCGCGCTAGTTATTCGAAACCCAAAAACCGGCAAGGACCACTTCGCCCGAGTCAAGGTCCCCGACGTAATTAGCCGATGGATCCAAACGGCCGAAGGCAGATACGTCGCCCTCGAAGATGTCATCTCGGCAAACCTAAACAGCTTGTTTCCGGGGATGGAAATCATCGACCACCACATCTTCCGGGTGACCCGCAACGAAGACTTAGAAGTCGAAGAAGACGACGCCGAAAACCTACTCAAGGCGCTCGAGCAAGAGCTGCTGCGGCGCCGTTTCGGGCCGCCCGTTCGCCTCGAGGTCGACGAATCAATGTCTGCGGACGTCTTGGATCTACTTGTCGGCGAACTCGGCATCAGCGACGAAGAAGTATTCCGGCTCACCGGCCCACTTGATCTGCGCAGCCTAAACGAGATAGCCGACATCGATCGGCCCGAACTGAAGTTCAATCCGTTCGTGCCCGGAACGCACGAGCACCTTGCCGAGGTCGAAAGCGCCAGCCCCGTCGATGTGTTCACTGCCCTTCGCCGCCGTGACGTGCTTGTTCACCATCCGTACGACTCATTCGCCACGAGCGTGCAACGCTTCATCGAACAGGCCGCCGCCGATCCACAGGTGCTGGCGATCAAACAGACCCTCTACCGAACTTCCGGCGATTCGCCGATCATCGATTCACTGGTCGATGCTGCCCGGGCCGGTAAACAGGTACTTGTTTTGGTGGAAATTAAGGCCCGCTTCGACGAGCAGGCCAACATCCGTTGGGCCCGCAAGTTGGAGCGCGCTGGCTGCCATGTCGTCTACGGCTTGGTTGGGCTAAAGACGCACTGCAAACTCGCCCTCGTCATCCGTGATGAACCTGACGGATTGCGGCGCTACGCCCATATCGGCACCGGCAACTACAACCCCAAGACTGCTAGAAACTACGAGGACTTCGGACTGCTGACGGCAAACCCGACGATCACGCACGACTTGACCGAGTTGTTCAACAGCCTGTCCGGCTTCGCGATCACCAGCGACTACGACTCGCTCATGGTCGCCCCGCGTGAGTTGCGTGCTGGCCTGATCTCGCGGATAGATCGCGAAATCACCCACCACCAAGCCGGTCGACCAGCGAAAATCTCGTTCAAGGTGAACTCACTCGTTGACGAAGGGATCATCGACAAGCTATACGAGGCCTCGTGTGCCGGAGTCGACGTCGATTTAGTGGTCCGCGGGATCTGCTCGCTACGTCCGGGCGTTCCAGGCTTGTCTGAGCGGATTCGAGTCCGCAGCCTGTTGGGGCGATTCCTCGAGCACAGCCGGGTATTTCGCTTCGCGAACGGCGACGATCCCGAGGTATGGATCGGCTCTGCCGACATGATGCACCGCAATCTTGACCGTCGGGTCGAGGTGCTAGTTAAGATTCCGGCCGCGGCCCATGTTGCTCAACTGAGCGAACTGCTCGAAACAATGGCGGCCGACACCACCGCGTCTTGGCACTTAGGGCCGGACGGAACCTGGGTTCGCCACGGCGGGGAAAACATGCAAGAACTACTAATCGCGCGCGCGCGTGCGCGTCGATCCCGAGACTGAGAGCGCAAACTGGACTCATGGCGAGCAAAGTCATCACCGCTGCAGGCGGAATCGTGTGGCGCAAGGTTAAGCCGACCGGGGCACTCGAAGTCCTGCTGGTTCACCGACCAGGCTACGACGATTGGACCTTCCCCAAAGGCAAGTCGGACCCCGGCGAGATCCTGCCAGTGACTGCCGTACGCGAAATCTACGAAGAGACCGGTTACCGTGTTCGACTCTCGCACCCGCTTCCCGAGGTGAACTACCGGGTAAAAGGCGGTGAAAAGCGGGTGTCGTACTGGCTGGCTCGGACAACCGACGACCAGTGCGACTTCCGACCGAATCGCGAAGTGGATCGAGTCAAGTGGTTCCCGGCTCGGGAGGCTCGACGCAAGTTGACCTACGACCATGACCGGATGCTGCTGGAGCGCTTCGAGGACCTCGTGGCAATGAAGCGGCACAAGTCCCGCACGCTTATCGTGCTGCGGCACGGCAAGGCCATTTCGCGAGCCGATTTCAAGGGCCAGGACCGAGATCGCCCTTTGGCCGCGGTCGGCGCCGATCAGGCTAAGGAACTCGTAAAACTCCTGTCCACTTATGGAACTCGCCGGGTAATCAGCAGTGATACTGCCCGCACGGTAAGCACCGTTGAACCATTCCTAGCCAGCACCGGCGAACTGCTTGAGCTCGACGACCGCCTTGGCGAAGGTGCCTCCGGGTCTCAAGTCGACCGCGTCATTGAGTCCGCACTCAGTCGCAAACGCCCGACGGTGATCTGTTCGCATCGGCCCGTTCTTGCCGATATCTTCGGTTCGCTCGGGGTCGACCCGGTCGTGCTCAACCCCGGACAAGCGCTAGTGGTTCACCACCGCTCAGGTCGGGTTCTGTCCACCGAATTGGTGTAACTTAGGCCACTTTTGAGCATTTCGGCTACCACCATTCGCCGAGCGTTCACCTCCCGTTCATCCACTCCGCAACTTAGATACACCTGCGATTCCTAACTTGGACAACGACCGGCCAATCGGCCGCAGTTCGAAACTCCCAGAGAGGGATCACTCGTGAACCGCAAGTCCATCCGTACCCTGGCTGCCTCCGGTGCGGCCGCCACCCTGCTCTTCGGCCTCGCCGCCTGTGGCGCTGGCAACGAAGGCGACGATTCGGGCGAGGGCTCGCTGACTGGCACCCTCAACGGCGCCGGCGCCTCCTCACAAGAGGCCGCTGTTGCCGCTTGGAAGAAGGGCTTCCAGACCGCCAACTCGGCCGTCACCGTCAACTACGACCCCGCCGGTTCGGGCGCAGGCCGCGAGCAGTTCATCGCCGGCGGTGTTGCTTTCGCTGGCTCGGACTCCTACCTCGACGAAGACGAGATCGCAGCAGCCAAGAAGCGCTGCTCCAGCGACATCGTCGCGGTGCCGACCTACGTCAGCCCGATTGCCGTCATCTTCAACGTTCCCGGTGTCAAGGAACTGAAGCTCGACGCCGCCACGATCGGCTCGATCTTCGAAGGCAAGATCACCAACTGGGACGACAAAGCCATCGCGGACCTCAACGAAGGCGCGAAACTGCCTGACTCGAAGATCACGCCGGTGCACCGTGCCGACGACTCAGGTACGACCAAGAACTTCACCGACTACCTGAGCGCCACCTCCGGCGGCACGTGGTCCGGCGGCGTTGTTGAGACGTGGCCAGTCAAGGGCGGCGAAGCAGCCACCGGAACCTCCGGTGTCGTTTCTGCCGTCAAGGGCGGCGAAGGCACCATCGGTTACGCCGACGCCAGCCAGGCCGGCGACTTGTCCACCGTCTCGGTCAAGGTCGGCGACGAGTTCGTCGCACCGACCGAAGAAGCCGCAGCCAAGGTCCTCGACACTGCCGAGCAGGTTCCCGGCCGGTCCGAGACCGACCTGTCCCTGCAGATCGACCGCAAGACCACGGAGGCTGGCGTTTACCCGGTCGTCTTGGTCTCGTACCAGATCGCCTGCCAGAAGTACGAAGACGCCGCACAGGGCGAACTCGTAAAGGGCTGGTTGACCTACGTCGCCAGCGAAGAAGGCCAGAAGGCTTCGCAGGAAGCGGCCGGTTCGGCGCCGCTCTCGGCCGACTTCTCCAAGAAGGTTCAGGCCGCGATCGACACGATCAGCTGACACCTTTGGTCCGGCCGAGTGGCGCAACCCCTCGGCCGGGTCATGGGTAGCAGTTGCCGATGCAACGCAAATCCTGAACTTCGAAAGTCTGAATCACAACCGGAAGGGCTCCTCGTGAGCAGCAACACTGAGCTAGAGCCAGCAGCCAAGGCGCCACCGCAGCGCCCGGGCGACCGCGTATTTCGTGGGCTCTCCCTAGGCGCAGCAATCGCCATCTTGGCAACTCTGGCTGGCGTAGCGATCTTCTTGACTGCCGAAGGCATACCCGGAATCACCGCCTCACCTGACGAGGTCAAGAGCGGCGAATCGTTCTTGCCGTATGTCACCCCGCTGGTATTTGGCACGCTTTGGGCGGCTTTTTTGGCGCTGCTGATCGCGGCGCCCGTCGCGATCGGCGTGGCGCTGTTCATCAGCCACTACGCGCCGGCGAAGCTTGCTCAGCCAATCGGCTATGTAATCGACTTGTTGGCTGCGGTGCCCAGCGTGGTTTACGGAGCCTGGGGCATGGTGACCTTGGCCGGCGCGGTTCGTCCCCTCTACGAGTGGCTCGAAGCGAACCTCGGTTTCATTCCGTTGTTTGCCGGTCCTGCCTCCGCCACCGGTCGCACCATCCTTACCGCCGCACTCGTCTTGGCGGTGATGATCCTGCCGATTATGACCGCGATCTGCCGCGAGATTTTCCTGCAAACGCCTCGGCTGCACGAAGAGGCGGCGCTGGCCCTTGGTGCGACCCGCTGGGAAATGACTCGGCTCGCGGTATTCCCCTACGCCCGCTCGGGCATCGTCTCGGCGGCAATGCTGGCTCTGGGCCGCGCACTGGGCGAGACGATGGCAGTGGCGATGGTCCTGTCAGCTTCGGGCGTGGTCACCCTCAACCTGATCAGCTCGACGAACCCGTCCACGATTGCCGCCAACATTGCCCTGAGTTTCGCTGAGGCGAGCGGCAAGACGGTCAACGTGTTGATCGCCACCGGTTTGGTGCTGTTCGTGATCACCTTCGTCGTGAACTTCGCGGCCCGGGCGATCGTGAACCGCCGCAAGGAATTCGACGGAGCGAACTGATGACCACGACCCTCAAGCCCTCGCCCCAAGGCGACCTGTCGGCTGATCTGCGCGGTGCCCAGCTGCCTTCTTGGGCGCCCAAAGCGATCGCCGCTCTTGCCGGCGTAGTCGCCGTGGCTGGCTGGTTCACTGGCCTTGGACCAGTTCGCGGAATAATCCTCGCGTGGCTGATCGCCGCCTGTCTGCCCCTCTGGTCCGTCATGATCGAAGGAAAGCGAAAGGCCACCGACCGGCTCGTCACGTTGCTAGTCGTTTCGGCATTCGGCCTAGCAGTTATCCCGCTGGTCAGCATCTTGGCGTCAGTGATCGGCAAAGGCGCTCAGGCGCTGTCGGCGGAGTTCTTCACCTATTCGATGCGAAATGTCGTCGGCGAGGGCGGCGGCATCTACCACGCGCTTGTCGGCACGCTACTAATCACTTCGGCCGCAGCCGTGATCTCGGTGCCAATCGGTCTGTTCACTGCGATCTATTTGATCGAATACGGCGAGGACGGCCGACTGGCGAGTTCGATCCGATTCCTCGTCGACGTAATGACCGGCATCCCGTCAATCGTGGCCGGCCTTTTCGCCTATGCCCTCTTCGTGATCTTCTTCGGCGAAGGAGTCCGAATGGGCATCGGTGGTTCGGTGGCCCTTTCGGTCCTGATGATCCCGGTGGTAGTGCGTTCTTGCGAAGAGATGCTCAAACTCGTGCCTAACGAACTTCGCGAAGCCTCCTACGCTCTGGGTGTGCCAAAGTGGCGCACCATCAGCAAGGTCGTGCTGCCCACGGCACTCGCTGGCATCGTCACCGGCATCACCTTGGCGATCGCCCGAGTGATTGGCGAGACCGCACCTCTGCTCATCATCGCCGGCATGACCGACTCGGTGAACTTCAACCTGTCCGAGGGCCGAATGGCCACCTTGCCGGTGTTCACCTACTCCTCACTCATGCAACCCGGTGTCCCGCCAGAACCCAGCATCGAACGCGCCTGGGGCGCGGCCTTGGTCCTGTTGATCATCGTGATGGTGCTGAACCTGCTCGCCCGACTTGTCTCCCACTACTTCTCGCCCAAGGGCGAGCGCTGAATAGCAAAGGAACCAACCAAATGGCAAAGAGCATCGAGGTCTCGGACCTGAACATCTACTACGGCGAATTCCTCGCCGTCGAAGGTGTCAACATCTCGATCCCCGCTCGCGCGGTAACCGCATTCATCGGCCCGTCCGGCTGCGGCAAGTCCACCTTCCTGCGCTCACTGAACCGGATGCACGAGGTCATCAAGGGCGCGCACGTCAACGGCAAGGTGCTGGTTGACGGCGAGGATCTGTACGCCCCGGATATGGACCCGGTGAACGTCCGCCGCAAGATAGGCATGGTCTTCCAACGGCCGAACCCGTTCCCGACGATGTCGATCGCCGAGAACGTCTTGGCCGGTCAGCGCCTCAACAGCAAGCGGATGAAGAAGTCCGAAGCCGACGACATCGTCGAGCGTTCACTGCGCCAAGCCGGATTGTGGGCCGAGGTGAAGGACCGTCTCGAACGGCCCGGCTCGGGACTCTCCGGTGGCCAACAGCAACGCCTCTGCATCGCGCGCGCCGTGGCCGTTGAGCCCGAAGTTCTGCTGATGGATGAGCCGTGCTCGGCGCTCGACCCGATTTCGACCTCGGTGATCGAGGACCTGATCCACGAACTCAAAAACGACTACACCATCGTGATCGTCACCCACAACATGCAGCAGGCGGCGCGCGTCTCGGACCAGACGGCGTTCTTCAACCTTGCTGGTGTGGGACAGCCGGGCAAGCTGGTCGAGCTTGGTCCGACCGAGAAGATGTTCTCCAACCCCGAAGACCCGGCAACCGAGGCTTACATTCAGGGTCGATTCGGCTGAACCGGCGATCGAGGCTCAGGGCAGGAAGAGCCGCGCTAGGTAATAGAAGCCCGCGGCAACAACGGCGGCAGCTGGCATCGTGATGACCCAAGCCACCACGATGTTCTTGGCCACTCCCCAGCGAACCGCCGAGAACCGCTTGGTGGCGCCTGCGCCCATAATCGCGGTGGTAATTGTGTGCGTCGTCGACACTGGCGCGTGCAGGCCAATGGCCATCACGTAGAGCACGGTAGCCGCCGTTGCCTCGGCCGCAAAACCCTTCGGCGGGTCCAACTCGATGATCCGCCGACCGAGCGTACGCATGATTCGCCAACCGCCAGAGTAGGTGCCGGCCGCGATCGCGCTGGCCGAGGCGACGATTACCCACATTGGGATGTCGTTAGTGGTCTGGAAGCCGCCCGCGATCAACGCGAGCACGATGATGCCCATCGTCTTTTGGGCGTCCTGCAGACCGTGACCCAACGACATACCGGCGGCCGAAACCGTTTGCGCCCACCGGAATCCTCGGTTCACCCGCGACGGCATCGCCTTTCGAAATAGCCACATAATGGCGGTCATCACGATGAACGCACCCAGAAAGCCCAACAGCGGCGAAAGCACCATCGGAATGGCGACCTTGTTTATCAGCACTTCCCAGCTGACTTGGGTGGCCGAGGCGACACCAGCGCCGACAATTCCACCGATCAGGGCATGCGACGAGGATGACGGTATCCCGAAATACCAAGTGATCATGTTCCAAGTGATTGCGCCCACCAGCGCAGAAAGCACGATGGTTAGTGCGTGGGCCGACCCATCCTCGGCAGCCTGTTCGACACCGGGAATGATGTCTTGAATTGTCTTGGCAACAGCGACGCCCATCCACGCGCCGACAAAGTTAAGTACTGCGGCCATCGCCAAGGCTGCCCTTGGCGTCAACGCCCGGGTCGACACCGAGGTGGCGATGGCGTTCGCAGCGTCGTGAAAACCGTTCGTGTAGTCAAATACCAGGGCGATCACGACAACCGTGATCACCATGATGGTGATCTGATCCACTCAGGACTCCTTGACCGCGATCTGTTCGATCGTGTTGGCGACCGATTCGAGCGCATCGATGGCGTGTTCGACAGCCTCGACGATGTCTTTTAGCTTGAGCACCTGCATCGCCTTGTAGTTGCCGTCAAACAAGTCAGCCAAGATTCGGCGGTGGTTCTTGTCGCCTTCGTTCTCGAGACGATTTATCTCAATCCAGAATTCCTCAAGATCCTTCATAGTGCGCAGTCGCGGCATCGCTTCGGCCGTGAGCTTGCAGGCGCGCTGCAGCACGTCGACTTGGGCGGCAAACACTTCAGGGAACTCAGTTACGCCATACAGGAAAGTGCTGTCGACGACCTCTTCCATGAAGTCCATGACGTCATCGAGGCTGCTTGCCAGCGCGTAGATATCTTCACGGTCAAACGGGGTTATGAACGTACTGTTCACCAGCTGGATGATTTCGTGTGTGGTGTCGTCTGCCGCGTTTTCAGCTTCGTGCATTGCACTTGCCAAAGCGGCCTTATCGGACTCTGGATCGAGCAGCCTGGTGACTAGGTCGGCACCAACAACTAGATGATTTGCCGCCTCAGCAAAGAGGTCGTAAAAGCTGGTCTGTACTGGGCGGATTCGGATACGCACTCGCGGACTCCCTTAGGAAAATGGGCGCAACGTGTCAATGCTAGATGCACAAGGCGGCTAGTGGCGAACCGAGGGGGATAACTAGCGACTACAGACCGAGCAGGCCGTCTATTTCGCTCTGCGAAAGTGGCTCATCATTGCTCGTCGCGGCGATCATCAAGCGCGAGGTCAGCTCGATTTCGGCCAGCGCGTCGTCGTCGCGCAGCCGGTCGTCGAGCGGCTCGCTCACTGGATCGCCGCAAAAATGGAATGCCACATGACGAGAGTACGCAACCGGGAGCAGTCACATCGACCCAGAAGCCGAAACAGCCCGTAAGGACTATTGAATCAGTCAGTTTCGGGCCCTCAGCCGACCCATACACGGGCATTTCGGAACATCCGCAGCCACGGGCTCTCAGCCGAGATGTCTGCGTTGGTCCACGAAAGTTGAACATTTCGTTGCACTCGCTCCGGGTGCGGCATCATCGCGGTGAACCGGCCATCGACCGTCGTCACGGCAGTCAAGCCATCGGGCGAGCCGTTCGGGTTGGCCGGGTAGGTCGATGCGATCTGCCCGTTTACGTCGACGAATCGAGCGGCCGCCTTGACCGCTATTTCGTCGCCGCGAGTCGAGAAGTCGGCAAACCCTTCACCGTGAGCCACCGCGATCGGGATCAGCGAGCCGTCCATCTGGTCGAACATGATCGACGGCGAATCCAGCACCTGCACGAGGGACAATCTGGCCTCGTACTGTTCGGACACGTTTCGAGTGAACCGTGGCCAAGCCTCGGCGCCTGGAATGATGTCCGCCAGTGCCGCGAACATCTGGCAGCCGTTGCAGATACCGATGCCGAAAGTGTCGGTACGGGCAAAGAAACTGCTGAACGCATCGGTCAACTTCGGGTTGAACAAAACCGACCGCGCCCAGCCTTCACCGGCGCCGAGGGTGTCGCCGTAGGAGAAGCCGCCGGCCGCAGCCAAACCAACCGCATCGGCCAAATCGAACCGGCCTGACTGCAGGTCGGTCATATGCACGTCGTAGGTGTCGAACCCAGCACGATCGAAGGCGAACGCGGTCTCTACGTGAGAGTTGACGCCCTGTTCGCGCAAGATCGCGACCTTCGGACGAGCGGTGCCGATCAACGCCGGCGCCGAAATGTTTTCAGTCGGGTCGAAGGTGGTTTGAAGCGTGAGAATCGGGTCGATCGACCCGATCGCTTGGTGCTCCGAATCGGCCGACGCCGGGTTGTCGCGAAGCCGGGCGATCCGCCAAGAAACCTCATCCCAGGCTTTGGCCAAGTCGGCTAGGGACTCGTCGAGTCCAAGGCCGGCGACCGTGATCCGCCGGTTGCTGTTCGTCGAACCCACCTTGCGCGAACTCTCGCCCAACCCGTGTTCAGCCAAAATGCTCAACGTTCGTTCGGCCTGCGCGGGCGCCACGGCGATCACCGCGCCAAGTTCCTCGGCAAAGAGTGCACCCAAGTCGACGTCGTGCACATCCACGCCGACGCCACCGGCGAAAGCCATTTCGCAAATGGTCGCCCACAGGCCGCCATCAGAGCGATCGTGGTAGGCCAACAACAGGCCTTCAGCACGCAACTGGTTGATTGCCGAAACGAGTGAAACCAGCTGTGCCGGGTCGTCTAGGTCGGGCACAACGCCGCCGAACTGGCTGCTGACTTGAGCCAAGATCGAGCCACCCAAGCGGTTCTTTCCGGCACCCAAATCTAGGAGCAGCAGTTCACTGTCTGCCGGCAACTGCGGAGTCACCGTCGTGCGCACATCGTCAAGCGAGGCAAAAGCAGTCACGACCAAGGAGACCGGTGACGTGACTTGCTTTTCCTCGCCAGCCTCGTCGGTCCAACGGGTACGCATCGACAGTGAGTCTTTGCCGACCGGAACCGAAATACCAAGGGCCGGGCACAACTCCATCGCCACTGCGGTCACGGTGTCATAAAGGTCAGCGTCTTCGCCATCCTCACCGCACGCGGCCATCCAGTTGCAGGACAGTTTCACGCGAGGCAGATCGATGGGGGCAGCCAGCACGTTGGTGATGGCCTCACCGACGGCCATCCGGCCAGAAGCGGCCGCGTCGATCGCCGCGAGTGGGGTCCGTTCGCCGCTGGCCATCGCCTGTCCGGCGAAGCCAATGAAGTCGCTCAAGGTCACGGCGACATCGGCCACCGGCACCTGCCACGGGCCAACGAGTTGGTCGCGGTGGGTCAGGCCCCCGACGGTTCGGTCTCCGATGGTGATCAAGAAGCGTTTAGAGGCGACCGTCGGGTGGCGCAGCACCGAATACGCGGCCGCGCTAATGTCGATGCCGGCGCTCTGAAATGGAGCGGCTTCGCGCTTGACCCGGGTGACGTCGCGCACCATTTTCGGCGGCTTGCCCAGCAGCACGTCCATCGGCATGTCGATCGGCGCTTGCTCAGTGTCACCGCCGCTCAGACGCAGTTGGCCGTCATCTTGGGCGGTGCCGACCACGGCGTAGGGGCAGCGCTCACGTTCACAAAGCGCCGCGAACAGTTCGAGGGATTCGGGCGCGATCGCTAGGACGTAGCGCTCCTGGCTCTCGTTGCACCAAATCTCCTTTGGCGCCATCCCCGATTCCTCCAACGGAACCGCATCGAGGTCAAAGGACGCACCCAACCCGGCGTCGTTCACCAGTTCGGGGAAGGCGTTGGAGAGTCCACCGGCACCCACGTCGTGGATGGACAGCAATGGGTTCTGTTCGCCAAGTGACCAGCAGTGGTTGATGACCTCTTGGGCGCGGCGCTCGATCTCGGGGTTGCCGCGCTGAACCGAGTCGAAATCGAGTTCGGCGGCGTTGGCACCGGCCGCCTTCGAGGACGCCGCGCTGCCGCCCATCCCGATTCGCATACCCGGGCCGCCCAACTGGACAAGCAAACTGCCGGCGGGGAAGTCGATTTTTTCGGTCATTTCGGCGCTGATCGTGCCCAGCCCGCCGGCGCTCATGATGGGTTTGTGATAGCCGCGACGGACGCCGTCGACGGTCTGCTCGTAGACCCGGAAGAAGCCGCCAAGTCCCGGCCGACCGAACTCGTTGTTGAACGCGGCCGCACCGATCGGGCCGTCGATCATGATGTCGAGCGCGCTGGCGATGTGGTCGGGCTTGCCGTACTGCTCGACTTCCCAAGGCTCGTCGGTGTCCGGCAGGTTGAGGTTCGACACCACGAAACCGGTCAACCCGGCCTTCGGCGCCGAGCCGCGCCCGGTAGCACCTTCATCTCGAATTTCGCCGCCGGCGCCAGTGGCCGCTCCCGGGTGGGGCGAGATTGCCGTCGGATGGTTGTGGGTCTCGACCTTCATCAAGACGTGAACTTCGTCGGCGCGCCCGGCGTAGCGACTGGGACCCTCGGCGGCTTCGGGCAGCCACCTGGTGGTCGGGCCGCCGGCCATCACCGAGGCGTTGTCCTTGTAGGCGACGATCGTTCCGGCGCCGGCGACCGCCTCGGTATGGCGGATCATGGCGAACAAGGACCGGTCCTGCGGCTCGCCGTCGACGATGAACTCGGCGTTAAAAATCTTGTGTCGACAGTGTTCGGAGTTCGCTTGCGCGAACATCATCAACTCTACGTCGGTGGGGTTTCGGCCCAGCTCGGTGAACGCGTCCACCAGGTAGTCGATTTCGTCTGGCGAAAGAGCCAACCCGAAGTCACGGTCAGCCTGCTCAAGCGCACTTCTGCCCTGACCCAACAGGTCGATGGTCGCCATTGGTTCGGCAACTCGCTCGTCAAACAGCGCGGCGGCGCCGGCCGAATCGAACAGCGCGGTTTCGGTCATCCGGTCGTGCAGAACGTCAGCGCAGGCTTCGCGCTGGGTGGGCGTCAACTCGACCCCAGAAAGGGTGAACTCGGTGACTCGTTCCACCCGGCGGATGTCGATCGCACAGTTGTGCACAATGTCGGTCGCTTTGCTCGACCACGGCGAAATGGTGCCGAGTCGGGGTGCGCAAACGATCACTTGGCCGGTCGCGTCATCGTGGGCCGGCTCACCGTAGGTGAGGATCTTGGTTAGCGCCTCTTTGGTGTCTTCAGCCAGCGGACCATCGCTAGCGACCCAATGCACGAATCGCGCACTCACGCCAGTGAGTTCAGGAACCTGCGCTTGGAGGCGGGCAAGTAGCGCCTGTGCCCGGAAGGCAGAGAGCGCGTTGCCGCCGGGAATTACCGTGAGTTCGACGTCGCCAGACACAGGCCAAGACTACCGACCTAGAACTCTTGACCACTCGGCCACGTCAACGCGGCCAGCAACACGCAGAGTTGACGTTTGCGCGACCGGCCAACGCGCCTAGGGTCAAGACATGACCGAACCGGCAGTGCAGATCAGCGCGCTGGAAGTTTCGCGCGGATCAAAAGCGGTAATCGACAGACTGGACCTTCGACTCGAACCGGGTTCGGTGACCGGGCTGCTCGGGCCTAGTGGCTGCGGCAAAACCACGCTAATTCGCGCGATTGCTGGCGTGCAAAAGATTGCCGGCGGCAGTGTCACCGTGCTGGGTTCACCAGCAGGGTCACCGCAGAACCGCCATCGGGTTGCCTATGTGACGCAAGCTAGTTCGGTTTACCCGGATCTGACCGTCACTCAAAATCTCGAATATTTCGCCTCGCTCTATCGTCGGGATTCGACCGCGGTCAACGAGGCGCTGGAGACGGTCGACCTGCACGATGACGGCCATCAGCTAACCGGCAGCCTCTCTGGCGGTCAACGGGCTCGGGTGTCGTTGGCTGCCGCGCTCTTGGCTAAACCGGCGCTCTATTTGCTCGATGAGCCGACGGTCGGTTTGGACCCGGTGCTGCGCCGCGATTTATGGGCGCTGTTTGGCCGGCTTGCCGCTTCTGGGGCGGCGCTTCTAATTTCCAGTCACGTCATGGACGAGGCGGATCGCTGCGACCGGGTACTGCTCATGCGGGCGGGCCAACTGATCGCTGACGCCAGCCCGGCGGGCCTGCGGGAGCAAACCCACACCGACACCATCGAGCAGGCGTTCTTGGCCCTGGCCGAGCAGGAGACCCGATGACTGCCACGTTCTCTACCGCCAAGCGGGTCTTGCAGCAGCTTCTGCACGATCGGCGCAGCCTGGCGATGGCACTGTTTTTGCCGTCGGTCTTGCTGGCGCTTTTTGGTTACGTTTTTCATGCCCAGCCTGAGGTGTTCTCACGGATCGGCCCACAAATGTTGGGGCTGTTTCCGTTCATCCTGATGTTCTTGCTCACGAGCGTGACGATGGTTCGTGAACGGATTTCCGGGACCCTCGAACGGCTACTGACGACTCCGTTGCGTCGTGGCGAACTGATTGGCGGCTACGCCCTCGCCTTTGGGATCTTGGCCATTGGCCAGTCGCTGATCAGCACCGCGGTGGCAACCTGGGGTTTCGACTTGGGGATCGACCGACCAGGCGAGGCGCTCGTGTTCGCACTTCTCGGTTCGGTGGTCGGCACTTCGCTGGGGTTGCTGGCCTCGGCGTTTTCAGAAACCGAGTTCCAATCGGCGCAGTTCATGCCGCTGGTGATCATCCCGCAGATTCTGGTGTGTGGCCTGCTCGTGCCAGTCGACCAGATGCCCGAGCCCTTGCAGTGGCTGGCGGTCGCGATGCCGCTGACTTATTCGACTGAAGCGTTTAGTTCGCTGGCCGCCGGGGAGCCGGCCAGCGAACGTGTTGGCGAACTTCTGGTGCTGATTGGCTTCGCGATCGGCTCGGTCGCGCTTGCCGCGATGACGCTTCGCCGCCGCACCAGCTAGTTCATTTCCACTCCCTTGGCCCGGGGCGCACGCCGCCTCCGTAGGCTCAGTGGCTATGGCGATCGTGCTTTCTTTGCTGTCGGCGTTGGCCTACGGCATTTCGGACTTCCTCGGCGGGATTTTCGCCAAACGCTCGAACGCATGGTCGGTGGCCACCGTCGGTCAGGCCTCGGCAACCGTTTGCGCGAGCGTGGCGGCTTTCTTCGTCGCTGGCTCGCCAACTGGACCAGACTTCGTCGCCGGCGCAATCGCCGGAATGGGCTCAGGACTTGGGGCGGCTTTCCTCTATCGCGGACTGGCCAACGCCAAAATGTCAATCGTCGCGCCCATCTCTGCCGTCGGTTCGGCCCTACTGCCGGTTTGCTTTGGTCTAATTTCTGGAGAACGACCTTCACCGACGGTGATCGCCGGGATCGTGCTGGCATTTGGTGCCATCGCGCTAATCAGTTTGGTTAAGGACGCCGACCCTGCCCACCGCGGCGGCGTGCTGGACGGCCTACTCGCCGGCATCGGCTTTGGCGTGCTGTTCATCGCATTGGGTCAGATCTCTGACGACGCTGGCCTGAGTCCGCTGGTCTTGATGTATTTCACTTCGACGATGGCAGTGATCGTCGTTGCCGCCGTCAGTCGCGCCGGATTCGTCCCACGCGCTAGGTCCGACTGGTCGGCAGCCTGGCTTGGACCGATCGGCGTGGCGGCAGTAATCGCGTTCTATTACGCGACTAAACACGGGCTGCTTTCGGTGACTTCGGTGATCACCGCCCTGTACCCGGCCTCGACGGTTTTGTTGGCAGCCGTCCTGTTGCACGAGCGAGTGACCAAATGGCAGGGGGTCGGACTGGCCTTGGCAGCCGTGGCGGTCTCGTTGGTGGCGCTCGGCTGAGCGTGGGGCTGATGTTGAAAATGTAAACAAGTGTTGAACTTGTGTTGTAACTCACAGTTCGAAGTGATATTTTTCAGCGGTCCCTCCTATTCCCGTCGACACTGTCGGCGGGCTCCCGTTGAAAGGTGTCCTCCGTGACCCGTCCCACCTTGAAATCTCGTCGAGTCGCCTTCGGCCTCTCGGCAACCCTCGTAGCCGGTGCGCTTGGCGCGGCTACTCTCGCAAATGCTGGCACCGCGACCGCCGCTGGCTCACAGACTGTGACCAAGAC
>DAONBX010000016.1:53767-56913 GCA_035401705.1 Aeromicrobium sp.
TGTCGGCGACGAAGGGCAAGGTCACCGGGGCAGGCCCGAGCTTCAAGTTCACCCCGTTCAAGAAATTCAAGGGCAAGGTTTCGTTCTTCGTTACCGTCACTGACGGCAAGGGTGGGGCTGCTAAAACCAAGGTAAACGTCACCGTTAAGTGACCACTTGGAGCTAACGATCCACGAGGCGGCAAGAGCTACGGCTCTTGCCGCCTCAGTCGTTTCTGCTAACTGATCAAGCCGGCGCGAAGGTCAACCACAGCAGCGCAAGATTGAGCGCGATAATCGCCGTCGCCGAGGCGACTGCGGCGGTGGTGGTCAGCGGCGTGTTCACGTAGATGCCCATCACCGCTCGCGACGAGGTGAGTCGAACCAGCGGGATGATCGCGAACGGGATACCCATCGACAAGACCACCTGAGAGATCACCAGCGCACCCGTTGGGTCCACTCCCGCGATCAGTAACAACACCGCCGGCGTCAACGTGATCAGGCGGCGCGTAAGCGGGGCGAGTCGCCAACCGGTCAGGCTGTACATGACTTCGGCGCCGGCGGCACTGCCGACCGAAGTCGACGAAATGCCTGAACAAAGCAAGGCAACCGCAAACAACAGGGCAACCCCCGGGCCGATCTGGCTGCTTATTAGCGAATGCGCGCCCTCGATCGAGTCGGTGCCGTCGAGCCCGTACATGTTCGTGGCGGCCATCAGCAACAGGCCCAAGTTCATCAGGCCGGCCAACGCCAACGCCAACACCACATCGAGTCGAGTGGCCGAAAGCCGTTCAGGCAGGCTCGACCGTTCACCTCTGCCGCCGAGGCGACCGGCGGTCAGGCTCGAGTGCAGGTAGACCACATGCGGCATCACGGTCGCACCGACGATGCCCGAAGCAAGCAGGACACTGTCGGCACCAGCGAAGGACGGCACCAGGCCAGAGGCGACCCCGGCGGCCGATGACGGTGAGACCACTAGGCCGGCTAGGAATCCCACCGCGATCAGCAGCAAGAAGCCGATGATCACTCGTTCCAGTGCGCCTTGGCCGCGCCGATCGCCGATCGCCAGCACGACCATCGCCACGGCCGCAGTCAGTACTGCACCGATCGGCAACGGGATGCCAAAAAGCAGGTGGAAGGCGATCGCGCCGCCGATGACTTCGGCCAGATCGGTCGCGATCGCGATCCCTTCGGCCTGAAGCCAAAAACAAAAGCGGGTGACCGGCGACACCCGGCTGCTCACTTGAGCAGCGAGCGACTTTTCGGTGACCAAACCCAGTTTCGCTGACAGGTACTGCACCAGAACCGCCATCAGGTTAGCCAGCACGATCACCCAGACGAGGGTGTATCCAAAACGAGCGCCAGCGGTGATGTTGGTGGCGACATTGCCAGGATCTACATAGGCGACGGCAGCAACAAATGCTGGCCCCATCAGGGCCAGCCGGCGCCGTAGCGCCCCCGTCACTTGGCCAAAAGGTCTTGGTACTCGACGTTGCGGTCGATGAAACGCTTCACATAGGTGCAGTGCGGTTCGACCAGCCTGCCGCGCGCGCGAACGTCATCGAGCGCAAAGGTGACCAACTGCCGGGCCAGCCCGCGTCCCTCGAACCGTTCGTCGATTTCGGTGTGTGGAAACACGACCTTGTCACCCTCTTCGCGGGCGACCGCGAACCCCACCTGCTCACCATCGAATAGGACCTCGTAACGGCCCGCCTGCGCATCATGAATGAACTCAACTGCCATACCTCGACCCTTTCACATTCGTTGTCGCTACGGTATGGCCATGAAGATCAGTGTCATTGGTTGCGGATATCTCGGGGCAGTTCACGCCGCCAGCATGGCCGAATTGGGCCACGAAGTCATTGGCGTGGACACCGACGCCGCCAAGATTTCCGAACTCGCCGCCGGTCGAGCGCCATTCTTTGAGCCGGGCCTACCCGAACTGCTGGAACGCACTTTGGCCACCGGGCGCCTAACGTTCACCACCGACCTGAGCGAAGCCACCAGCGCCGACGTCCACTTCCTATGCGTGGGCACCCCGCAGTTGGTTGGCGAATACGCTGCAGACCTTTCCTACGTCGAGTCGGCGTTCGCCGCACTGCTCGAAATCGTCAAACCAGGTGACCTGATCGTCGGCAAATCGACCGTTCCGGTCGGTACGGCCGAACGCCTCGCCGATGACCTCGAGGCCAAGGAGCCTGGCGCGACCCTAGTTTGGAATCCGGAGTTCCTACGCGAGGGCTTCGCCGTCGAAGACACTCTCCACCCGGACCGCTTGGTTTATGGGGTTGAGGCCGGCCCGTCCGGTGAGCGAGCGGTCGCCGTGCTCGACGAGGTTTACGCCACGATCCTCGCCGCCGACACCCCTCGGCTCGTGATGGACCACGCCACTGCCCAGTTGGTCAAGGTGGCGGCGAACTCGTTCTTGGCGACCAAGATCTCGTTCATCAACGCGATGGCTGAACTCTGCGAACGCACCGGCGCCGATGTGACCGCACTAGCCGATGCGATCGGCATGGACGAGCGGATCGGGCGCCGGTTCCTAAACGCTGGCCTCGGGTTCGGCGGCGGCTGCCTGCCCAAAGACATTCGCGCGTTCATGGCCCGCGCGGGCGAACTTGGCGCCGACCAGACGTTGAGTTTCTTGGCCGAAGTTGATGCGATCAACACGCGCCGCCGAGTGCGGATGGTTGACCTTGCTCGCGCCGAATCGGGCGGCTCGTTCGAAGGGCGCAAGATCACCGTCTTGGGGGCATCGTTCAAGCCCGATTCAGACGACATTCGTGACTCGCCGGCGTTGGACGTCGCCGAGCAGATTCGTCGCCAAGGCGCTCAGGTCCGCGTGACCGACCCGGCCGCGATCGCCAGCGCCCGCAAGACCTACCCCGAACTCGAATACGTCGAAGACGTCGCGGAGGCTTTGGTTGGCGCCGATCTGGTGCTGCTGCTCACCGAGTGGCGCCAATACCGCGAACTCGATCCGGTGGCAGTTCGCGAACTAGTCGCCGAACCGCGCATCCTCGACGGCCGAAACGCGTTGGACGCTGACTCGTGGCGGGCGGCCGGCTGGACGTATCGGGCACTCGGCCGCCCCCACTGAGTTCAGTTCTCGGTTCAGTTGATCTCTCGTTTGAGGATCTTGCCGGTCGCCGTCATCGGCAGTTCGTC
>DAONBX010000017.1:0-53087 GCA_035401705.1 Aeromicrobium sp.
GGTCGTGGTGAGGGTTCCAAGGGTAAGACTGCCGGTCGTGGCACCAAGGGCACGAAGGCCCGTTACCAGGTTCCAGCCGGTTTCGAAGGTGGCCAGGTCCCGTTGCACATGCGCCTGCCGAAGCTCAAGGGCTTCACCAACCCGTTCCGGGTTGAATACCAGGTCGTCAACGTTGGTCGTCTCGCCGAGTTGTTCGTTGACGGCGGCGCCGTTGACGTTGCCGCTCTGGTCGAAAAGGGCGCCGTCCGTAAGGGGCAGCCGGTCAAGGTTCTCGGTGGGGGAGACATCAACGTGGCGGTCCAAGTGACCGCCGACAAGGTGTCTGCTTCGGCCAAGTCCAAGATCGAAGCTGCTGGCGGTTCGGTCACCGTTTCCTGATTGCAGGAGCGATGTCCGCAACCAAGCGAACCTGATACGGGCGGGTTCTCCGATACGGAGAACCCGCCCGTTTCGCGCACTGTTACAGTCAGTCGGCGTATGCCGTTAATGGGAGGAAATCCGTGCTTAGAGTCTTCGTGAACGCATTCAGGACACCTGATCTGCGTCGCAAGATCCTTTTTGTTTTGGGGATCATTGTGCTCTTCCGTCTCGGCTCTGTCGTGCCGGCGCCTGGTGTTCACGTGCCAAACGTTCGCGAGTGCATCGACGTTGCTGCCGGTGGCGACGACGCGGGCCTGTTCGCCCTAATTAACGTGTTCTCCGGCGGCGCGCTGCTGAAGTTGACGGTTTTCGCGCTCGGCATCATGCCGTACATCACCGCGAGCATCATCTTGCAGTTGCTCGTGGTGGTAATTCCGCGCCTGGAGGCCCTTAAGAAAGAGGGACAGTCCGGCCAAACGAAGATCACCCAATACACCCGTTACTTGACTGTCGGCTTGGCGATTTTGCAGGCCACCGGCATCGTGGCGCTGGCTCGCAGCGGCCAACTGTTCGGCAGCCAGTGCAAACTGCCACTGCTTTATAACGAAGACAGCATCCTTGCCTTCCTGCTGGTTGTGCTGACCATGGTTGCCGGCACGACCGTCATCATGTGGCTCGGCGAATTGATCACTGATCGTGGCGTCGGCAACGGCATGTCGATCTTGATCTTTACCCAAGTTGTCGCAACGTTCCCCGGTTCGATGTGGAACATCCGCGAATCAAAAGGCTGGGCAACCTTCGCGGTCGTCGTCGCGGTCGGTCTGGCTGTTGTGGTCTTCGTCATCTTCATGGAACAGGCGCAACGTCGCATACCGGTCCAGTACGCCAAGAAGATGGTCGGCCGGCGGATGTTCGGCGGTACCTCGACCTACATTCCGTTGAAGGTCAACCAGGCCGGCATCATCCCGGTGATCTTCGCGTCGAGTTTGCTGTACCTGCCGGCGCTCTACATCAACTTTAATGGCGACTCGAAACTTGCCGCTTGGATCAACGACCACTTCGTCGCTGGCGATAGTCCGATCTACATGGTCACGTTCTTCGCGTTGATCGTTTTCTTCACTTACTTCTACGTTTCGATCACCTTCAACCCTGAAGAGGTCGCTGACAACATGAAGAAGTACGGCGGCTTCATTCCAGGTATCCGCGCCGGTAAGCCGACCCAGGACTACTTGGCCTACGTACTCAGCCGCATCACTGCACCCGGTGCGGTCTATCTTGGTTTGATTGCGCTCATCCCGATGGTCGCAATCGCTTTGGTCGGCGCGAACCAGAACTTCCCATTCGGCGGCACGACAATCTTGATTATCGTCGGCGTCGGTTTGGATACGGTCAAGCAGATCGAGAGCCAACTGCAGCAACGTAACTACGAAGGGTTCCTCAAGTAATGCGACTGCTCATCATGGGTCCGCCCGGCGCGGGCAAGGGGACACAAGCCGTAGCGCTCGCTGAGCGCATCAACGGCGCGCACATTTCTACCGGTGACATCTTCCGGGCGAACGTCGCGGCCGAGACCGAACTTGGCGTGACGGCCAAGCGGTACATGGACGCGGGCGAATACGTGCCCGACGAAGTCACCAACGCGATGGTTGCGGACCGACTCAACCAAGACGATGCACGCACCGCCTTCTTGCTCGATGGATACCCGCGGACGCTCGATCAGGTCGCCAAACTAGACGAGATCTTGGCCGGTATCGGCAGTGAACTTGACGGCGTGGTCGCATTGACCGTCGACAGTGATGAACTGATTGCTCGTTTGCTTGAGCGGGCGAAGGTCAGCGGCCGCACCGACGACACCGAAGAAGTCATCCGTCACCGCCAAGAGGTGTACTTGGCCGAGACCGAACCGCTCCTCGCGGTTTACCGTGAGCGCGGCCTGTTGTTCGAGGTCGATGGCATGGGCACGCCCGACGAGGTAGGCCAGCGCGTTGCCGCTGCCCTGCCTGCCTGAGTTGCAAGTTCTTTAGCGAATCGTGTTCAGCGAGTCGATCGAACTAAAAACACCAGCCCAAATCGCCTCCATGCGAGCAGCCGGGCTGGTTGTTGCTCGAACGCTGGAGGCGCTGCGCCCCCGGGTGGTTCCTGGTGTGACCACTGCTGAGCTCGATCAGTTCTGCCGCGAGCGGCTCGCCGCCGAGGGGGCAACGTCTAACTTCCTGAACTATCACGGGTTCCCCGCGACGATCTGTATCTCGGTAAATGACGAGATCGTGCACGGAATTCCGGGCAGTCGCACGATTTCTGACGGCGATCTTGTTTCGTTGGATTTCGGCGCAATTGTTGACGGCTGGCACGGCGATTCGGCGATCACGGTCGAAGTTGGGAACACCAGCGCCGAAGTGGCTGAACTGAACCGCGTCACCGAAGAAGCACTCTGGCGCGGAATTGCGGCCGCCAAAATAGGCGGCAAAGTTGGCGACATCTCGCACGCGGTCGGTTCGTACGTGAAGTCCCAAGCCAAACTTTCGGGTGGGCGGTACGGCATCACTGAAGGCTTTACCGGCCACGGCATCGGTTCGGCACTGCACCAATCCCCGGACGTGCCAAACACCGGACGGCGAGGCAAGGGCGCAAAGATCGTCGCCGGGATGGCATTGGCGATTGAACCGATGATCACCTTGGGCACTTCGCGCGCGGCAATCCTTGAGGACGAGTGGACGGCGGTCACCACCGACGGCACTTGGGCCGCGCACCACGAACACACGATCACGGTCACCGAAACCGGAGTTTGGGTGTTGACTGCACTCGACGGCGGCGCGGCCAGGTTGGCCGAACTGGGCGTGCCTTGCGGCGCGCCCACCTGAGCGCGCTCCTTGACCTGTTGGTTGTTAAGGGCAGACTTGGGCCATGCGTTCAGTTCTTCTCGGGTTTGCGGTAGCCGCAACCCTTCTAGTTGGCGGCTGCGGTAGCGCCAATCCAAGCTCGGGAGCTGGTGGCTCAGAGGCCAGCGCAAGCCAGACCGAACTGGCCGCTCAACAATCGCTGCGGTCGTACCTGTTGGCGGCCGACGCCGGTGACTGCGACGCACTGAAGGTAGTCGTACTGACCCCGCGCGACGTCGATTGTGACCAGGTCGCTGAGGCCGCCGGCCTATGGAGTGAGGGCGACAACGACTTGGCATCCTTGCCGATGGCGGCCGAAGTCAGCGACGAAAGCGCCATCGTGACGGTGACTTGGCATGATGGTTCGAAGGACTCTTGGGATTTGCAACGGGTTGAAGGTAAGTGGCTCGTGCTGGACGCGGACTCAGCAGACGACAGCTGACCTGCCCCGATTTGGGTCTTTTGCCGGGCACAGCGTAGACTTGTGTGTCGGCCTTGTCAGGTCCGTGTCCCCACGCCTTTGGGATCCCAATTTTGGGATGGGACACAGTCGTGCCTAGGTCGATCAGACGAGAAGAAGAAGTTGAGGTGTATGGCGAAAAAAGAAGGCGTCATCGAAATGGAGGGCTCGGTAGTCGAGGCCCTGCCTAACGCGATGTTCCGGGTCGAACTGGCCAATGGTCACAAGGTCCTGGCGCACATCAGCGGAAAGATGCGCCAGCACTACATCCGCATCCTCCCTGAGGATCGGGTAGTGGTCGAACTTTCGCCGTACGATCTCAGCCGCGGTCGGATCGTCTATCGCTACAAGTAAGAATCCAACTAAATAATCCACGTTCAGTTCGTACCGAAGAGAGAGCTTCTCGATGAAGGTCAACCCGAGCGTGAAGAAGATCTGTGACAAGTGCAAGGTGATTCGTCGCCACGGCCGCGTCATGGTCATCTGCGAAAACCCGCGTCACAAGCAGCGTCAAGGCTGAAAAGCCAAGACCTGTGAGTGTTTGCGAAGCAGGCATCTTCTTCAACGCAACACCACTGAACATCTGACGGCTCACTTCCAACTCGGAAGTGTTACCTCCGGCGCAGAGGCCGGAGCCCAATCGAGGCGATTGGGATGCCCCAGGTGACGACACCTCTGCCGAACCGAAAGGAACTGCCAGCACATGGCACGCCTCGTCGGAGTGGATCTACCGCGTGAAAAGCGCGTGGAGATCGCACTCACGTACATATTTGGGGTCGGTCGCACTCGTGCGGTCGAGACCCTCGCTGCAACCGGCATCGATCCGAACACCCGTGTTCACGAGTTGAACGACGACCAGCTCGTCGCTCTTCGTG
Organism: Aeromicrobium sp.; assembly: GCA_035401705.1. Classification (GTDB taxonomy): domain Bacteria; phylum Actinomycetota; class Actinomycetes; order Propionibacteriales; family Nocardioidaceae; genus Aeromicrobium. The sequence continues at coordinate 4,575 of DAONBX010000017.1, forward strand.
ACCACATCGAAGCGAACTACCAGGTCGAGGGTGACCTGCGTCGCGAGATTACCGGAGACATTCGCCGCAAGATGGAGATCGGCTCGTACCAGGGCCGCCGTCACCGTGCGCACCTGCCCGTTCGCGGACAGCGCACCAAGACCAATGCGCGTACCCGTAAGGGCCCCAAGCGCACCGTCTCCGGAAAGAAGAAGTGAGGTAGTCGATGCCCCCGAAGAATTCCGGCGCTAAGAAGACGCGCCGCAAGGAGAAGAAGAACATCGCTCAGGGCGAAGCCCACATCAAGAGCACGTTCAACAACACGCACGTGACGATCACCGACCCAACGGGTGCGGTTATCTCGTGGGCTTCCGGCGGAACTGTCGGTTTCAAAGGCTCGCGCAAGTCGACTCCCTACGCCGCCGGCATGGCTGCCGAGGCTGCGGGTCGTCAGGCAATGGATCACGGCATGAAGAAGGTCGACGTTTTCGTGAAGGGTCCGGGTTCGGGCCGCGAGACGGCGATCCGGTCGCTCAGTGGAATCGGCCTCGAGGTCGGCACCATTTCCGACGTGACTCCCAGCCCGCACAACGGCTGCCGTCCGCCCAAGCACCGTCGCCTCTGAGCTTCGGTCTTCGACTTTCTTCAAGGAGTAAGAACCATGGCCCGTTACACCGGACCTCTCACCAAGAAGTCACGCCGCCTCGGCGTTGACCTCGTTGGTGGGGACAAGGCTTTCGAGCGCCGTCCTTACGCCCCCGGCCAGCATGGCCGCGCGCGCGTCAAGGAATCGGAATACCGCACCCAGCTGCAGGAAAAGCAGAAGGCGCGTTACACCTACGGCGTTCTGGAAAAGCAATTCCGCAAGTACTACGAGACTGCTTCGCGTCGCCCCGGCAAGACCGGTGACAACCTGTTGATCCTGCTGGAAAGCCGGCTCGACAACGTTGTTTACCGCTCTGGCCTCGCGCGCACGCGTCGCCACGCCCGCCAGTTGGTTACCCACGGACACTTCGTGGTCAACGGCGTGAAGACGAACATCCCGTCCTTCCAGGTCAGCAAGCACGACATCATCGACGTGCGGACCAAGAGCCTGGAAATGACGCCGTTCATCATTGCCCGCGAGACCCACGACTCTGACGTGGTTCCCGGCTGGCTCGATGTCGCTCCTGACCGTGGACGGATCCTGGTTCACCAGCGTCCGGTACGCGAGCAGATCGTCGTCCCGATCTCCGAACAGCTCATCGTCGAGTACTACTCGAAGATCTGAGTTTCGTTCCACTTCATCCAACTACCCGGCCCTCATATAACGGTTGGTCCGGAAAGGAAGAAAAATGCTGATCGCACAGCGCCCAGTCCTGTCCGAAGAAGTCGTAGACGAATACCGTTCGCGGTTCGTCATCGAGCCTTTGGAGCCCGGTTTCGGTTACACCCTCGGCAACTCGCTGCGTCGTACGCTGCTGTCGTCGATCCCGGGTGCGGCTGTTACCTCCATCAAGATTGATGGTGTCCAGCACGAGTTCTCGACCGTCGAAGGTGTTACCGAAGACGTCACCGAGATCATCCTCAACCTGAAGCGCTTGGTTGTTTCCTCGACCATCGACGAGCCGGTCGTAATGTACCTGCGTGCCGAAGGCGCTGGCGATGTGACGGCCGCGGCCATCACCCCGCCTGCTGGTGTTGAGGTCCACAACTCGGACCTGCACATCGCGACGCTCAACGACAAGGGTCGTCTTGAGATCGAACTGGTTGTCGAGCGTGGCCGTGGCTACGTTTCCTCGGTCCAGAACAAGACCGGCGACGAAGAGATCGGCCGCATGCCGATCGACTCGATCTACAGCCCGGTACTCAAGGTGACCTACAAGGTGGAGGCCACCCGTGTTGAGCAGCGCACCGACTTCGACAAGCTGATCGTCGACGTTGAGACGAAGGCTTCGATCCTGCCGCGTGACGCGATCGCGTCGGCCGGTTCGACTTTGGTCGAGTTGTTCGGTTTGGCTCGCGAGTTGAACGTCGAAGCCGAAGGCATCGACATTGGCCCGTCGCCAGTTGACGAGCAGATGGCAGCCGATTTGGCGCTGCTGATCGAGGATCTGGACTTCACCGTTCGGTCCTACAACTGCCTCAAGCGCGAGGGCATCCACACCGTGGGCGAACTCATCACGCGCAGCGAGCAGGATCTGCTGGACATCCGCAACTTCGGTTCCAAGTCGATCGACGAAGTCAAGGCCAAGGTCGCCGAGTTGGGCCTGGCGCTCAAGGACAGCCCCGCTGGATTCGATCCGTCCGCCGTCGTCGATAACTTCGACGATGACACCTCTTACGCCGAGGACGAGCAGTACTGAGCTGCTCAACTCACTGATTCAGGAGTAGAAAAATGCCAACCCCCACCAAGGGTGCACGCCTCGGCGGAAGCCCGGCCCACCAGCGGCTGATCCTGGCGAACCTTGCTCAAAGCTTGTTCGAGCATGGCCGGATCACCACGACCGAGGCCAAGGCTAAGCGGCTTCGTCCGTACGCCGAGCACCTCATCACGAAGGCGAAGACCGACACGGTCGCCAATCGCCGTCAGGTTGTGAAGGTCATCCGCGACAAGTCCGTCCTGCACACGTTGTTCACCGAGATCGGTCCGGCCATGGCCACCCGTCCCGGCGGCTACACCAGGATCACGAAGATCGGTCCGCGCAAGGGCGACAACGCCCCGATGGCGGTAATCGAGATCGTGGAGGCCAAGGCTTTCGAAGCTAAGGCACCTAAGGCCGCCAAGGTCGAAGAGGCTGCCAAGGTTGAAGAGGCACCAGTCGAAGAAGCCGTAGAAGTAGTCGAGGCACCAGTCGAAGCTGCTGCTGAGACAGTCGACGAGGTCGCTGCTGACGCCGCTGAGGAAGCCAAGTAAGCAATAAAACCTCAAAGTGCCCGCCCCTGAATTGGGGCGGGCACTTTGCTTTTCTGCGTTCGGGAAGTGCTGGGGATTTAACCCGCTATGCTAAAGCCAATTCCCCTAGCTAGAACAGAGTTGAAATGCTGCGTAAGCCTCGTGTTGCTGCGGTCGGTTTGTTGAGTTCGTTTGCCTTGGTCGCGGGTACCTCGGCGGCGGTTGCCTCGCCCGGTACCGAGTCGCAACCTTCGACCGATTCGACCACCCCAAGCCCACGGGCAAGTGGAGTGATCGTGAAGTACGCAAAGGGCGAGGTGCGCATGGCCGACCTGGCCGCCACGGTGGACGAGCAGTTACCTGGTAAGGCCGAAGTCGCGGGGACACGCAGCGGCTCAAAGGGCCTTGGACTGATCGAGTTCGACCGTTCGGTCAAGGAGTCGAATCTTGATTCGGCTATCGAGTCGTTGAACCAGGACCCGGACGTCGAATGGGCAGTGCCGAACGGTCGCCGATACGCCGCAGCGACCGCCAACGACCCCTTCTACACCAGCGGAAAACTTTGGAACCTCACCGGCACTTGGGGCGTTCAGGCCAACGACGCCTGGGATGTCACCACGGGAGTTCCGAGCGTTCGGGTGGCGGTGCTGGACACGGGTATCCGCAAGGACCATCCAGACCTCGCGGCGAACCTCGTTGCTGGGTATGACTTCGTCGACGACGAATACACCTGTTCTGGGATCGGCGATTGCTGGTATGACCGTACTTTCCTCAGCGCGGGCGACGGCAACGGTTGGGACGCGGACCCATCTGACCCGGGCGATTGGGTGTCGGCCAATTACTGTGGATACTCCCATCCAGGCGCCAATAGCTCTTGGCATGGTACCCACGTGGCCGGCACGGTGGCTGCGATTCGTAACAACGGCACTGGTGTCGTCGGGGTTGCACCCGGAGTCAAGACTCAACCGATCCGCGTGCTCGGCAAGTGTGGTGGCACCGATTGGGATATAGCGATGGGCATGCTTTGGGCCGCCGGCGAAGACATCTACAAATACGACGCTTCCTATGGTCGACTTCCGGTGAACCCAACGCCGGCGAAGGTGCTTAACCTTTCGCTGGGCGGTACATACGAGGATCTTTCAGATGCTCAAGAAATGTGTGAGTTCTACGACGCTGTTTCGCAGATCGTCATGCAGCGGGGCGCGACAATTGTCGCGGCCGCGGGCAACGATGGGGGCCAAGCCAATTACACCGTGCCTGGATCCTGTCCGGGCTTCATCTCAGTCGCGGCTACGACTACGACCGGCGCGAAGGCGGTCTATTCAAACTACGGACCGACGGTAGATGTGGCGGCACCAGGTGGGTCTAGTGGCGATGCGGACGCCGACGGAATAAGTGACTACGTCCTTTCAACGTACAACCTCGGTACGACAACTCCCGGACCAAACGGTTATGCGGAAATGGCTGGCACGAGCATGGCGACTCCGGCAGTTGCGGGGACGGTGGCGTTGGCCTATTCGGTAGGTATAACTGACCCGGTCGTTATAGAACGAGTCTTGAAAGCCACAGCCCGGCGAAGCAGTTGCCCGGAAAGTCAGTGCGGCGCCGGCGTCGTCTCGGCGAAGAATCTGTTAGCGGCTAAGGTGCCGACAGGCGCACCCGTGATCAGCGGAGTTCCTCAGGTCGGCCAGACGTTACGAGCATCCACCGGCACTTGGCGCAACAACGATGCGGCAATCAACCTGACGTGGTACCGAGACTCCACTGTGGTGGGCACTGGCGCTACCTACCTGGCGACAGCTGCTGACGTAGGCGCGAACCTGTTCGTTCGTGCCCAAGCCTCGGGGGCAGCAGATACGGTTTTCGTCGATACGCCGGTAACGGTGAAGTACTCCTCAAGGGTTGCGATCTCGATTCCGGCGAAGGTCAAGAAGTCGAAGCGGGCGACGCTCACGGTGAAGGTTTCGGCTGGGTACACGCCGGTCGGATTGGTTTACGCCTATGACGGCAAGAGGCGCATCGCGAGTGCTCGGCTGTATGCCAGCAATCGTGGCGTAGTGAAGATCAAGTTGCCTAAGCTCAAGAAGGGCACACACAAGATCAAAGTCGTTTACGGCGGCTCGGCTCAAAACGCCGCGTCGACGAGTGCAGTAAAGACCGTTAAGTCGCGCTGAGTTTTCAAAGGGGTTGGTCGCTGAGGCTAAACGGCCTTGGCGACCAACACCCGAAAACCCTTCGTGCTGTTGACCCGTTCGGTCGGGTAGCCCTGTTCGGTTAGCCACCGTTGCAGCGAGTCCGCGCCGAGGTTTTTGCCGACCACGAGTCGGGCCTGGCCGCCTGGTTTGAGGCGCGGCAGCCAAGTAAGTAGCAACTCGTGCAGTGCTTCCTTGCCGATCCGGATCGGCGGGTTCGACCAGATCTCGTCGAACGTCAACCCGGCCGGAACGTCGGCTGGCAGCGCGGTCGTTACCGGCAAGTCGCCGGCATTCTCGGCGGTGAGTTCTAGCGCGCGTTCGTTGACGTCAACTGCCCAAACGGTCGCGCCAGCTTCGGCAAGGGAGCAGGCGATCGGCCCCCAACCGCAACCCAAATCCAACACAACCGAACCGGCCGCCGGCGGCTGACTTTCGGCCAGCAGGATCGCGGTGGCCTTGTCGAGTCTGCTGCCAGAGAACACTCCGCCGGCAGTCAGGTAGGTGCGGGTAGTTCCCCAAACGGTCGCCTCGATTTCGCGGCGTGGGCCCTGCGGTGAGGCGCTGTTCTCGAAGTAGTGACTCACCGGTTCAGTCTGGCATGAGCCAAAGTCGGTCGAGGAACTGAGCCTGCGCTGTCACGATCGCCCGGTAAGCCTTTTCCTTGGTGAACCACGCGACTCGATCCAATTCGGCGAACTGCTCGATTTGGCCGGTGCCAGGTGGCCACTGCAAGTCAAAGGTGCCGGGAACAACCGTGTCAGGGTCGAGGTCGGCCTCGATCGCCCAAATATGGACGTCCTTTTTCGACTGGCGAACAATGCCAAGATCAGTCCAGTCGCCGGCAGGTACTGCGACCCCGAGTTCTTCACCGAACTCGCGCCGGGCCGCGTCTTCGGGTGACTCGCCGGGCTCGATTTCACCCTTGGGTATCGACCACGCGCCGTCGTCGCGATTCGTCCAGTACGGGCCGCCGAGATGGCCGAGCAGCACTTGAGGCTCGCCGTCTCGAAACCGGTGCAGCAAGATACCGGCGCTTTGAATCCGGGCCACTACTCGTCCCTGCGTGACCTTGCCTCTTCGACCCGAGCGGCGAGTTGGTCATCGGCCGGGTAGACCACTTCCTCAAGGACGAGGCCATGCGCTGGCATGACCTTCACTCGCGGGTCGCGGATTTGGGCGCTCAAAATTTCGGCAGCGAACTCTGGCTCATAGCGTCGCTCGCCGACCGCGACGAGGCAGCCCATCAGCGAACGCACCATCGAATGACAGAAGGCATCGGCGCGAACGGTGGTGGCGATCGTCTCGCCGCCGCGGATCGTCCGCAGCGCCAACAGGGTGCGAATGGTGGTGGCGCCGTCACGCTTCTTGCAGAAGGCGGCGAAGTCGTGTTCGCCCAAGAGGTGTTCGGCTGCCTCGTTCATCAGGTCGATGTTCAACGGCTTGGGCATCGCGGCAACCATCCGCCGCTGCATCGGGTCCGGGCCGGCCGGATGATCGGTCATTCGGTAGACGTAACGACGCTCGAGCGCGGCAAACCGGGCATCGAAACCGGCCGGCGCTTCGCTGACGCCGATGATCCTAATGTCGCCCGGCACGATCCGGCGAAGTCGGCGTTCGACGACTCCTGGGTGGCTGTCAACGTCGACGTGGGCGACTTGGCCGCGAGCGTGAACGCCGGCGTCGGTGCGCCCCGCGCAGGTCAACTGCGGCTGTTCGCTGAGCCTAAGGACGGTGCCGAGCGCGGCTTGGAGTTCACCCTGGACGGTTCGCAGGCCCGGTTGGGCCGCCCAGCCGTGAAAGTCGGTTCCGTCGTAGGCCAAGTTGATCCGCATGCGCACTGCTACACCGTAGCGGTCGAGTGAGTCAGCAGCAGAAACTATGCTGACCAGATGCGTGCGTTCGTCAGGTTGTTTTCGTTGTTGCTTGTTTCGGCGTTGTTGTTGCCGGCTGTTCCTGCCAACGCGGCCGACTCAGGTGCCCGGCGGGTGTTGCTGACGCCGACGGCAAATCCGGCAACCTCCCAGTACGTTTCGTGGAGTCGCCGATCGGCTGCCAGTGGGCAGAAGGTCGTGGCAGTTGGTCCAGACGGCAGCGTCAGGACCGCAGCAGCGGTAAAGAAGCAGGGGACGACGAGGCGGCTTTCCGGCTCACGACAAGTGCGTTACGTCGCTCAGTTGACCCGACTTAGCCCCAACAGTTCCTACCGGTACCGAATCGTCACTCGGCCGGGGAGCACGACCTGGCGAACTTTTCGAACCGCCCCGTCAACTGGCGGAGATTTTGCCTTCCTGCAATTTGGTGACACGCAAGTTCGAAATGCCCAGATTCCAGCAAGGATCATTGACGCGGCAGTGGCGACGACGCCCTCAGCGAAGCTTCTAGTGCACGCCGGCGACGTGGTGAATCACCCGTGGGTTGGCCGCGAATGGAGCGACCTGCACGCCGCGCTGACTCCCTCAGGACAGTCGAAAAACTGGTTGACCGCCATCGGAAATCATGAGCAGTGTGTCCTAGTCAAAAGTTGCCGCTCCGGCCAGGCCCAAGGTTTCCGCTCCTATTTCCACGGCGCGTCAAATGGGTACGCAAAGCAGCGTCGAACCTGGTTCTACGTTGACTACGGCGCAGCGAGGTTCATCGTGCTCGACTCGTTTGGAAACGACCTGCCGCGCCAGCGGGCCTTTTTGGCTAAGGCGCTAGCGACCAATGCTCAGCCTTGGTCGATCGTGGTCATGCATGCGGGGCCATTTGCTTCAGACTCGAAGCGAAACAACGACAAGATCCGCAAAGCGTTCTTGCCGACGCTTGAGAAATACGGGGCCGACTTGGTGCTTTCAGGGCACGACCATTCCTACGCTCGCGGCAGCAAAGCTGGGGTCACGTATCTGACCTCGGTGAGCGGACCGAAGTACTACGACTCCGGCGCGGCAGACTGGCAGCGAGGTGGCGCAGTCCGTGAGGTCGCGGCGTATCGAACGTCTACCTACCAGTCGATTTCGGTTACGTCGACCGAGTTGAAAGTCAGCGCCATTGTTGGCCATCGCGCCAAGGGCGCATGGCCGCAAACCACAGTCGGCCAAGTCCTCGACACCTTCACTCTTCAAGCCGACTAGGCCAACACGAAAAAGGCGAGGGTCCCAGTCACGATGTGACCGGGACCCTCGCCTTTTTGAGCGAGTGGTTTACTTCCAGCGCTCGGCCGACGGCACGAACTTCAGCGTGCGATCGCCGGTGTAGAGCTGCTTGGGGCGAGCGATCTTCTGCTCTGGGTCGTCGACCAGTTCGATCCACTGGGCCAGCCAACCCGAGGTGCGCGGGATGGCGAACAGCACGGTGAACATCTCCGGCGGGAACTGAAGTGCCTCGTAGATCAGGCCGGAGTAGAAGTCCACGTTCGGGTAGAGCTTGCGCTTGACGAAGTACTCGTCCTCAAGCGCGATCTTCTCTAGTTCCTGAGCAACTTCCAGCAGCGGGTTGACGCCGGTGACCTCGAACACGTCGTCGCAGGCCTTCTTGATGATCGTGGCGCGCGGGTCGTAGTTCTTGTAGACCCGGTGGCCAAATCCCATCAAGCGCTCTTCGCCGTTCTTGACTCCGGCGATGAAGTCGGCCACGTTGTCCTTAGTCTTGATCCGCTTCAGCATCCGCAGGACGGCCTCGTTGGCGCCACCGTGCAGCGGGCCGTAGAGGGCCGCGATGCCGGCGCTGACGGCCGAATATGGATCAACCTGGCTCGAACCGACCGAACGCACCGCGTTCGTCGAGCAGTTCTGCTCGTGATCGGCGTGCAGGATGAACAGCACCTCAAGAGCCTTGGCCAGACGCGGGTCTGGTCCGTACTTAGGCTCGCTCATCCTAAACAGCATCGACAGGAAGTTCTCGGTGTACGAGAGTTCGTTGTCGGGGTAGATGTACGGCTTGCCCTGCGCGTGCCTAAAGGACCAAGCGCCGAGCGTCGGCATCTTGGCGATCAAGCGGATGATCTGCTCGTGGCGGATCTGTGGATCCTTGATCTGGCGCGACTCGGGATAGAACGTAGAAAGGGCCCCCACACTCGACAGCAACATCCCCATCGGGTGAGCGTCGTAGCGGAAGCCCTGCATCAAACCTTTGACGTTCTCGTGAACGAAGGTGTGATAGGTGATCTGGTGCACCCAGGATTCGTACTCGTCCTTGGTGGGCAGCACCCCGTAGATAAGCAGATAAGCCACTTCGAGGTAGTTCGAAGATTCGGCTAGCTGCTCGATTGGGTAGCCGCGGTACTCCAAGATCCCCTTTTCGCCGTCGATGTAAGTCACCGAACTGCGAGTAGAAGCGGTATTGGTAAAGCCCGGGTCGTACACCGCAAGACCGGGGTCATCGGCGGTCTTGCCGATCTTGCCGAGATCGGTGGCACGAATAGCGCCATCGAAAATCTCGACTTCGTGTTCTTCGCCGGTGCGGTTGTCGCGGATGGTCAGCGTCTGGTTGTCGGTCACCATGGGTCTCCTGTGACGTCAGAAAGATGAGGCCGTGGGGTATACGACCTATTCCAACCTAGTGTGAAAAGGGTCCAAGCGCGAGAGCAGGGCCAAGAAAGGAGGCCCGTTTTGACCCCAGTGGGTCGAGGCAGGTAGTCTTGAGTGTCGTTGTGTCCCGGCGCTTCCTTGCGCGGACGTCACGACCGAAGCCCGATTCATCGAATCCGATTTGTAGCAAGAAGGTTATGCCGTGCGCACGTACAGCCCAAAGCCTGCTGACATCACTCGTCAGTGGCACGTAATTGATGCTCAGGATATTGTCCTGGGTCGTTTGTCCGTTGCCGCGGCGAATCTGCTGCGCGGCAAGCACAAGCCGACCTACGCGCCGCACATGGACGGTGGCGACTTTGTGATCATCGTCAACGCCGAAAAGGTCGCGCTTTCAGGTAACAAGCGTGCCGACAAGAACGTTTACCGCCACAGTGGTTACCCCGGTGGCCTAAAGCAGATCTCCTACGGTGACCTGCTTGAAAAGGACGCCCGCAAGGCGGTAGAGAAGTCGATCCGCGGCATGTTGCCGAAGAATCGTCTTGGACGCGCGCAGATCTCGAAGCTGAAGGTCTACTCCGGACCGGATCACCCGCACGCAGCACAACAGCCCCAGCCGTTCGAGATCACGCAGATCTCCCAGTAAAGCGAAGAAGAGCAGGTTTATCGTGGCCGAGTCCACCACCGCAGAGGTCGAATACACCGCAAACGCCGAAGGCGTTGCCTACACGTCGGAGACGGCTGGTTCCACCCCGCAAGGTGAAATCAAGTCGATCATCGCTCCCGGTTCGGCCACTGGCCGACGCAAGGAGGCCGTCGCCCGAGTCCGGATCGTTCCGGGCACCGGCAACTGGACCGTCAACGGCAAGCCGTTGGAGGAGTACCTCCCCAACAAGTTGCACCAGCAGATCGCTAAAGAGGCACTCGCCACCACGGGTCTGCTCGACTCCTTTGACGTGATCGCTCGCGTCACCGGTGGCGGTATGACCGGTCAGGCCGGCGCTTTGCGTCTTGGTGTGGCCCGTGCGCTGAACACGATCGACGTTGAGGCCAACCGTCCGACCTTGAAGAAGGCCGGCCTGTTGACTCGCGACGCGCGTATCAAGGAACGTAAGAAGGCTGGCCTCAAGAAGGCCCGCAAGGCTCCGCAGTACAGCAAGCGCTGATCAGAAGCCGTACACAATGGGCCGACTTTTCGGTACCGATGGTGTTCGCGGACTCGCGAATCGGGATCTGACCGCAGAAATTGCAGTCGATCTGTCGGTAGCAGCGGCTCACGTTCTCGGCGAGGCTGGCGCCTTTGTCGATCAACGACCAACAGCAGTTGTCGCCCGCGATCCCCGCGCCTCAGGTGAATTCCTTGAGGCCGCGGTGGTCGCGGGTTTGGCATCTGCAGGGGTAGACGTCCACCGACTCGGCGTAGTGCCGACCCCGGGTGCGGCCTACCTGACCGCCTTCCTCGAAGCCGACATGGGCGTGATGATTTCGGCCAGCCACAACGCGATGCCCGACAACGGCATCAAGTTCCTGGCGCGCGGCGGGATCAAACTCGATGACGAAATCGAGGCGGCAATCGAAAGTCGCCTCGAAGAACCTTGGGACCGTCCCACCGGCGCTGGGGTAGGCCGAATTGGCGACAGTCATGCTGGCTTGGGTGCCTACGTTCGCCATCTGCTGGACTCGATCCAGACCCGGCTAGAACCGCTCACCGTGGTGCTCGACTGCGCCAACGGCGCGGCCTTCGAGGCCGGGCCGGACGCGTTCGAACGCGCCGGTGCCAACGTCATCGCCATTCATGCCGACCCAGACGGGTTGAACATCAACGAAAACTGCGGTTCGACGCATTTGGGCGACCTGCAAAAAGCCGTCGTTGCGCATGGCGCCGATGTTGGTTTTGCCTTCGATGGCGACGCCGACCGCTGTCTCGCGGTTGACCAGAATGGCGTAGTCGTCGACGGTGACCAGATCTTGGCGATCTTGGCGCTGAAGGGCAAACGTGAACGCACCCTCGTAGCCGACACGGTCGTTGCGACCGTGATGAGCAACGTCGGCTTCTCCCGCGCGATGGCTGCCGCCGACATCAACGTCATTCGCGCCGCAGTCGGCGACCGCTACGTGCTCGAGCAGATGCGCGAAGGCGGCTTCGTCTTGGGCGGTGAACAATCCGGCCACGTGATTATGAGTCGATACGCCACCACCGGCGACGGCGTGCTGACCGCCTTGCAGTTGGCTTCAGAATTGGCTGAAACCGGAAAGTCGATGTCCGAGCTTGCCGGGGTCATGCAGCGTTTCCCGCAAATCTTGTTGAACGTGACCGGTGTGGACCGCACCGCGGTGGCAGACAACGAAGTCGTGGCAGCTGAAGTCGCTGCCGCCGAAGCCAAGCTAGGCGAAACGGGCCGGGTGCTGCTTCGTCCATCTGGCACCGAGCCGGTTATCCGGGTGATGGTGGAGGCCGAGTCGGCCGAACAGGCCGAAGAAATCGCTGAGCATCTCAGTGGTGTGGTGCGCGCCGAACTTTCGCTCTGACTGGACCGGCCAGACCGCACCAGTGCCAAACTGGTCCCTATGGAGTTGATCCTGCAGGCACCAGACCCAACCGATCACGGCGCATTCAGCGAGTTCGCTGACGTCTACCTTCGCGCCAAAGATCGGCGGATCGACCTGCCATGGCTACCGCCCGAACTGCAGGTGATTCTTGCTGGGGACGACTATGTGCGCACCGATGTCGTTCAAGCCAGACTCGGCGACGAAGTCGTTGCTGTCGGTTGGGCAGATCTGCCCGAGCGCGACAACACGAGCGTTGGGTACATCGAGATCGCAGTGCCGCCTGAGCACCGCCGCAACGGCTACGGCACGGCAATTTTGGATTGGCTGGCTGCTCGGGTGCTTGAAGACGGCCGCGACACGCTGCTTGGCGAAACCGTCAGGGCCGCCGACGAGGAGACGGGGCCGGGCCGTGAGTTCGCCTTAGCGCGCGGGTTCGCGTTCGACACGCTAAATGCCCAACGAGAACTGCTTCTGCCCAGCAGCCAGCCGCCGGCCGAACCGCGCGACGGCTACACCTTGCAGTCCTGGCGAGACGAACCACCAGCAGGTCTAATCGACGACTACGCCACGCTTCGAGCGCTACTAAACACGGAGGCCCCGTCGGGACAGACCGGCCTAGAGAACGAGTTCTGGGACGCCGAACGGCTGCGCCTTGAGGTCGATCAGTGGTGGCGTCAGCGTCGGACCGCGCAAACGGTGGTGGCATTGGCGCCCGACGGAACCCTCGCCGGGCACACCCAACTGTTGTTCCCAGCGAAGTCGACCGTGGTTTATCAGTGGGACACGCTGGTGCTGCCTGAGCACCGAGGTCACGGTTTGGGCTTGGCGCTCAAACGCGAAGCGATGCATGCCGCGGACGAACTGCTTGAAGGGCGCGAACGGATCGTGACTTGGAACGACGCCGCCAACGAGCCGATGATTCGCGTAAACACCGAACTCGGCTACCGGTTGAGTGCGTTCGCCGATCAGTGGGCAAAGAAACTGAACTGAGGCTTTAGAGCTTGCGCAGCCTGACCCACTGAACCGTGTGGTCGTTGGACTTTCGCAGCACCAGATCGGCTCGGCCGCGGGTGGTGGCGATGTTCTCGCGCAAGTTCGGCCAGTTGATCGAGTCCCACAGTTCCTCGGCACGCGCAACCGCCTCGGCGTCAGTCAGGGTGCTGTAGCGGTGGAAGTAGGACGCCGGGTTCGCAAACGCGGTCTCGCGCAGGCGCAGGAACCGGCTGATGTACCAGGAGCGAATGTCGCGACTAGACGCGTCAACGTAAACCGAGAAGTCGAAGAAGTCGCTGATCGCCAGCCCGGGTGAGCCGTCGCCGCGAGACCGCGGTGGAGCAAGCACATTCAGGCCCTCGACGATCAGAATGTGGGGGCGCTCGAGCACCTGTTTCTCGCCGGTGACGTTGTAGGTGAGGTGGTCATAGATCGGCGCCTCAATCCGTTCGGCGCCGCTCTTGGCCCGCATCACAAACCGCAGCAGGGCCTTGCGGTCGTAGGACTCCGGGAATCCTTTGCGGTGCAAGATGCCGCGTCGTTCCAACTCCTCGTTGGGTAGCAAGAAGCCGTCGGTAGTCACGAGCGCGACGCGCGGATGATCCTCGTGCTGAGCTAAGAGGTCACGCAGCAGGCGAGCAGTTGTTGATTTGCCGACGGCCACCGAGCCAGCAAGTCCGATGATGAACGGGACGCGCTCAGGCTGCGGTTCGCCAAGGAAGCGTTCAGTAGCGCGATAGAGCGCCTCAGAAAGGCGAAACCGCAGACTAATTAGCTGAGTTAGCGGCAAATAGACGTGTTGGACCTCGTCGAGATCCAACTCTTCGCCGACTCCGCGAAGCCGCTCTACTTCCTCGCCGGACATGGGCTGCACGGCATCTCGCGCCAGCTCAGCCCAAGCGGCGCGTTCCAGTTCCACATAGGGGGACAGGTCCCGTGACATAGACACCATTGTTCCCAGCAGGATCTGTGGCGATGCACTCGGTACCCTGAATGCCATGTGCGGAATCGTCGGATACGTGGGTCAACGCAATGCTCTCGAGGTAGTTATGGGGGGATTGCGTCGTTTGGAGTACCGCGGATACGACTCAACCGGGGTGGCACTGATCGACGGCGACCGAATCGCTTGGGCCAAGAAGTCCGGCAAACTCGCCAACCTAGATGCCGAACTGGCGCAAAACCCGTTGCCCGCGTCTACGACCGGCATTGGCCACACCCGTTGGGCCACCCACGGTGGTCCAACGGACGCGAACGCGCACCCGCACTTGGACGCCACTGAGCGCGTCGCGGTGGTCCACAACGGCATCATCGAGAACTTCGCGACGCTGCGCGCCGAACTCGAAGGCGAAGGCTACGAGTTCAAATCACAGACCGATTCAGAAGTTGTGGCGCACCTGCTTTTTCGCGAACTACAGACTCGGCCGGACTTGGCCGAGGCCACTCGGGCAGTCTGCCGAAGCCTCGAAGGGGCCTTCACGCTGGTGATCACCGATGCGTTGTCGCCTGGCAAGGTGATTGGTGCGCGCCGCAACTCGCCACTAGTGGTTGGCCGTGGTCACGGTGAGAACTTCCTCGGCTCGGATGTGGCCGCTTTTATCGAGTACACGAACGAGGCCGTCGAGCTTGGCCAAGACCAAGTCGTTGAGATCACTGCCGAGTCGATTAGGGTCACCGACTTTGATGGCCACCCGGTTCAGGTCACCGAATACACCGTCGACTGGGACGTCTCGGCAGCCGAAAAGGGTGGCTACGACTGGTTCATGCTCAAGGAAATCCACGAGCAGCCCCAAGCGATCGCTGACACCCTGCTCGGGCGGCACGACGAGCACGGCCGGTTGCAGTTGGACGAGATGCGACTGTCGGACGACGAACTTCGTTCAGTTGAAAAGATCATCGTGATCGCCTGCGGCACTTCCTACTACGCCGGCATGGTCGCCAAGTACGCGATCGAGCACTGGACCCGGATCCCGTGCGAGGTCGAGTTGGCCAGCGAGTTCCGCTATCGCGACCCGATCTTGGACCGCTCAACTCTGGTCGTGACGATCAGTCAGTCCGGCGAAACGATGGACACGCTGATGGCGATCCGGTACGCCCGCCAGCAGCGGGCCCGCGTGCTGTCGATCTGCAACACGAACGGTTCGACCATCCCGCGCGAATCCGATGCGGTGATCTACACCCACGCCGGCCCAGAAATCGCGGTCGCCTCGACCAAGGGGTTCTTGGCCCAGGTTGTTGCCTGTTATTTGCTGGCGTTGTATTTCGCCCAAGTCAAGGGCGTGAAGTACGCCGACGAAATCGGGCGCATCATAGACCAGTTGGAAGAGATTCCCGCCGCGGTCGGCCACGTTCTGGCGAGTGCCGATCAGGTGCGCGAGTTGGCTCGCGAACTCATCGACGAAGGCTCGTTCATGTTCCTTGGGCGCCACGTCGGCTTCCCAGTAGCACTTGAAGGCGCGCTCAAACTCAAGGAACTGGCCTACCTGCACGCCGAGGGGTTTGCCGCCGGTGAACTCAAGCACGGCCCGATCGCGGTAATCGACGAAGGCACGCCAGTGTTCGTCGTCGTCCCACCAAAGGCGCGAGACCAGCTGCAAGAGAAAATCATCAGCAACATTCAGGAGGTGCGAGCCCGCGGTGCCCGCACGATCGTGTTGGCCGAAGAAGGCGACGACATGGTCACCTCAGTAGCCGACCATGTCATTTGGTTGCCAAAGGTGCCGACGCTGCTGCAGCCGCTAGTCGCGACGGTTCCGCTGCAGGTGTTCGCCTGCGAGTTGGCCAGCCTGCTTGGTCACGACGTCGACCAGCCGCGCAACCTCGCCAAGTCCGTCACAGTCGAGTGAGTTGACATGCTGACCGCGCACACCGTCGCGCAAATCCGCGCAGCTGAAGAAACTGCTGGTGCCGCGGTCGGTTTTGACGCGCTGATGCAGCAGGCGGCCGCCGGACTGGCTGAACGGCTACTGGAGCTAATCCCCGCCGGCGAAGCCGTGGTGGTGTTGGTTGGGCCGGGAAACAACGGCGGGGACGCGCTATTTGCTGCTGCTGCGCTGTGTCAGGTGGGCCGGCGAGTGAACCTGTGCCTGCTTGACCCGGCCGCCGTACACCTAGCCGGGCTCGAGGCCGCCGTTGCTTCCGGTGCGAAGGTCGTCGACTCCCCGGCAGGTCACCGGTTCGTCGTCGACGCGCTGTTCGGCATCGGTGGTCATGTCGGTCTAACTGGCAAGGCCGCCGACTGGGCGAATTGGGTTGAGGCTGATCGCCCGCTTGTGGTCGCCGTTGACGTGCCCTCTGGCATCGGCGTTGACGACGGCACACTTTCCGGCCCGGCGATTCGAGCCGACCACACGGTGACCTTCGCGACCCGCAAATACGGACTGCTGGTCGGTCCTGCCGCCGCGTTCGCTGGCGAGGTGAGCTTGGTCGATATCGGTCTGGACTTTGCCGGTGAGCCAGCGTTGACGGCGCTCGAGGCCGGTGACGTCGCTAACTTCAAAGATCGGCTCGTACCCACGAGCGAGTCGCACAAATACACCCGTGGCATCGTCGGGATTTCGGCTGGCTCGGCGGCCTATCCGGGAGCGGCTCACCTGTGCGTCGCCGGCGCTCAGGCCGGTCCGGCGGGCATGGTCCGATTTGCCGGCGAGCAACAGTTGGCGATGCGGGTTATCGATCGCGCTCCCGAAGTCGTCGCCGCGACCGGTCGCGCCGATTGCTGGGTCGTTGGGCCCGGGGGCGATGACTCGGCCGCGCCGCTACAGGCAGCCTTGGCAACCGGTTCGCCCATCGTGGTTGACGCCAGCGCCCTGGCGCACCTGCCGGGGCCTTTCGAAACTGACGCCCTGTTGACCCCACACGCTGGCGAACTCGCTCGGTTGCTTGCAGTCACTTCTGGGCAGGTGGCCGCCGATCCGCTGCGCTTCGCCCGCGAAGCGGCCCAGAAGTTCTCGGCGACCGTGCTGCTCAAGGGCGCACGGACCATCATCGCCGCGCCAGATGGGCGCGTTGCGGTAAACATCTCGGGGACGTCTTGGTTGGCCACCGCTGGTGCCGGCGATGTCCTGGCCGGTCTGGCCGGTTCGCTGCTGGCTGCGGGCCTAACTGCTTTTGAGGCCGGCTCGCTGGCCGCATTGCTGCACGGGTTGGCGGCCGAGGAGATCGGCGGTCCATTTGTCGCTTCGGAACTGGCCGTTGCTGCTTCGGACTCGTTCGCCGGCTTTGTGATGAATGATGGTTCAGATGGCCGCTAATGCTGAACTGATTGTTGACCTAGACCAGTACCGCGAAAACCTCACGGTACTGCGATCGTTGGCGCCGACCGCACTGCAGTTGGCGGTCGTGAAGGCAAACGCCTACGGCCACGGCATGTTGCCGGTGGCGCGTGCGGCCCGCGACGTTGCCGACTGGCTGGGCGTCGCCACCGGTGATGAGGCATTGGAGTTGCGAGCGGGCGGCGACAGCGGCCCGTTGCTTTGCTGGCTGGCCGCCCCGGGAGCGCCGTTCGCGCAGTTGATCGCCGCCGACGTCGAGGTCACGGCATCCGCGGTGAGCCAACTAGAAGAAATTGCTGCTGCAGGCCGGGCGAAGGTCCAACTCAAAGTGGACACCGGCCTGTCGCGAGGTGGCGCCCGCGGCCACGACTGGGACGAACTCGTCCAAGCCGCGGCCAGACTCCAGCGCACGGGTCGGATCGAAGTCACCGGAATCTGGTCACATTTCGCCTGCGCCGACGAGCCCGCCAATTCGGCAAATGAGGCTCAAGAAGCCGCCTTTAGGCAAGCGATCACCCAGCTAGAGGCCGCCGGAATCGAACCCGGGATACGTCACCTCGCCAACTCGGCGGCCACCGTCACCCGACCTTCGGCTCACTTCGACCTCGTTCGGGTGGGCATCGCCTCCTACGGAATTAGTCCTAGCCCGACGATTCAAGTACCTGGGGTTAGGCCAGTGCTGACTGCTAAAGCAAAGTTGGCGCAGGTCAAACGGATCGAGGCCGGAACGGGAGTTTCCTATGGCTATCGCTGGATCGCCGACCACGAAACCACGGTCGGTTTGGTGCCAGTTGGCTACGGCGATGGGATTTTCCGGACCGCTAGCCCCGGCGCCGAAGTCGGGTTCAATTCGGCGAGGATCCCGGTCCGTGGCACGATCTGTATGGATCAATTTGTCGTCGAGTTGGGCGAGTATTCGGCCAAACCGGGCGACATGGTGACGCTCTTTGGCCCAGGTGACGACGGTGAACCGACCGCTCAAGACTGGGCCGATGCGGCCGGGACGATCGCCTACGAGATCGTCACCCGGCTTTCTGGAAGGTGGACTCGGACATACCTAGGAACACGATGACTTCGCGTGCCGGACGACTAGCCGCTACTGCGGGAGCCTTTGCTGCGGCCGGTTTGGCTGGCGCGGCCGCAACCCGAATGAAGAACCGCCAAATCGAACTTCGGCGGTTGGCTCGCGGCGACCAAACGGAGTTCGGCTCGCTGCACGGCGCCTCCTACTACGTCACGGCCAGCGACGATGTTCCCATCCACGTCGAAATAGATGATGGCCCCGAACCGACGGTGGTGTTCGTCCACGGTTGGCTGTGCGACTTAGACACTTGGCATTTTCAGCGACTGTCGTTGCGAGGCCAGGCGAAACTGGTGTTCATGGATCTGCGCGCCCACGGGCGTTCTGGCAAGTCGACCATGAAGAACTCGTCCTTGGAACGTCTGGCCGACGATCTTCATCGAGTAATCGACCACCATGCGACAGAAGGGCCAATCGTCCTAGTGGGTCACTCGATGGGTGCGATGACGATCATGCAACTTGCCGCTAGCTCGCCAGAACTGTTCGGCGATCGGGTTCAGGCGGTCGTGCTGGTTAGCACCAGTTCGGGCAAGTTGATGAAGTCCAGTCCGGCGATGAAATACATCGCCCCACTGATCAAGGTCGCCACCCCGGCACTGGATTGGGGTCGGGAGTTCAACAGTTACTCGGTG
The DNA here is from genome assembly GCA_035401705.1 of Aeromicrobium sp. Taxonomy (GTDB): domain Bacteria; phylum Actinomycetota; class Actinomycetes; order Propionibacteriales; family Nocardioidaceae; genus Aeromicrobium. The sequence goes on from DAONBX010000017.1 coordinate 23,656, forward strand.
ATCAAGCGCTATGGCTTTGGTGCTTATGCCGAGCCCGACGAGATCGACATGGCCACCGAAATGATCATGCGGGCGCCTACCTCGGTATTGGTGAACTTCTATCCAAACTTCGTCAAACTTGATTTGTCGAAGAGTTTCAAAGTACTTGGCCGAGTCCGGACCTCGGTGGTTTGCGGAACCAAAGACGTGATGACACCGTTCTCGCACAGTCGCTGGATTGCCCGCCACGTTGACGGCGCCGAGTTGGTGCCGGTGACAGACTGCGGGCATTTGGTGATGTTCGAAGAAGCAGATCAGGTGACCGAGGCGATTGAACGAGTACTCAAGGACATTTCATGAGCACCGAACTCAACGTTGATCTCGTCGGGCCCGAGCGGGCCGCTGAGGTTGTTGGCGTCATCCATCGGGCTTTCGCCGCTAGGCCGAAACTCGATCCACCGGCAACCGCTGGCGATGAGACAGTCGAGTCGGTGGCCAGAGTTCTTGCTACCGATGGCGGACTGTTGGCTACCCGGCGCGGCTACCCGATCGGTGCGATCTTGTTCGACCAGTCTCGGCCAGGCCAGTTGGGACTAAAACGTGTCAGCGTCGACCCGCAGGGTCGCGACCGAGGCGTGGCTTCGGCGATGGTGGGCGTGGCTGAGGACTTCGCCGAAGAGCGCGGCGCGGACGGGATCTGGCTGCACGTTCGCCAGGAACTGCCTGAGAACATGCGGTTTTGGACGCACCGGTTTTACCGGCCGATCAGCCAAGAGGGAACCACGATCGAATTTGCTAAGACATTGTGGCTGGCCCGCGAGATTCCAGACGCGGACCAGATGAAACTCTTCGCCAGCAAGGTCGCCTCGATGCTCCGGGCCGGGGACGTGCTGGTGCTCACCGGCGAGCTGGGTGCCGGCAAAACAACATTCACTCAAGGATTAGGTGAAGCCTTGGGGGTTCGTGGGCCGGTCACTTCGCCGACCTTCGTGATCGCTCGGAACCACCCGAGTCTGGTCGGTGGGCCGAGCCTGGTTCACGTCGACGCCTATCGCTTGGGCGAGGCGGCCGAGATCGACGACATCGACCTTGACGCCACGGTCGAGGACTCGGTGACTGTAGTTGAGTGGGGAGCTGGCATGGCCGAACAACTTAGCGATAGTTGGCTCGACCTCAAGATCGAGAACCGAACCGCCACCGGCGCAGATCCTCTCGGCACCGCCTGCGGAATCGAATCCGATGAAATGCGAGTTATTTCGGTGCGACCGAACGGGCCGCGCTGGTTGCGAACCCCGCTTCGGTCGACCCTGTTGGGCTGACGACTAAGGTTGAGCCGTGCTGCTGCTCGCGTTTGATACCGCCACCCCGTCAATTGGCGTGGCCGTTCACGACGGCGAAAAGGTAGTCGGCCAAGCCCACGGCGAAGGCGCCATGGCGCACGGCGAACTGCTGGCCCCGGCGATCAAGTCCGCGATGGCGGCGGCGGGCCGAACGATGGCAGAACTGACCGACGTCGCTGTTGGGGTCGGTCCGGGGCCGTTCACCGGGCTGCGAGTCGGCGTGGTGACGGCGTTGACGCTCAGCCAGACTCTGGGCCTTCGCGCACACGGAGTTTGCACTCTTGACACGCTGGCGGCCGAAGCGGCAGCCCAGGTCGGTACCGACTTCGTCGCCGCGATCGACGCGCGTCGCAAAGAGGTCTACTGGGCCCGCTATGACGCTTCGGGACAGCCGTTGACTGGCCCGCAAGTTGACCGCCCGGCCGAAGTCGCCGAACTGGCACTGCCGGTAGTTGGCCGCGGCGCGAAGTTGTACGCCGAGCTGCTCAACTGGCAAGAATCTGCTCCGCTGGATCCGTCAGCAGCGGTCATGGCGGCCAAGGTCGCCGCTGGTCAAATCACCACCTATCCGCTTGAGCCGCTTTATCTACGTCGGCCGGACGCGACTGCACAGGTCGGGATCAAGCACGCATGATTCGAGCCGCCGGACTGCGTGACCTAGACACACTCGAATCGATCGAGCGGGCAAGTTTTGGCCCGGACGCGTGGACGGCCGTGCAGATCGGTGACGAACTGCACGCAGACCGGATCGTGCTCGCGCACGTTGACGAGTTTGGTGTTCAAGGGTTCGCCTCGATCAGGGTGTTCGCCCCAGATGCTGAGCTGATGCGGATCGCGGTCGGGCTCGGCTCGCGTCGCGAAGGGGTCGGTTCGCGGTTGCTGGCCGCAGTCGAGGACGCCGCCCGAAATCGGGGAGCCGAACGGATGCTGCTTGAGGTGGCTTCGGACAACGACTCGGCGCTGACCTTTTACTCAAAGGCCAGTTATCGCGAGACCGGCCGTCGGCGGTTCTACTACAAGTCCGGCGCCGACGCCTTGCTGCTGGAACGAGACTTGAGGTGACCGAGGCGCTCGACGCGATCCGTACCTGGCCGTGGGCTTGGGGGTGGTCGGCACTGTTCGCGATCGTCACCTTGCGTGCGGGCGCGACCTACGGAATCGGCCGGGCGATCGCGGCTGGCTGGACCAGCCGACGTGAGCCAAGTGAAAGGCTTACGGCCGCAACGGCGAAGGTGATTCGGTGGGGTCCGCCGGCGGTCGCCTTGAGTTTCCTGACCGTTGGTGCCCAAACGGTGATCAACCTTGGGGCCGGGTTAGCAGGAATGAGTTTTCCGCGATATTTGACTGGTCTATTGCCCGGTGCGGCGATTTGGGCGACGGTCTGGTTCACCGTCGGTATGGGCATCATCGAAGCGGTCCGCCGTGGCGATACGAACCAAATTGTCTGGGCAGTTCTGGCTGCCTTGATCGTGCTGGCGATTTTGATTTTTAGGTCGGCAAGAACTCGGGTTTGATGTGCATGCGCCCCGACTCGTGGCAGTCTGGAGTCATGAGTGATCCGCGCAATCAACCCCCGTCACCTGCCCAATACCTGAGCCAGGATCAAGATGACGACACCTTGCTCGGTCGCGATACCCGAGACCCGTTGGACGAAGGTCTGACCGCTCCGGAGCGGTGGTCGCCCGGTGAAGGGTTCGGGACCACCGCGGACGAGGCCGTACAAGGTGAGTCCTTTGAACAGCGGCTAAGTCAGGAAGAACCCGACTTGGACCCAGACGCCGAGTGGAGCGAAGACGACCTCGACGATGGCGAGGTTGGCTCGCGCCGCTCTGGCCGCTTGGTCGACCCAGACGGCGGCTTCGGCGAGGACGTGGAGTCGGAGCTGTACGGCAATGATGTCGGCATCGACGGTGCCGGTGCCAGTGCCGAAGAGGCAGCCGTGCACATCGTCGAGGAATTCGACTGAAGTACCTGTCGGCCGCGCATGGGTGAACACATGTGCACTAGGGTTCATTCATGCGCGACCTGACATATCCGCCGATCATCCTTACGGCCAAAACGCTGTTCAAAGTGCTTGGGATGAAGTTCCAGTACTCCGGCACCGAGCACATCCCACGCACCGGCGGCGCGATCCTCGCGTCGAACCACGTTAGTTATGTGGACTTCATTTTCAACGGTCTGGCGGCTCAGCCAGCGAAGCGTTACGTGCGGTTCATGGCTAAGAAGGACGCCTTCGACAACAAAATCTCCGGGCCGATCATGCGCTCACTGCACCACATTTCGGTTGACCGTTCCCAAGGAGAAGAGTCGCTGCTCGCGGCCATCGACTACGCCCGAAACGGTGAAATCGTTGGCGTCTTCCCCGAGGCCACGATCAGTCGCTCAATGGAAATCAAAGAGCTAAAAACCGGCGCAGTCCGCGCCGCCGCCGAAGCCGGCGTGCCGCTGATCCCGATGGTCGTCTGGGGTACTCAGTTGCTCAAGACTAAGGATCACGAGCCGGATCTGACCGGCCGAGGCAAGACGATCGCCTTGCACGTTGGCGAGCCGATTCCGGTCACTGGCGAGGACCCGGTCGCCGAGACTCAGTTGCTGCGCGAAGCACTCTCAGCACTGCTCGAAAAGGCGATTCGAGAGTTCCCGACCCCACCGGAAGGACAGTGGTGGGCGCCGGCGAGTTTCGGTGGCACCGCCCCGACGCCGGCTGAAGCCAAGCGCCTCGACGAAGAAGAGTTGGCTGCCCGAGCAGCCAAACGCGCCGAGCGCTCGTAGTCCTTTAGTTCGAACCGGGCACAATGGTCGTCGTGACTGAACCGTTGGTGCTGGGTATCGAATCTTCCTGCGACGAGACCGGCGTTGGCATCGTTCGCGGGACGACCTTGCTGGCGCACGCCGTCGCCTCAAGTGTCGAGGAGCACGTCCGGTTCGGCGGGGTGGTGCCGGAGGTGGCGAGCCGCGCTCACCTTGAAGCGATGGTCCCCACCCTCGAAGAGGCCTACGCCCAGGCAGGGGTGGACGTGCGCGACGTCGACGCCATTGCCGTGACCAGCGGCCCGGGACTCAGCGGGGCGCTGCTGGTCGGGGTGGCCGCAGCGAAGGCGTTGGCACTGGCACACGACAAGCCGCTCTATGGCGTGAACCATTTGGCCGCCCATGTTGCGGTCGACCAACTCGAGCACGGCCGCTACGACGAACCGACAATCGCACTGCTGGTCAGCGGTGGCCATACCGAAATCTTGCTCGTCAACGACATTGCGACCGACATCAAACTGCTCGGCGGCACGATTGACGATGCCGCCGGCGAGGCGTTCGACAAGGTCGCCAGGCTGTTGGGGCTGCCGTATCCGGGCGGCCCGCAAATTGATCGAGTTGCGGCCGGCGGCGACCCGAAGGCGATCGACTTCCCTCGCGGGCTCACTACTGGGCGAGACTTGGAACGCTACCGCTGGGACTTCTCGTTCTCGGGCCTAAAGAGTGCGGTTGCCCGGCACGTTCAGCACGAACAGCGGATGGGCCGCCAGATCGTCGTGGCTGATGTGGCTGCTTCGTTCCAGGATTCGGTTTGCGATGTGCTCAGCAAGAAGGCGATCGCGGCTTGTGTCGCGCACGATGTCCCGCGGTTGGTGCTTGGCGGGGGAGTGGCCGCCAATGAGCGACTGCGCAAGTTCGTCCTCGAGCGCGCGGATGCCGCGGGAGTTGAAGTTCGCATTCCGGCCAGGTCGCTGTGCACCGACAACGGGGCGATGGTGGCCGCGCTCGGCGCCGAAGTGGTGCGGCGCGGGATCGCCCCCTCGGACTTGAGTTTGGCCGTCGATTCGAGTCGGCCGGTTACCGAGATAGTTGCCTAGAACGAGCTCAACTTCTGGCCCGACTGAAACGGATGGTGTCGCCGGGGCGCACATGGGCCAACAAGTCGGTGTCTGCGTCCGCGACTACACCGATCACCGGGTAGCCGCCGGTCACCGGATGGTCCGGCCCCAAGATGACAGGCCGCCCAGAACTGGTCACTTGGACGCTGCCGCGAACGACCGGCTCACTGGCAAGTTCACCGATAACGCGCCTGGCCAAGTTCGGTCCGGCCAAGCGAATCCCAATCCGGTCCGAATCGGCCTCGACCAGCCACGGCGCCGAAAGCAAAGTCGCGATCGCCTCGGCGCTGTACCAGTCGTCGCGCGGCCCGAGGGTGAGTCGCACGGTCAACTCACCGGCCGGTAGGTAGGCCGGAAAAGTCTCGGTCGAAATGCGGCCAGCGGGAGCCAGCACCCGGAGTTCGTCGCCGACCGCGACGGCGGGTGGGCCGATCTGGCCGAGGGTGTCGGTCGACGCGCTGCCCAGTACAAACGGCACGTCGAACCCGCCGGCGATGCCCAGCGTCCAGCGCAGCCCCAGCGCCGGCGTGCCAAGGCGGAGGATGTCTTCGCGATGCAGGCTGAGCGCTCTGCCGGTGGTGACCGGTTCGCCGTTTATCGTCACCGGTCCGGCCGCCCCGGCGATCGCGACGACATGGTCGGCGGTGGCAATTATGGCGAGCCCGCCGCCGAGCGCTTCGACTACCACAGCATTTGGCTGGTTGCCGACCAGCAGGTTCGCCACTCGTTGACTTTGGCGATCGAACACGCCCGAGTTGCTGACCCCCAACTGGGCGTAGCCGGGTCGCCCAGCGTCCTGGTACAGCGAAAGCGGTCCAGCATTTAGGACTCGAAGGCTCATTGGCCCACCTGCTTGAAGGAGACGGTGTCGCCCGGTTGCAGCAGGGCCGGCATCGGCCGGTCCAAGTCCCACATGACTGCCGTGGTGGAGCCGATCAACTGCCAGCCACCGGGGGAGGACCGCGGATAGATCCCGCTGAACCTCCCGGCCAAGCCAACCGAACCGGCTGCCACTTGCGGGCGGGGACGATCAAGTCGTGGAACATCGAGTCGCGGGTCGCCGTCGGTCAGGTAGGCGAACCCGGGCGCGAACCCGGCAAAGCCGACCGTCCACTCCGAGCCAGTATGCGCGGCAATCACCTCGGCGATGGCGAGTCCGCAATACTCGGCCACTGCGGCCAAATCGGGGCCGTCGTAGGTCACCTCGATCGTGACCTGGTTGCCCGTGCGGTGTTGCTCGGGGCTGACCGAGGTAGCCGAAATCAGGGCTCGCAAACTTGCGGGCTTCCCCCGAAGGAGCACCGTCGTCGCACCCAAAACGGTGGGCACCTGATCGGCGAGCGCGAACTGCCAGCTCCTAGCTTCGGCGGCGGTTGCACAGTCCAACAGCACCGCCTGATCGCCGCAAGGCAGCACCCTCATCGAAGCGGCATCACTTGTGAACAGGCCCGACGGTGAACCCTTGACGCTCCAGGCCAGCGCGAACCGCAGCGAGCAGGTCAACCGCGCCGGGACTGTCGCTGTGGACGCAAATGGAGTCGACCGAACTGGCCAAGTTGACGGCTTGACTCGCTGCTTTGGCCGGATCGGTGATGAATGCGTCTGGCTGATCGCGACCGGTCAGTGAACCGTCTGGCAGATACGTGCGGTCAGCGAAACCCTCGAACACGACGTCAATGCCTTCGTCGTCAGCGAACTGAAGGGCGAGCGACCCGGCCATGCCAACTAGCGGCAGCGGGTTGGTGTCGGCAAGCAGCGCTTCGACTACCGCTGAGGCTTGAGCCTCGTCGTGACGAATCTGGTGGTACAGCGCCCCATGAGGCTTGACGAAGGTGACGATCCCGCCCACCGCATCTGCCAACTCGCTCAGGTGGTCGATCTGGTGGCGGATTTGATCGGCCAGATCCCTCGGCGGCACATCGATGAAACGACGACCGAAACCAGCGCGATCGACGTAGCCGACCTGAGCGCCGATCTCGACCCCGTGCTCGACCGCGGCCGCGCAAGTTTCTCGGATCAGGTCGTCGTCACCGGCATAGGCGCCACAACAGACGTTCGCGCTTGAGGCGAAAGCCAACAGGCGAATGTCTTCACCCGACTGCCACCGCTCGGCCGATTCGCCAAGGTCCACACCAAGATCGATTTTCCCGTCCATGGGTAGACCGTATCGCTCAGCCGATCAGGTGTCAGTCGGTCAAATAGCCTTCGGCCCGAGCATGGTTGACCAGCGAATGTGAGTTCGTTGGGCCGAGCCCCCGTTCGCGGAACACCTCGGACACCCGGTTGACGTGCTCGTTGACCGTTGAGACGGCAACCCCAAGTTGGCGGGCGATCGACTTTCGAGGAAGGCCCTCCGCGATCAGACTCAAGATCAAGACCTGTCGGTCGCTGAGGAGGCTTTCGACCTCGCCGTGGGAGATCAGATTGGCCGCCAACGGGCCGGAGTAGGCCTCCCGGCCGGTGCTCACTAGGCGGATCGCGCCAGCGATTTCCTCGACCGGGTCTGACTTCAGGGCCAGGCCGAGCGCGCCGGCCTCGACAGCGCGCACGATCGGGATCGGTTTGGTCTCGCCGGTGTAGATCAGCACCTGAATATCGCTGGCGAGCAGACGACGAATGTTCTCTTGGGTGTCTTGGCCGTCGTGCAAAGTCAAGTCGAGCAAAACGACATCTAGATCAGTGGTTTCGGCCAGGAGTTCGTCGACGTTGGCTGCGATCGCGACCAAGTCGATATCGGCCGCCGTGTGGGCCAGTTCGGCGGCAAGTCCACGCAAAACAACCGGATGATCGTCAACCGCGCCAACCCGCAGAATCTGCTCTTGTTCAGCCATCATCAACTCACCGCAATTCATTCAGGTCGACCAAAGTTGCGTCGTCATCGGTGTCGATGACCACTGAGGTGGCCAGACCCTGAGTCGTGACCGCGTTTTTGAGGCTATCGCTCTGGCGGGGCGACCAGGGCGGTTTGACCACTCCGCGAACGCTTATCGACTCTTCGTTGGCACGAATGGTGATCGTCAACTGTTCGGTCGTGGTCGCTGACAGCAGGGAAATAATCAGCCGATTTGCTTGTGCTGGCCAAGGCGCGGGGGCGGTTGACCTAACTACTACGATCGCACCGCGACGGCGTGCCGAATCTAGTTCCTCTCGCACTGCTGCCGGCCAAGCGCCAGGCTGCTCCAACTCGTCGCGAACCCGAGCGGCCAACACGGACGCCTCACGTTTGACCTTCGGGTCGGCGAGGTCAAGGTCAACCGCGGCGGCGGCCAAGAAGTCGCCAAGATCGTCACCGAGTCGTTCGGCTTGTTCGGCCCGAGAAAGTTCATTTACTTCGGCGAGCAACGCCTGGGCTCGGGAGTGGCGGGCAAGATCAAAAGCTTGAGAGGTTCCTCGCCACGCGAGCAGAATCGATCGGGCCACTAACAGGCCAGCGACGGTGAAGAAGAGAGTTTGCAAAATGGCGCCGATTGCTTCGATCGGTGAAACCGTCGGGTCGACCACCGCAGCCCACCAGGTCGTTGCCGAGATGCCGATTGCGGCAAACAGCGGCCACGTTGGCGGCAAACTGGCCGCCATCGCCAGCGCGACATTTCCGGTCATGCCGATTGACCAACTGCGAAAACTCAAGACTGCGCCGTCGCCAGCGTTAGCCAACCCGATCGCGTTGAGGATTGGCAGGCAGACCATCGCGACTACGCCGATCAGTGGGACCCAGCGGGTGCCCGCTGCGGTGATGACCGCGACGGCAATAACTGAGGTGGTGATCGCTACCGCGAAGGTGACCGTTTTTGAGCCGTCCTGCAGGCCGTAGCGAAAAACGAGGTACCAAGAACCAAGCATGAGCGGAAGTGCAAACAGTCCCACTAGGCGACGTGGTCGACCGACCATGTCCACTAGCGCGTCGTGAAGCCCGCCTTCAGGTTTCGGATACCAGTTGAGGCCGATTTCGGTGCCGGTATTTGGGTCAGTTTTGACCGAAACGGTGCCGTCAACTTCAAGCATTCGTTCGTTGATCGAATGAGTTAGGCCGAAGCCAGCGCGGGTGCCCTCGCCCATTCCGGGACCGTTGTCTCGGACGCGAACCCAAACGCCCTTCTTGTTTGTTTCAACTTGGACGACCACGGTGCTGCCGGGTGCGTGGCGCAGGGTGTTGCGCAGTGCTTCGGCGGTGGCGCCAACGATCGCGTCTTCGACTTGGCCTGGCAGTTCAGGCGTGGTCCCGGTCGCGCGCAACTTTGCCGAGCCATGCGCGTCGACGAGGGCGGCCAGTCGGTCAAGGAAAGACAGCTTGGTTGTTGTACTGCTCATGGTTGCTCACCCTCTAGCTGAATTGCGTTGGCCGCCTCGGCGCAAGCTTGTCGGACAGCTGCCAGGTCAGGGATGGATTCGCGTGCGACGCTGGTGAGCGCTGGAATCGTGAGGTCATGCATCCGTAGTTGCGCTTCGCGTCCAGCAAGTGACTTTGCCTCGGCTTTGGCTTCATCGAGGCTGGCGGCCAGTTGCTCGGCGCGGGCGGCGTCGGCCCGCTGGGTGCCGATGCCAACTGTTGCCGTGGCAAAAGCAATTGCGATTACCGCCGAGGTTACTTGGGCCACTTCATCGACTGCACTGCCGAATCCAGTTGGGTCAAACAGTTTGTGGGCCACCAGATAGGAAATCAAAATGGCAGCGGCATAGCTGATGCTGCGAGGTAGCCAGAGGGTGACCGAAAATGTGATCGCCGCCATGACTGCGTACGCAAATGCTGGACTTGAATCGATCCCGGTTCCTGAAGTGGTCGTTCGTTCTAGCCAAATCGACAGGAGGCTAATGGCGCTGAAGGCCGCCCCTGTTCGCCAGGTTGTGCGGCCGCGCGCCGCCGAAATGACGGTCGCCACGGTAAGGGCCAAACCAATGAGGAATACGAGCGAATCGATATTCCAACTCCAGTTTCGAACCAATGCGGTCGTTAGCGGAATGACGTGAGCGGCGGCCACGAGTAGCAGTAGGCGAAGTGGCAGTCGTCGCAACTGCGGCAGCAGTTGGGGCGACTCGGTGAGGTCAGTCATCTAATTCACCGTTTCGGTGTTCGGTCACCAAGAAGGCTCGACCTTTTTCGTTGACGCGCGTCAGCACCACGATTGCGGTCTTGGACCCCTTCAGCCCAAGGCGTTTGATGAGTTGCTCGGGGACCACCTGTACTCCACGCTTCTTCACCGTCAGGGTGCCGATGTCCTTCGCGCGCAGCGCGGCTTTTAGCTGCTTTTCGCGATACGGCAGTTCCTCGACGACCTCAAAGCAGCGACCTAGCGGCCCGACGTATGGCTCGGTCGAAGTAATCCAAGCGATGTGCGGATCCAGCAGGTGGCCGCCAATATTTTGAGCAAGTTCAGCAACGAGACCAGCCCGGATCACCGCATCGTCGGGCTCGATTAGGAACGTCAGGGGTTCGCCTGTGTCGGCGCGAGCGTGCCGACCGAGCAGGGTGGCGCCAGCAGGCAGCACGGTTGCTTGCCGATTGTGCGGCAGGGCGAAACCGGCCCCCCACAAACAGGCTTCCACTAGGTCGCCGGAGTCGCTGACCCACTCGGGGTGCACCCCCGGCGGCACCGCGTCGTGGGCGATGCCGGGCATCACCTTGGCTAGAGCGCGACCTTGCAGCAGTTCGGTAACGAACTCCCAAGACGGCACGAGCGCGTCAAGGCTGAAGGTGCGTCCGCGCCCGTCGCGGCGGGCTGGGTCAACGAAAGCGACCTCGGTCGGATTGATCGTGGCCAAGGTTGCGTCACCGACTTCGACAGTTCCGGGAAATCCTGCGGCCGCCAAGTTTGCTTGGGCGATCGCGGCGCGCACCGGGTCGGCCTCGATGCCACGCACCGTTAGTCCGGCGCGGGCGAAGGCGATCAAGTCGCCGCCGATGCCGCAGCCTAGGTCGACCACACTTGTCGCGCCCAGGTCGACCAGTCGGTTTGCGCGGTGGGTGGCCACGGGCCGACGAGTTGCCTGCTCCAACGCGTCTGCGGTGAACCACATGTTTGCTGCCAAGTCCCCGAATTTGGTGACTGCTTTAGTGCGCAATCGGTGTTGAGTCAGTGCCGCGGCGACCAGTTCTGTCGGGTAGTTGCGGCGTAGGCGAGTGCCGATCGCCAACTCAGATTCGGCCGGGTCGAGTTCGCCAAGTTGACCCATCAACTCACTGCCGCGCGGGCCAAGCAGCAGCTCGAACGTTGACAGGTCCACGGCCAAAGTCTGCCCGAACGCGTTGGTGCGCCCCGGCGGAACCTAAAGACTTAGCACTCGCTTGGGTGGAGTGCCAGCCGGTGCTAGGCTGAACACTGGCACTCTGAAGTTACGAGTGCCAACTATTCGTGTCATCCATCCGAAAGGGGAGGTCGACCAGTGTCGGTCACCATTAAGCCACTCGAAGATCGCATCGTCATCAAGGCCGCGGAGGCAGAACAGACCACCGCGTCGGGCCTCGTAATCCCCGACACCGCCAAGGAAAAGCCGCAGGAAGGCGTCGTCGTCGCCGTCGGCCCTGGCCGCGTCAGCGACGCCGGTGAGCGCCTGCCCGTCGACGTTGCCGTCGGCGATCGTGTGCTGTTCAGCAAGTACGGCGGAACCGAACTCAAGCACGGTGGCGAGGAATACTTGATCCTCAACTCGCGCGACGTGCTCGCGATTCTGGCCTGAACGGAATCTGCAAATGCCAAAGATTCTGGAATTTAACGAGGACGCCCGTCGCGCCCTCGAGCGCGGTGTCGACAAACTCGCCGACACCGTAAAGGTCACCCTCGGCCCCAAGGGTCGCTACGTGGTCCTGGACAAGAAGTGGGGCGCGCCGACCATCACGAACGACGGCGTGTCCGTCGCTCGTGAAATCGAACTCGACGACCCCTTCGAAAACCTCGGCGCGCAGTTGGCCAAAGAGGTTGCCACCAAGACCAACGACGTCGCCGGTGACGGAACGACCACCGCCACGGTGCTCGCCCAGGCGATGGTCCACGAGGGCCTGCGGGCGGTCGCTGCTGGCGCCAACCCGATCGGCCTGAAGAAGGGCATCGAGGCTGCGGTTGCGGCCGTCGAGACTGAGCTTCACTCGCGTTCGCGCGCGGTCGCTTCGGTTGCCGACATGGCTGCGGTTGCCACGGTTTCGAGCCGCGACGCGGTCATCGGCGAACTCATCGCCGAAGCGTTCGACAAGGTCGGCAAGGACGGTGTCATCACCGTCGAAGAGTCCAACACCATGGGCACCGATCTGGAGTTCACCGAGGGCATGCAGTTCGACAAGGGCTACCTCTCGCCATACATGGTCACCGACACCGAGCGGATGGAGTCGGTCCTCGACGATCCGTACATCTTGGTGAACCAGGGCAAGATCTCGGCCGTTTCGGACCTGCTGCCGTTGTTGGAGAAGGTCGTCCAGGCCGGCAAGTCGCTGTTCATCATCGCCGAAGATGTAGAAGGCGAAGCACTTTCGACCATCGTCGTCAACAAGATCCGTGGCACCTTCACCTCGGTCGCAGTAAAGGCCCCGGCCTTCGGCGATCGTCGCAAGGCGATGCTGCAGGACATCGCGACCCTGACCGGCGCGACCGTCGTCACCCCTGACGTCGGCCTGAAGCTTGACCAGGTCGGTCTTGAAGTCTTGGGCACTGCCCGTCGGGTAGTAGTGACCAAAGACGACACCACCATCATCGACGGTGGCGGCGAAGACGCCGAGGTCGCGGGCCGTGTTGCCCAGATCAAGGCCGAGTTCGAAGCCACCGATTCGGAATGGGACCGCGAGAAGCTGCAGGAGCGGTTGGCCAAGTTGGCCGGCGGCGTCTGCGTGGTTCGCGTCGGTGCCGCTACCGAGGTCGAGCTCAAGGAAAAGAAGCACCGCATCGAGGACGCCGTTTCGGCTACTCGCGCGGCGATCGAGGAAGGAATCGTCCCCGGTGGCGGTTCGGCTCTCGTTCACGCTGTCGGTGTCCTTGATGACGAACTCGGTCTGACCGGTGACGAAGCGTTCGGTGTTCGGATCGTGCGCAAGGGCGCTGACGCTCCGCTGGAGTGGATTGCCCGCAACGGCGGCGAATCCGGTGAGGTCGTAGTGGCCAAGGTCCGCGAGTCGGGCCAGGGCTACAACGCGGCCACTGGCGAGTACGGCGACCTGCTCGAGCAGGGCATCCTTGACCCGGTCAAGGTGACCCGTTCGGCGTTGGCGAACGCTGCCTCGATCGCGGCCATGCTGCTGACGACCGAGACGCTGGTCGTCGACAAGCCGGCCGAAGAGGCCGACGAGCACGCCGGTCACAATCACTGATCGAAGCTCAGTTTGAACGCCCCGAGCAGCCATGGCTGCTCGGGGCATTCGCTTTTTTGGGGGCTTGGGAGCCACTAGTCGGTGATGGTTACTCTCACCGTTTTGGCGTTGCTCGCACCGGCAAAGGCGTCGCCGAGGTAGGTCACCTTGGCCGTTTTTGCCCCTGGCTTGGTCGCTTTGGCAACCTTGATCTTGATTGTCGCTTTTGAGTTCTTCAACTGGAGAGTTTTTGTCTTTCCGGCGAAGTTGACCCGGATTTTGCCGGTCGGCTTCACCGAGGGGCTGGAGACGGCAATTTTGAAGACCGCTACCTTGCCGCGCTTGACCTTCGTCTTAGCCGACTTGGCCTTCACAGTCGTCTTGGCTTTGGACACTTGAACTTTGGCCGAAGCGGTCGCGGGTGAGAACTCTCCAGCGACTCCCGGGTAGGAGATGGTCACGGTTCGATTCCCTGGGGCCAAGGACTTTGCTGGCAACACAACGCGGGCCTGACCGTTTGACAAGGTGCCAGTTACTTTCTTCGTTCCTGCCGTGACCGTTACCTTTCCCGTGGCACCGGAGGTAAGGGTCACCAGCAGTTTCGTCGGCAAGCCGTAGACCTGTTTGACTGCTGGTGCCGAGATCGAAGTTGAGACTGGCTCGGGCTCGACTTCTTCAACCGGAGTGAGCACGAACCCGCGACTACCGTCGGCAGTGTCGGCGGTACCAACGATCTGCCCCGAAGCGTTGATGTCGGCCGCCGACTGCAAGGTCACATCCGCTGGCAAGTTGACCACGCGCTCATTTAGGTTGACTACGCCATGGTCATCCCAAGCGATGGCCGCGCCACCAAACGAAGTGTTTGCGGCGAACTTTGAGGCGTAGCCGACGACGACATCGTCGGCGCCTGCCGTTGCTGCGGTGTGGGTGTAGTCGGCGATCGTGGGGGCAGGCAGAACACTGGGTTCGTCTTGGGCATCCCAATGGATCGCGGCCTGAAGTCCGTTGATCGTCGCGCTACCGAGCACTTCACCCTCATCAGTGAACTTCGTGACGCTCGGGCTTTTCGCCGCCGGCGGTACGGCCAGGAGTTTGCCGTCTGTGCCAATGCGCCAGATGGCGGCGTAGACTGGGCATGGAAGTGGTCGTTGTGGGGGACGTTCACCCGAGCCGAGCCCGCGATGTCGCCAGCTTTTGAGATCGCTTTTGCACCTGAGCTGAGCAGCACTGAACCGGCGACTGGCAGCACCGGGCTTGTCAGCAACTCGACCGTGTCGTCGGCGGTCAACCGAACCGCGTGCGAGGCCGCCGTGCCGACCGCCGTGCCGGTGTCGTTGACGTCGTTGAGGACGCCTAAGCCAGTCTCGCTGAGGCTGGTGATGTGGGTTGGTGCTTGGTCGCCGAGCCAGCGGACGCCGACGCTGTTGCCGGCGTCGTTGAACGCCTCGCCAACGATCGTCTGGTCCTTGTTGATGGCGAACCCGCGGGAGAAGTCCGAACCGGCAAGGTTCGCCAGCTGGTGGGCGTGGAAGTGGTCGCCGTGGCGCTCCCACAAGACGGTGAACTGGGGACGCGCGGTTGTTCCGGGTCGATTGACGCCGACGACGTCGCCCGAATCGTTGATTCCCAGAGCGCTGCTTCCCGCCGAGGTGTCGGGGGTTTTGAGCACTTCGATGGTGTAACTCTCGGCCACGTGCCCGTGCTCTTGGCTAGGTGAGGTGGCTACCGCTGGCGGGACTAGGACCGCGGTCGGCACAGCGACCGTTACGACGGCCGCGAAGGCGCTGAACGTAGATAACTTCATTTTTCTCCCTTGTTTGGGCGTTGGCATGAACAGATTTGAGACTAACAATAGTGATTCTCATTATTGACTAGCGGGTAGGGTTTGGCTCGCGCTCTGCGCCAACCCCGGCGAGAGAGGCGGGGCGCAAACACAGTTGGCCCAGTTATGCTCGTGACATGTCTGGCACCGCCACGAACGTCGCGTTCACTGAAGCTGGGCGGCGCAAGAGTCGTCCGCGTCAACTCGTGCGCGAGCACCTCGATACGGTCGAGGCGTTTTGCAGCGCCCAGCAGATCCATGACCAGTTGCGAGACCAAGGCGACAAAGTCGGTTTGGCCACGATTTACCGAAACCTGCAGGCCATGGCAGATGCTGGTGAAGTCGACGTGGTGCGCAACGGTGACGGCGAGATGCTCTACCGCAAATGCGGAGAAGTCCACCATCACCATTTGGTATGTCGCAATTGCGGGCTTGCGGTCGAGATCGCCGGGCCGGCCGTTGAACGCTGGGCCACCAAGGCCGCCAGTGATAACGGATTCATCGAGGTGACCCACACGATCGAGCTTTTCGGTCTTTGTGCGAGCTGCGCCTCAGCCAAGGGAACCTAACTAAGTTTTAGGCCAGACCGCTGATCGAGCCAAAACCCGCTCAGGTTACGTTGGGGTAACAATGCGCTCACGCCTACTGCTGTGAGCCTGTGAGTGAAGGACGCGGAAGTGGAACCCTTGGATTCAAAATTGGTCGACGTCTATGACGAAGTAGTTCGCCGTAACCCCGGTGAGACTGAATTTCATCAGGCTGTGCAGGAAGTCCTAGCCAGCCTCGGACCGGTTGTGTCCAAGCACCCGCAATACGCAAACGCGAACATCATCCGCACCCTTTGTGAGCCAGAGCGTCAAATCATCTTCCGCGTGCCGTGGGTCAACGATCAGGGCCGGGTGGAAGTAAACCGCGGCTTTCGAGTCGAGTTCAACTCCGCTCTCGGCCCGTTCAAGGGCGGCCTGCGCTTCCACCCCAGCGTTTACCTAGGAATCGTGAAGTTCCTCGGCTTCGAGCAGATCTTCAAGAACGCGCTGACCGGCATGCCGATTGGTGGCGGCAAGGGCGGTTCGGATTTTGACCCCAAGGGCAAGTCCGACGGCGAAGTCATGCGGTTCTGCCAGTCCTTTATGACCGAGCTTTACCGCCACATCGGTGAATACACCGATGTTCCCGCTGGTGACATCGGCGTCGGTGGCCGTGAAATCGGCTACCTCTTCGGTCAGTACAAGCGCATCACCAACCGCTACGAGTCCGGCGTACTTACCGGCAAGGCGATCGCTTGGGGCGGCTCGCAGGTGCGCACCGAAGCTACCGGTTACGGCACGGTGTTCTTCGTCGACGAAATGCTCAAGGCAAAGTCGCAGAGCCTAGACGGCAAGCGTGTTGTCGTCTCCGGTTCGGGCAACGTTGCTACTTACGCAATCGAGAAGGTTCACCAACTCGGTGGAACTGTCGTGGCCTGTTCTGACTCGACCGGTTACGTCGTCGACGAGGCCGGTATCGACTTGGAAACGCTGATTGACCTGAAGCAGGTTCAGCGCGGCCGCATGTCGGACTACCCCAAGTTGCGCGGCAGCGGCTCCTACGTCGAAGGCGGCAGCATCTGGGATGTCAACTGTGATGTCG
Organism: Aeromicrobium sp.; assembly: GCA_035401705.1. GTDB lineage: Bacteria > Actinomycetota > Actinomycetes > Propionibacteriales > Nocardioidaceae > Aeromicrobium. The sequence goes on from DAONBX010000017.1 coordinate 40,561, forward strand.
CGATGCCTTGCGCCACCCAAAACGAACTAGACAGCGACGCGGCCATCGCGCTGGTCAAGGGCGGCTGCACGGTCGTTGCTGAAGGCGCGAACATGCCTTCGACTCCCGACGCGATCAAGGTGTTCGGCTCGGCCGGCGTTTCGTTCGCACCAGGCAAGGCCGCGAACGCCGGCGGCGTCGCCACCAGTGCGCTGGAAATGCAGCAGAACGCCTCGCGTGACAGCTGGTCGTTCGAGCACACGGAGGAGCGCCTCGGCAAGATCATGCGCGGCATCCACCGCACCTGCTTGGAGACCGCTGATGCGTATGACCGGCCCGGCGACTACATCGCCGGCGCGAATATTGCCGGTTTCACCCACGTAGCAGACGCGATGCTGGCGCTGGGCGTCATCTGAGTAAGCGGTCCAAAAACGGGGGGTGACCCCCGTCACATTCTATGTTACATTCACGGTGTCACATTGATTTCACCGGGGAGTAACCATGACGATTCTCGACGATCGCGCCGCGATTCAGTTTCGCCAAAGCATTGACACCGATGCCGAATTAGAGCGCCTGCTCGATTCGGCATCGGTGTTGTCTTACGACCCTGACAATGAGATCGACTGGCAGGCGCCGCTGGACCCGACGAAGTACGGGCTGAACCCCCAATGGTCGACGCTGTACGGCACCCGCCTATGGGACGAGATGACCGAGCAGCAGCGAATCGACCTGACCCGACACGAAGTCGGCTCCATCATGAGCACCGGCATCTGGTTCGAGACCATGCTGCAGTCGATGGTGCTGCGGTCGCAGTATTCGGCCGATTACGGTGACCCAGAATTTCGATTCGCCCTCGTTGAAATCGCCGACGAATGCCGGCACTCGCTGATGTTCAGCAAAACCTGCACCAAACTGGGTGTGCCGCACTACCGGCCGCGAAGGCTCTATCACGAACTCGCTCGCGGTTTTCGCTCCACCGCGAACGGCGAAATGTCGTATGCGGCGATTCTGGTGGCAGAGGAAGTGCTCGACGTGATGCAGCGCGACTGGATGCGCGGCGACGACGTACTCGAAGAGGTCCGCACGAGCTCGAAGATCCACGTGGTCGAGGAGGCGCGGCATATGAAGTTCGCCCGGCTGCAGATCAAGGAATACCTCGACGGCGTGAGTAAGCCGCGGCGGCATGCGGCCGCATTCGTTGTCTCAGTGGTGGCCGCGATCATCGTCGACTCGCTCGTGAACAAGCGGGTCTACGCCAACGTCGGCCTCAACGCTGAACGCGCGATCGCTGAGGCCAAAGCCAATATCCACCATCAGAACTTGATGCGGATGAGTTGCGTCCACCTGATGGATTTCTTGTCCGAGGTGGGATTGCTGACGCCAACGTCGATGCGGATCTACCGCACCGTCCACATGCTCTGAGAAGTCGAGGCAACGCTGTGGCCTACGCCATCACTCAGTCCTGCTGCAAAGACACCTCGTGCGTCTCGGTTTGCCCAGTCGACTGTATTCATCCCACGCCCGACGAGCCCGATTTCGCCACCGCCGAAATCCTCTACATCGACCCGAAATCCTGTATCGATTGCGGGGCCTGCGCAGACGCCTGCCCGGTCTCGGCAGCCAAACCAGTGGAGTTGCTGCGCGGCGCCGACCAAGTGTTTGAACAGCTAAACGCCGCCTACTTCCAGAACCGGCCCGAGCGCCAAAACCCTCGAGGGTTCACTTGGGATGAGATGGGCGGCGATCTGGTCAGGCCGCTTTCGGTAGCGATCGTTGGCACCGGGCCGGCGGCCTCTTATGCGGCCAGGCAACTGCTGCTCGGCACTGACGCGAAGGTCACCATGATCGATAAGCTGCCGGTGCCCGGCGGATTGGTGCGCGGCGGAGTCGCCCCAGATCACCTCGAAACCAAGCAGTTCCAAGGGATTTTCCATTGGGCCTACAAGCATCCACGCACCAAAATGGTGATGAACGTCGACGTTGGCACTGACGTCACCCACGATGAACTGCTCAGATTCCACGACATAGTGCTCTACGGCGTTGGGGCGCGAAAAGACCGCGAACTCGGCGTCAGCGGCGAACAAACTCCGGGCGTGCTCGGTGCGCCGGACGTAGTGGCTTGGTACAACGGCTCATTCCAGGTTGCCGGAAATGCAGTGCAAATAGTCGGCGATCGGGTGGTCATCGTCGGCAACGGAAACGTCGCCTTGGACTTGGCGCGAATCTTCCTGCAGGATCCCGAAGCTCTAGCCCAGACAGACATGTCCGATCACGCGGTTGCCGAACTTCGGAAAAGGCGGGTGCGTGAGGTCGTCTTGCTGGGCCGACGGGGGCCGGCCTCGGCGGCGTTCACCCGTCCCGAACTCTTGACGATGCCGGCCGGAATTGAGGTTGTCGTCGCTCGCGACACCGACACCGACACCGAAGCAGAGTTGGCCGGCGCCGAGCCAGAGTCAAGTGCAGAACTGCTCGCCTCGCTGCCGCTGGTTGATCTTGACCTGACAAAGGACCCGGTGGGGGAGCGCCGACTCGTGTTCGCGTTCGGTCGAACCGTCAGCGCAATCCACGGAACCGACCGGGTCAGTGCGGTTGAAATCGCCTCGTCGGCGACCGAAGCGCCAATCGTGGTGCCGTGCGGAACGCTAATTCGCGCGACCGGTCACCTGGGGGAGGCGATTGCTGGACTGCCGTTTTCGCCCGAGTCGGCCACGGTGCCAAACAATGCGGGCCGAGTGTTCGATCCGCAAACCGACGAACCAGTCCCCGGCACGTATGTTGTCGGCTGGATCAAGCGCGGTGCGCACGGCGGAATCGGGGCAAATCGCGTTTGTGCACACGAAACCGTCGGCACGATCGTTGCGGACGCAAATGCTGGCGTGTTGCGAACTGCGCCGCAGCCAGCGTCAGCCTTTGACGCGTTCGTGCGCGAACGCGTCGACCAAGTGGTGGGCCGTCGGCGGATGCTCGCGATCGAGAAGGCCGAAACCAAGCGAGGTGTCGCTCAAGGCCGGCCGCGAGTGAAGTTCGAGACCGTCGAGGAGATGCTGAAAGTGAGATCGACCACTTCGGTGTACTGAGGGCCGCTGGCGGTTTCGGCGTCGCCTGCCCTGGTCGCTAGACTCGATCCATGGTGGGCATCCCCGATAAATTCGCTGATCTTGGTCTAACTTACGACGACGTACTGCTCTTGCCGGGCGAAACGGACGTCATCCCGAGCGAAGTGGACACGACCACACGGCTCACCCGCGAAATTTCGCTGCGAATCCCGCTGCTTTCGAGCGCGATGGACACCGTCACCGAGTCGCGGATGGCGATTGCGATGGCCCGCGAGGGCGGCATCGGCATCTTGCACCGCAACCTCTCGACCGAGGACCAGGCGTATCAAGTCGACTTGGTCAAGCGGACGCAGACCGGGATCATCGACAATCCAGTAACCATCGGCCCCAAGGCGACCCTCGAAGAGCTTGACGAACTGTGCGGCGAGTACCGCGTCTCGGGTCTGCCCGTCGTCGACGAAACCAACACCCTGTTGGGCATCATCACCAACCGCGACCTGCGGTTCACCCCGCTCAAAGAGTGGGCAACCACCTACGTCGGCGACGTGATGACGCCGATGCCGTTGTTCACCGGCAAGGTGGGGATTACCCGCGAAGACGCCTCGGCGATGCTGCGCCAACACAAGCGCGAGCGTCTACCGATCATCGACGAAGCCGGCAAGTTGGCCGGGCTGATCACGGTCAAGGACTTCGTGAAGTCCGAGCAGTTTCCGTTGGCCAGCAAGGACGCCGATGGCCGCCTGCTCGTCGGCGCCGGGGTCGGTTTCTTTGGCGATGCCTACGAGCGCGCGGGCCGACTGATGGAAGCGGGCGTTGACGTTCTAGTAGTGGACACCGCCCACGGTCACGCTCGTGCCCTGCTGGACATGGTTCGCCGACTCAAGGCCGATCGCGCCTTCGACGGCGTGCAGATCATTGGCGGCAACGTCGCCACGCGCGCCGGCTCGGCCGCGCTAGTCGAAGCCGGTGTCGACGCAGTCAAGGTCGGGGTTGGGCCGGGCTCGATCTGCACCACGCGCGTTGTCGCCGGCGTTGGCGTGCCACAGATTTCCGCGGTTTACGAGGCCTCGCTGGCCGCGGCCGAAGCGAACGTGCCGGTCATCGCTGACGGTGGCCTGCAGTACTCCGGCGACATTGCCAAGGCGCTGGTCGCCGGCGCCGAATCGGTGATGGTCGGTTCGCTGTTGGCCGGTTGTGAAGAAAGCCCCGGCGACTTGATCTTCGTCGCCGGCAAGCAGTACAAGGCGTACCGGGGGATGGGGTCGGTCGGCGCGATGGCCTCGCGCGGCAAGAAGTCCTACTCCAAGGACCGCTACTTCCAGGCCGACGTGACCAGCGACGACAAGATCGTGCCCGAAGGCATCGAAGGCCGGGTCGCCTACCGCGGGCCGCTCTCGACGGTCGCCCATCAACTCGTTGGCGGTCTACACCAGTCGATGTTCTACGTCGGTGCGCGCAACATCGCCGACCTGCGCGCCAACGGCCGCTTCGTGCGGATCACCGCGGCCGGCCTCAAGGAATCGCACCCCCACGACATCCAAATGACGGTCGAGGCACCCAACTACACAATCCTGTGACGGGCGGGACTCCAGGCGGTGCAGATAGGCTGTGACCCGTGAGCATCGACATCGGCCTGGCCAAGCGTGCGCGGCAGGGATACCACTTCGACGACATTTCGATCGTGCCCAGCCGGCGCACCCGAGACCCCGAAGAGGTTTCGACGCACTGGCAGATTGACGCCTACCGCTTCGACCTGCCCATTATTGCCGCGCCAATGGACTCGGTGATGAGCCCAGAGACTGCAATCGCGTTGGGCCGGTTCGGCGGTTTGGGCGTGCTCGATCTCGAAGGACTCTGGACGCGGTATGAGGACCCCACGTCGCTGTTGGCTGAGATTGCCAGCGTCGACGCCAGCCAGGTCACCGGTCGACTCCAAGAGATCTACAGCGAACCGATCAAGGCCGGACTGATCACCGAGCGCCTGCAGCAGATGCGCGACGCTGGCGTTACTGTCGCGGCCTCGCTCTCGCCGGGCCAGACCAAGCGATTTGCCGAAACGGTGATGAAGACCGGCGTGGACCTGTTCGTCATTCGCGGCACGACCGTCTCGGCCGAACACGTTTCTAGTAACGCCGAACCGCTCAACCTAAAGCAGTTCATTTACGAGCTCGACGTGCCGGTCATCGTCGGCGGTTGCGCCACGCACCAGGCCGCGTTGCACCTCATGCGTACCGGCGCAGCTGGTGTCCTGGTCGGCTTCGGTGGCGGGGCGACCCACACCACCCGCAGCGTCTTGGGCGTTTCGGTGCCGATGGCTTCGGCAGTCTCAGACGTCGCCGCGGCCCGGCGCGACTACCTCGACGAGTCTGGTGGCCGCTACGTTCACGTGATCGCCGACGGTTCGATTGGCCGCAGCGGTGACCTAACCAAGGCGTTCGCTTGTGGCGCCGACGCCGTGATGATCGGTTCACCGTTCGCCCGGGCCACTGACGCGCCAGGCAACGGTTTCCACTGGGGCGCCGAGGCTTGGCACGGCGACCTGCCGCGCGGCGAACGAGTCGAGATCGGCACGGTCGGCACCCTCGAAGAGGTGCTGTTTGGCCCCTCGCGAGTCCCGGACGGAACCATGAACATGGTCGGCGCGCTGCGTCGGGCGATGGCCACCACCGGGTACACCGACCTCAAAGAGTTCCAGCGGATAGAAGTCGTCCTCGGGTGAACCTCACGGTCGCGACTGGTCAGTTCGCCTCGACCGGCCACGTTGAGGCCGACGTCGAAACGGTGCTGGCCGCGATCGAGCAGGCCGCTGGTGCCGACCTGCTGGTGCTGCCAGAGTTGTTTCTAGGTGGTTACCAGTTGCCGCCATTGATTGTTGATCCCGACGATCTGCTGCTCGATCGAATCGAGCAGGCCGCGACTGCCGCTGACCTAGTCGTCCTAGTGGGGGCCTGCCTCGACTCGCCGGCCGGACAGACGATCTCGACGCTCGGCTTCGGCACCGGCACCGACGTGCCGCGCCGGCTCTATGACAAGCAGAATCCCTGCGGCGACGAGAACGACCACGTGGTGCCCGGCTCGGCCGGGGTGCTGCTGAATCTTCGGGGTTGGTCCATCGGGCTCGCAATTTGCTACGACGGCTGTTTTCCCGAGCATGCGCGGTCACTCGCGGTTGCCGGAGCCGAGGTCTATGTCGCCTCGGTTGCGTATTTTGCCGGCAGTGCTCATCGCCGCGAGCTGTACTACCGGGCTCGGGCACTGGAGAACGGGATGTTCGCCGTGGTGAGTGGAGTGAGCGGCGAGCTTGGCCCGCTGAAGTTCGACGGCGGCAGTGCAATCTATGACCCTGAAGGCAGAGTGCTGGCCGAGGTGGGCGACGGCGACGGCATAGTGAGTTGGCAATTAGATCGCGAACTGCTTGAGGCGACTCGCCAAACCCATTCGATGCTCGCCGACGTCCGAGAGCCGGCGCCAGTCTCACAATTCGAAGTTATGTGACATTGCCACTGTCGCATAATCCTCGGCAGAGTAATCTAGGTCACATGTCCACTCCTGCCTTGCTGACGGTTGCGCCGCGCCGCGTTACCGAACTGACCTCGCTGATCCGTTCGACCACGACCGAATTGCGCACCACGGTCTCGCCATTGACCGGTGACGAGGTCGCCACCGTGCCGGTCTCAAGCAACGCCGACGTCGAGGCGGCATTCGCCGCGGCGCGCGCAGCCCAAGTGATCTGGGCCAGAACGCCGTTGCACGTGCGCAAGAAAGCGCTGCTGCGACTGCACGACTTGATCTTGGCGCACCAGTTTGAACTGCTCAACCTGATCCAAACCGAGTCAGGCAAGGCCCGCGCACACGCCTTCGACGAGGTGCTGCACACTGCGTTGACCTGCCGTTACTACGGCCGCCGGCTGAACCGAATCCTTGGCCCCCACCGTCGTTCGGGCGTTTATCCGCTGCTCACCGGCGTGCGCCAGTACCAGCATCCCAAGGGCGTCGTGGGGCTGATCACTCCGTGGAACTATCCGCTGTCGATGGCGTTCGTCGACGGACTTGCCGCGGTCGCGGCCGGTAACGCCGTGGTGCAAAAGCCGGACAGCCAAGCACCGCTAACGGCGTTGGCCATCGTCGAACTAATGCGCAAGGCAGGCTTCCCGGCCGACCTGTGGCAGATCGTCAGCGGTGCCGGTTCGGTGATCGGCTCGGCCATCATCGAGCGAGCCGACTACATCTGCTTCACCGGGTCAACGGCCACCGGAAAGCGGATCGCCGAACAGTGCTCGCAACGGCTCATCGGCGCCTCGCTCGAACTCGGCGGCAAGAACCCGATGATCGTGTTGCCGGGCGCCGACGTGGACAAGGCAGTCGAAGGCACCATCACCGCAGCGTTCAGTTCGGCCGGGCAACTGTGTGTGTCGATCGAGCGGATTTACATTCACGAGTCGATCTACAACCAGTACCGCGACGCGTTGGCCGCTCGGGTGAGCGCAATGTCGTTTGGCGCGAACGGCGACTGGGAAGTCGAAATGGGCACCCTGGTTTCGCCGGCCCAACTCGCCACGGTCGAAAAGCACGTGCAGGACGCGCGCGACAACGGCGCAGTCGTGGTTGTCGGGGGCAAAGCTCGGCCCGACATCGCCCCGTGGTTCCACGAACCGACCGTTTTGGAGAACGTCACCGAGGCGGCGCAATGCTTCGCCGAAGAAACGTTCGGCCCGGTCGTTTCGCTATACCCCTACACCGTGATCGGTGAGGCCATCGACCAGGCAAACGCCACCGTCTACGGCCTCAACGCCAGCGTCTACGGTCCGGCTCATCGGGCCGCTCAAGTCGCCGCCAAAATCCAGGCCGGCACGGTCAACGTCAACGAAGGGTTTGCCGCCACCTTCGGCAGCATCGACGCGCCGATGGGCGGGATGAAGCAGTCCGGCACCGGCCGGCGCCAAGGGGCCGAAGGGTTGTTGCGGTTCACCGAATCTCAGGCCGTCGGCGTCCAACGAGTGATGCCGGTCGCCGGTCCGCCCCAGTTGTCGCACGAGGCGTTCAGTCGGCTCATCACCTTGGGTCTGCGTGCACTTCGCCGACTCACTTGGAAAGCGTGAGGGGCCGCCAGTGAGCGAGTTCGATTACGACATCGTCATCATCGGTTCGGGGTTCGGCGGCAGCGTTTCGGCGCTTCGGCTGACCGAAAAGGGCTACCGGGTTTTGGTTGTTGAAGCAGGGCGGCGGTTTGCCGACAACCAGTTCGCCAAGAGTTCTTGGCGGCTGCGCGAATACCTGTGGGCGCCGCGACTGGGCTGCTATGGCATCCAGCGAATCAACCTGCTGCACGATTCGCTTGTGCTGGCCGGCGCCGGTGTCGGTGGTGGGTCTTTGGTTTACGCGAACACGCTCTACGAACCGCTCGACCCGTTCTTCGACGACCCGGCGTGGAGCCACATCACCGACTGGAAGTCCGAACTGGCGCCGTACTTCGACCAGGCCAAACGGATGCTCGGAGTGACTCCGGTGACCCAAATGAGTCCCTCGGACATCGTGATGAAAGCCACCGCCGACCGACTCGGCTACGGCGACACCTTCCACTTCGCTCCAGTTGGCGTGCTGTTTGGCGACAAAGAAGGTCAACCGGTGCCCGACCCGTACTTTGGCGGCGTCGGTCCCGAGCGGCGAACGTGTACCAACTGCGGCGAATGCATGTCGGGCTGTCGGCACAACGCCAAGAACACGCTGGTGAAGAACTACCTCTACCTCGCCGAACAGGCCGGCGCGAAAGTCCAAGAACTCACCACCGTCATCGACGTGCGCCCGAACGCCGCCGGAGGCTATGACGTGTTCGCCGAATCAACTAAGCGCCGCAAGCAGCCGCTGCCGGTGATCCGAGCAGAGCAGGTGATCTTCTCGGCGGCTTCCCTGGGCACCCAAAAGTTGCTGCACAAACTTCGCGACAGCGGCAGCCTGCCAAATATCTCGGACCGGCTGGGGGTGCTCACCCGGACGAACTCCGAGGCGCTGATGGGTTCGGTGGCGATGCACCGCGAAGTCGACTACACCAAGGGCGTGGCGATCACCTCGTCGATTCACCCGGACGAGACGACCCATATCGAGCCGGTCCGCTACGGCAAGGGCTCGAACCTGATGATGTTCGTCCAAATGGTCCTGTCGACCGATGGCAGCGGCAACGCCAAGCCGAGCCTGTGGACGATGGCCAAGAACGTCGTCAAGATATTTCCGCGGATGCTGAAGCTTTACGACCCGCTCCACTGGTCCGAGCGCACCGTCATCGCGCTGGTGATGCAGGCGCGCGACAACTCGATCACGACCTACACCAAACGCACGCTGTTCGGCGGTCGCAAAATGACCACGAAGCAGGGGACCGGCGAACCCAACCCGACCTATATCCCCCAAGCGCACCGGGCCGTTTCGGAAATGGCCGATTACATGGACGGAGTCGGCGGCGGCATCGTCACCGAGCCGATCGGGATCCCGATGACGGCGCACTTCATCGGCGGCTGCGCTATCGGCGATTCCGCCGAAACCGGCGTAATCGATGCGTATCAGCGCCTCTACGGCCATGAGGGCCTGCACGTGATCGACGGCGCGGCAATCAGCGCGAACCTCGGCGTGAACCCGTCGCTGACGATCACCGCCCAAGCCGAACGCGCGGTCTCGCTTTGGCCGAACCGCGGCGAAGCAGATGAGCGGCCGCCGTTGGGGTCGGCGTATGTGCGGATCGCGCCGATCGCGCCGCAAAGTCCGGTCGTGCCGGCGGACGCGCCGGCGGCCTACCGACTGCCGATCGTGGACGTCACCTGACCGACTACGGCTGTTCGGGTCGAAACACACCCGCCTCGGTGAGCACGAGGTCGACTCGGCGGTCGTGCGGTTCAGCGGCCAGGTGTTCGACGAGTTCGTCGGCGAACACGACCGCGCAAACAACGCCGCTGAAATCAGCGAGCGCGCGGTCGTAGTAGCCGGCGCCGCGACCGAGCCGGTTGCCGCGGTGGTCGACCGCGACGGCCGGAATCAGCGCGAACTCACACGCCGAAAGCTGTCGGGGCTCGCCAGTTGAGTCGGGTTCTGGCACGCCGAGGGGACCGACGCTGACCTCGCCGGGGGAGTAGTCGACCCACGTCATCGACCGGTCCGGGTGCGAGATCGGCACGAGCACCTCGGTGCCGCGGCCAGCCAGCAACTCAAGCAGCGGTCCGGTGCCCGGCTCGCTGGCCATCGACAGGTAGGCGGCAACCCTAGTAGCGCTGGTCAACGCCGGCAAAGTTGCGGCGTGAAAGGCCAGCGCCTCGGCGATTTGGGCACGTTCGGCAGCCGAGCGGTCGCGACGGCGGGCGAGGTGTGCTGACCGCAATGTTTCCTTGGGTTGACCCATGATCGGCGACATGACGCTAGCCTAGGGCCGGTGAAGGCACTGGAAGCGGCGCAGGCAAAGATGCGCGCCGATGGGCAACCCCAGCAAGCAATCGACGTTTTTTCGGCGTTCTATCGCCAACTCGAGCACGGCGCTTCGGGGCTGATCGCCGAGGCCGACATCGAACCGTTGGCGAACATCCCGAGTCTTGAAGAGTTGAACTACTCGGCCGAGGAACTGCGCGCTGCGGCAGGCCAGACGGTAGTAATCAAACTCAACGGCGGCCTAGGCACCGGTATGGGGATGGAGCAGGCCAAGTCGTTATTGCCGGTGAAGCACCAACTGAGCTTCCTGGACCTGATCGTCGACCAGATTCAATACGTGCGGTCTTCGCTCGGCGTGCGCACGCCACTACTGTTCATGAACAGCTTCCGTACGCGAGCAGACACCCTCGAGGTTTTGGCCAAGCACCCGGACCTGGCCGTCGATGATTTGCCGCTGGACTTCGTCCAAAACCGGGAGCCAAAACTCCTCGAGGACACGCTCGAGCCGGTCAGTTGGCCGACCGATCCGGCGCTCGAATGGTGCCCACCAGGGCACGCGGACATTTACACGGCGCTGGACTCGTCAGGGATCTTGGATAAGTTGCTTGCGGCCGGGATGCGCTACGCGTCGATCTCCAACTCGGACAATCTGGGCGCCAACCCCGACCCGGCGATGATGGCGTGGTTCGCCCAGACCGGTGCGCCATACGCTGCCGAAGTTTGCCGCCGCACTCCAGCCGATGTGAAGGGCGGCTACTTGGTGGTGCGGCGCAGCGATGGCCGGTTGATCCTGCGCGAGACGGCCCAGACGGCTCCCGAAGATGCGGCCCGGGCCGCGGACCTGACGGTTCACCGGTACTTCCACACGAACAACCTGTGGTTTGACCTGCAGGCGTTGCGTGCCGAACTGGACCGAACTGGCGGCGTGCTCGACCTGCCGCTGATTCGAAACGCCAAAACCGTCGACCCGACTGATTCGACCAGCCCGAAGGTGATTCAGATCGAGTCGGCAATGGGCGCGGCCGTCTCACTTTTCGACGGGGCTCAAGCGATCGAAGTCGATCGGGCGAGGTTCTTGCCAGTCAAAAGCACGAACGACTTGCTGCTGCTGCGATCGGACGTTTACGACGTCGGATCGGACTACCAAATGCGCTCTCGCCTCGACGACGTGCCAGCAGTCGACCTCGATTCTCGGTACTACAAGAACATGGCCGATTTCGACAAGAGAATCGCGTTTCCGGTGTCGCTGGTCAACGCTGAGTCGTTCACCGTGCGCGGCGACTGGACCTTCGGCGAAGGCGTCGTGGTGCGCGGAAAGGTCGCGTTGGCCGACGAGGGTGGCCCGCGCCACGTTGACTCTGGAACGGTCCTGTCCGGTGTTTGAGTCCGTTTGGCAGTTAGGCTGACCGTCATGTCGTCAGCAGACCTGCCACCGCGGACCCGCCCGGTCAGTGTCGCGCCCGGCCGCCTGACGGTCGAGGACCACTTAGAGACCATCTTGCGCGGGATCGGCCCGTTGGCCGCCTATGACCAGCCAGTTGTCGAATCGTTGGGCCTGACTTTGCAAGAGGACGTCCTCAGCAACGACAACGTCCCGAGATTCTCCACCGCCGCAATTGACGGCTATGCGGTTGCGGCCGCCGACGTGGTGGGCGCTCGCCCGACCGAACCGGTCGAACTGGCCGTAGTTGGCGAGATCGTTCCGGGCCTTGGTAAACCGTTCGCAATCAGCAAGGGTTCGTGCGTAAAGATCATGGCCGGAGCGCCGTTGCCGCGCGGCGCCGACGCCGTTGTTGATGCTAGTTCGACCGACCGCGGCACGAACCGCGTCGGCATTTCCCGAGCAGTTTTGGCCGGCGCAGGCGTCCGCCACGAGGGCGAGGACTTGGCTCGAGGCGCGGTCGCCTTGGCCGAAGGCACGGTGCTTGGCCCGCGCGAGATCGGCTTGGTTGCCGCGCTTGGTCGTGAGCGGGTTAGCGCCCGCCCACGCCCGCGAGTGGTGTTGATGTCCACCGGCCGTGAACTGCGCGAACCCGGTTCGCACTTGGACAGCGACTCGGTTCATGACGCGAACTCGTCAATGCTGGC
>DAONBX010000017.1:53187-54243 GCA_035401705.1 Aeromicrobium sp.
GACGAGCAGACGCCCGTGGTCACGCTGCCGGGCGATCCGGTTTCGGCTTATGTCGGCTTTGAGGTGTTCGTGGTGCCGGCGATTCGCCGGATGATGGGCCGCACTCCGTATCGGCGCCCGCAGGTGCACGCGGTGCTGGCGCAAGACCTAACGTCAGATACCGGAGTTCGCGACTACCGACTGGCCTACTTTGAGGTCACTCATCGCGGCGCGAAGGTCACCCCGTTGCCGCGTTCTGGTCCGCATCTGGTGGGCGCGTTGGCGCGGGCGAACGCGTTGATCGTGATCGGTGAAGACGAGAGCGCCCTGAACCTTGGCGACACCGTTCGAGTGCTGGTCTTGGACCGCAACTTCTGATGGCGCGCGGTTGGCCGGCAGTTTTGGCGGACGGGCAGATCGGCGTTCGGCCGTTGGTTCGCCGAGACGCGGCCACTTGGTCGAGGCTGCGCGCGGAAAACGCTGACTGGTTGCATCGCTGGGAGGCGACGCTGCCGCCAGGTGAAGTGGGGATTCCCGATTCTTATGGCGCCACGATCGCCAATCTGCGTCGGCGCGCCCGCGAAGGTGCAGCGATGCCGTTTGTGACGACTTGGGATTCGCAGATGGTCGGCCAGGTGACGGTCAGTCCCATCACGCGCGGGTCCGCGATGACCGCCAGCATCGGCTACTGGCTTGCCAAGAGCCACGCCGGCCGGGGGATCACCCCGACCGCGGTGGCGTTGGTGGCAGACCATCTGTTCACGACCGCTCGACTTCACCGGATCGAGATTTCCCTTCGCCCCGAGAACGATGCGAGTCTGCGAGTGGTCCAAAAGCTTGGTCTGACTGAGGTGGGGTTGGCGCCGCGCTATCTGCACATTTGCGGCGAATGGCGCGACCATCGGATCTTCCAGTTGCTGGCCGAGGACGTGCCCGAAGGCGTGCTGACTCGACTGCGTGCTGGCGGAGCGAGAACCTGAGCAAACGCACAATCGTCCAACTCGGGTTGCGACACACCGAGTCGTTCCCACCAATCCCGCCCGTAACGTCTTACGGTTTGAGACGTGCAGGGTTCCA
>DAONBX010000018.1:0-21191 GCA_035401705.1 Aeromicrobium sp.
CAGCAGCCTGATCTGAAAGGCAACCTGGTCAACCCGACGTTTGTGGTTCGAGGCGAATCAGTGACGGTTGCGCCGGGTGAGCCGGTGGTGGTGCCGCTTAGCGATCAAGGGCCGGTGATTGACGGTAGCCCGCCGCCAGTTCGGGGACGGCGCCGCGCCGATGGCACCACGATCTCGGCAATCGTGCCGGGCGCCTGAGTTGGGGCGGTTGCCGATTTAGGCAACCGGTGGCAAGGTGGCCGGCACGCGCACCAACGCCACGCCTGGTCGAACTTCGGCGGTAATCTCGCGACCTTCGCCGACTGGATCGCCGTCGAGTTGCATGGGTACGGGCTTCTCTGCCACGACGTGAACCTTGTGCCCACTCAACCGGGTTAGCCGTTCGTCGTTTGACGGTCGTCGAAGAACCACTCGCGCCACAATGGACAGCCAGCCAATGAACCGTTTCGGAGCCACCACGACCACGTCGAGCACCCCGTCGTCGATCTGAGCGTCCGGCAGCAGCGGGATGCCACCTTGGAGGAAACCGACGTTACCGACCACGACCGTGCGGGCTTTGAAGCGGTGAGGCTCACCGTCGTCGATGGTGATTTCCACCTTGGTTCGTGGGTAGGTGACCGCTTTCATCCCCGACACGAAATACGCCAAGTAGCCGACGCGTTTTTTCAGGTCTTCGTTCACCCCGGCCATGATCATTGCGTCCATGCCAAGACCGGCCATCACCATAAAGGAGGTTTCGGTGCCGCTGTCGCTGGTGAACGTCGCCAAGTCGATCGCGCGATCTTGACCGCTGAACACCACGTCTAAGGCGTCGCGGGTGTTGACCGGAATGTCCAGGTTCCGCGCGAGCAGGTTTCCAGTGCCGTGCGGCAGCACGCCAATCGCGACGCCGCTTTGGGTGGCAATTTCGCAGACCGCGCGAACTGTTCCATCGCCGCCGGCGGCCACGATCAGATCGACACCGGCGTCGAGGGCGGCCTGAGTTTGGCCGTATCCGGGATCCTCGATCGTTGTTTGGAACCATGTTGGTTCGGCCCAGCCGTGCGCTGCCCCAACCTGGCGGACCTTTTGCTTGAACTCCTCAATGTCACCGACTTTGACGGGGTTCAAGATGACGGCGGCGCGCTTTCGGCCTGATCCGGTCAGCATTGCCAATTCGGTCGGAAAGCGGCCAGTTCCGTGAACGAGGAGCTTACACAGACCGGTGGTGACGAACCCGCCGAAGGCCAGTCCGGCTACGACGTCGCTGAAGTAGTGGACGCCGAGCAGTACTCGATCGGCGCAAACGACTACGGCCAGCGCGATCCAAAGCATCAGAAACAGTCGACGCTTTAGGCCGCGGCCAGTGACCACGATGGTCAACATGGCCAAGATGGTGAAAAGCACGCCGGCGCCGGCGGCATGGCCGCTGGGGAAGGACCAACCCCCGATGTCGTGCAGCGGCACCTCCCACTCGGGGCGCGGGCGCTTGAACAGCCACTTCAGCAGGGGGTTTAGCGACAGAACCAAGGTGGTGCTCAGGACGATCCAGGCAACTACTAGGCGTTCATTTCGCCACCACAAAAAGCCAGCCAAAACAAGCAGGATAGCGATGACGCTCCAGTTGCTAAAGACGATCGCGATTACCTCGAGAGTCTCTACGAGCCATGGCCTGGCCGAACTGAAATCGTAGGCCTGTTCGGCGATTGCTTGGTCCAAATCCATTAGCGGTTGCCAACGGAAAGCGACCATGGTCGCCAAGGTGACGAACACCAAGAGTTGGAATCCGTAGATCAGGTCTAGAACGAAGGGTCGGTCGCCATCGGCGCGACGCAGGTCAATGGTCACTGCGCCCTCCTTTGATTAACTGTGGCGCTCGCCATACTGTAGCCGCGCCAACGCAAGCAGGCAGGGTGAGGCTCGATAGGCTGGCAGGGTGATCGATCCTCGACTCCTGCGTGAATCCCCCGATGCGTTGCGTGCCGCCCAAGAACGACGAGGCGAGTCGGCCGGGCTTATCGACGACCTAATTGCCGCTGATGAGGCCCGACGGGCGGCCATCGCTTCGTTCGAAGCCGTGCGCAGCGAACAGAAGGAACTGGGCAAGAAGATCCCGAAGGCCGTCGGCGACGAGAAGTCCGCGCTGTTGGCACGCACCAAAGAACTCAGCGCCGAGGTCAAGGTCGCTGAAGTGGCCAAGACCGAAACAGTCAAGAAGTTCGACGAACTGCTGCGCGCCTTGCCGAACCCGACGGTCGATGCACCTCCTGGTGGCGAGGACGACTTCGTGGTTCTCGAAGAAGTTGGCCAGCCCCGTGATTTCGCGGCCGAAGGATTCGAGCCGCGCGATCACCTCGAACTTGGCGAGCTCCTCGGTGCGATTGACATGGAGCGCGGTGCGAAGGTTTCGGGTTCGCGGTTCTACTACCTGACCGGAGTCGGCGCGCAATTGGAATTGGCCCTGGTCCAACTGGCGATGAGCACCGCGGCCCAATGGGGATTTACCCCGATGATTCCGCCGGCGCTGGTCAAGCCGTCAGCGATGGAGGGAACCGGCTTCCTCGGTCAGGCCGCCGACGATGTCTACCGTCTCGAAAAGGACGACCTCTACTTGGTGGGCACCTCCGAAGTTCCGCTCGCGGCCTACCACGGCGCCGAGATCCTGCCGACCGCTTCGCTGCCAAAACGCTACGTGGCCTTCAGCCCTTGTTTCCGGCGTGAGGCCGGCTCCTACGGCAAGGACACTCGCGGGATTTTCCGCGTCCACTGGTTCGACAAGGTCGAAATGTTTGTCTACACGACCGCCGACCAGGCCGAGGCCGAACATGAACGGCTGCTCGGTTGGGAGAAAGCCTGGCTTGACCTACTCGAACTGCCGTACCGGGTGATCGACGTTGCCGCCGGCGACTTGGGCCTGTCGGCAGTGCGCAAGTTCGACTGCGAGGCGTGGATCCCGACTCAAGGCAAGTACCGCGAACTCTCCTCGGCCTCGAACTGCACCCAGTTCCAGTCGCGGCGACTAGATATCCGCACTCGCGAGAACGAGTCCGATGCCACCAGCCACGTCGCGACGTTGAACGGAACGCTTTGCGCGATGACCCGCACGATCGTGGCGCTGCTCGAAAACGGTCAACAGGCCGATGGCTCGGTCCGGTTGCCTGCGGCCTTGCATGCTCAACTCGGCGAATTCTTGCGCCCGCAGGCGGAAATCAAGTGACTTGGCGGCCCAAACTCGTCGCGCTCGATGTCGACGGCACGATCGTCAATCACCAGAACGAACTCAGTCCTGCAGTCAAAGAGGCCGTTCTCGCCTTGCGCGAGGCCCAAATCAAAGTCGTTATCGCGACGGGTCGGGCCGTGCCGGGCGTCTATGACGTTCTCGACAAACTCGGGTTCCGCGAGAACCTCGGAGTCGCCAGCAACGGTTCGGTGGTCTTCGACGTCGACCCGTTTGAGGTTATTCAGTCGGTCACCTTCGACGCTCGCGAAGCGGTCACCCGCGTGCTTGAGCGAGTTCCCGATGCGCTCGTTGCGGTCGAAGAAGTTGGCGTCGGCTACCGAGTCAACCGAGCTTTTCCGGCCGGCGAAATCACCGGCAAGATCATTCTTGACGAGGTCGACCGGATGGTTTCTCATCCGGTCACGCGTGTGGTCATTCGCGCCCCCGAGCATGGTCAACGGGAGTTCTCTCGGCTCGTGCGCGATCTTGGGCTTTACGGAACTAACTACTATATCGGCTACAACGCTTGGATAGACCTCGCGCCCGAGGGCGTCTCAAAGGCGTCGGGTCTTCAGGTGGTCGGCAAACAATTGGGGATCGAGGCGGCCGATGTGCTCGCTGTCGGCGACGGAAACAACGACCTGGAGATGCTCCAGTGGGCCGGCCGCGGCGTCGCGATGGGCCAATCCCCGGCAGAACTAAAGGCCGTAGCCGACGACGTAACCGGGACGGTCGACGAGGACGGGCTAGTCGCCGAATTGACCCGCTGGCTCTGAACTCGGTCCGCCAGCACGTCCGCTTGTCGCATCGTGGGCACCGCTTGTCGGTGTGGGCTAGACCACGAGGGGGTCTATGCGCCACGGTGGAGTTGTCGCCTTTGTGACCTGTGACACTCTCGACTGCACCAGAACTGCCCAGGAGGCCCCCTGTGACCGAGTCAGCAATTAGTAACCTCGCCCACGAAGAACGCGTATTCGCCCCACCGGCGGGCCTCGCGGCCAACGCGAACGTGAAAGCTGACGAATACGATCGGGCGGCGGCAGACCGCCTCGGCTTTTGGGCCGAGCAGGCCGGTCGGCTGACTTGGGATACCCCATTTACTGAAGTTCTTGACTGGTCGAACCCGCCATTTGCCAAGTGGTTCGTCGGTGGAAAATTGAACGTCGCCTACAACTGCGTCGACCGGCACGTCGAGAACGGCCTTGGACAGAAGGTTGCCTTCCACTTCGTCGGTGAACCAGGTGACACCCGCGACATCACCTACGCCGAGTTGAAGGACGAAGTCAGTCGGGCCGCGAATGCGATCACGGCACTGGGTGTCGAGGCCGGTGACCGCGTGGCGATCTATCTGCCGATGATCCCCGAGGCAGTCATCTCGATGTTGGCCTGTGCGCGTCTTGGCGTGGTCCACACCGTAGTCTTCGGTGGCTTCAGTTCCGACGCGCTTGCCAGCCGAGTGCTCGACTGTGAGGCCAAGTTGGTAATCACCGCCGACGGCGGCTATCGCCGGGGTGCACCTTCGGCCTTGAAACCGGCCGTTGATGAGGCGATCGAGAAGCTAGGCGACGACAGCCCGGTAACTAATGTCCTGGTCGTTCGCCGAACTGGCCAGGAAGTCGCCTTCAATGAAGACCTCGACCTTTGGTGGCATGACGTGGTCGACAGCGCCTCTGCCGAGCACGAGCCGCAGGCCTTCGATGCCGAGCACCCGCTTTACGTCATGTACACCTCCGGCACGACTGGCAAGCCCAAGGGGATCTTGCACACCACCGGCGGCTACCTGACTCAATGTGCTTACACCTTCCATGCGGTGTTCGATCACAAGCCAGAAACCGACATCTACTGGTGCACCGCCGATATCGGTTGGGTCACCGGTCACTCGTACATCGTTTACGGTCCTACCGCCAACGCAGCCACCCAAGTGCTTTACGAAGGCACGCCGGACAGCCCGCATAAGGGCCGTTGGTGGGAGATCATTCAGGACAAGTCGGTCACGATTTTGTACACCGCTCCCACTGCAATTCGGACGTTCATGAAGTGGGGCGATGAGATTCCCGCACAATACGACTTGTCAACGCTGCGGATCCTCGGTTCGGTTGGTGAATCGATCAACCCGGAGGCGTACGTCTGGTATCGAAAGCACATCGGCGGCGACCGCACCCCGATCGTCGACACATGGTGGCAAACCGAAACCGGCGCCCACATGCTTAGCCCCCTGCCGGGAGTCACGGTGGCTAAGCCTGGTTCGGCGATGGGCCCGTTGCCGGGCATTGCCGCGGACGTGGTCGACGACGCGGGGGTGCCGGTCGCCAACGGTGAGGGCGGATACCTCGTGTTGACTGAGCCGTGGCCGGCGATGCTGCGCACGATCTGGGGCGACGACGAACGCTTCAAGGAAACCTACTGGCAGCGGTTCCCCAACATCTACTTTGCTGGTGACGGTGCCAAGAAGGATGAGGACGGCGCTATCTGGCTGCTCGGTCGCGTCGATGACGTGATGAACGTTTCTGGTCACCGTCTTTCGACTACCGAGATTGAGTCCGCGCTGGTATCGCACCCGGCGGTGGCCGAAGCTGCGGTAGTTGGAGCGGTCGATGACACCACCGGCCAGGCTGTTGTCGCCTTTGTGATCCTGCGCGAATCGGCCGTTGGCGGCGGTGACGAACTCGTCACCGAACTTCGCAACCATGTCGGTAAGGAGATCGGCCCGATCGCTAAGCCGCGCCAAGTGATGGTTGTGCCAGAACTGCCGAAGACTCGTTCGGGCAAGATCATGCGGCGCCTGTTGCGTGATGTGGCCGAGAACCGTGAAGTGGGCGATGCAACCACCTTGGCGGACTCCTCAGTGATGGAGCTAATCACCGCCGGATTGCAAAAACCAGGCGACAGCGACTGAACTTGGGGGCTGTCGGTTCTTTACACGGCCCCAGTAGTCGGTACGCTCGAAATATGACCAAGCCCACCGACCAGCCAACGATCGGCAGCCTGCTCGCAGATGCGACCCGAGACATCTCGTCGATCATTCATGATGAGATCGCCTTGGCCAAGTCCGAGTTGCGCGTTAGCGTGCGCGCCGGCGGAATGGGTTCGGCACTGCTTGCCGCTGCCGCTTTCATCGTGCTTTTGGCAGTGGTTTTGGTGCCGTTCACCGTCGCCTTTTTCTTGACGATGACCGGGCTTCATATTGCTTGGGCGTTTCTGATCGTGACGGTCTCTATGTTGATCATCGCTGGACTGATTGGGTGGTATGGCACAACCCGCTTTAAGAAGGTCACGGTGCCAGAACGGACCTTGGACTCGGCTCGAAGGTTGCCCGAGACATTCCGGGCAGGGTCGACCTCGGACCCTTGGGTCTAACGTTTCGCGACGCGGGTAAACACACCGAGCGCGAACACAACTGCGCCGGCGGCCGCCACGGGCAGCAGCCAGGAGTCGAGTGAAGCGACCACCCGATCGCTGAGAACCGAAAGCAACTTACTGACCGCCGGGTCGACGGCGAGCCTGCTGTCGATCACGTCTGGGACTAGTCGCCGTCCCGCGACGTACCAGATCAAGGCCGCCAAGACTGCTCCGGCGCCGAGCGCGGCGACCGTTGTGGACCGGCGGCGGGTGATGGCCAAAGCAAGGCCAGCGGCAATCGCCGCGATTCCTAGCGCAACCACGGCAACTGTGCCTGACTGGGCGACGCTGGACACCAGACGGCTCGGATCCTCTTTGCTAACGACCACCGGCAACTTGTCTGGTGCGGTGAGCGTGATCGGCAGGTTGGAGGTCATCTCGTCGAGCGCCAAACCGACCAGCGGCGCGAAATCGATCACTACATCGGTGGGGGTTGCACCCGCGAATAGCCCGCGATGAGTACGCCGAACAGTCTCGGCCCAGGCGCCTTCCCAACCGGCAGAGTCAGTGAAGCGGACCATCGTATTCGAAATAAGGCGGCTTACTTGGGCTTGGAAGATCAACGGCACGTCCACCTGCTCCACGAACGCTTGACCAGTTAGATCAGCGGCGCTCACCTGAACCTCGCGGTCCGTGCCCAGCTCACCGGCAAGCTTCACGAAACCAGATTCACTCTGAACGTTTACCGTGGCCCAACCGGCGCCAATACCCACGGTCAGCGCGGCGGTGGCGACGAGCCAAAGCAGGACGGTGAAAACTGAACGAATCATGAACATTCTCCGGTGTCGACGGGCTGGTTGGCTTTGGCGCCTGCCTTAGCGACAGGCAATGCCTCGTTCGCGGTGACGGCGTAGCCAGTTTCTGGGTCGGACACAGACGCGGCAAAAATTACGCCGACGACGTCACCGCGCGGCGAGATCAGTGGCCCACCGGAGTTTCCTGGCCGCACGTCTCCGCGCAGGGAAAACACGTCGCGTTCGACGCGACCCTTGCCGAAAATGTCCGGACCCCGCAAGACGATCCGTCCCCGAATCCGAGCTGCGCCGGCTTGAAACGGGCCGTTCTCAGGGAAGCCGAGAATTACTGCCGAATCGCCTTGGACGGCAGTGGTATCGAAAGGCAGCGGGTCTGCTTTCAAGCCCGGCACTTTGAGCACCGCCAAATCGAGTTGGGGATTGAAAAGCACCGTTTGTGCCCGGTAGGTCATGTTGCCTACCGTCACGGTCGGTTTGGAAACACCGGCGACAACGTGAGCATTCGTCATGACTCGAGTTGGGGCGGTGACGAACCCGGACCCCTCCACCGTGCGACCGCATTTGCTTGAGCCGACCACGCGCGCGACGCTGCCGTAAGACTGTTGGACTCCGGGCCGGGCGAGCACAGTCTTGCTCGGTGGGTCGGTGGCGGGGATGATCTCAGTTTCGAACGGGTCGAGGTACTGAGGGAAGACATCTCCGGTGAGCGTGTCGGTGAACGCGCGCAGGGTTGAACCCGCCTGCGCGGGCATGATCGAGTTCACCTGCCGCAGCACTACCGAATCGCGCGCGGCCGCGCTCAAATAGGGCAATGTGGACGCGCTGACTGCATAACCAAGCGCCCAAGCCGCCGCCATCATTACGACGGTGCCAAAGGCCGCACCGACGAGCGCATCGACGACCCGAAACGCGCCAGTCTTGAGTTGCAGTTTCCGACCGATCAGCGAACCGAGAATATTTCCGATACCGGCGATGGCGAACACCGCCGCGATCGAAAAAATCGCCGGGCCAACATCGCCGCTACCAGTTGGGATGAATTTGGGGACCAGGATGATCGCAAGCAAAAAACCAGCGAGCAGGCCGCCGGCGGAGAAAACGTTGGAGACGAAGCCATGGCGCCAGCCGGCCCACGCGTAGACGACGAACAGGAACAGCAAAAGAAAGTCGAGCCAGTTCAAGGCATTACCTCCCCAATAGGCTTGACCACCGTGGCATCCCAAGGCCGGTCCCAACCGAGTTTTTCGAAGAGTCGCGAGACTATCCCGGCAGTGAACCCCCACAGCGGCACGTTCGCGCCGACGTCGAAGGCAGGCCCGATCCAGCCGGATGGGTGCGAGACGCTGAATCTATTTGCTGGGTCTACAAGTTGGTCAATGGGCGTCCAAAAAACTTCCTGGACTTCGGCCGGGCTTTGGGCGGTCAACAACTTTGGTGTTGGCCAGTAGCCAAGCACGGACGTCACCGCGTGGTTACTCGGTGGGAGCCAAAGGGGAGGCAGCAGACCGAACACGTTGACCTCAGTTGGCGGCAGACCGACCTCCTCGGCGGCCTCGCGAAGAGCGGTGTGAGTCGCGTCCGTGTCGGTGTCGTCGCTGCGGCCGCCTGGGAAAGAGATCTGACCAGCGTGACTGCGCAGAGTCGAAGCCCGTTCGGTGAGCAGCAGTTCAGGCCCTTGCGGGCCGTCAGCAAACAGCATTAGGACGGCCGCCGGCCGGGCTCCTTCGGGAGGATGCGGAAAGCGGGGAGCGAGTTGCTCTGGTTCGACCGAAGAAAGGATGTCGGCCAGCGGCTGCAACCAAGCGGGAAGCGAACTCATGCGGGTCCTTGGGTGGTGACGCCAGCTTCGGCGATGACTGGATCGGTTGGACCTATTCCATAGGACGGACACAAATGTGCCACAGGGCAGGCGCCGCAGGTTGGTTTTTTGGCGTGGCAGCGACGTCGCCCGTGCCAAATTAGCCGGTGGCACAGCATCGTCCAGTCGCTCTTCTCGAACAGGGCGGCGAGGGCGTACTCGGTCTTGACCGGATCTTTGGCGGTTGCCTCATCGACCCACTCGAAGCGGCGGACTAGCCGCGCTACGTGAGTATCGACAGTGATTCCGGGGACGTCGAAAGCATTTCCCAGCACCACATTCGCGGTCTTTCGCCCCACTCCCGGAAGTGTCACGAGGTCTTCTAGACGCCCGGGGACCTCACCGCCGTACTGATCCACGAGCCGCGCCGAAAGCGCGATTATGTTCTCGGATTTCGTGCGAAAGAAACCGGTGGGACCGACGATTCGTTCAACGTCTCTTTGATCGGCCCCGGCCAAGGCGGTGGCGTCTGGGTAGGCGGCAAAGAGCGTTGGGGTAATGGAGTTGACTCGCCGGTCGGTGGTTTGCGCCGACAGGACGGTCGCGACCAGCAACTCGAACGGGTTGGAAAAGTTCAACTCGCAGTCGGCGTCAGGATAGGTCTCGGCCAAGATTCGGTTCATTTTCCGGGCGCGACGAACCAACGTGGTGGGCGGCCGCGCAGTTGCGGACGATGTTCGAGCCGACACTATTTCACCGTATCGGCCAACACCGACACTCGTTCTAGCGCCTATTACCCAAGACAATTCGTCTCGATGTGGGAAACTACACACGTGACTGATGATGTGCTGCGCCAAGCGCCCCTCTTCAATGGCCTCGATGACGATGCTTCGGCTGCTCTCGGGTCGTCCATGTCGACTGTTTCGTTGCGCCGAGGTGAAACTCTCTTCGAAGAGGGTGACGACGGCGATCAGCTCTATGTCGTGATCGAAGGAAAGATCAAACTCGGTCGTACGTCGATCGACGGTCGCGAGAACCTGATCGCGATCCTCGGCCCCGGACAGATGTTCGGCGAGTTGTCGTTCTTCGATCCCGGTCCTCGTTCGGCTACGGCTACCGCGGTCACCGACACTGAACTGCGCAGCCTCGGCCACAGCGCACTTAACCCGGTAATCCGCTCGCATCCTGATGTCGCCTACGCCCTGTTGAATCAGTTGGCCGGTCGCCTACGTCGCACCAACGAAGTTGTGGGCGACTTGGTCTTCTCCGACGTGCCGGGACGAGTGTCCAAGGCTCTACTGGATCTGGCTGCGCGGTTTGGCCGCCAAGCCGAAGACGGAATCCACGTCAACCACGACTTGACCCAAGAAGAGTTGGCCCAGCTTGTTGGCGCATCGCGCGAGACGGTCAACAAGGCGCTGGCCGACTTCGCGTCACGCGGCTGGCTGCGGTTGGAGCCGCGTTCGGTGATCATTCTTGACATTGAGCGTCTCAAGCGCCGCTCACGCTAGTTCATGGACTAACGCTTCAGCTGTGACCCAAGTATTCAAGTTGGGCGCGAACTGAAAGTTCTGCTGCGCCCCAAAGAGTCGGGTCGACGTCGGCGTAAACCAACTCGACCACTTCGCGGGCGTTTGCCGCGCCGTCGGCCAACGCTTGGCGAACCTGTTCGAGTCGTTCTTGGCGATGAGTCAGGTAGTAGTCCAGGACGGCTCCGGGTTCGGTTACGACCGGTCCATGCCCGGGCAGAATCGTGTTTACCCGCCCGGTGGTGACCAATTCACGAAAGCGACTCACCGTGTCGAGGTAGGCCCCGAGGGTGCCATCTGGATGGGCGACCACAGTTGTACCGTGACCTAGCACCGTGTCGCCGCTCAGCAAGGCGCCGTCTTGGCCAAGAAAAAACGCAACCGAATCCTTCGTGTGGCCGGGCGCGGCGATGACTTCAATTTCGAGTCCGTCGACTTCAATCGACTCGCCGTCAGCGAGTGGTTCGGCAGCCGTTGAGTACTGCGGATCGATGGCCCTGGTCGGCGCGCCAGTTGCCTTGACGATCCGCGCGAGCGAATCGGTGTGATCCCAGTGATGGTGGGTGAACAGGATCAGGGCGATTTCACCGGCATATTCGACGACCGTGTCAATGTGTTCAGCCAAGTCCGGACCTGGATCGACCACTACTGACCGGGCGGAGTCGGACTCGCGCAGAATCCAGGTGTTCGTGCCATCGAGAGTCATAATGCCGGGATTGTCGGCCCGGATTAGGTGCGCGCGGTCAGTGACCGAGTGCGTCATAGATCCTCCTCGCGGTTGACGTCGAGCCACCATTGGTCGTTGTGGCGCACGGGTTTAGGTTCTATCGGATAGATCCGTCGGTCGGCCGCGGCCGTGGCGACTTCGCTGGTCGTAAGGGCTGCCAGTTCGCGGCAGGTGACCGAGGTCGGCGGCAGCATCGCCGCGCGGCCAGCCGCCACCTCTACGAGGGCCTGACTTAGCGGAGCCCACATCGATCGGTCTGCTTCGGTGCTCACTGATGCGATTCGTTGACCCTCGGGGATCGCGGCCACGAAGAAGCGTGTGTCATATCGGCGTGGTTCAAACGAAGGCGTGATCCAGTGCGCCCAAGCGCTGAGCAGGTCACTTCGCAGGACCAACTTTTCCCGCATAAGGAAGTCAGCGAACGAGAACTGCTTGGCCTCCAGTGCCTCTCGATCTGCGGCCAGTGCAGTGGTATCGGCGATAACCGTGCGTTCGTCGGGGCCAGCCAACAACACGCCAGTCTCCTCGAAGGTTTCGCGAATCGCCGCCACCACTAGCCGTTTAGCAACCTGCGGCGAACAGCCGAATCGCTCCGCCCATTGCCCAGGGCTGGGGCCAACCCAAGGGATTTCGCTGGCGTCGTCGTCCTGAACCCCGCCGCCCGGGAACACATACATTCCGGGAGCGAACTCCATTTTCGAGTGCCGACGCATCAAGAACGCCTCAAGCCCGTTCGGGCCATCGCGCACCACGGCGATCGTGGCAGCGTCCTTCGTCGGTGCGACCTGGGTCGGATCGAACGACTCGAGTCGGCCGGCCAGGCTCGGCGGAACCGGAACCAACATGTCAGGCCATTTCGATGACGGCGTCAATCTCGACGGGCGTGTCCAATGGCAACACGGCAACACCGACGGCGCTGCGAGCATGCGAACCGGCCGGGCCGAACGCGGCTGCAAACACGTCGCTGGCGCCGTTGGCGACTGCCGGTTGGCCGGTGAAGTCCGGCGCGCTCGCGACGAATACGCCAAGTTTCACGATGCGAACGACCTGGTCGAGGTCGGCCACCGAGCCGATCGCGGCGATCACGTTCAACGCCGCGATTCGAGCCAAGTCGTGTGCGGTTTCGGCTGAAACCTCGGCCCCGACCTTGCCAGTCGCGGGCAGCACGCCGTCAACGAAAGGCAACTGACCTGAGGTGTAGACGTAGTTGCCGCTGCGCACCGCCGGAACATAGGAGGCAACCGGTGCGGCGATCTGCGGGATCGTCAAGCCGATTTCAGCGAGTCGGTCGGCGACGGTGCTCATCTCAAGACACCGGGCGCTTGAAGTAGGCGACGAGGTTTTCGGGGTTGAGCCCCGGGACGATCTGGACTAGCTCCCAGCCGTCGGCCCCAAAGTTGTCGAGGATTTGCTTAGTCGCGTGAACTAGTACCGGCGCAGTCAGGTATTCCCACTTAGTCATGACTCGACTGTATATCGATGTGCAGACGGTGCTCGCTTGCCTAGGTAGGCTCGAACTGTGGCGAACTCGACCCCACTGCATGTGGTGACCGGCAAAGGCGGAACCGGCAAGACGACGGTTGCTGCCGCATTGGCGTTGGCTTTGGCCGGCGAAGGACGCAATGTGTTGCTTTGCGAGGTCGAAGGCCGCCAAGGAATATCGCAGCTTTTCGATGTCCCACCGCTGCCGTATGAGGAGCGTCGCATCGCCACGAGCGACTCAGGTGGCCATGTTTATGCCCTGGCTGTCGATGCTGAGGCGGCGCTGTTGGAATACCTGCAGATGTACTACCGCTTGGGTCGTGCTGGCCGAGCACTAGACCGATTCGGCGTAATTGATTTCGCGACGACAATCGCGCCGGGTGTTCGAGATGTGTTGCTCACCGGAAAAATCTATGAGGCCGCCCGGCGCCGCAAGGGGGATAAGTCTTCGCCCTTCGTTTACGACGCGATCGTCTTGGACGCCCCACCAACGGGTCGGATCACCCGGTTCTTGGGAGTGAACGACGATGTCGCTGGGCTGGCGAAAATGGGTCCGATCAAAACTCAGTCTGAATCGATCATGACCATGATGCGTGGCCCGCAGACTGCCGTCCATTTGGTGACCGTGCTCGAGGAGATGCCGGTCCAGGAGACGCTAGACGGGATTGCCGAACTAACTTCTGAACAGATTCCGGTCGGTCACGTGGTAGTGAACCTCGTCCGGCCAAACCTGCTGTCCGAATCCACGGTGGCAGCGCTGCAGAGTAAGAAGTTGACCGCCGCCGCCGTCGGGCCTGTGCTCGACCAGGTGGGTCTGCCGGCGACGGCAGCCGAGATGCTGGTCGCTGACGGGTTTGGGCACATCGCCCGACAAGACCTGCAAGATGAACAGCTTCAGATCATTGCTGGTTGCGGCCAACCGAAGGTCGAGTTGCCGCTGCTGAGCGAGAACATTGACATAGGCGCACTTCAAGAGTTGGCGACTTTGCTAGCCCCGTTGGTAGGTGACATCAAATGAGTTCCAAGCCGATTACCGAGCCCAAGGATCGTCGACCTCACACCGAACGCCGCGTGACAAATGGGAGTGGGGTCGGGCCGTTTGACGCCGACACTTTGCTTTCGGACCGCAGCACCCAAATCATCGTGTGCTGCGGGTCCGGTGGCGTAGGCAAGACGACGACGGCGGCGGCGTTGGCTTTGCGAGCAGCCGAACAGGGTCGAACGGTCTGCGTGCTGACCATTGATCCGGCGCGCCGGCTAGCGCAGTCGATGGGCCTAGTCGAACTGGACAACACCCCTCGGCCTGTGCGCGGGATCGACACTTCTGCTGGTGGTTCACTCGACGCAATGATGCTGGACATGAAGACGACTTTCGATGAGGTAGTTGAGGCGCATGCCTCGCCGGAGAAGGCCGCCGAAATCTTGGCGAACCCGTTTTATGTCGCGCTGTCGAGTTCGTTTGCGGGCACTCAGGAATACATGGCGATGGAGAAACTCGGTCAGCTTCACGGTGAAGGGCGCTGGGATCTGATCATCGTGGACACTCCGCCGTCACGTTCGGCGCTAGATTTCCTGGACGCGCCAGAACGACTGTCGTCGCTGTTAGATGGCAAGTTCATCAAGCTGCTACTCGCGCCGGCTCGGGGTCCGGCTCGGCTGTTGACGGCTGGGTTCGGGCTCGTGACTGCGGCGTTGAACAAGATCTTGGGCGCGCGAGTGCTTACCGACATGCAGACGTTTATTGCTGCTTTCGACACTTTGTTCGGCGGTTTCCGTCAACGGGCCGAAGCGACCTTTGCCTTGTTGCAGGACCGCGGAACCGCATTCTTGGTGGTCGCGGTGCCAGAGCCCGCGGCAATGCGTGAGGCGGCCTATTTCGTCGAGCGACTAGCTGCCGATGACATGCCGCTGTCGGCTGTGGTGGTCAATCGGGTTCATGATCAGAATGCGGCCGCGATGAGTGCGGTCGATGCTGAATCGGCGGCGGGGCGACTTGCTGGCGGCACGAAGGTGCAACAGCAGACTGGCGAATTGCTGGCGGTTCACGCCGAGCGAATGAAGTTGGCAGATCGGGAGAATTATCTGCGGCAGCGGTTTGTCGCCGCACATAAGAACGTCCAGGTGGTGCCGGTGCCTGCGTTAGACACCGATGTGCACGACCTGGACGCACTTAGAAAGATTGGTGGGTTCCTCAGCTCGCCTGAACGAGAACCTCGCGCCAAGTCTTGACGTTTGGCCGGCGGCGAAGGAGAGCGCGACGCTCACGCTCAGTCATGCCACCCCAGACGCCCCATTCGATGCGGTTGTCGAGGGCTTCGGCTAGACATTCGGCGCGCACTGGGCAGCCGTTGCACATCTGCTTGGCGCGGTTCTGTTCGGCACCTTTGACGAATAGATCGTCGGACTTTCCCAAGCAAGCCGCTGATTGCGACCAGTTGTTGTTCCACATGGCAGACGCCCTTTCCCGAGATTGATTCAGTCACTGTGACCGAATGAAAGCTGTTCTGCTGTTTCAAGAATCCTACGAAACACTGACAGAACCCAACAGATACGACCGGGTAGTTGCTGAATAGTCACATTTAGTCACATCAGTCACGCCAGAAACTCTAGGTGGTCTGAATGGTTGCATTGCTCCCGTATCCTCGGTGCTATGGATTGGCAGGGGATTGAAGACTCGGTGAAGAAACTCGCTCAAAGCGAGCAAAAGCCGACGTCCACGCTGGGGGCAATCGGTTCGATTGCGTGGCTATCGGTGCTTGCGGGTGTGATCGTTGCTGCCGTTTTCGTGCCGGGTACGGCGTTCCTAGCCTCTACCGGCAACAAGGTGAGCAAAGAAATCGTTGACCTGCCATTGGCGCTCCAAGACCTGCCGAACCCGCAGACCACTCGAGTGCTGGCATCCAACGGACAACGGATCGCGTACTTCTACCAAGAGAACCGCCAGGACATCCCACTGGAGAACATCGCTCCGGTAATGAAAGACGCAATCATTTCGATTGAGGACAATCGGTTCTACAGCCACGGCGCGCTCGATCTCAAAGGCACCATGCGAGCGCTGATGAACAATGCGGCTGCCGGCCAGACCCAGGGCGGCTCGTCGCTGACCCAACAGTTGGTGAAACTTACCCTCGTGCAGCAGGCGGCGACCGCCGAACAACGGGCAGCGGCCACAGAAGTTTCAACGGCCCGAAAGATTCGTGAACTCAAACTCGCGATCAATTATGAAAAGAAGTACTCCAAGGACGAGATCCTTGAGCACTACCTGAACATCGCCTATTTCGGCGACGGTGCCTACGGCGTGAACGCGGCCGCCTATCACTATTTCTCGGTCAGCCCCGAGAATTTGACTGCTTTGCAGGCCGCGACCCTTGCAGGCTTGGTGCAGAATCCAGAGCAATTTAACCCGCGAATCTACCCAGAGCGGGCACTCCAGCGCCGCAACATCGTTCTTGCAGTGATGGGGCAACAGAACAAAATCCCCGTGACCGAGGCCGAAAAGTTGATTGCGAAGCCAATCGGGCTGAAAATGACCACCTTCCCTAACGGTTGTGTCGATTCGGGTGCTGCCTTCTCTTGTGACTACATCCGCCGTTACCTGCTCCAGGAGCCGGCGCTGGGGGCAACGCTTAAAGAGCGTCAGGCGATGCTCGAACGCGGCGGCCTAACGATCAAGTCCAATATCGACTTGTCGATGCAGAACGCCGTGAATGTGGCCGTGAAGTCGCAAGTGGGCGCAACCGACAAGGCTATTGGTGCAATGGCACTGGTCGAGCCGGGTACCGGCAAGGTTCGTGCGCTTGGCCAGTCAAGGTCCATGGGCAAGGAAAAGGGCGAGTCCTACATCAACTACGCGGTCCCGACGAAGTACGGCGATTCAAACGGATTCCAGGCCGGCTCAACCTTCAAAATGTTCACCGCAGCAGCCGCAATTGAAGACGGGATTTCGACGGGTCGCAGGTACTCTTCGCCGCAAACCATGTCGTTTGCGACCGGCGCGTTCAAGGATTGCGACGGCAATGGTTCGGGTCCGTGGCAGGGTCTGAAGAACTCGACAGGGTCAGGCAGTTTCGACATGGTGCGTGCTTTGCGCCAGTCGGTGAACACCTACTTCGCTCAACTGGAGAAAGAAGTAGGCCTGTGCAAGACGGTCAAGATGGCAAAGAAAATGGGCATCCCGGTTGTTGAGCCAGACTTGGAAAAGGGCAAGCCCGGGAGTTACATCCCGTCGTTTACGCTCGGTCCGGTCGACGTCAGCCCGTTGCATATGGCGGCGGCGTATGCGGCTCCAGCAGCAGGCGGCGAGTACTGCACGCCGGCTCCGGTTGCCGAAGTTCTTGATCGGAATGGAAAGACCATCAAGAAGTACGAGCCGGATTGCAAACGCGTGATGTCGAAAGAGACCGCCGCGAAGGTAAATGCGATTCTTGTTGGGCTGCAGCAGCCAGGTGGGTTCGGCTACAACCGCGGTACTGGCTTGTCGATCCCCTCGGCTGCCAAGACCGGCACGACCAACGAGGCTAAGGCCGTTTGGTACGTCGGTTACACCCCGGAAATTTCAGCGGCGTCGATGATTGCGGGCATCAACTCGAAGGGTCAGCCGTCGAAGTTGGCCGGTGCGAAGTTGCGCGGTCGAGTTGTCTCCTACAACGACGCTGCCGGTTCGGCGTTGGCCGGACCTCAATGGAAGGCTGCGATGGGCCGGATCGAAAAGGACCTGACCCCCGCGAAGTTTGATCCGGTTACGGTGAAGGTGAGCGTCCTAAAGAAGGTGCGCAAGAACGACTAGGTTAGGCGCCGAGTTGGCGTTTCACCTCGGCAGCGACTGCCGAACCGTCGGCGCGGCCTTTGGTGGCGGCGGTGACGATGCCCATCACTTTGCCCATTGCCTTCATGCCCTCAGTCGCGGCACCAGTTTTGGCGATCGCATCGGTGATGATGGCTGCTACTTCGTCGTCTGTTAGCGCCGCCGGCAAATACTCGGCAAGGATCTTGGCCTCTTCGCGCTCCTTGGCCGCCATTTCTGGCCGGTTGCCTTCATCGAACGCGCTGGCCGACTCGCGGCGTTTTTTCGCTTCGGAAGTCAGCACGTCAAGTACTTCATCGTCGGAGAGTTCGCGGGCCTCCTTGCCGGCGACCTCGGCTTTGGTGATCGCGGCGAGCACCATTCGGATAACCGATGTGCGTAACGCATCGCGGGCCTTGAGTGCGGTGTTTAGGTCGTCGCGAAGTTGGTCTTTCAGAGCTGACATGACGTCAGTCTGTCACCGTCGAGTAATTGTGGGTCTACAGAGTTCCGTTGGGCTCAGTTCCAACTAGGGTGGAGCAATGGCGATCGGACGCGTGCTAGGTGCGACAGCGGTCATTGGTGCTGCCGGATTGGGGTATTCCTATGTCGAGGCCACCCGCCGGTTCGTAGTGCGCGAGTTCGAGGTCCCGGTGCTACCGGCGGGCGCCCGGCCCGTCCGGCTGCTTCACCTGTCGGACTTGCACTTAGTGCCTAGTCAGCGACACAAACTCGACTGGCTGAAGAGTTTGGCTGACCTCAAACCTGATCTAGTAGTTGATACCGGCGACAACCTTGCCGATGCTGAATCGGTAGGTCCGCTAGTTGATGGTCTAGGCGAGCTAATCAACGTGCCGGGGGTGTTCGTGTTCGGGTCGAACGACTATTTCTCGCCGAAGCCGAAGTTGCCGACAAAATATTTGGCGGGCGGCACTGGCGTTGACGAGGTGGGTGATTGGGAGCGACCCCGCGACCTGCCGTTTGAGTTGCTGCGCCGTGAACTTTCGGCAGGTGGCTGGCTCGATTTGAACAATTCGCGCGGTGAGTTGACGGTGAACGGAACCCGAATCGCCTTTACCGGGGTGGACGACCCACATCTTCGCTACGACAAATTGGACAACGTGCCAGCCGACGCCACTGCTGACTTGCGAATCGCAGTCGCACACGCGCCCTACTTGCGGGTTCTCAATACCTTCAATCGGGCCGGGAACGAGTTGATTCTGGCCGGCCATACTCACGGCGGACAGTTGCAACTACCCGGAATTGGTGCGCTTGTGACCAACTGCGATTTGGACAACGCCAGAGCGAACGGACTGCATTCGCACCAGGTGCCGGGCCTGGACCCGTCGTATCTGCACGTTTCGGCCGGTGCGGGAACTTCACCGTTCGCCCCGTTTAGGTTCTGCTGCCGACCCGAGGCGACAGTTCTCACCTTGACCGGATAGAATCTCGAAGGTTGCACACGGGGTGTGGCGCAGCTTGGTAGCGCGCATCGTTCGGGACGATGAGGCCGCAGGTTCAAATCCTGTCACCCCGACCGTGTGATGTGGCGCGACATAGTTCCTCTATGTCGCGCCATTTCTTTTTGGTTTTCCGGGGTTTCGCGAGCGGGTTTCGGCCGTGGTTTGCGGATTGATGTTGCGCGACATCGTTCCCCTATGTTGCGAGACATAGTTCCTGCCTATAGCCCCCGAAAGGGCCCCGAAGGGTTGAGACTGGAGTCATGATTGCGGTCACGTGGTGGGGACACTCCTTCGCTACGGTCGAGTTGGTCGGTACGACAGTTGTGACCGACCCGGTCATGTCGCGCCGACTGTTCCATCTGCGCCGTGAAAGCGAACCGCCTCCAGCCAGTGCGGCACAGGCCGATGTCGTGCTCATCTCGCACCTGCATCACGATCATCTGCACATGCCGACCTTGCGACGCTTCGACGACGACGTGCCGATAGTCGTACCCAAAGGTGCGCCTAGTGCCGTCCGCTCACTGGGGCGACTGGAAACCATCGAGGTTGAACCGGGGGACCAATTGAGTCTGGCTGGAGTCGATATCGAAGTGCTGGCGGCCAACCACGACGGTCGCCGCGACAAGCGACCCGGCGCCGCGACCGCCGCATCGATTGGATTCCGGGTAAAAAATGGCGCCGAATCATTCTGGTATCCCGGCGATACTGGGCCCATGGACTTCAGCAGTGTGGCACCCGTCGACTTGGCGTTGGTGCCGGTGGGTGGCTGGGGGCCATCGTTAGGCCCCGGACACGTCGATCCCGCCCAAGCCGCCCAAGCCGTCCGCGACGTCGGCGCACGTTGGGCAGTTCCGGTTCATTACGGGACGTACTGGCCGATCGTGCTTAGAAGTTCTGGCCCAACGAATCACCACTGGTTCCGGACGCCGGCCCCACGATTCCGCGAAGCGGTCCGGGCTCAAGGCCTGCCCACCAAAGTGGTCGTGCCCGAGATGGGTATGCGCACCCTGCTTACGGACGAACTCTCGTGAACGCTCAGGCGGGGTGGGCGGCGCCCCGAGGAGTACGAGACAGGCGGGCCCGATGGATTCCTCGACTCTCAGATGTCCTGCAAGCGTTGTGGACGGTCTTGGTGGCCGCGTTGGCGCTGTACCTTGGTTTGCTTGCGGTAGGCGAGGGTGTCGATGACGAACTATTCCTTCTGCTGTCCGTCGCGCTCGGCATGTTCTTGCTCGATGCCGTACTCGCCGGTCCCCTTCGCCGGATTGCCTCACGCGGCAGTGTGCTCCTCGCGCTGATCTTGGGACTTGGCGCCCAGATCGCGGTCTTAGGCGCTGCCTTGACCTTCGGTGCCGGCGCCTCCGTGGGTGCGGGCGACATCTTCATCGTGTTGATGGTCGCCTCGGCAGTTATGGCCGTCGGCCGATGGTTCGCCGGTGCGACCGATAGTGGGTACGTCGTCGGCGCCGCCACGGCGCGGACCGCGCGAGCCTTGCGCGGCCGCAAAGCGGACGCTGGCCAAAGCGATCGGGGACTGTTGGTCGTCCAACTCGATGGCCTAGCGTTGCCGGTCTTGCGGCGGGCCATTGCCGGTGGACAGGCGCCCAATATCGCTCGCTGGATCGGCTCCAGCCACACACTTTCCAGCTGGTGGGCCACGATCCCGTGCACGACACCGGCAAGCATGGCGGGCTTCCTGCACGGCAGCGCCGAGGTGCCGGCCTTCCGCTGGTGGGATCGCCGGTCAGGAAAACTACTGGCGGCAAATAATCCGGCCGACTCCCGCCTAGTCGAGTCGCGTTTCCCCAAGGGGTCAGGTCTGCTGGGAAGCGGCACCGCCATCAGCACGACCTATACCGGTGACTCGCAGCGGGCATACCTAACGATCAGCAAGGCGACTCGGATGCGGGACATGGGCTCCGGGTCGATGTATTTGTCATTTTTTATCCGGCCGTTCCTGCTTCCTGGCGCGATTGTTATGACAGTCGGCGAAGTGTTCAAGGAGCTGTACCAGGGGCACCGCCAAAACGTGCGCGGCGTCGAACCGCGAATCAGGCGA
>DAONBX010000018.1:21201-52365 GCA_035401705.1 Aeromicrobium sp.
GGGCGGCTATGTGGTGTTGCGCGGGCTGACGAACGTGCTGCTTCGAAAGCTCAACCTCTCGTTGGTGGCCGAGGAAATGGCTTCGGGGTCACCAATCATTTTCGTCGATTTTGTCGACTACGACGAGATCGCACACCACGCCGGCCCGGAGCGGCCTGAAGCGATGCGAGCGATCGAGGGACTCGACGGCGTCCTGGCCGCCCTTGAGGGTGTCGCCAGATCTGTACGAACCAAGTACGACCTGGTCCTGCTGTCCGACCACGGCCAGAGTCTCGGGTCGACGTTCGAGCAGATCGCCGGCATCACGTTCCCCGAACGGGTTGCGGAGTTGATGAGTGTCCATGGTGACGAAGCGCCCCTCCTGACGACCACCGAATCCGGTGAGGAACTCGGCCCGATGAATGCGCTGCTTTCATCGGTGGTTGGCGAGGGCAAGCGTCGACCCGAGACTGCGGTAGCTGATTCGGACGATCCGGAGGTAGTCGTCACCGGTGGCGGCAATCTGGCGATGGTGTGGTTCCCGCGGCTGCAAAACAGGCCGAAACTCGCCGAGATTTCGGCGCGCTGGCCGGCTTTGATTTCGGGCCTGCTCGATTCGCCTGGTGTTGGCCTAGTCATGTCGACTGATGACGACGGTGAGCCAATCGTTCTTGGTCCAAGGGGCAGTCGCAGGTTGGGGTCGGCCGTGAACGTAGTCGGCGAAGATCCGATCGCGGGTTATCCCTCGCGCACCGGCCAAGACCTCGCAAGGCTGCACGGTCTTGCTGATGCTGGCGACCTGGTCATCATCTCAACGGTTGACGAACTTGGAGGCATCCACGCGTTCGAGGGTCAGGTCGGTTCTCACGGCGGCATTGGTGGCCCGCAGAATGAGGCCGTCATCATCTACCCGCGCGACTGGACAATCGACCCGAACCTCACCGAGAGCGTTCCGGAGTTGGGCCACGCCCCGGTAATAGTCGGTGCATGGAATATCCACCGTCAGTTGCGAGCGTGGGCACCCTGGGCCGTATCTGGCGAGTGATTCGAAACGGTTGAATGCCGGCCAATGGCGCCGGAGCGCGGGAGCCTACTTCTCTGCTGCTCGCCCGGCGATGGCAACAAAGGACACCAAGAAAGCAACGCACCGCCACGACGAGTCTGTGAACCCCATTACCACTAAACCGGCAGCGAGCGACCCGTGCGAGAGGACGTTCGCGGTGGAATGAGACTTCGTGCCGTTCCATTTGCTGGGGGTAGGCTTCGTTTCGATGATCGAACCTCGAACTTCGGGACCGCGCGGCTACCGCTTTCGGTTGGCTCGTCGCCTCGCCGACCTTCACCCGGCCGCCATGATTCACGGTGCGCTTGTCATGGGTGCGACTCTCGCGCTCATGGCGAACACAACCCCAGCCGACTTGAGCATGCTGAGTGCGGCCGGCGTCTTGGTGATCTACTGGTTCACTCACGCCTACACGTACGCACTGGGTCAAGGGATCGACGGTGATCACCACCGTCTAGCTGTCCGTCTTGTCGCCGGCTCGCGCCACGAAGTCCCGATCCTCCTTGGAGGGCTACCGGCGCTCTTGGTCTGCACCGCCGCTTTAGTGCTCGGGGCTGAGTTAGCGACCGCAATGATGATCGGGTTGTGGCTCACCGTGGTCCTGATGGCCGCGTACGGTTACCTAGCCGCACACCTAGCCGGCGTCCTTGGCTGGCGGGTCGCGGCCGAGACGACCTTTGCGGCGCTCCTCGGTCTGTGCATGGTGGCGCTAAACACCCTGCTTCACTGATTAAGCGAGCGCGCTCGCTCGAACTATTGCACCTGCGGCACAACCGCGCGAACATGAATCCACGCCGACAAAAAGGAGATCAGATGAGTACTTCGAGTGGCTCAGGCGCCGACGACAAATCTCGTCGGATTTCCCCGGTGTGGGTTTTCCTCGTTGGTGCGGCAGCGCTGACCATCGTTCTTTCTGGCCTCCACGAGATCTCGAGCATCGTTGGCCCGGTGTTTCTGGCGTTGGTTATCACGGTCACGGTCCATCCGTTCCGGCGGCGACTTGAGCAAACCCGCATGCCTGAGTGGGCCGTGTCGACGATCATGCTCATCGCGGCTTACCTGTTGATCCTGATCCTGACGTTGGCGCTGATCGTTTCGGTAGCGCAATTGGCCGTGCTCCTTCCGCAGTACGCAGCTGGCCTGACTGACGTCATCCACAATGTGGCTAAGCAGCTGCAGAACTTTGGCGTCAAGGAGTCACAAGTCACCCAGATCGTCAAGGCACTCGATCCTGGCCAAATCCTCGGCTTCGTTGGGTCTTTCCTCGGCGGAACCCTCAGCGCCCTGACGAATATCTTCTTCCTGTTTACGGTGCTGTTGTTCATGACCTACGACACGAACTCGATGAGGCGAGGAATCAAGGATCTAGCCGGAGGATTCGGCGGCGCGGTCAATGCGCTCTCGAATTTCGCCGCCGGCGCCCGCACCTACATGCTCGTCGCCGCAATCTTCGGGCTGATCGTCGCGGCGATCGACGGTGTTGCGCTATACGTGATCGGTGTGCCGGGTGCTTTCGTCTGGGCCGTGCTGGCTTTCGTCACGAACTTCATCCCGAATATCGGGTTCGTTATTGGCTTGATCCCGCCGGCTCTGATCGGCCTGCTTGAGGGCGGACCGAAAATGATGGTGGTGGTTATCGTTATGTACTGCCTCGTGAACCTCGTAATCCAGTCGATCATTCAACCGCGTGTTGTTGGCGAGAGTGTTGGCCTGACGCCAACGTTGACGTTCCTGTCGCTCGTGTTCTGGGCCTGGTTGCTAGGTCCGTTAGGCGCACTGCTGGCGGTGCCGCTAAGTCTGTTGCTCAAGGCCGTACTGGTTGAGGTCGACCCCAAGTTTTCGTGGACATTGCCGCTCATCTCTGGGCAATCTGCGTCCTCGTCGGAGTCATGACCGATCAGTTGGAAGGCGCCCTAGAGCGCCTACCTATTTGGGTGCGCGACGCCGCGGAATGGGTTCTGTCCATGTGGGTGGGCCGTATCCTCGTCAGGACGGTCGCCGCAACTATGCGGGTGGAGGTCTTTGACCGGGCAATGACGATTGCTGCCCAGTTCTTCACCTCGATTTTGCCGCTGCTGATCGTGGTGGTTACCTTCATCGGTGCCGCTGACAGTCAGACTGTCGCCGAGGTGATTGGCGCACCGGAGTCGTCCACTGAGGTTATCGAGGCGGCCGTACAAGGGTCGAGCCCTTCGGCTTTCGGCGCCGTCGGGATCCTGCTCGTGGTGGTTTCGGCGACGAGCTTGTCTCGCGCACTGACGCGCACTTTCGCGGTGATCTGGCAGGTCGCTCGTCCATCGTGGGGTGTACGAGCGGCTTGGCGGTGGCTCGCCGTCGTGATGGTTCTTTTCCTTTCGGTAGTGATCGCACAGGAACTCATCGGACGAGCCAGTTTGTTGCCACCACAAGCGTTGCGGACAGCAGTCCTCTCGTTCGTGTCCGATTTCGCGGTTGCGACCTTTGTGCCGTGGATCCTGCTCACCGGATTCGTGCGGGCCCGGTGGTTGCTCCCAGGGGCGGCAGCATTTGCCGCAGTCATGTCGCTAATTCGGCCCGCGGCCGAGGTTTGGCTACCTTGGGCGCTCGAGGTCAGTTCGCAGCGGTATGGCCCGATCGGCATGGCGTTCACCTACCTCGCGTGGCTCTACGTGGTCGCGTTCGTGTTTGTCGCGACCGCGGTTCTGGGACAGGTGCTCGTGAGCGACGAGGGGACGATCGGCCAACGTCTGCGCGGCGAGGAACCAGCCGAACTGGGTGATGCGCAAGGCTCGCAATCGCGGAATAATCACTTCAACAGGAAGAGCAACCTATGAATACAGAATCCAACCGCGGGC
This sequence comes from Aeromicrobium sp., assembly GCA_035401705.1. Lineage (GTDB taxonomy): Bacteria > Actinomycetota > Actinomycetes > Propionibacteriales > Nocardioidaceae > Aeromicrobium. The sequence continues at coordinate 25,078 of DAONBX010000018.1, forward strand.
GGGCCATAGCCTCAGTGCTGTGTCTCGTCCTTGCCGCGTTGTTGACCGCTCCAGCGGCAATCGCGTACTGGGGTCAGCGGACGCTCAACGACGCTGACCGATATATCCAAACGGTCGGGCCTTTGGTACACCAGCCTCAAGTCCAGGAAGTGATCGCCACCCGCGTCACTGCGGCGATCTCAGACCAGGTCGACGTTGAGGCGATGCTCAAAGAAGCTTTTGCCAACTTCAAGGACCAAGCCCCGCGACTCGAGCTGCTAGCCGCACCGATGGCCGGTGCGATTGATAGCGCGATCGACCGGCAAGTGCGTGAATTCATTGCGTCTGATGCATTCGCTGATCTTTGGATGCGGATCAACGTTCGCGCCCAGCAGGCATTCCAGCGGATCATGGAGGGTCGCAGCGGTGGCGCAGTCAGCCTTCAGGGCGACGAAGTCGTCCTAGACGTGACTGAGGTTGTCGATCAAGTGAAGGCTCGCCTCGTCGATCGCGGAATGACGTTCGTGGAGAACGTGCCGATCCCGCAGGCCGATCGCCAGATTGTGCTGATGGAGGCGCCGCGAGTGCAGCAACTGCGCACGATCTACGCCTTCTCAAATCCGGTCGCGCGCTGGCTCTTGCCCTTGGTCGGTGCGCTGTACCTCGGGACAGTCCTGCTGGCCCGCCGAAAGGCACGAGCGACCGTCGCGGTCGGCGCGGTGATCGCCGTCAACGCAATTCTGCTCGGCTTCGCGGTGACGATCGGGCAGCAGTTGTTCGCGAACGGACTCTCAGGAACGACCTTCGGTCCTGCGAGCACCGTCTTCTACCAAACGCTCGTCACCTACCTTGAGCAAGGCCGTCAGGTTGTGCTGTTGCTGGGCTTGACGCTCATTGCGGGCGGTTGGTTCGCCGGCACGAATCGCACAGGTTCGGCAGTGCGCTCGAGCGTGGTCGAAGGGTTGGACCAAGCCGGAAGCGCAGTCGGTGAAAAGCTTGATTTCGGTTGGCCTTGGGTTTCGGAGAATGTTCGCTGGCTCAGGTACGTCGCCGTCGGCATTGCGGTCGTCGTTCTGGCTTGGGGCAATGAAATGTCACCCGAGCGCTGGTGGTGGTCATTGGCATTGGCGCTGGTGCTGCTCGCCATTCTCCAACTGCTGGTCGGAGCGGGCCGAAGCACTCAGGCGCCCACTCAAAGCGACTCGGATTCTTCAGCCCCGGTGGCGGCAGCTAGTTGAGGTTGCGGCTGGCAGCCGTCCGACGATCTACTGAAGATATCCCAAGCGACGTATTGGTTTGGGTCCCTCAGCGGCCTTGAGCAGTGAGACCGCGCCGCGCTGCAATCGTGAAGACTCGGACGACCAGTCCCAAGATCACCAAGTCGAGCATGATTTGGGCGGTCACGGCCAACTTCATCGACTCGGTCTGCGCAACGATGTCGCCAAAGCCGACTGTTGCAAACGTCGAGGTCGTGAAGTAAAGCGCGTCCGTGTGATCCAGCGGTTGACTAAACGCATTCGGGTTGTGCAGGGAGGCCGACAAGTAGCCGCGAGCAACGATCAAAATGAACGCTGGCAACGCCAGCACCAGCGACTCAACGGCGCGCAGGACCGGAAAGTTTGATCGGACGATAGACGGCACCTGTAGAGCTACGACTATCGCGAACAGCGCGAGGGTCAATAGCAGCCACGGTAGATCGGCACCCGCTCGCGCAGGCAACAGGTAGTAGGTGCCAACTAGCGCTGTAAACGACAAGACAACTCGCACCGAGGCTAGGCGAACCTGTCCCCACGCCTTACGCCGGGCGGGGTCATGACTTAACGGGGCCATGGTTCACATCTGAGCCAAGATGCGCGCCTTCTGGGCCGCGAACTCCTCGTCGGTGAGCGTCCCTGCTTCGTGCAACTTGCCCAAACTGGTAAGTAGCGCGATTGGGTCTGGCTCAGCCGGCGCCGCCGGTGCCGCCGGTGCCACCGGGGTGGCTTGGGGCGGCGCCGGTGCGTAGTTTGCTTCCTCGGCCGCCCAGCGTCCAGCTTGGCGGCGGGAAACGCGGTTGGATACTGCGGTGGCGGTACCGGCGATTACCGCAGTCCGGGCGACACCTCTCACAAGTCCTGGCATGATCTGACTCCTTGAGTTTCTCTGTAAGTTGGTTTCAGTTCGACGACTCAGCGGCGTCTAACGCACCGACGAGGTCGTCATGAGGGATGAAGCCGGCGGCGACAAGTTCAGCACCGTTGCGGCGCAAGGCGCCAACGAGCGGGACGGCCCAAGTGTTTTCGTAGAGCAGGACAGCCGCAGTGCTGCCATTTGCGAGCACGCTGCCGGCCTCGTGAAGATCGTCGTCATCAAGAAGTGCCGACGACGCGCCCTCGAAGATCGTGAGGTCGAACTCCCCGTCACGGTCGTAGTCTGCAATGTCTAGCGCGATCACGCTGCCGTCATCTTGCTTTGCCACGAAAGCCAAGTCGAGGATGCGGATCAAGCCGCGGTCGACGAGCGTGACGAGTTCCTGCAAGCCCTCACCGGTCATATTCGCGCCTTGGAACTCGACAACCAAGTACCCAACAGGTCCCAAATCGATGTCGCTCATGACGGTGCCTTTCATGTCGGGACACCCCAGTGCGCATCCCGAATCGGTGAATTTCGCACGCTGATCAGCGCCCTCCCATCTTAGTGCTCTTGGGCAGCCAAGTGGCTATAGGTGCGTCAGGATTTCTAGCCCTACAGGGGACATTCGATTGACGGTTTAGCGCAGCAACTCCGGGTTTTTGGTGGTTGAACGCGTTCGCGAGGGACTATTCCTGTAACGAGGGCGGGACTCCGGCAAACTCTGCGGCTTCTTCGACTAGCTGGTCTTGTAAACGCAACAAGTCCTTTTCGGTCCAGCCAGCTGGCTGCAGGATTTGGGCCCAACCGGCGACATGCTCGCCGACGAAGTTGTGGCCGTGGCCCGGCGGCGTACCCATTGCGACTGCCATGTCGGCAGAGGTTTGCCAGAAGGTCACGATCGGGTACCAGCGCATCGAGGCTGAAACGTCGTCACCTCGTTGTTCCTTCAGCCAGTCGGGCTCATGCCAGATCAGGTCAGGGCTCCACCAAGTAATCGGGTCGGATGGATGAACGAGGTAGAGCATCCGCGGGTCGTTCCACGGCTGGGTGCTTGGCGGGATTGACGTCCAAGGATTGTTGGCGAACCGGATGGTGCGGCCGTCTCGAAAAACCGGTTCGATTTCCCGACTGCCGGCATCTCGGTTTGACCGAAATTCGGTATACAACTCGTTGAAGTTCGGCGGCCCAACAAGTAACGCGCCCGAAGTGCGGTTGCGTAGGTCGGCCTCGCCGCTGAAGGCCGTCTCCATCGCAAAAGAGCCGAGGCTTTCGCCAAATACATAAAGTTTCGGTCTTGAGTCGACTGGCAGCTTGAGCCAGCGTTCATAAACCTCGTCGAAAAGGGCTCGGCCGGCGTTTCGGGCGGCAGTTTGATCGACGAGGAAGGACGCCCACGAGGGCAAGTGCGAGTACTGGATCGAGACGATCGCCGAGTCCCCGCCGGTCAAGTACTCAAACGAGTTCGAGGCGCTCGGTTCGATGAATCCCGAACCGGTGGAGCCCGCGACCAACAGTGAACCGCGCTCGAAACCGCCGGCGCGTTCAAGGTCGTCGACGGCCAGCGCGGCCCGGTCTTCAACCTCCTCAGCATTTGCTGTGCCCGCGTAAGCCCGGATCGGTTCGAGCGAATCCCGGCCAGTGAATTCGGCAATTTGGGCGGCGGTAGGCCCAAGTCCGACGAAGCGCCGACCTTGGCGGCCCAAGTCCTCCCACTTGACGATCGACGCTTCACTGCCGGAACGGAACTCACTAGTAGGGGGCTTGGCAGTTGAAGAAATTTGGACGTCGCCCAAGGCGAAGGAGGAGTCCACGGCCTCAACGCCGTTGTCAAAGACCAAGCCGCTAAGAGCTAGGAACGTCAGCACGCTGACCACAAGAACGGCAGAAGCTTTGGCCGCTTGGGGGCCGATCACGCGAGTGAGTTGCGCGCCCAGCCAGCGTGAAACGCGGCGAAGTGCTCGGCCCAAGCCAATCAAGATAATGAAGATCAGCGCGGAGATAAGTGGAACTGTCAGGAAGCGCCAAGCGCTGGCCTGACCGGTTCCCATCAGCTCGCGAATCTCATTTTGTTCGCGTGTGCTGAAGGCCGAAGCAACGGCAATGCCGACGAGCGCGACCGCGCCTAGGGTCCGCCAATGCCACTTCTTTGTAGGTGCGATCTCGCGGTTGGCGAAGGCACGCCACAGCCAGGCGAGTAGCACTCCGAGCCCATATCCAATGGCGGCTGAGATCCCGGTTACGAAACCTTGGAACAGGGCAGCTCGCGGCAGCAGCGATGGCGTAAGAGAAACGAGCGCAAAAAGGAATGCGCCAGTAAGGCCGGGGAGCGTGTATTGCAGGCGCGGAAGGCTAAGTCGTGGCACCTGCGAACTCTATCTTCGCCCAGAAAGAGACGAACTCGGAACACCGAAGATAGCGCCGAAGCGGTACCGTGGCGCTCATGCCCCACCAGCTGTTGATCGCCGGCCAATGGCGCGATGCCGAAGCCGGCGCAACCTTCAAAGTCGAAAATCCCGCCACCGGCGAAACCATCGCGAGTGTTGCTGATGCGTCGGTTGCTGACGGAGCGGCCGCGCTGGCTGCGGCCGACGCAGTCCAGACAGAATGGGCCAAGTCCGCCCCGCGTGACCGCGGCGAGATCTTGCGGCGAGCCTTTGAACTCATTACCGCGCGCACCGACGAGCTTGCCGAGCAGATGACCGCCGAGATGGGCAAACCGGTCGCCGAGTCACGGGCCGAGATTGCATACGGGGCTGAGTTCTTTCGGTGGTTCTCTGAAGAGGCGGTACGTATTAGCGGTCGCTATTCGACGTCACCCAACGGTCAAACGAGGCTACTGACGCTGAAGCAGCCCGTCGGCCCCTGCCTGATGATTACGCCGTGGAATTTCCCGATGGCGATGGGCACCCGAAAGATCGGTCCGGCGATTGCTGCTGGCTGCACGATGGTGGTCAAGCCGGCAGCGTTGACGCCACTTTCGATGCTGAGCTTGGGTGAGATTCTGATCGAGGCCGGACTGCCCGCTGGCGTACTAAACATCGTCGCCACCACCCGAACCGCCGAGGTGATGGAGCCGATCATTGGCGACCCACGGCTTCGCAAACTCACTTTCACTGGCTCGACTGAGGTTGGTAGGACCCTGATCGGCCAGTCGGCCAATCAGGTCTTGCGAGTCTCAATGGAGTTGGGTGGAAACGCCCCGTTCCTAGTATTCGAAGACGCGGATCTGGACGAAGCCGTCGATGGGGCGATGTTGGCCAAAATGCGGAACATTGGTGAAGCCTGCACGGCCGCGAATCGGTTCATCGTGCATGAGTCAGTGGCGTCGGAGTTTGCCGAACGGTTCGCCGCGAAGATGTCCCAAGCCGACGTGAGCCCTTTGGTGGAGGAAAAGCAGCGCGCCAAGGTTGCCGAACTCGTCGAAGACGCCAAGGCAGCAGGTGGCCGAGTACTCACCGGCGGCGAAGTTCCGGCAGGTCCGGGTTACTTCTATCCGCCTACCGTGTTGGTGGACGTGCCGAAGAGCGCGCGTGTTTGGCGTGAAGAGATCTTTGGTCCGGTTGCCCCGATCTACACCTTCGCCGATGACGAGGAAGCGCTACGGCTGGCCAACGACACCGAATACGGCCTAGTCGCCTACGCATTTACCAGCAGTTACGAGCGCGCAATCAAGGTCTATGAGGGGCTCGACACCGGCATGGTGGGGATCAATCAAGGTGTGGTGTCGAACCCGGCAGCACCGTTTGGCGGCATGAAAGCTTCCGGATTCGGTCGCGAAGGCGGCGAAGAGGGGATCGAGGAATACCTTGAAACGAAGTACGTCGGCCTAGCGTTGTGACCGTAAGGTCAACTTCCCGAGACGGTCTTCCCGTTGAAGTCGGCTGGCTTTGCCGCCAGCACCCGCTGAACAAAGGAACTGCACGGCTCTTCGGCAGTCGGCACTATCGCCGAAATCCTCAGGCTGACTCCAAGATCGGTGACTTCGACCTGCGGCGGCATCACGGCTACGGAATGGTCATTTGTGAGGACCCCGATGAAGGTCCAAGTATCGAGCCGAGCCCACTGCATATCCGGCCAGCCCAAGTCTGCCGCGCGAGCCTCCAAGCGACGAGCGACCACGAACATCAGGTCGTCGGCGCGATCGCTGGCGGCACTCCTGACGTCGACTCTGATGATCTGTGAATTGTTGTCGGCGGCGGTGCGGATCTCCTCCATCGCGGTGCGGCGGCAGAGAGTCTGAGTAGCGGGGTCGTAGCCAGCCAAAACGCCTGAAACCGGCGGGAAGGAACTGCTTTCCATCGACGAGTTGAGCGGCCGCAGCATAAGCACCAGATCATGATCTAGCGACGTCGGGTCGACCCGGTGCACGGTCATCGTGGTGCGCAACAAGCCACCGCTCGCGGTCAACTCAACGATTGAGTTGTCGTTGAAAGGCGGCTTAACTCCGAGCGTTTTGTGGATGTCTAGGCCTTGTTCGGCCGTGATGCCCGACAGGGCCAGCAAACTAGCGGCCGGGCCATTCCAGTCGAGGAGTAGTCCGTCGCTGTCAACGACCAAAATGAAGACACCGATCGAGTCGACGAGACGATCGGCCCGAGCACTTGATCTCGACCATTCTGGGACGTGGCCGGTCGTCCAAACCGCCAGTAGACCCAGTGGGACTTTGGCTAACGGCGCAAGGTCTGGCAGTGTCATTTGCAGCGCCAACAAGACCACGAGACAGATCTCGGTGCCGGCGATATAGCGACGTACATGGTTTGACGGATCATGTTGGCGGGTCATCAACGTGAACGCGCCAAGTCCAAGCAAGACGAAGCAGTAAATCAAGTGGACGACAAATGCCCAACTTGTGTAGTAGCTCTCCCCAGTGGTGATGCCAAACACTGGCAGCATCGAAAGGCCACACAGAATCGCAAAAACGGTGACCCCGGCCCACCAGAGGAACGATGCCCGCCAGCGGCCATGAACCAGCCGGCGGCAGGTGGCGAAGAACATGACCGAGGCCGCCTGGACGCACATGACGTTTAGGGCAGTCAGGATTCCGGGTGAGAAGTCACCGGGTTCACGAAAGCCACGAATTAGGTTCCAGCCGATCGCGGCAAGGATCATCAGCATTACCGTCAGCGCCAACTGGGGCCGGCGCCAGCGGATAAACAAAACCGAAATCGCCAAGATGGCCGCAGCAGCCAATTGGACGACACTCATGCGCCAGATTCTTACAGCACTTTGGTGCTCACGTCACGATGTTCACGAAGTTCGTGCCGGTCAAAGGCAGATATCTGCGCGCAACGGTAGAAATGGCGGGTTTTCTCCGGAAGTTGGCGGTGATTCGCGCCGGGCAATGAACTGCTCCTTGTAGAGCCGCGCATAGAGGCCGTCAGGGTCGGCCATCAGTTCTTCGTGGGTGCCTCGCTCGACGACACGTCCAGCAGCCAGGCCAAAGATGACGTCTGCGTTATGGATGGTGGTCAGGCGGTGCGCGATCGCCAAAGTGGTTCGCCCGGTGGTGGCGCGTTCAAGCGCTTCCTGGACTAGACGCTCGGTTTCGTTGTCGAGCGCGCTAGTGGCTTCATCAAGGATCAGGATTCGGGGATTCTTCAATAAAACTCGAGCGATCGCGATTCGCTGCTTTTCGCCCCCGGAAAGCCGGTAGCCACGCTCGCCGGTGATCGTGTCGTAACCATCGGGAAAACTCATGATCCGGTCATGAATGTTCGCGTCCTTGGCTGATTGAACGATCTCCTCGGCAGTCGCCCCGGGCTTGGCATAGGCGATGTTGTCGCCAATCGTGCCGTGAAAAAGGTAAGGCTCCTGCGTGACCATGCCAATGCAGTCAGCGAGCGAGGACAAGGAGATATCGCGAACGTCGATCCCATCGATAAGCACTTGGCCTGAATTGACGTCATAGAACCGAGGCACTAGGTAGGTCGCGGTCGTTTTGCCAGAACCTGACGGGCCTACGATTGCGGCGAGTTGGCCCGGACCGATCTTCAAATTAAGTTCGGCCAGTGTCCAGGCATCGACATCGACGTTATTTGGTGATTCAAGCGTTTCGGCTACGTCGCCGAAGCGGGCACCTTCGGTGCCGCCGGTTAGTTTGCGTGGTTCGGGGTAGCGAAAGTACACGTCGCGGAACTCGATCTCGCCTTGCAGCTCTTCGGGCGTAACGGTCTTCGCGCCCGGGCGATCGACGATCGCTGGCTCCAAATCTAGGTATTCGAAGATTCGACGGAACAGCGCCAACGAGGTCTGCACGTCCAGCGAAACCCGCATCAGTTGCAGCAGCGGCATCTGCAGGCGCGCCTGGACGGTGGTGAACGCGACCAAGGTGCCAGCGGTCATTGCACTCGGGTCGCCGCCTACTTTTCCGGTCAAAATGAAACCAGCGAGCAGGTAAATGATTGCGGGCGTGATCGCGAAGAACGTTTGGACGGTGGCAAAGAACAGTCGACCGGTCATCGCTTGTTCGACCTGAAGTTTGGTCTGTTCAAGGTTGGCTTGTCGGTAGCGCTGAGCTTCAGACTCGCTGCGGTTGAAAACTTTCGACAGCAAAATTCCAGAGACGCTGAGCGATTCTTCGGTGATCGCGGTCATTTCCGAAAGGTTCTCTTGCGTTCGCCGCGCTAACTGTTGCCGCCGCCGGCCAACCTTCAACTGCAGCCAAATGAACAGCGGCATCAAGATGATAGTCAGCAGGGTCAACTCCCACGACAGGATCACCATCGAGATGAAAGCGGCCGTCACGGTCACGCTGTTTTGCAGGATCGAAGTCGCGGTATCGGTTAGTACAGTTCGAACGCCGGCCACGTCGTTTGCCAGCCGCGACTGAATGGCGCCGGTCTTCGTGGTGGTGAAGAAGGCCAGTTCCATCTTCTGCAAGTGAGCGAAAAGTTCACTTCGCAAATCGGCCATCGCCGAGTTGCCGATCGTCGACGTCAGCCAGTTTTGGGCGATACCCAGCACCGCTGCCAAAATCGGCAGCACACACATGCCGACGACCAGCCAGCCCAGTAGGACCAAGTCCGGACCGTCCTCGCCAAAAAGGGCATTGTCGAAGACTGCCCGGGTCAAGAACGGCACAATCGAGTTCAAGATTGCAGCCAAGACGACGACGGCGGCTACCGCGAGCAGTGATCCGCGATAGGGCCTAAGGAGCCGCGCGATCCGCGCGAGCGTCGCTGAGTTGTCGGCGGCAAGTTCCTCTGGGGTTAGCCCAGTTGCGCTCGGTCCTGGTCGGGGCAAACTCAGTCCTCTACTCGGACAAGGCGGATCGTTTCGCCTTCGGTGTAGTTGACCAGTTCTAAGGTGCCCCAAATGCCTACTTCGGTGCGCAGCATCGCCCACACGAACAAGTCGCCGGTGACGAGGGCCGGATCAATCTGAACCGAGAAGTCAGTCGGCACGCCGTCAACTTCGATTGCCGTAGCGCCCAGCACTTCGCCAGCGTCATCAACGACCTTGATCGTGGCGACGGCGTCGTCGCCAGTGGCGATGCGCTCGAAGATGGTGACCGAACCAGTGCAGTTAAGAATGGGCATGACGCCAGCGTAGTCCCGATTCCTAGCTAGCTGCGCTCGTCAAATCCGCGGACAGGCGATTTTGAGCGCTCGCGATTCAGTTACAGAGTTGGTCGATCTTCTCGCCCTTTTCCTGGATGCTCGTGGAGAGTTCCGACATCTCGGCTGAGGCGGCTTGGAGTTTTTCGACGTCGGTGCCCGCGTCTTGAACGTCGGCCAAAACTGGCTTGAGCTTCTCGAACTCGCTGGCTAGCGCACCAATCGCGTCGCTCACCTCTTTGTTGTCAATCTTGGCCTGGGTGTCTTTGAGTACCTTGGCCATGGCGTCGAGGTTCGCGGTAGCGGCCGCCGGATCGGTCGGATCGATCGTGCCCAGATCGGCAGTGGCGTCCTTTACTTCCTTTTCAGCGATCTTGCAGGCGTCGGCGACTGACTCGCCGCCACCACATCCGCTAAGTCCGGCTGAAAGAGCGATTGCAGCGATGGCGATAACTGCGGTGCGAATAGTCATTTTTACCCCTAGTTGGTCATTTGCGCCCGGCGTTGGCTGAGCGGACTCGGCCGATTCTTGCACGTCTAGGCCGATCCGGTCACATCCGATCGATCAGCGGCCGAAACGACGCAACCGCAGCGAGTTGGTCACGACGAAAACAGAACTGGCCGCCATCGCGAATCCGGCAATCATCGGGTTCAGGAAGCCAAAGGCGGCCAACGGGATCGCGGCGACGTTGTAAGCGAACGCCCAAAACAGGTTTCCCTTGATGGTGCGCAGGGTCGCTCGGGAAAGTTCGACGGCAGTTACTGCGGTCGCTAGGTCGCCGTGGACGAGTGTCAGGTCGCTGGCGGCGATCGCCACGTCAGTGCCGGTACCCATCGCGATGCCGAGGTCAGACCCGGCTAGGGCAGCGGCGTCGTTGACGCCGTCGCCGACCATCGCCACGACCTTGCCTTGGTCACGCAATTGGCGGACTACGTCGAGCTTGTCCTGGGGAGTCACCTCGGCGTGCACTTGGTCGATGCCAACTTCCTTGGCGACCGAATCGGCGACGCGCCGGTTATCTCCGGTCAACAGGATCGGCTCGAGACCCAGTTTGCGCAGGTCGCGAACGGCGCCGGCCGAACTGTCTTTGACTTGGTCCGCGACGGTGATGGTGCCGAGGATTCGGTCGTCGACCGAGACTGCGATGACGGTGCCGTCGCGATCTGGCCGGTCGGCGGTGTTGAGCCAACTCGGCCGACCAGCGCGGACGCGTTTGCCGTCGACGACTCCTTCGACCCCTTGGCCGGGGTGGTTTACGAACTCGGTCACCTTGGCCGGTTCATCGAGGGCGGCAATGGCGCGTGCCACCGGATGTTCCGAGGCCGATTCGACGGCCGCAGCAAAGTGGCGAAGTTCGCTTGATTCGACGCCAACGGCCGGATCAACGTGAGCAACCGCCATTTGTCCGCTGGTGATCGTGCCGGTCTTGTCCAACACGATCGTGTCGATCTGACGCGTCGACTCCAACACCTGCGGACCGCGGATCAGGATTCCTAGTTGGGCGCCTCGGCCGGTGCCGACCATCAGGGCCGTAGGCGTAGCCAGTCCGAGCGCACACGGGCAGGCGATGATCAAGACGGCCACGGCCGCCTCGAAGGCGCCGATGCCGGGCGCGACGATAAGCCAAACCAGCAAGGTCAACGCGGCGATCACGATGACCCCGGGCACGAACCACGCCGAAATCCGGTCGGCCAGTCGTTGCACATCGGCTTTGCCCTCTTGGGCTTCTTCGACCAGTTTGGCCATTTGGGCCAACGCAGTGTCTTGGCCGACGGCCGTTGCCCTGACGACGAGCCGGCCAGACTGGTTGAGGGTCGCACCGGTGACGTTCGAGCCGGCAGTCACGTCGATTGGGACGGACTCGCCAGTGAGCATTGCCTCGTCGACGGCCGAACTACCCTCGAGCACGACCCCGTCGGTGGCGATCTTTTCGCCGGGGCGCACGACGAACTCGTTCCCGACGTGAAGGTCACCGATCGGGATGGAAACTTCGCGACCGTCGCGCAGCACGACGACGTCCTTGGCGCCAAGATCCATCAGCGCGCGAAGGGCCGCACTCGATCGTTGCTTCGCACCAGCCTCGAGGTAGTGACCGGCGAGGATGAACATGGTCACCGCTGCTGCGGTCTCGAAGTAGTAGTGCTGGTGGCCGGTGCCGTGGCCGCTGGTCGCGCCCAAGTAGAGCTGAACGACCGACCACAGGTAGGCGGCGCCGACACCCATGCTGACGAGCGTGTCCATCGTGGCGGCCCGGTGCTTTAGATTCAGCCAGGCCGACCAGTGGAACGGGTAGGCGCACCACAGCACCACCGGGGTGGTGAGCGCAAAGACGACCCACGGCCAGCCGGAAAACTGTAGGGCCGGCACCATCGAAATCGCCATGATCGGGATGGTGAGAATCGCGGCGACGATCAGTCGTTTGCGCATCGACTCGGCCGAGTGCAGACCGCCGTGTTCGCCGTGTTCGGTGGCATGCGGGTCGTGGACGTGGGCGCTGTAGCCGGTGTCCTCGACCGTCTTGATCAGCGTGTCGGTGCCAACCGAGCCGTCGGTGTGGACTGTCGCCTTCTCGGTGGCGTAATTGACTGTCGCCTCGACGCCGTCAAGACGGTTCAGTTTCTTTTCGATCCGCGCTGCGCAGGAGGCGCAACTCATTCCGCCAATGTCGAGGCGGAAACTGGTGTCGCTCATACCAATGGCAGGTCGTTTGGCCCAGCCAGCGCGTAGCCGGCCTCGTCGACCGCGGCGGCCACATCTGCCTCGGCCAGTGGACCAGAGCTGGTTACGGTCAGCGATCCGGAGGCGAGGTCAACTTCGACCTTTTCGACTCCGCTGATTGCTTGGACCTCTTCGGTTACTGCACCGACGCAGTGACCGCAGGTCATCCCGTTGACGGTCCAGGTTTGGGTGGTCATTTCAACTCCTGACTAGACGCGCGATCGCGTCGGATGCTTCTTTGATTTTGAGTTCGGCTTCGGGGCCGCCTTTGGCGGCAGCATCGGCGACGCAGTGCGCCAGATGCTCGTGGAGCAGTTTCAGCGCGACGGCCTCAAGGGCTTTGGTGGAGGCGCTGATTTGGGTCAGCACGTCGATGCAGTAGGTGTCGGATTCGACCATCCGGGTGATTCCGCGAACTTGGCCTTCGATGCGGGCGAGACGTTTGAGTACCGCTGCCTTGTCGTTCTCGTAGCCGGGGTGGGCCATGTCTTCGACTCCTTCATTGATCGAAATCAGCATACCCCCCATGGGTATCAAATCCAAGGTGGCGGCCGTCACATCTAGATAGAGTTCACAGATGACCACTCTGCCTGGCCTTGATGGGCTTCTCGGTGTTGAACACGTCCAACTCGACGCCGACCGAGTCGTAGTCAAATTCACCATCAACGAAAACCACCTGCAACCATTCGGCATCCCCCACGGGGGCATCTACTGCGCGGTTCATGAATCAACTGCCAGCATTGCCGGCCAAATCTGGTTGGGCACCAAAGGCGTGGTCGTCGGCACGAACAACTCCACTGATTTCCTGCGCCAGGCCGCAATCGGCGACACCATCACGACGACGGCAACACCAATCCACCGCGGCCGCACCCAGCAGCTTTGGCACCTTGACTCGGTCAACCAAGACCAGAAACTGATCGCTCAAGGTCAAGTTCGGCTGGCGAACCTCGACCAGGAAATCCCGGCCGAAGCGCTGGCACGTTTCCAAAGCGAGGCCTAGCCCATGGTGGTTGACGCGACCTCTCGGCGACTGATCGAACTGCTGCAACTCGACGGCCGCACTCCCTATGCGACCTTGGCGCAAAAGGTGGGCTTGTCTGAGGCGGCGGTTCGCCAACGCGTGCTCAAGATGGTCGAAGAGGGCGTGATGCAGATCGTCGCGGTGACCGACCCGCTCAAGCTCGGCTTTTTGCGGGAAGGGATGCTGGGCATCAACGTGACCGGCGACGTGCGCGAGGTGGCCCGCGAACTAGCCGAAATCGACGAGCTTTCCTATGTGGTGATTACCGCCGGCCGTTACGACATCATCGCCGAGTTCGTTGCCAAGGACGACGACCACTTGATCGAACTCATGTCGGATCGCATTCGAACCGTCGCCGGCGTCGGCTCGACCGAGATGCTGGGCTATCTCAAACTGCAGAAGCAGACCTACTCGTGGGGAACGCACTGAGTGTCCAACTCGCGGACCTGGCTTCGCGCTTAGGCGAACCCGGTTAGACTGGTCGAGTTCGTCCGCGACTGGCGTTGAGGTGGTTACCACCAGGGAGCGGTTGAACTGCAAGACTTCGGGACCGTTCGCCTGGGCCCCATGTCAGCCCATTTCCGCTGACCGGAGGCCACTAAAAGATGACGATGATGACCATGCCAGGAAACACCCAGGTGGACCGCGGGGTTCACGTTCCACTGTCGCGAATTGCTGACGAAGACGTCAAGGTACTGCTGCTGGAGAATATCCATGCTGACGGCGCCGACTTCCTGCGCCACAAGGGCTACCAAGTAGAGACGCGCAGCGCGGCTCTTGGCGAAGACGACCTGATCGAAGCGATCCAAGGGGTTCACCTTTTGGGTATTCGTTCGACGACGTACGTCACCGAACGGGTTCTTGCCAACGCCCCGGATCTCTTGGCGATTGGTGCGTTCTGCATCGGCACGAACCAGATTGACTTGGCTGCCACGAACGCTCACGGTGTCGCCGTTTTCAACGCCCCCTACTCCAACACGCGCAGCGTGGTCGAACTGGCGATTGCCGAGATCATCTCGCTAGCGCGGCGCCTGCACGAAAAGTCCACCGCCATGCACGACGGGGTTTGGAACAAGTCGGCTGCTGGCAGCCACGAAGTTCGTGGCCGCACGCTCGGCATCGTCGGCTACGGCAACATCGGCAGCCAACTTTCGGTGATCGCCGAAGCGTTGGGCCTGTCGGTGATCTTCTACGACATCGACGACAAGTTGGCGCTGGGCAACGCCCGCAAGTGCGCGACTCTCGAGGAGTTGTTGGCTGACGCCGATGTCGTCTCGCTGCACGTCGATGGTCGTCCCGGAAACGCCGGCTTGTTCGGTGACCATCAAATGCGAGCGATGAAGCCGCGTGCGCTGTTCATGAACCTGTCGCGCGGGATCGCCGTGGACACCGAGGCGTTGAGCCGTCACCTCAAGTCCGGCCACATCGCGGGTGCGGCCTTGGACGTTTTCCCGGTTGAGCCCAAGGCGCAAGGGGACCCGTTCGAGTCGGACCTGCGCGGCATTCCGAACGTCATTTTGACTCCGCACGTCGGCGGTTCGACCGAGGAAGCCCAGCAGGACATCGGCCGCTTCGTCGCATCGAAACTGCGGGCTTATGCCAAGGCCGGCACGACCTCACTTTCGGTCACTTTCCCGGAGTTGGCATTGCCTTCGGACCCCGAACGTCACCGGTTGGCTCATGTGCACGCGAACGCGCCGGGCGTCTTAGCACGGATCAACACGATCCTTGGTGATCACGGCGTGAACATCGAAGGTCAACAGTTGGCCACCAAGGGTGAACTTGGCTATGTGGTCACCGATATTTCGGCCGAGGTTGGCACCGAAGTTCTCAACGAACTTGCGGCCTTGCCAGAGACCGTTCGCCTTCGCCAGCTGAGCTGAGCTGAACTAGGCCGAGGCCGCAATCAGTCGCGGGCCAGTTCGATGAGCTTTGTCACCGTGTTCAGGTTTCGGCCGGTTCCGTGACTGCCTAGCGTCTTGGCGATCATTGCCGGCGTGAGTTTCGAGCCGGCGACCCCTTCGGGGTAGGCGATGTGCAGGTCGCGTCCGATCACCGCGAGTTTTTCGGGCAGGCCCCGAGCCAACAGAGCGTCGACTTGGGCGGGCGATGGCGCACCCAGCAGGAAGTAGACGTAGTGAAACTTCGGCTCGGTTTCGATGGCGAACGGGTGCGCTTTCAACGCTTCGGCTAGCTCAGTCGGCGACCTGCTGATGACCTCGCGGAAGAAACCGAACTCGTCCTCGATCGCTTGCTCGAGCGCCCGGTCGAACCCGTCAGGTTCGGCGACGTCGCAAAGCAGGTTGCCCGAGGCGATGTAGGTCGAGACGTTGCTGGCGCCAAGGTTCTCGGCGATCTCGCGAAGTCGAGCCATCGGCAACTTCGCGCCGCCGACATTGACTGCCCGCAACAGCACCACCCGTTTGGCCATGTTGCTGGTCTATCACGTTTGGCGAGTTAGCTCACAAGGTCGCGGCCAACTCCGTCGCCTGCTTGATTGCTCGCTTGGCATCCAGTTCGGCGGCCACATCGGCGCCGCCGATGATGTGAACCGAGAGGCCGGCCGCGGTCAGTGGTTCGACAAGGTCGCGCACTGACTCTTGGCCGGTACACAGCACGATCGTGTCGGCGGCGATCACTTTAGATTCTGGCGAATCGCCGTCCGCGCCGATGGTCACGTGCAGGCCGTCGTCGTCGATCCGGTCGTAACGGACGCCACCGACGAAGTTCACGCCCGAATCCTTCAACGTGGTGCGGTGGACCCAACCGGACGTCTTGCCGAGATCCTTGCCGAACGAAGTGCTCTTACGTTGCAGCAAGGTGACCGCCCGGCGCGGTTCGGTCTTGACCTTGGTGGCGAGGCCGCCGCGTTCGATCTCCGGATCGGTGACGCCCCAGCGGGACATCCAATGCTCGAGCGACTCTTCGCGGTCGTGCAGCAGGTATTCGGAAACGTCGTAGCCGATGCCGCCGGCACCGAGCACGGCGACGCGTTCGCCGACTGGCGCCTGATCGCGAATCAACTGCTGGTAGGTGATCACGCTGGGGTGGTCGACGCCAGCGATTTCGGGGACTCGCGGAGTGACGCCGGTGGCCAGGACGACCTCATCGAACTTGGCCAGATCCTCCACGGTGGCCCAAGTGTTCAAATGAACTTTGACGCCGCGTTTGGGCAGCATGGTCTCGTAGTAGCGGATCGTTTCGGCGAAGTCTTCTTTGCCGGGGATTTGCATGGCGAGCCGGAACTGGCCACCGATCTGATCGAGAGCCTCGAACAGTTCCACTTCGTGACCGCGACCGGCGGACTCGACGGCAGCGGCCAGGCCGGCCGGGCCGGCACCAACGACGGCGATCCGTTTCTTTTCGCGAGTAGGCAACAAGATCAGTTCGGTCTCGTGACCGGCCCGCGGGTTCAGCATGCAACTGGCGCGCTTGTTGGCGAACGTGTGGTCGAGGCAGGCCTGGTTGCAGGCGATGCAAGTGATGATCTCGTCGGAGCGGCCCTCGGCGGCCTTGTTGACGAACTCGGCATCGGCCAGCAGTGGCCGAGCCATCGAAATCAGGTCGGCTTCACCGCTGGCGATGATCTGCTCGCCCAGTTCGGGGGTGTTGATGCGGTTCGACGCGACCACCGGCACCGAAACTTCGGCCTTGAGTTTGGCGGTCACCCAGGTGAATGCCCCACGCGGGACGCTGGTGACGATGGTCGGGATGCGTGCCTCGTGCCAGCCGATGCCGGTGTTGAAGATGGTCACGCCGGCGGATTCAAGCAGGCGGGCAAGCTCGGCAGTCTCTTCCCAAGTTTGGGCGTTGTCGACCAAGTCGAGCAGGCTGATGCGGTACTGGATGATGAAGTCTTCACCGACCAGTTCGCGGGTTCGGCGCACGATCTCGACGGGGAAACGCATCCGGTTCTCGACCGAACCGCCCCACGCGTCGGTGCGGTCGTTCGTGCGAGCAGTCAGGAACTGGTTGATCAGGTAGCCCTCAGAGCCCATGATCTCGACGCCGTCATAGCCAGCCCGCTTGGCCAGCGCGGCCGACTTGGCGAAGTCCGTCGCGGTGCGGTCGACCTCGCGCGTCGACATTGGTGAAACCTTGAACGGGGTGATCGGCGACTTGATTTTCGAGACGCCCTTTTTGAACGGCGAGTAGCCGTAGCGGCCAGCGTGCAGGATCTGCAGGGCGATCTTGCCGTCGTGCTCGTGCACGGCGTCGGTGACGGTGCGGTGACGATCCGCTTGTCGGCCCTGGCTCATTTCGGAGCCGAACGGCAGCAGCCAGCCACGCCAGTTGGGCGCGAACCCGCCGGTGATCGACAGCGCCACGCCGCCCTTGGCGCGTTCGGCGAAGTAGGCCGCCAGTTTCGGAATGTCGCGGGCGTGGTCTTCGAGGCCGGTGTGCATCGAACCCATCACGACGCGGTTGCGCAGCGTGGTGAACCCGAGGTCGAGCGGGCTGAGCAGGTGGGGGTAGTCAGTCACTTCATGGCCTCGATTGCTTCGGCTTGGATTTGGGGGAACTGAGTGGCCATCGCCTCGGCGACGGCGTTTGCGGCCGACAGGGGGCGCACCATGACGACGAAGTTTGAGATCTGGCCGGCGTCGTTGGTGGTGATGAAGTCGCAGCCTTGGACCGAAACGTCACCGACCTTGCACTCGAACATGAGCGCGCTGCGGTTTTCTTCCTCGGCGCTCCACACGTAGGTGAACTCGGTGAACACGCGGGACACTCCGCGCAGGATCGCCGCGACAATCGGGCGACCCTCATACGGCTTGAACGCCACGGGGCTGCTGAAGCTCACGTCGTCGGCTAGGACGTCGTCAAGCCCGGTCAGTTCGCCGGTGGCAACTCCGTTCTCGATTAGTTCACGGAAGGCCTTCATTGGTCGATTCCTTTCGGCTGCGAGAATGCGTGGGTGATTGGAAAGTTTGCGGCTTGGCTCTTGATCGCCGCCGGAGTGTTCAACATCGTCATTTGGCCGCGATTCTTCAAAGCGATCGTCGACGACGACCGGGCGTGGGCCGAGGCCGTGAAGTGGCAGGCGCCCACTTCGTTCTTCTGGGTGCACCTAGTCCTGATCGTCACGGCGTTGACGTTCGGCACGATCGTGTTGGTCATCGGGATTCGCGCCCTTCGAGGTGCTTGAGGATCTCCTCGCACCAGGCGATGCCTTGAAGTTCTGAGTGGATTCCGCCGCGCAGGGCAAGCCAGGCGCCTAGGTCGGTGCCGGTGAGTTTGGTTGGGACCGGGTAGAACTTCGCTTGGCTTTCTTCGTACTCTTTGAGCCGTTGTTCGTGGTCGGCTTTTCGGTTTCGCGTGTCGATCAGGATGCTTTCTGAGTCGCGAAAGCCACGGAGTTTGACCGCGAAATCACTTCGCAGTGCTTCGCGGTTGCTCGGCTCTGCGGCCCACCTATCCAGTTCGGCATCGCCGGTCGACGTGATGGCGTAGGTCTTTTTGTCGGGGCGGCCGTCTTGGGTTTGGACGGTGCTCGAAATCCAGCCGGAGTCTTGCATTCGCGAAAGCACTCGATAAATCTGTTGGTGGCTTGCCGGCCAAAAGAAGCCGATCGACGCGTCGAACCGACGCGCTAGGTCATAGCCGCTGGCAGCACGTTCGCTCAGCGAAACCAAAATCGCGTGCTCCAAGGCCATGCGTCGAGATTATATGCAACTGTGTGCATATGCAACAGCATTCATAAATTCGTTGCCTCGACTAGTTGTAGTGATAGCGGCAAGACGCAATTCGGATTGATTCTCTTGAGTGCGTGCTGCTCCTGCTTTTGCTATACGAGTAGTTCGGAAACAACTTCTGAGATTTGACGAGCTAAATATGGTGGGACCGCATTGCCTACTTGGTGATATTGCTGGGTTCTATTTCCCATGAAGAAATAGTCGTCAGGGAATGTCTGAAGCCGGGCTGCTTCTCGAACACTGAGGCTTCGCATCTGGAGTGGGTCGTGGTGGATGAAGTAGTGGCCGTCTTTCGCAATGTGACTCACGACCGTGCTGGATGGACGATCCCTAAGTTGAACGCGAAAGCGGTCGGTGAAAGGTGCATTGCGTCCAGCTGAAATATTTTTGTGATTTGGTTTGAGATCTTCTGGGAGTTCATGGATCTTAGGAACCGCCATTCCCTCGCGACCGTGGAGAGCCAGAAATGCATACCGCTTGAGATCAGAAATCATGTGCCCTCGACTCTCGTGCTGAGTCCAAACTGGCACGTTCGCAGCATCCAGCCATTCTTCTAGAACGCCAGTTTCGCCACCGGTTTGCTTAGCTACCGAACTCGCGCCTAAAGGAGGGATTTCAATTTTTCCGATCGGAAGGTGGGCGAATTCGTGGGCACTTTTCAGTGCACTTACCCATTCTTCTTGCGAATCTCGCCGCGAAACCTTTGAACGAATGGCGGGCATGTGTCCGATCGCTTCGCCGACTGTCACCGGCCCGCTAACCGCAAGAGTTTCTGGTTCACGATCTAGGTAGTCGAGTCGGATGCCAAGAAGAATTACCCGGTGCCTTGACTGCGGAACCCCGTATTTCTCTGCCTTGATTACAAAATCCGTTGGTGCAGGATCGGGTCCCGGTACGACTAGCGATCTGAGTGCGTACTTAAGGTCGGGAGCCGGGGCGGTTAGATCCTGCCTGATTGAGTCGAAAATCCGTGCGCCCTGATGTCTTGAGGACAACATCCCTTTGACGTTCTCCATTACGAATACAGCAGGTTTAAACTGCTGGATGATGTGGAGATACTCCTTGTAGAGCGTGTGCTTGTGATCATCATCGAACGACTCGTCGCGGGTTCGTCGAGAACGTCCAGCAAGGGAATATGCCTGACACGGTGGGCCACCGACCAATACCCAGGGTTTGCTTCCGTCGGCGGCGGAACCGAGAGCCTCCTTGATCATCCGGTCGGAATGCTCACGAGCGGATTCTGCAAGCTCGAACTCCTTTACTTCAGACGAGGCTTTGACCCAAGCAGCTCGGAATGCATCATCTTCGAGGAGTTCTTGAAAGTCGACATTTCCTGAAAGGAACTCCTTGTACTGCGGATGAAGTTCTCCAGTGTGGCTTGTAGTTTCGCGTACGGCGGCACGCAAACGCAAGGTCAAGCAAGCAACGCCGTCCTTCTCAATTGAAAGCCGAGTCCTAAAGGGGCTATGACTTCCGTCTGCGCGCTTGGCTTGGAATCCTTCGTTTAGGCCACCTGGGCCAGCAAATACGTCTACTACCGGGATCTCCACGCGTGCAATGCCCTTCGCATTCAGCAAGTTCGAATACCCAGGTTACTAGTAGTGGGCAGGACTAGCTCATAGGGCGACAACTTGTGGTGCTCCTTCCAACGTCCCGGGGCGCAGGTTTTGATTTGGGAGAGTCTTGGGTGTGAGTGCTCCGGTATCTCTAAAGTTCAGAAAGTAGCCCGGAATCAGAATCAGCGATCCCTCCGGTTAGGGATGCCCTGTCGAGGTAAATGTTGCGATGTTCGCAGCTAGTTTCCGGTAGCAACAAGCACGCATGGCAGGCAGCAAGATTTAGGCCATCGCTCCCTGAAGGGCCAGATTCGGTACACACCGGATCATTCGAGCACCAAACTGTCCTAGCGGCAGCAGATTTAAGCACCGCTGCAAAGCGTTCCTCTTCAGCTAGCGCGGCGAGGCCACCCAAGCTGCCGGCAGCGTCTGACGATGCCGTGTAGATGAGGAACCCTGCTTGATCAGCTTCAGCGTAGATGCGTTCGCGTAGCGCACCTGCCGGATATCCGGCATCGAGACTGAGTTCCTTTAGAACTGCATGAGCCAAAGTATGGATAGCGATAAAGCGAACCGTTGGAACTTCGGCGGTAGGTGCCCCTGATTCGTGATCGCGTAGGGCAATAGCATCGGCGAGCATGCCTACGCGCTGTTTTGCCAGAACACCTGATTCCCACTTAGCGAGCCAAGGTTCATCGATTCTGACAAATACCCCCTCGCCGTAGACCTCAACCGCGGGAAGCCAGTGTTGAGGAACGATGCTGAGTTGGGCAAGTTTCTGAGAAGAATCGCTATTTGTCTGGGGCGTGACTCGTGAGAATCCATGTAGCGCCCGAACCTCACGCAGTCGCGAGACCTTCGAGACTTGGGCTGCGAAGTGACTTATCTCCGAAGAAACGTTTACTTCGATGCATTGGAAGGCATCGTTTGCCCCGGTGTCGTTTCCGTCGCGCAGTGCTAAGTACTCCTCTTGGCGGAGGTCTGACTCAGTCGGTATTTTCCCCTTCTCTACGCCTCGCCGCTGGGCAACGACCTCCAACACGCCTTCAGTATCGATCCCGGGGTTTCTTGCCGCTGCCCCATCGGCGGCAGTCCTAATCTGATCCTCATCTTGATCGCGAAACACTTCCCAGAAACGTGTTACGTAACGAGCGTTCGGGCTCGACCAAGGCGGGATGGAAATGCTGGATCGGACTGCACTGAACCAGACATTCGGCGAGCCTCGCTGGAGGGTGCGGAGGTTCTTGTCACAAACCTCAGGTTCGGCCCCTGGGAGCCAAGGCCGAAGTCCACCACAAGATCTAACTAGTGCCACAGCGTGCTTTTCGAAAGCTCCTGCCAAGTCCCGTGGGCGCACGCCGCAAGAACAGGTCACGACGATGTCGGCAAGCGACGAAGACATTCCCCGAGTAACTAAGGACATCCGGTGCTCTACCGATGGCTCGGCTCTTAGCGATTCATCTTTCACTGGGTGTACCCACTGGAAGTAAGGGAAGTCCTCTAGATGACCATTTTCGCAGCAGGCAACGAATCGGGAGGGAGCCAAATCGCGCACACAATCTGGGCACTGCATTTTCCGAGAATCGAACCGCCAGTAGGTATCAAGCCTTCTGCAGTTCGGGCAATACTGGTATGCCGGGAACCTGATTACTGGGACATCTCCGCGCTTCTGCCCCGTAGACGGTGCCCTGAAGAGATGCACCCCCAGTGACTTGGCTAAGCGTGGCTCCTCGATCGCGGCACACCATCGTTCATCCCAGTCGTCAAGGCCACAAACTAAGTAGCTCTGGTCGCCGGCAGGAAGGATGCCACCGATGCCGAAAGTTGAGACAAGCTGGCTTTGTCGAATCCGGTTGTTTTCAGCTCTCATCAGTTTTCCTTTCGCGCCGCCCTTTGGCACCAATCACTCGTAGCGAGCTTTCGCGGTCGACATTTCTCAGGCTTGTTAATGTCGGCCACGCTGGCCGGTCGGGCGGGAAAATCTCGATCAGCTGTTCGCCTTGTTCATCTGTAAGGCCTGCTCCTGCAGGCACAAGAAGGGCGTCCTTCGGGGATTTCCAACCCGAGTACTTCTTTAGCGTTCCTTCTTCCACCGCTTCGCGCCAATGCTCGATAAGGGTTTCAAGCGCATCCTCAACCTCGTCCTCGCTATCAGGTGAAACACTTCGGGTTCGGGCAAGAATTGCGTCCGTGACTTCAAAAATTTCCTCTGGCATCGCCGCCGGGATGCTTACCCCCGACTCCGCGGCAGCTCCCGGAACTAGGTGCCTTACGAGGATCGTCAAGAGGCCGTGGAGACCCCGATCCAGCGCGCGCGACGCGAAAGGAGTTGCGCCCGTCGCTTCGACCTGTTGATATATCGAGCGGTGGTACGTGGTGAACGATTCGTAGTGCGACAAGTCCCGCGAACGCCCCGCATTGAAAAGCGTAACTACCAAGCCAGGGTGCCTGCGACCCACGCGACTGGTGGCCTGAATGTACTCGGAGGTTGTCTGGGGCTGACCTGAGACGACCATCAGTCCTAGTCGGTCTACGTCAACGCCGACCGAGATCATGTTCGTGGCGAGGACGGTGTCGGGGCTTTCTGGATCGGGGTAGGGAGTCTGCAGGAGGTCCAGCTCGAGTGGAATCTCACTGGATTTCTTACGTGACGTGAGCTCGCGCGGATCTTGTGTTGCGCGCTCGACCTGCCCCAGTCTTTTCGCGACCACCTTAATCCTGTCGCGAACATCGTCAATCGTGGCGATATACGCTGCCCCCAGAACGCGCAGACTTGTGAAATAGCCAAGCAGAGTCCAATATGCGTCTCTGACATCCTGAGGAATTTCCTCTGTCATAGCTGCTTGGAGAAGCGCAGCGTATGACCGGACCGTGAGTGTTGCATGACTAGTACCCGGGGCCATCACGCCGAGGTACATACGAGTTCCTTTTTCATCTCGCGAAGCATCAACGGCAAAGAATGAGTCGGAGGCCTCGAGGCCTGGCGGAGGGAACTGCCGAGCCTCCCGTGCGAATACTGCCTTTACTTGGTCTTTCGCTCGTCGAATAGTTGCGGTCGATGCAACCAATTTGGGCCGAGCTCCGGAAGAATGATCGGTCGATAGATAATCGATGGCCGTCTCGTAGAGTCCAACAAGCGAGCCGAGTGGGCCACTAATCAGGTGAAGTTCATCTTGAATAATCAACTCTGGTGGTGCATCGCCACCATGACCAAACAGGCTTCCAGACTCACCACGCCACGCAAGCATGGCGAATTTGTCGACGGTTCCAATCACAAGAGAAGGCCGATTCTTGTAGACGTCACTGTCAACTAGATGAACAGGGAGGCAATTGGGTCCACCAAATGGGCACCCCTGACTTGGGCACTTCACCTCCAGCCGGTCGGCGCTTCGATCGACATGGTAATCATCGACGGTAAGTCGAGTTCCGCACCACGGACAGCGAAGTAGTTGGACCGGGTCGCCAGTGTCTGCAGTCTCATCTTTGCCACGCTTCCTCAGCGCTTTGGCGGCATCAGTGATGTTGTTTGGCGTGGCGCCTTGTCCTACCCAGAGCCCGAGTGAAAAAGGCTCTTTTGACTGGAGGTCCGGTTCGCCGGCGCGCCAAACTTCGAGTGCACATATCAACCCAGCGGCCCGTTCAAATTGTTGAAGTGTGAGCAGCCTAAGGGTGTACCTCATGAAAACGGCGACGCCTGCGCCGCGTTTGTCTATTCCGGCGCCTCGCAGTCGCCGATGCACAAGACAAAACGCGATCAGGCCTAGATAGGCTTCAGTTTTTCCGCCGCCGGTTGGGAACCATAGAACATCAGCTAGATCGCGGTCAGCGCACTCAGGATTAGTCAGCCCTTCAATGTTCATCAGGACAAAGGCCATCTGGAACGGGCGCCAACTCGAGGCAATCGATGTGGGTTCGCCGCTATCGCCTGACCGGATCATCACTTGTCGCTCCCGCTGCGACTTCATGGCGGAGTTCATCGCACGAAATGATCGACCGATTATCGGATCGGTAGAGATCAGTTCGACTCCTCTGCGCATTCTGCTCGCGGCGCGTCGCGCCTCGCTCAAATGGCGAGTAGCTGTGTCTTGGTAGGTGGCCGCTAGTTGCGGAAGATCCTCAAGAGCACGGGACTCTATCCACGCCTCGTATGCGGTGATTAGGTCGTTGAGCGTAGAGAAGTCCCCTTCCGCGAGTATGGACATATCCAACACTGGGACGTCGTTTCTAGAAGCGTCCGCTAGCGGTAGCTCGTGCTGGGGGAAAAACGTGGTCCGGATCTCCCGCACGTCGGGAGCCTCATCCCATTCGACGGCCAGTCCGTGGCCAACCGCGAGGTGGCGCTGTCTCCGGTGAAGTAAAGCACCCGAGAGCTCGTCTTCATCCATGTGGGCGAAGGTTGACGACGGGCGGCGGTCCGCGAATTCACCCCCGACTGTGCTTACGCGCAATGAAGGTCGGAACCAGCAGCGTGTCGCTAGGCCACCATCTCCGGCCTCCTGGAAAGTATTCACCAAGACAAGCGTCACACTGCGCACCCCGTCGTGTTCGCTGCGGATAACGAACCTGAGAGCTAATCCTTCACAAAGCTGTATTTCGCCTTGTGAAGGATTAGAAATCGGCACTTCGGCTACGTGGGGACCGAACGGACTCCTGAGCCACTCGTTGCTCTCGTTTTCCAGAGTGCTCTTTATGTATCTGTCCGCACTAACTTCGACCAACAGTGATGACGAGCTAGCGGTAATCCCCGCAGTGAGGCCAATCGTCGACGGCTTCCGCATATGCGCGAACGAGACGCCCGGGTCGAAATCTGCGTCGACTTCAGTTCCGGTGTCGTTCTCTGAATCGTCGCCTAGGTTTTGTGAGTTTTGAGTTTCGGACGAAGTTAGCGAACGTGGATAGATAATCCCAACTATGAATCGGTCTAAGGGGTATTCACCGATACGTACGTCGTCTTCCGTGCCGTGGAGGTCGGCAATCAGCGCGTCAACCATGAGGTCACGTGCGGAGTACCAAGGGTCAAGGCTTGTCATTCAGTCATTCCATTCGATCTGGGCCAAACCCGATAGGACAGGTGCAAGAATGAGGCCATTTCGGAATCCTCGCGTGGAGGTCGCGATTGTGGTCACGCCTTCAACGGCGACCGCGCTTAGTCGTGGCCAGCCACGTCTGGCCTTCTCCAAGTTTCCCGTGCGAGATGCAAACTCTTGGCCAAATTCTTCGGTTAGCGTCCCGAGTAGGGCCCCGTTGCAAAAGACTTCAAAAACGGGAAACTGAAGTGTCGATTTCTCAACCGAGGGAACTAGGTTTGCCTCTGAGCCGATAGCGCGAACCAGCGCATCATGCGACTGGGTGCCCATGCCCAAGGTGTTTAAATCAATGTCACTTGGCCTGATCTCAATAGCGGTTGTCATCCAGTGCTTGTGCCCACCCCTTATCCATCGAGGACCGGCTTCGCCGCCGGGTATAGTTCGCACCCATTTGGTGTCGGGCCCATCAACTCGGACGATGAGCTTTCGGGCACGCGTCAATGCAACGAATTGCTCCCGGCTGCGGACATCTTCGGGGTTCTTGTTCTGGCCAAAATCGGGAAATTCGACGAGAACAACGTTCTCGAATTCGAGTCCTTTTGCGCGATGTACCGTCGATACAGTTGCATCAGATGAAGGCTTTTCAAGCAAGTCTGGCGGGAAACTTGTGCGAGTTTCCAATGCGGAGGTAAAAGAAAGCAGGTTCAGGTCGCGACCTCGCCCGCCCGCTACGCTTCTGAGGGCCCTCCATGCGACTACAGGATCAATTTCAGGCTCGGACGATTCGAGAATTTTGAAGAATTCTTCACGGGTTAGGGACGCGGCCTCGACGCCGGCAAGAGCTTTCCCGATCCAACCTGCAAGAACCTGTTGATGTGTGCCTTTGAGGACTCCTACCGTTAGGCCCAACGAGCGCAGTTCATTCGCGACTGCGAGAGCTTGACCGTTGGTGGAAGTCAGGAATGCCGTTGACCCTGGCTGCGCTCGAATAAAGTCGATCGATTCTGGGAGGGTGCCTAGGTGCACAACCTCGTTCCAGAAATCTTCAATGTCATGGTGGTGGGGGACAAATGTGTCTTTTCCTCGTAAATTGGCTGCTGACTGCGTTTCACGTGACGTCGCCCGGTACTGGCCCTTCAGCCTGATGGTCCTAGCGCCACGGGTGCCAGCGCTTTCGAGAAGGTCGACCGACGTAGTTGCAGACTCCCCTTCTTGTGCGAGCTGAAAATCGTAGATCGCTTGGGCCGGATCGCCGAGCAAAGTGAAGCCCGCATCGTCTGGAATTGCGTCAAGTATTGCGATCAGGAAATCTGCCCTAACTCCGACGACGTCCTGTACCTCATCTACGACAATATGTTCTAGCTCAGCCGAATCTAGCCATTCACCCTCCTGAACCAATTTGCTCGCGAGGACGATTCGTTGCTCGAAGGTCAGCGCGCTGATTTCGTGGTCCGAAGCGTCCCGCACGATTCGCGAAGCGAGGGAGTCAATCGTTTGCACTCGAGCGGGCGGAATATCTCTTGCCCGTAAACGTGCATCAACTGCGAAGACAGCCGCATTCGAAAAAGGGACTGCCCCCGGTCTGGTTGACACTCGGGGTTTGCGGTAATCACGCCGCTTCT
>DAONBX010000019.1:0-52035 GCA_035401705.1 Aeromicrobium sp.
CCACCGCTGATCAGGATGGCTGCGCCTTCTAGTCCCTCTTCAGATTTGCTGATGTCGATCGTGCCGGCCGAGACGGTGAGCCCACCCTCGGCGTGCACGCCATCGTCGCCGGCCGCGATCGAGATTTTACCGCCGAGGATCGCGACCGAACCGAGGTCTGCTTCGGTCTCGTCGTCGGCCGTGTCGAAGGAATCTTTGTCTGATTTGAACCCGTCGCCGTCGGCATCAACGTTGATGGTTCCGTCGGCCACCACGAGGTAGTCCTTGCCGCGGATGCCATCGTCAACGGCGTCCACGTTGATCTTGCCGGACAGGATCACCAGGCCGTCCTTACTGGTGATGGCGTCGTTGCTCAGGCCTTTCACGTTCAGGGTCCCGGTGCCAGCAATGGTCAGGTCGTCGGCCGACCACAGCGTCGCGTTCGGGGCGTCGTCTTCTTCGTCGTCCGCGCCAGACTTTGCACTGTCTGCGAGCGTGTTGGTCGAGCCGTCCGCAAGCACAACGACGGTCTCGTCGGCTTGGATTACTTGGATCGGTGACGTAGTCCCCGAGGTGACGTTGGCGCCGTCGAGCACCAACACAACTTTGCCGTCGGCTTCAGAGTTGACCACGATCTGGCCGTCACTGAGAGTGCCAGAAATCAGGTAGGTCCCGGCCGTGCTGATGGTGACGACGTCACCACTGACCTTCGCCTTTCCGCCATCTGATCCGGCGGTCACCTTGGTTGCGCCGTCAGCGAGTTTGATGGTGCTGGCCTTCGAGGCGTCATAGTCGCCGTCGTTCTCGTCGGCGTGCGTGTCCGCCAAGGTGGAGACGTATGCCGGGATGTCCGCTCCGGCAGCTGCACTGGTTCCGGACTCGGTTCCGGTTTCGGTGGAGTTTGAGCCGCAGGCGCCGAGCGCTCCGATTGCAGCCGTGGCAACGAACACCGTTAGCCATTTCTTGATGCGTAGGGGGGTCATTAGCTTGCTTTCCTTTCGATTTGGAGGTCTCGGGTCAACACTCGGTGCCATTTCAGTCGTGGCACGTCGGGGTTCAACGCCGCCATGCCAGCGCCGTACTTGCTGAGCGACACCGGTCGGTGGCCGCCTCGCCAGAGCAACCGGTCAAGCGCCGACGGTGACGCACCCGACTTCGATTCGACGATGCACAACTGCGGGAAGTTCATTTGGTCGAGCGTGGCGGCCGACGTGAACCCTAGGTCGGTGTCGATCGTGGCTCGAGCGCCGTCATCGGCGAGGTAGAGCGTGTTTCGGCTGTACGTCGTCATCAGGGTTGGCCGCAGCGCCCGGGTCGCCGTCTCACCGATCACGCTGGCCACAAACCGGGCACCTTCCTCGCTCAGTCCGGTCGAGCCACCGTCGAGTTCGATCCGCTGTTTGACCGTGTGACCGCGCGGGCCTCGGGTTTTGACCTCGAGCCAGGAGTGGCCCGAGTCCAGGTAGCTGCGAGTGCGCACTTTCCACCTGCGCCGACGGCTGCGTCCGGCCGAAAAATAGCTGTCGAGGAACGGGGTATCGAAGTAGATCGAGCGATAACGCTGGATGCGAGATCCGGCAATTTCGAGTGCGCAGGTCGCGTCTGGGAGCCCAGCTAGGAGCGGGTCGACTTCGTTGACCCCGATCACGTACTTGCGGTCGATCCGAGTCTGGAGCGCGGCAACCTCGTCGAGCGTTTGCAGGTCGATGCCGATCATGTTCTCGACGGCGGTTCCGCTCATTTCGGGTCGCGGTGCGAGTGCTGCGCTACTCATCGGGCCACCTCACTCAAGATGCTGTTGAACTGCTGCGCGTCGCTCGGTGTTTTGGTGACGCCTTGGTGAGTGAGGCGGACGAGGGTCGTGTCGTTGACCATGTCGATTGAGCGAATGTCCACCTCGACCACCTCCACGCCGAGCATCGTCTCGACGTGCGCGATCACGGCGTCGCGGTCGGCGAGCGCGAGGTCGAGCCGCAGTTCTTGGGAGACGGTGTGCGGCGAAACTCGCGGGTGGTCACCGATCGCAACCACCGAAACGATCGCGGCCATCAACACCGGGGCCAACCACTGTGGGCTGGTCGCGATACCGCCGAGCAGGCCGAGGGTGAGTGCGGCGAAGTAGTAGGCGATCTCGCGTTGGGTGAGTTCTTCGGAGCGCAGGCGGATGATCGACAAGATGCCGAACAGTCCCAGGCCCAAGCCCACCCCGACGGTCGAGTTGGAGAGTGTGCTCGTGACGGCCATGACTCCGACGTTGATCGTCAGGTAGGCGGCGACCAGTTCACGGCGGCCCGAGCGGAGCCGGAACAAGACAAAAACGAGGATGCCGACAGCGATCAGGTCGGCGGCGATGTTGATAAGTGACACGGTGAACTCCTGGTGAACTTGAGGTTTCTAGTCTCAAACTGTCAGGAGTTTCTGGGAGCTAACACGGCTCTGTCTGTAAGTCGCCTGTGAGCGGGTTCAGGCTGGATGCCGGCCTAGGGGTGTGCTGTCAGGCACGGCGACAGCGAGTTCTTGACCGCCGGTGGAGTGTTCGCGAGGGAATGATCGAGAGGTGGTGTGACGTCAAGCGCACGTCAATGGTGACTCCGGTCCGTCAGCGTCCGCACCAACGCAAACTGCACCACGGCAACTCATTTGGAGGCCAGAGAGACGACCTTCCTTGACTTCGACGAACTTAATGGTCGGCTCATAACCATCGAATGTGGAGTTTCGAGCCGATAGCGTTGACGCATGCCCGAGCCTCGCTCAGATGACTTCAACGTAGATTTCAACTTCGACACAGATAATCCCTCACGATCAAGGCCTGACGCCGACAGCGATTCCCCGACGTTGCGCCGGTACCATCAACGGCTCTCGTCGAAACCGTTGAAATCTGGATATCTACTCTCACTCACTATTCCGGCCGTCCGCCGCCATGGCTATCTCGTTCACACGGCCCCCACCGGCGAACAGACACGGTTTGCCAGCGATGCCATCACGAATTCTCACACTCGATGGTCTCGCCCTCAGGCACTCGTCGCTTCAATTGCAGCGCTAAATGAGAGTCAGCAGGCTAAGTATCTCAATCCGCCCTATACGGTCGGGAGCACAATGATCTGGCCCGTAAGTTCAAAGGCTAGACCAACAATGAACCAGGCACGGGGCACCCGTCCTGAAATCGCGGATCGTATGGACTTGACGCTGGAATGCATACGCCGCTTCTACGCGGGAGTGAGCTTGAGCCCACTCGCGGATGTCATATCCGCGTATAGAGAGTTCTTTGATCTGTTCGAAGGGTTCAGTGAGTTCGTCGATTTCTTCTTCTTTCACGATCTCGTGTCACTCGATTTCGAAAGCATCAAGTTCTTCCTTCCGTTCGACGACTTCAACCGCCCCGCAACTCCCTGCACGGTCGACGAGTATGTGGACTACCGCGAGGCGAATTTGTTGTTCATCAATCGCCGTGCGAAACGAATGGCCGATTGGGTAGCGTCGGCTTCCGAATGAAATTCGCGTATGTTTCAAAGAGTTATAGTTCGTCGTGCAAATCTGTAACAGGCTTCGTTCAAACTGGGAATCGATGGGTTCGGGGTCGAGATTTGATCATGCGACTTGCCGAGTTACGTGTTCAATCACACTGGGTGAAACGTGAATCGTCCTTGGTTTTCCGCCACTGCTATGCGGGTCGCCGCACTCGGTTGAGGGTCGCATAGTCGCCGCGCGGAGAGCATCGAGAGCGCACCCGCCGCGTCAACGGAACGCCTAAATCTCCAGTCTCCAGTCCGCAGCACGAGTACACCACGCCTCGGCTAACACTTCGAGTCTTTCGAAAACCTTGCACGTACTGAAAGTATTTCCCTGAACGGAACCAGCGCCCAAAATCGCTGGTCGTGGACTTTCAGGAATTTCGATCAGTAGAGTATCCATTGCGACCCACGCTGGAATCGCTTTGTTCAGGTTTGACCGACAACGTCCCGATTTACGTCACCGCGGCTCAGACCCAGCCCTAACCAACAAAGCAGCGCACTCAACGTGGTGCGTAATGGTGAATACCCTAATGGTCCTGAGCGCGAGCGCGAGACTGTGTGGTCGACTGCAGTTATCAGCCCAAACTAGCGCCTGACCTGCGTCGTTGCCGTTTGAGGACGCTGGTGGCGTCGGCACTCGATTGCAGGACTTTGTGAATCAAAGCGAGCCCAATCCGAGCCTTCTCGCGAACAGGCGCCGACGGTCGCAAACGTCCGCAGCTCCCGCCCTGCAAGGCGCCAGTTCGCGCTGGCCTACGACGCATTGGACAAGGATTGAGGAGACCATCGCCTCAGCTTTCGGAGTGGCCCCGAACACCGTGCGTCGGCGACTAGTCGATCAGGCAGATGGTGATGCGCCGATCTCGGATTGGCCATTAGGCCACAGCACCGGGCCCACAAGTGGTCTAACGCGCAGCGCGCACCCCCCTGACCGGGTTGGGTGCGCGCTGCTTCTCTCTGCTCGTTCTCGACGAATCCCCGTCGAGAAAGGACGACAGGAGAACCGCATGACGGCCATCATCTCGCCCGGAGTGGCGACCTACGGGGCGGGAAGCACCATGTCGGCTTCGCCGTTCGGCCCGGCCCGCAGTACCGAAGCGGCGCTCTTCCGCGTAGTGCATGCATGCGAGAAGCAACGCAAGCAGTTCGAGGATCGCGTCGGAATCGACAACATCCTCGCGGTCATGGAGGCAGAGGTGCCGACCCCGGCAGTCGAAGCGAGCATCGATATCTACCGGAACGTGATCCGCCAGAACGCCTGGAACTTCCCCAAGATCGAAGGGGTGCTGGGCAACGTTTCGCTGTTCTTCAGCATCTGGCTGGACGTCCACGAGCAGTACTACGATTTGGCGACCGACATCTTCGACATGATCGTGACCTACGGGATCGAGTCGCTCGTCAACCCGACACTGTACGCCGAGGTCATCCGCTCGGAGACGGCGCGCGGTTGGGTCGGAAAGCGTTCAGTGATCGGCCCCGACCAGCAGATCGAAAAGCGCGCATCGCGCGTTGAGGAGCTTCTGGGCGGCCTTATGCCACTCGAGGACGTCGACCAGATTCTCAACGTGGGCGGCGCGCTTCCCTGCACCGCGGTGCTGCGGTCGGCCGAGGAAGACATGACGGGATTGTTGTCGGTCTACGCGAACTTGGACGACGACGGCACCGAGGACCTCAGCGTCCGCAACCGCCTGCTGCGCGACTACAGCAAGTACTCGGTCAAGGACCTCGACCAGAAGGTCGCGGCGTACCGGCAGAGCTTCGCCAGCGC
This sequence comes from Aeromicrobium sp., assembly GCA_035401705.1. Taxonomy (GTDB): domain Bacteria; phylum Actinomycetota; class Actinomycetes; order Propionibacteriales; family Nocardioidaceae; genus Aeromicrobium. The sequence continues at coordinate 5,260 of DAONBX010000019.1, forward strand.
AGGTGCGCCTGAGAGCCGCATCGCGCCCGACCTCGACGCTCTGCTCGGCGGGCTGCCGTTGCCGCTACGCGCCGAAACCACCGAGCTGCTCGGCGAGATCCAGAGCCTCAACGTCCTCAATCTCAACCTCGAACCTAGGTTCAGCTTCAAGTCGTGGGCTGGCCTGATGCACGGGCTGGTCTTCTCGGCCGTCCGTGAGCTCCCGGGGACATCGACCGATGTCTACCGGAACCTCAACACCCTGAAGGAGAAGCAGTGATGAAAACGATGAGTGGAAACTGGCGGGTTGCCGCCCCCGGCGAGGTCCGTGGCCGCGCGGTGGTGATCCGCACCCAGGCCGACCTAGCCAAGTTCGAGCCGGGCTCGGTGATGGTGGCGGTCCAGACTGATGTCAACTACGTCGCGCAGATGCTCGCCGCTGCTGCCGTGCTGACCGAGGACGGTGGCCGCTACTCCCACGCTGCGATCTTCTGCCGGGAGAACTCGATTCCCTGCATGGTCGGGGTTGAGGGCCTGCTCCACAACGTGACTGACGGCATGGAGGTCGTGGTCAGCACGAAGAACCGCGTCCTCATCCTGGGAGAGGCGGTGGCGTGATGACGTCGAACACGTTCGCCATCGTGGATCTCAGCACCCAACCCAGCCTCACGGATCTCGGGAAGAAGGCAGCCAACCTCGCTGAGGTCGCCACGATCCCGGGAGTACGGACCCCCAAGGGGTTCGCGCTCCCGGGCGAGGTGCTGGACGGCTATCTGGAAAACTTTCGGACCCAGTTTCTCTGGATCCTTCGGACGCTGGAACCTGTCGAAGCCCACCGGACCATCGAGGACCTGTTGATCGACCAGCCACTCGACTCCGCGGAATCTCTCATCGCGCTCCTCAGAGAGCACTTCCCTTTGAACACCCTGTTCGCGGTCCGCTCATCCGCTCACCCTGTTGTCAAGGGAGCATCGATCGCCGAGGACTCCGAGGAGATCAGCCTGGCCGGGCAGTACTCGTCGTTCCTCCGTGTGCCCGCCGAGAAGGTGCCGGAGGCCGTCAGCCGCTGCGCGGCATCACTCTTCAACGCGCGATCGATCGAGATCTTCAAGCCGGGCTTCGACACGACGTACATCGACAGCACGATGACGGTCTTAATCCAGGAGATGGTCGACGCGTCGGCCTGCGGCGTGATGATGACCATCGATCCGATGGCGTATGCCGACGGTATCGAGGTCCTGGGCATCGAGGCGTCGTACGGAGCGTGCGAAGCAATCGTTGCTGGGAAGACGCAGGGCGACTTGTACTTGGTCGACCGCAATACCGGGGCGGTGTCTGAGTCCGAGCTCGGCTCCAAGCGCTGGCGAATCGACCTTCCCATCTATGGAAGCACGGCGTCCGACGGGTTGGTCGCAGTGTCTGACGACCAGCGGGTCGCGTTCGCACTCACCACTGAGGAATCCGAGCACATCGCCGCGCTCGGCCGGCTGATCGAGGAGCATTTCGGGCTGCCCCAGGACATCGAGTTCGTGCTCGACGCCAACCGAGAGGTCGTGGTCACTCAGGCCCGGCCCATCACCACACTGAAGGAGAAGCTCTCATGACCAACGACACTGCCCTGGTCCTGCTGGACTACATCAACGAAATCGTCCACCCGACCGGCAAACTGGCGGCGAAGGGGTACGCCAACTTCATCCAGACACAGGGCGTCTACGACTCCCTGCAGAAGACGATCGACACCGCCCACTCGGAGGGCGACTTGATCATCGCCGTCGGGCTGGCGTTCGACCCGACGTACGTCGACCAGCCGATCGGCTCGCCGATCTTCGGGAAGGCTGCCGAGTTCGGGATACTGCAGAATGACACCTGGTCGACCGACTACACCGACGCGATCAAGTTGCCGGGCGAGACGGTGCACCTTACGAAGAACCGCGTCTCTGCGTTCACTGCCACGGTGCTCGATCAGCTGCTTCGCAATCGCGGCGTGCGAACCGTCCGGCTCGCCGGGGTCGCGAGCGACCTCGCCGTCGAGGCAACCGCCCGGGCCGCACACGACCTCGACTACATAATCGAGATCGCAGCGGGGAGCAGCGCAGCCGCGTCAACAGAGGACCACGAGCGCGCACTGACCTCGATGAGCAAGTTCGCGACCATCCTCTAGCCGGGGTCACGAGGCGTTCGGGACCGGGGACTCCTCCGGTCCCGAACGCCATTTCTGTGCTCCGCGGCCAACCGCGACCGCTAGGCCCGCAACCGGCGTGCGTATAGCTCAGGCAGTAGGCCGACTCGATACCGCGCACTGTGCACGGCGTCAAGGAGACTGACCGACAACTCTGCTTCGATGGGCAGCACCTCGATGATGCGGGCCTCGAAGCAATCGGCGATCTTCGCCTTCATGCCGGGGTTGGCGCCGTCAAAGCCCGACTGCATGAACGACTCTAGTTCGCGTACCACCTGGGGATCGTGCTCTGGGTTGATCAGCAATGCTGCGAGCTGTTCGATCAGGTCGAAGGAGCCCTCACCTGGGTCGTGGCGAAGACCGTCGCCGAGCCCGTCGAGAGTCCACTCCACGACCTGACGGGCCGCAGGATATGCATGCTCCCGGAGGTGCTCAATTTCCAGAAGCCCGGCCTCGACCCGTAGCCGCCACGGCAGGGCCGTAACGAATCTTTGGAGCCAGCTCGCGTCGAAATGAATGTAGTTCTCGTCGTAGTTGGAAAGATCGGCTTCGCAGAACCACACCAAGACCTCGCGTACTCGATCACGGGTTGGAGCGTCCGCATAAGCGAGCATCGTCGCGCGTGTCCGTCGAAGCGCGGCAGGAGATTCCGACCAACCTGTTGCCAGGGCGCGCCCTCTACCCGCATGGCGGGGATCGTCAATCTCAGCGCCTGAGCGATCCTCGTCCCACCACTTGATCTCGCTGAGCCTGTACGCCTCCTGTGCCCATTCGACGGCGTCCGGCGGAAGCGGCAGGCCACGCTCGGCAAGGTCCCACCCGTAATTGTACGGTCCCCAGGGGTCAGCAGCGACGAAGAACCGCTGAAGTTCGTCGTCGCTCAAGGCGTTCCAGTCAAAGGGACGGCCGTCGCGCCAGGCTTGAGCACGTTCCATGACGAAGGCGCTGCCAAAATGGTCCGTCCCGGCTTGCTCCAAAATTTCCGATGCGGCCGCATACCTGCTTCGCATCCAGTGGTCGATGTCGAAGTACGGCCGTAGATTCCCCCGGTGGAGCTGAGCCACTACCAGCTCTGCAAGGCGAATACTTTCGTCCTCCAACGGCGGCTCGTAGTCACCCCCCGGCAGGTGAGCTTCAAGCCCGCACTCAAGTCTGTCGAGGAGCACGTCGAACATCCGCTGTGGATCCACCCGCCAGGCTAGATCGTCAACCACCCAGGCATTGCGGAGATCCAGACGGCGTGAAAGCGTGCGGAGGAGCTCAACAGTCTCCCAGCCATCCTCGGGGGGCGGATCAAGCAGAGCTACGTACGTCTGAATGAACACAGCCCCTGTGGCGGCTCTGCCTGCGGCAAGGGCATCACGGAGTGCCCCCAACAGCGCAGGTCGATCGAAGTCCGAAAGGACTGCCCACATCTGATGGTGAACGAGCTTCTGGACCACTTCATCCCGCCGGTGATCAGACCCGCCATTTACCAGCAACATCGTGGCCACTCGATCAAGCACCCAGCTGATGCCGTTGTTCTCCGCATCCACCGCCCAAAGGGCATCGACGGTCGGCTCAAGAATCCCGAGTTCGTCGAGCGCGCCAGCGAGGTGCTCTATCGCGACGCCCCACTCTGGGAGGAGAGCAGCTTGAACGAGTAGAGCGAGCCCCGCGTGCCCATCTCGGGACAGTTGTTCAGCGAGGTGTCTGCCAGCAAGATGCTCGTGGACTGTGCGATGCAGCCACCGGACCTGCTGAGACATCGGATCCGAGTCGGCTGGCGTTCCGAAGGCGACGAGAAGTCCGTCACGCTGATAGAGGTCCAGCAGGTCAGGTGACGCAACGTTCGTCCGTGCGCGAAGCCAGTTGAGAGAGGCCGTGTCGAGCCACGCCTGCGCGCCCACCCCCTCGTCGCCTAAACCCGCCATCGCCCACGCAAGTCGCTGGGCATCCATGCGGGCGACGTCTACCGCGGCGAGGGTGGCTCGCTGCTCGAGAGCGGGTCTCCACGAGCGCCTAAGGTACCGATTGAGGTACTGCCGATAGAGCCCGAACACCGTCGACTCCACTGCACCGTCCTCCGCGACGTAGCAGACAATTCCTGCGACGACCGGGGTGCGAGCAAGACTCCCGACGTGCTCGTCCTTTAAGGCTCTAATCGCAGCTTGCCGGCCGGGATCTTCGGGCGGGCGGTCAGAGAACCAGTCTGAGACGAACGCATTGACATCCGCGGTGTCTAGACGATCGACGAAGTACTCCGTCGCGTGGTCGAAAGGACGCCGGTACGCCGTTATTCGCGAGGCCACGATCAGCCTCGCTCTACAAGAACGCTCGAGGAGACGAAGCACTTCACGGACCTCTCGCGCTCGATCGTCAACGAGCGCCACCTCGTCAAGCCCGTCGAACGCCACAACCGTGTCTGCTCCATTGACTATCCGGTAGGCTATGAACTCGCGAGCCCGCTTAGTGCTTCGCTGTTGACGCCATTTGTCCCACGCCTCGATGACGAGTTCGATCGCATCCTCGAGGGTCAAGGCACCGCCGACAGCATCGCGGCGAACTGCGGCCATCTGACCGAGATCGTCAAGACGTAAGAAGATCGCCAGGCCAGCCCACTCGTGGATGTAGTTGGCGCAGTACGAGGCCAAGAGCGTCGACTTTCCGCTACCTGGATCGCCGAGAACGATAGCTACGCGATCGATCGCAAGAGTCGCCAGTGCCTGCAAGGCCGACCCAAACGGCATGCGGACGGCATAGAGCCCGCCGCCCTTGGTCAGCTCGTCAAGATCCTCGACCTTGAAAACCCTGAGCTGATCAGCCAACCGGAGGGTTCGCAGATGCGGAGGATAGCCGCTCGGCAGGCGTATCAGTCGGTCTCGCGTCGCCCTGAGCGCGCTATCGATCTCAGTCGTGAACGCGAGATGGCTGCTGTCGCGTAGCTGCCCAAGCCTTCCAACGACGGTCGTAAACGCTGGCGCTTCGACCCCCGCCCTTTTTGCAAGTTGGCGGACCTCGGTGGGCGGAGCTTTGAGCTCCTCGGTTACGACGATCACCAGCGCCTGTCTGATCACCTTGGTGACCAGGGCATCACCACCGGGATCCGTCGGGAGGCTTGCTCGCTCAATCCACCCACGAATTGTGCTCGAGGGAACGTCGCGTTTCCCCCGACCGCTGCCGTAGGGCCAAAAGGTCGTCCACCGTGGTCCATACGAAGACTGCATTGAGGAGCGCATTCGGTGGCCGATGGCGGCCTTCGTTGACACCACCTCCAAGAAGGCGGTCAGCCACGCCTTGTAGAAGGCGCCCCAGATATCGACTCCCAGGTTCGCGTCTTGCGTTGACGGCACGACCACGTCGCCGTCCGCTTCTGCCCCCCGATCGCTCCCCACAAGATCCGAGTCTAGCGATTCGTCATAGGCGCGCGCCCGCAAACGGCCGTCGCGAGATCGTAATGCGACCTCCGCCACGGCTGAGGTGGCGTAGCCGGCCGCGAGCTTCCTCCTCGGGTCGCACGATCACGCGACCGATCGCGATCCGCCGCCCGTCTCCAGCGTTGGAGTAGACGTACCAACATGCAGACCCCGCGCCGACGCGGAGTCCGAACACTGATTCGCTCACGCTCCCCTCCTTCGGGTCGTTGGCAACGCTGATCCGTGTGCACTTCAATCCTCCGCGACTAACACCGGTCGCAACAGGCGCAGATCAGGTGCAATGGGGGTGCAGATAGGGGGCAAACCCCGAAACTGGCCACTCATGGAAGGCTGGCCGCTCTAGGTTCTGGCCGACGACGAGTTCGGCGGGGTGACAATGGACGAGCGAGCAATCAAGGTTGAACTCCAAGAGATCAAGCAGCGTGACGGCCTGACGCTCACGAGCATCCGTGCCCGCCGTAGCCTCATGGTGGCCCTCGGCCTCGACTCGCCCGAGGCACTCCATGGGCTCCTTGTAGAAGATGTCGACAAGCGCAAAGGAACTCGCGAGGTCCCCGCGCTACGCAACGCCTATGGACTCGACCGCGACGGAGCGGGAAGTTCCCTTGCTAGCCGCCGGCGGCAACCGGCCGTCGCATGGAAAGTGTCGTTTGCCACCATCAAGCGGGACGAGGCGCGCAGGGTCAATCAGCTATTCATCGGGCTTTTACCACCCGATGCGCTGGCAGTTCGCGACGAAGCCTGGCCCGCCCTTACGTCTCCGATTGATATCAACTTCGGATCAAGCGTTTCACCCGATACCCGATTCCGCGGTCACGGCATCGAACTCACCGTTCATGGCGCCGACCGATCGTGGTTCGAGGTTCCGGAGATCGCGCTGTGGTTTGGCGAAGGCCTGATCGAAAGCGACCGCGCCATCACGTTCTTCTATCTGCGGCCGAATGAGACTCGCCCCGAAGCCACCTTGCAGTTCCAGCTGGACGATCAAGAATTGCTCGTCAACTTCAAGCAGAGGGAGTTCCATGGCGACGACCTATCCACCGTTCGTGTGAGTTTCGACGGTCCAGCCCGACCGTCGACCATCGTGGACAGACGGATTCCAGACCCCGAAAAGTTCGAACCTAGGAAAATCAAGAATCTCCCAAGCCTGCACGGCATGACGAACGGGAGCTGGATGGCACTTCTCTACGACGATCGTCCAACAACCTCGACTGTGGTCGTTCTCCGTGACTTCGTCGAAGCCTGGGACGACACCCGCCGCGAGGACACGATCCGTGCGGGCGAACTCATCCCCGTGTTCGCGCCAGGCACTGAACCCATTGCGCTGACCGAGTAGCAAAACGCGCAGCGGCCTTGTCGTGTCGTGCTCGGCCCATCGCATAGTGGCGCCATGCCTCCCGACTCCGGTCACGTGACCCGCAAAGCGGATGTCTACAGAGACGGCGAGCGCCTGTGGCGTAGCAAGCCCGGCGACGTCATCCTTCGAGGACAACGTCGCGGACAGTGAGTTGTTAATCAACCTGCACCCCGACGAGTTCTGGAATCCATGGCGCATCGAGGAAAAACCCCCGGAGTTGGAGCGGACGCAGCAGATCATGGAGCATTGGGAGCGCACCTGGTCGAACTTCAGACGCAATACCAAGCGTCAGCTCGAGGCCGAGATGGCTCGTTGGGGATCGGGACTTCAAGCGAAAGCAGGAGCGTCGTGAGCAGGAGCGTTAGGAGAACCTGAAGCGCTATGACGCAACGCGCGAGCAGACGCGACTCGAACTGCTGGAGCAGGAATGCGTGGTCGGCCACAAGACTGACGACGCGGCCAAGCCTTCGAAGCGGCGAGGCCTTTCCTGCCATGTCTGCCGACCGCCGCGCGGGTCGCCGAAGTCGACGAGGCCATCGAACGTCATCGCGCGCCCGTCGATCGACTGAAGCCCGCCGTCGGCGATCCGGAAGACATGCCAGATCAACACGGTCGCCTCCCACTCGACCGCCGACACTCGACTCTGTACCGGTACAGGGATCGTCGCATCGACGAAGTCCGCGAGATCCGGGCCCTGATCCCCGACCTGGAGTTGCAGATCAAGGGCCCCAACGACAAGGCGGTGCGGTCCGAACTCTGAGCTCGGAGCACTGAGCTGAGCGTGACGTCAAGAAGTGGCGACTCGAAACACTCCTCGCGGTCACCCGGCTCGAGGCGGAGGACATGTGCGCCGACTGGTCACGCCGGCCGGCAAGCACGGCTAGTAAGCCCTCCTTATGCCTTCCCAGGTCCTGCGTGGCCGGGGCAGCGCAACGACGCCAAGGCAAATTCGCCACCTGCGGCATCCGAAACGGTCATCTGATGGCCTACTCCCACGTATGTCGGGTGCCGTGAGAGTGCCTCGAGACACCACCTCAGCGCTGTGCTTCCTACACTCCAGAACCTTAGTGGAACAGTCCGACAAATTCGGGTAGTACCCGGGTTTCAGCACCCCTGATGCGAACGAACCCCAAGTTGAAAACTTCACGTCTTGGGATCGACCCACGAATCATCGGCAGCGATTCGCACCCACTCCGCCCTGAGCATCTCATAACGGTTCTTGTCGATCACGCCAAGCACCTGAAGGAAAGAATCGACCCGACCGCTTGCCCATCGTTTGGTGAGCTCGTCGCCATCCCCCACCGCCCTCGTGAATAAGTCAAATGTCCCGGGCAACTCACGTTGCATCCACTCGGCAAGTGCGGAGATGGAAATCTGATCAGCCACCTGCCAATTCTGTCATCAAAGAGGGTGGCGTTAGGCGCCGGGATTTACTTGCGGATCACAAGTTCGAACACGGCCATTCCTGCTGAGGCGGCCACCAAGAAATTCCTCCGTGACGCTTGCGGGGCATCGGCAGCGGGAAGAAACTCAAAATAAATGTATCCGTCTACTTAGAAGGGGTGCACGTACGACCCTCCGAGAACATCACCACTCGCCCCTCCATCACCGCAGCTCAGACCCAGCCCTCACCAACAAAGCCACACACTCAACGTGGTGCGTCATCGGGAACAGCGCGAAGGCGCGCAGCGACTCCAACGAGTAGCCGAGCTCGGCAAAAGAGGCGATGTCGCGCGCTAGTGCGGCGGGGTCGCAGGCGACGTAGACGATTTTGCGAGGCGCCAGCGCGGCGATCGCCGAAACGGCCTGTTTCGCGCCGGCTCGGGGCGGGTCGAGGACGACGATGTCGGCCGAGTCGCCCAAGAGTCCGCGGTTCAACGCCCGCTCGACCGGCGCGTGGATGGTGACCGCGTTCGCGTTGTTCGCGAGGTTCTTTTTCGCGTCGGCCGAGGCCGTCCGATTGCCTTCGACACTCAACAGTTCACCGGGCGCGCACGCCTCGGCCAAAAACGCTGAGAACAGGCCGGCGCCGGCGTAAAGGTCCAACACCCGATCGCCGGCTTCGACCTGAGCCGCCTCGAGTACCGCCGAAACGAGCGTCTTGGCCGCCTTGGGGTGAACCTGCCAAAAGCCCGAACCGGAAACCGCGAAGTCGCGGCCAAGAACCTGTTCGGTCAAGACTGCGCTGCCCGCGCGCACCGTGCGGTCGGTGGCGACGACACCGTCGACTGTGCTTTCAAGTTCGTCTTCGACGGTTCCGTCAGTGACCAAAAGCCGCTGGTTCGTCGACGAGACGATCGCCTCGACCCGGTCAGTGTCCCAAACCTGCTGCTGCACCCGCGGCAAACCCGGATGGGCGATCACGCAGTTGTCGATCGGCAGCACCTCATGGCTGCGGTGTCGGCGAAGACCGGCAAGACCGTTCGGGGCCACCGACCAGACGAGTCGAGTGCGCCAACCGGTCAAGCCACCAACCGACTCGACCGAACCAGTCCAGTCGATCTTGGCCAGCCGGGCCAACTGTTCGCGCACCACCGACGTGAGCAACTCGGGCTGCCCGGCCGCAGATACGTGCTGGAAGTCGCAGCCGCCGCAGCGGCCAGCGAACTCGCACGGCGGCTCGACCCGCTCTGGCGACGGCTCAATAATCCGCACCGCATCGGCCCGCAAGAAGCGTTTTGTCCGTTCGGTGATCCGGATCTCGACCCGCTCCCCCGGCAGCGCATGCCGCACGAAAACAACCTGACCGTCTAGGCGGGCGACGCAGTGGCCGCCGTGGGCGACGGGCCCGACGTCAACGATCGGGTTCGCCTCAACCTGCTCAGACGTCATGTTTCTCCGAAATTCCACGTCGAGTGTCCCCCGGTGCCGGACGATCGTCGAGGATCGGCGCGTTTTTCGCCGATGCCAACTGGTAGGGCACACTGACAACCAGCACACCGGGCACGAACAACAGTCTTGCCTTCAACCGCAAAGCAGTCTGGTTGTGCAGCAACTGCTCCCACCATCTACCAACCACATATTCGGGGATGTAGACGGTGACGATATCGCGCGGATTCTCGTTCCGCCGACGCTTCGCAAACCGTACGACCGGCCGAACGACTTCGCGATACGGCGAATCCACGACCCGCAGTGGGATCGGCACCCGCAACTCGTCCCACCGCTTCGTCAGCTCGGCCGTCTCCTCGGCGTCAAGGTCGACCGTCAGCCCCTCCAGCGTGCTGGGCCGGGCCGCCCGCGCGTACGCCACCGCTCGCATGGTCGGCTTGTGAAGTTTGCTCACCAAGACGATGCTGTGCACCCGCGACGGCAAAGTCACGTCAGATGAGTCGATTTGCAGTTCGACCGCGACCCGTTCGTAGTGCCGCCCGATCGCTCGCATAATCATGAAGACAACGATCATGGCCAAGATGGCGATCCACGCGCCCGCCAAGAATTTCGTCAACAAAACGACCACCAGCACCGTGGCGGTCATCGCCAAACCGAACCCGTTGACCGACCGGGACCGCTGCATCCGCTTGCGCTCTGCCGGATCGACCTCGGTCGCGAGCAGCCTGGTCCAGTGTTTGATCATGCCGAGTTGGCTCAGGTTGAACGAAACAAAAACGCCCACGATGTAAAGCTGGATCAGTTTCGTCACTTCAGCGTCGAAAGCGACGATGAGAACCGACGCGGCCGCCGCCAAGGTGATGATTCCGTTGCTGAACGCCAACCGATCACCGCGAGTATGCAACTGGCGCGGCAGGTAGCCGTCGCGCGCCAGGATGGACCCCAACACGGGGAAGCCGTTGAAGGCCGTATTCGCTGCCAGCACCAAGATGACTCCAGTGCAGGCGATCGTGAAATAGAACAGCGGCTTGATGTCCGCGTACAGCGCGCCGGCCAGTTGGCCGATGACGGTTTCTTGGACGTAGGAGTCGCCAATCGGCTGACCGTTCAGCAGCAGTTGGCTCGCCGGGTCCTCCACATAGCGAAGTTCCATCAGGTCGGCCAACACGATGATGCTCATCAACATGACGATCGAGATCGTGCCCAGCAGCAGCAACGTGGTGGCCGCATTCTTGCTCTTGGGTTTTTGAAAAGCCGGCACGCCGTTGCTGATCGCTTCGACGCCAGTCAAGGCCGCACAACCAGAAGAGAATGCCCTGGCCAGCAGGAACGCCATCGCCAGTCCGGCGATCGCGCCGTCGTACGGCGCCTCGGCGACGATTTCGAAGTCCGAACTCGCGGCCTTCGGTAGATCGCCAGCGAAGAACAGCACGTACCCCCACGCGGTCATCAGCGCGATCGAGAGCATGAACAAGTACGTCGGGACCGCGAAGGCCTTCCCCGACTCCTTCGTCCCGCGAAGGTTCATCGCGGTCAGCAGGACGACGAGAGTGACCGCCGCCAGCGCCTCGTGGCCGTTTAGGAATGGCAGGGCCGCCGTCGCGTTTTGGACACCCGAAGAGATGGAAACTGCGACGGTCAGGACGTAGTCGACCAGCAGGGCACTAGCGACGGTCAGCCCGGCGTTCTTGCCCAAGTTGACGGTCGCGACCTCATAGTCGCCGCCCCCGCTGGGGTAGGCGTGCACGTTCTGGCGATACGACGCGACGACGGTCAGCATGACGACGACGACGGCCAAGCCGATCTGCCAGTTGAAGGCGTAGGCGCTCAGCCCGCCCATCGAGAGCGTCAGAAAAATTTCGTCGGGCGCGTAGGCGACCGACGACAACGCGTCGCTTGCGAAAACCGGAAGAGCAATCCGCTTGGGCAGCAGCGTCTCCCCCATTTGCGAGCTGCGGAGTTTGCGACCGACCAGGGCGCGCTTAATCACACCAGAAATTCCCACTCCGCTGATGCTAGACCCGTTCGGGCAGGTGTAGCGTCACCGGTGTGCATATCGTGATCATGGGTTGCGGCCGGGTTGGTTCCTCCCTCACTCGCAACCTCGAAGCGCGCGGCCACTCGACCGCCGTAATCGACTCAAACCCAGACGCCTTCCGCCGCCTCGGCCCGGCCTTCGCCGGACGCACCGTCACCGGCATGGGATTCGACCGGGGGGTCCTTCGCGAGGCCGGCATCGAGTCCGCCGACGCGTTCGCCGCGGTCTCCAGCGGAGACAACTCCAACATCATCGCCGCGCGAGTGGCTCGTGAGCTTTTCCACGTCGAAAACGTGGTCGCCCGCATCTACGACCCGAGGCGCGCCGAAGTTTACGAACGCCTCGGCGTCCCCACCGTCGCGACCGTCCCGTGGGCGGCCGACCAGGTCCTTCGCCGCCTGCTGCCGTCTGGCACCGAACCGGTTTGGCGCGACCCGTCCGGAAAGCTGCGCCTCGAGAACGCCTACGCGAACTTCGAGTGGGTCGGGCGGACGGTCGATTCCTTCGAACGGCAGACCGGCGTTCGGGTCGCGTTCATCACCCGCCTTGGCGCAGGCCAACAGGTAGGCGCAGACACCGTCTTGCAGGAGGGTGACTACCTGAGCCTGTTCCTGCCCGAAGATCAAGCCGAACTAATTCTCGCGGCGGTGGCCGCCGGACCAAAGGACGACCACTGATGCGAGTTGCTATTGCAGGCGCCGGCGCGGTCGGCCGGTCTATCGCTCAAGAACTCATCGACCACGGACACCAAGTCTTGCTGATCGATCGAAATCCGTCGTCGATCCGCAGTGAACTAGTCCCCCAGGCTCAATGGTTGCTGGCCGACGCCTGCGAAATGACGACCCTCGAAGAAGCCCAGCTGCAGACGTGCGACGTGCTGATCGCCGCCACCGGCGACGACAAGGCCAACCTCGTCGCGTCCTTGCTGGCCAAGACCGAGTTCACCGTCCCGCGAACGGTCGGTCGAGTGAACAACCCGCAAAACGAATGGCTGTTCGGCGAGTCGTGGGGAGTTGACGTGGCCGTCTCCACTCCGCGGATCATGGCCGCACTCGTCGAAGAGGCGGTAGCGGTCGGCGACCTCGTCCGACTGTTCACCTTCAGTCAAAGCAATACTGCCCTGGTCGAACAGACGGTCCCGCAAGATTCGCCGCACATCGGCCGGCGCTTCGGCGATATCGACTGGCCAGAAGGCGTCACTCCCGTCGTCGTCCTGCGCGACAAGGAAACTCTGCTGCCAGAACCGGACCGAACTATCGAACCTGGCGATGAACTGTTGTTCGTCACCGGCGCCGACAGCGAAGCGGAACTAGCTCGCGTGCTCCGGCCCTGAGTCGGCCCCAAGATCGGCAACTGGTGTGCTGTTGCGGCTGAGTAGCCAAACCATCAGCAGCAGGGCGGCGATCTGCAACGGCCAGCCAAGAATAATCTTGGACGTGCCGAGCCAGCCGATCATGTCGGCCGCCCACAGCGGGTACTGGACGAGGACGCGCACGATGCACGGCAACGCTAGGACGATAGTTAGCCGGTTGCAGAGCTTTCGCATGCCCGGATCGGTTCGCCACGTCGTAAAGTCCGCAGTCAACGAGCCGACCATCAACCCCACGACGGGCCAACGGATCGCGACCGAAAGCAGCAAGATCACCGCGTAGACCGCGTTGTAGATGATGCCGGGCAAAAACACGTCTCGCGCGTCACCCGAACGCGACGCGAACAAGGCCGCGATCCCAATCCCGACCAGGGCGTTTAGGACGAACTGCGGGTTTGAGCGTTGCACCAGCCGAATCACTAGGAGCACCGCAGTTAGCGACGCGGCAATAATCAGGCTCAACCGAAGTTCGCGAGTCGTCAGATAACTGACGGTGAACGCGATGGTCGGCACGGCCGCCTCGGCAATACCGCGCACCCCGCCGAACGCCTCAGATAGGCGCTGGCGGACAAGCTCCTCGACCGAGGCGTAGTCCGCAGTCGCGCGTTCGATCGAATCGCTCACGAGTCGAGCCGATATGCCGGGTTGTAGATGACTCGTTCTTTGCCTCGAATACCGATTCGGCCGGTGGCGGTCAACGACTGCCCGGCGTTTATTCCGCTGATCCGCCGGCGACCAAGCCAGATCAAGGTCACCGTCCCCGTGCCGTCATAAAGCTCGGCTTCCAGCGCCGTGACGTCGTCTACCGGCCGGATGGAAACGGTGCGGATCTCGCCATGGAGGTCAACGCGCTCGCGCAAGACGGCCTGATCGACCCGAGCACAGCCTGAAACCTTGCTGCGGTGGCGTAGGTCCGCATCATCGGCCTGCTCTGAACCAAACCGATCTCGCAGCCTAGAGACAATCCCGCTCACGTTTCAGCCTTGCTCGTCGGGTACCCGTTGAGCATCCGGCGGCAGCACCAACGGAAGCGACTCACGCAGCAACCGCGGCTCATCACCTCGACGCACTCGCGCCTGACGGATGATGTCCATCAACACGCCCTCATCAGTGCTCTCTAAGGCGGCCTCACCAAGAATCGTGGCACGAAGGACCCAACCGGGACCTTCGACACCGATGAATCGAGCCGGCTGGATCGCCGCCGAACCGTCCGGCGCGGCTGCGGCGAACTGGGCCATAAGTTCTGGACCGAAGGGTCCATCGATTTCGGTGAGCTTGCCGTCCTTGTTTTCGACTTCGGCCCGAAGGTCGGCACGAACCCCATCCCATGTGCCTGCCGACTTCGAGCCGGCGAACGGACGCAACTCAACCGCCGAGCCGCCATGAGCAACGAGCACGGCCGTGAGCACGTCGTTATCGGTCGGCAACTGGATCTCAATATCGGGAATCGCCTTGATCAGCAGCGAACCGAAGTCCAAATACTCATCGGGTTCGAACGTGCGCTCTGATACTTCAAACGGTCCGTTCTCGCGAACCCCGACGACGGCAGGCTCAACCTGTTCTGTCGGTGCTTCCTGCCCGGCGGATTTCTTTCGACCCCACATGACTAACTACCTTCCTTAGGGTCCTCAATCGACGAGTGGCCCCCTGAAGAACCGTACCCACCGTTGCCACGTGCTGACTCTGGCAGCGCCTGGACCTCTACAAAATTTACGTGCTCGACGCGCTGGACGACGAGCTGAGCGATGCGGTCACCCGCTTGAATCTGAATCGGCTCACGCAGATCGTGATTGATCAAAAGGACCTTGATCTCTCCTCGATAACCCGAATCGATGGTGCCGGGGGTGTTCACAACTGAAAGCCCATGGCGCAACGCCAGTCCAGAGCGTGGGTGGATGAACGCGGCGAAGCCGTCGGGCAGTGCGATCGCCACCCCGGTCGGCACTAGTGAACGCTCTCCGGGGGCCAACTCAACTGCGACCGTGGACACCAGATCAACCCCGGCGTCACCGGGCTTGGCATATGCGGGCACCGGAACCGTGTCGTCGATGCGCCGCAACAGAACCTCAGTCACTTGGCGAGACTACTGCGGTGACACCCGATACGGCACAGTGGGAGTCATGGAACTGTCCTCACCGAACCAATTTCGCGAACGTCTCTACCCCTCGGCCGTCTGGTGGCTGCTGCTTTTGGGAATCGTCGGATCGATCGGTTGGATATTGCTGGTGGCCATCGACCCGATCGTCGCACTGGCAATCGTGGCCGTGCTGTTCACCGCTGGCGCCATTTCCCTTTTGGTTTCGGGTTCAGCGAAAATCGTTGCCCAAACTGGTCGGATCACGGTCGGGCAGGCCCACCTGGAGGACGAGTTTTTGGGTGCAGTCACGCCATTGGCCCCCGACCAATGGCGCCTAGCGTTAACTAACGCCGGTCGCGAACCCGCGTTCATCTTCACTCGCCCGTGGATCGACCGCGGCCTGCGAATCGAGGTGAACGACCCCGAAGACCCGATCGAGTATTGGCTGATTTCAACGCGCCTACCCGATAGCCTCGCCAATGCGATAGGCAACACTGGGACTGCCAACGACAGCGAGAGGACCGTTTCCGATGATGCGCAAGAAGGCTAAGCAGAAGCAGTCGGCCAAGAAGGCTGAGACGGCCGAACACGTCCAGCCCGTTGAGGATTCACGTGCGGTCAAGGCTATTGGGCGTGGCGCTTGGAAAACGTTGGACGCTAGTTCGGCCTTGCTCGCGGCGACCGCCGCGCCACTGATTTCGCAACTACTTTGGCGCCTCGCTACCGGTCGCAAAGCGCCACAGAACACTAGGAACCCGGAGTTGGGTACCGGCGAAGCAATCGCATGGGCCGCAGTCGGCGGTGCGACCGTGCAAGTCATCCGCACGATCATTCGTCGCTCAGCGACCACCTATTGGGTCAAGTCGACCGGTGAAATGCCGCCCGGATTGAAGGCAAAGAAAGGCTGACTCCAATCAGCTGAGCGAGTCAGTAGTCGCAGTCGCGGCAGATTGGTTTGCCGTTCTTCTCACTCGCCAATTGGCTGCGGTGATGCACCAAGAAGCAGGACATGCACGTGAACTCGTCGGACTGCTTAGGCACGACTTGAACTGCCAGTTCCTCGTGCGACAGGTCCGCACCGGGCAACTCAAATGACTCGGCCGCTTCGACCTCGTCCTCGTCGACTTTGCCCGAGTTCTTCTCGTGGCGGCGCGCCTTTAGTTCTTCGATGCTGTCCTCGGACTGCTCTTCTTCGGTCTTGCGCGGCGCGTCGTAATCGGTTGCCATCAAATCTCCAAACTCGTTCTTGTGGAACTACTGACTCGTTCTTGTGGAACGCGCAGATTCAACCACATAGTCAAAATTTCCACCAGATCAGGTTCTGCACGCTAGCGCAGAGTGTCAGAATCCGCACTCTTCAACGAGTGTTTCGAACCGATTTATTCCCGCAGCGTTTGCAGCGACCACGAGTCGCTCGCTCGGCCGGCCGCCAGGACCGGTGAGTACCACTCCTGCCTCCGTCGCGATCAGCCCGCCGGGAATGAGGTCCCAAGGCTTCAGGCCCTGCTCGACATAGGCGTCAAGGCGACCTTGGGCCAAATCAGTCAGATCCAACGCGGCCGAGCCGAACCGGCGGATATCGGCGACCCGCGGCAGGAGTTTTGCGACCGCGAGCGCCTGGCGCTGGCGGACTTCACGGACATAGTTGAAGCCCGTTGCCACCAGCATCAGTTCGGTCTGGGTTTGGGCCGGCCCGCGAAGTCGAACCGGTTCGCCGTCGGCGCTCCAATCGACGCGCCAGGCTCCTTGGCCTTTGCTGGCGTAAAACTCGATGTGGTTCGCGACATCGACCACGACCGCCACCTCGGTCTCGTCACCGCGGCAGGCCGCAATTGCCACGGCATAGCGCGGCAGCTGGTGAACGAAGTTGACCGTGCCGTCGATCGGATCAACCACCCATTCGACCCCAGATGGCCCGACTAGATCCTGGCCCTCTTCGCCGATGAATCCGTCAGTTGGTCGCTCGCCCAGGATCAACTCGCGAATGAGTTTTTCGCAGGAAATGTCGATCTCGGTAACCAGATCGGTTTGGCTAGACTTCGTCTTGGCGACCTCGACCAAACCGGTTGGGCGACGGGCTCGGATGTGTTCGGCAGCGGACGCGGCCGCTTTCCTCGCCAAGGCCAACAGGTCGTTCATGAGATCACCGCTCGGTTCGATCTCGGATTCACGCAGCAATCAATTGCGCACGTATCGGCTTTGGCGCCCAACAGACCGACGCTCCTGCGGGTAGGCGTTTCTCCCCGCTCGGCCGCGGCGCGCTCGAGAACCAATTCTCTGATCATGGCGGCGTAACGGGAATCAGCATTTGGGCTCGCCGCGCGAGCGAACCTAAGTCCAAGTCGTTGCGCGGTCGCCTTGGCCTCAACATCGAGGTCATAAATCACTTCCATGTGGTCGGCGACAAAGCCAATCGGCACCAGCACCACGTCAGTCGCACCGCCTCCCGCCAGGTCCTCGAGGTGGTCGTTGATGTCCGGTTCGAGCCACGGGTGTTGCGGCAGTCCAGATCGCGAGCAGAAAGCTAAGGTCCAGTCCGAGAGCCCGAGCCGGCTGGCGACTTCGTCGGCCGCGTCGTGATGTTGGCGTAGATACAGCCCGCAACCTGGCCCGCCGCTGGCTTCGTTCATCGGAGTTGGGATCGAGTGGGTGACGAAGACAACTTCTGGGTTCGGGCCGACCTCGGCAATCGCGGCCGCCGTGTATTCGGTGTAAAGGTCGATGAACGTCGGATGGTTGAAGTGCTGCCGAAGTCGGTCGAGCGTGATTGGCAGCCCGGTTGAAGCTTCGAACAAGTCTTCTCGGTATTGGCGGCAACTGGAGTACGACGAGTACGCGCTGGTGACAAAGCAAATCGCCCGGCTGACGCCGTCGGCAATCATCTTGGAGACGGCCTCGCTCAAGAACGGGTCAGAGTTTCGATTGCCCCAGTAGATCGGTAGGTCAAGTCCGATGCCGACGAAGTCGGCTTCAAGGGCGCGAATCAGCGAGCGGTTGATGTCATTGATCGGCGACTTACCGGCGAACCCGAAGTAGTGCTGCCCTACTTCGACGAGTCGCTCTTGGGGAATGTCTCGGCCCCTGGTGACATTTTGCAGGAACGGAACAACCTCCTCGGGCCGCTCAGGTCCGCCAAAGGAAACGATCAGCAGGGCGTCATAGGGTGCGGTGGGCCGCAAGTCCGGCATGGGAACCAGTCTCGCACGCCTAACCAGACCGCTAGATTGGGCTCGCCATGCTTACTAGCTATCGAACAATCCTCGCCACTGACGGCGCCGTTGGCTTCACCACCGCTGGCGCACTCGGCCGACTCCCAGCGTCAATGACCGGCCTGGGAATAATTCTGTTGGTTTCGGCTAGGTCTGATTCCTACGCCCAAGCCGGCACTATCGCGGCGATCTACATCCTGGTTTCAGCCGTGTTCGCGCCCGTCCAGGGACGACTGGCCGACCGCTTTGGTCAGGCACCGGTGTTGTTTGCCTCAGGCGGCCTGTTTGCCGCCGGGCTAACGGTTTTTCTTCTCGTTATAGATAGTTCGCTGGTACTTGCCGGCTTCGCTGCCGCGGTAATGGGGATGGGCGCACCGCAAACGGGCAACATGGCGCGGTCACGTTGGACTGCCCTGCTCGACGACCGCACCCGACTTCAGACTGCTTTCGCACTCGAAGCGGTGCTCGATGAGGCAGTTTTCATCGTCGGTCCCGTCCTAGTAACAGTGTTGACGCTTAGCGCCCTTGACTGGTCGGGCCTTGGCGTGGCCGGGGTCGCCGCCATCGTGGGCGCGTGGGGAATGGCCGCGCAACGAGCCACGCAACCGGCCCATCAGCAGCACCTAGGCAAACCGCCTCAACCCCTCCGGTGGAGCCTGCTGGCTCCGCTGATCGTCGCGGCCGTCGGTCTGGGAGTGTTGTTCGGTTCGGCAGAAGTGCTAGTGGTGGCCTTCACTGACGAACAAGGCAAGCGCTCAGCAGCGGGACTGGTACTCGCCATCTGGTCGGTCGGCAGCCTGCTCGCTGGGGTCATCGTGGGCACTCAACCGGCGCCAAACAACCCGGTCAGCCGCCTTCGACTCACCACGTTTGGTCTAGTAGTCCTTTTCGTCCCGTTGATCTTCGCGCCGAACATACTCGCGCTGGCGGTTGGTTTCTTTCTCGCTGGCCTAATGGTCGCCCCGACGCTGATTACCGCCGTGCATCTGGTCGAACTAAACACTCCCGCGTCTCGGCTGACCGAGGCTCTCACCTGGACCACAACCGGCCTATCAGTGGGCGTTGCTGCCGGCGGCGCCTTGGCCGGGATCATCGTAGACACTTGGTCGGCGTCGATTGGCTTCATTTTGCCAACTGCCGCAGCCGCGCTGGCCGCGATCGTGGCCCAGTTCTATCGTCCAGATCCGGCAGGAACTAACTGGGAAACACCGACCTCGTCCGGCGAGTCGTCACCGGTTGCCGAATGAGCGAACTAGCATCATTTGCAAAGCATCAAGATTCACTAATTCACCACGGGAGGTTCGATGCGTGAGCTCGCAACCGTCGGGTTGAGTGACGATGGTCGATTCCTTGTTGCACGCGACGCCACTACTGGCGAGAAGTTCCGGTTGAGCATTGACCGCCGACTCAGTGCCCTGGTCGACCGAACCCCGGTGGGAACAAGTCGGTCTGGACAGATGGAGATTCCGATGGAAAGTTCGCTGACCCCCCGAGACATCCAAACTCGTATTCGCCGCGGTGAGTCGGTAGAGGAAGTGGCCGAAGCAGCTGGCATTCCGGTTGATCAAGTCAATGGTTTTGCCGTACCCGTGATCGCCGAACGCGAGTGGATGGCTCAATCTGCCCGCTCGACCACGGTCCGACGTAAGCACGTTGGCGGGCCGGCGGTCACGTTGGCCGAATTGGCTGACACTGCCCTAGCTGCCCGTGGCATCACCGCGGAATCGGCGTTTTGGGACGCTTGGCGCCGCGAAGATGGCCGTTGGACGGTTCACGTTGACCTTTCCGACGGTGGCGCGAACTTCCTGTTCGACCCCAAAGGCCGCTACGTAATGCCAGACGACGATGCCGCCCGCGATCTTGTTGGCGATCTAGCCACTGAGGAGCAGCACGAGATGGCGTTGGCAGACGTCATCGCCGAGCCCGCTCTGCGGTCTGATCAGATAGCAGTCGACCAGGTGGCCGCCGAGCTCAGCGAGCCGACACCGCTCGTGCGCTCGATCAAGGAGGCACGCGATCGGCGTGCTTTGGGCCAGCCCGTATTCGAAGAAGTAATCGACGAAGGCGCCGCTGATGTCGAAGACGTGGAACTAACCGAGAAGATCGCCGTTCCCGACACCCCGAAGCCCCGCAAGAAACCTGCACGACGCTCCGTGCCCAGCTGGGACGAAATCATGTTCGGCGGTTCGGGCGACTAGTTCTCGCTTGAGTCTGCAACGTCAAAAGGCAGAACATCTGGCGAAAGCGCACCGGCCTTTGCACGCGCGGTAGTCATTCGGCGGCGGTGATGGCGGCGACAGAGCGTCTCATAGCCAACCGTGGGTAATGCGCGACCGGTTGTTTCTACGTCGCCGACCACGATCACTTCGCCCTCGACGACCATTTCGCCGTCTTCAGTTCGGGCATTGTGCGTGGCCCGGACGCCACACCAGCAAAGCGCCTCAACCTGAAGAGGCAGCACCCGGTCGGCAAGCTCAACAAGGCGCAACGAACCGCTAAACAACTTCGTCCGAAAATCAGTAAGAATGCCAAAGCAATAGACGTCTATATCCAACTCGTCAGCAACCTTGGCCAACTGATCGATTTGTTCTGTTAGGTAGAACTGGGCCTCGTCACAGACTAAGAAGTCGATTCGCGCGCCGGCGGTCAGTTGCTCAACGATGTCGGCATAGAAGTCCAGGTTCGGTGTCACTTCCACAGCCGGCGCGGTAAGTCCCAACCGGCTCGAAAGCGTCGCCTCCCCAGCGCGGTCATGTGAGGTGTAGAGGCGCCCCATCCGGCCGCGGGCGCTGTGGTTGTGGGCCAGCTGGAGCGCCAACGTGCTCTTGCCCGAATCCATCGTTCCGGAATAGAAGACCAGTTCAGCCACGGGATTACTCTCTCAGTTGCTATCGATCAGAACGCGAGCAGGACAGGGATTCGCCGCTCCGCCTCGGTGATGGACCCGTGGAATCCGCGCAACTGCAGTTCCACCGCCATGGTGGCCGAATCAAAAACGCCGAAATCGCCCAACGCTGCGACGACGACGTCGCCGAACCTGGCCCTAACCTGTGGATCGAGCTGCCCGAACCATTCTTCGGTGTCCTCACGCCGGCGAACCTCGGCCCGCTCCCCCAGTTTCTTTCGCCACCTGGCGGCGACGGATTTTTCCGCGCCCGATGCGGTATGAATGTGTCGAAAGCGAGCCTCGCCGGCAACCAGCACAACGTCATCGCGAAGGCGGGCGTGGTCAGCTAGGTCGAAACGATCCTCGACCGGCACGTCGACCATGCCGTGATCGGCCGTGATCAACAGCGCCACATCGGCCGGCAAGTTCGCTCGCAGTTCGGCGACGTCTTGGTCGACTTCTCGCAGTGCTTCTCGCCAGTTCGTCGAGTCCACACCGTGGCCATGGCCGGTGTGATCGACCTTTGATTCGTAGGCGTAGACCACTGTCCGGTCAGCAGCGGTGGCCGCATCGCAAACTTCGGCCAACCGCTGCCACGAACTGGCTACGCCTGCGAACCGAACACCGCGCCAACCACAGCGGGTAAGTCCGCTGTTCTCGAAGTTCGGGTCGTTTACCACGGTCGTGACCACGCCGGCGTCTTGGAGTTTGCTCAAAACTGGGCGGTGCGGTTGCCAAACAACTGGGTCAATTGATTTGTCCCAGGCGAGCGTGTTTAGGAACCGATTCGTTCCGGGGATTCGGCAGGTGTACCCGGCCATTCCGTGTTGGCCAGCGCGAAGCCCCGTGCCCAGCGAGGTCAGGCTTACCGAGGTAGTCGACGGCACCCCTGACGCCACGTCTTCGATGTTTGGAAGAGAAGCCAAAAAAGGCGCGATGTCGGCGTGAGCCCGCAACTGCTGCAAGCCAAGGCCGTCGACTACCAGCACTACATAGCGTTTGGCTGCGGGCAACCCCAGCGCGTCTTCAAAAGACGAATCGCCTACCGCGGCACCAACGGAAGTGAGTACTTCGTGGATCATGGCCCGCGGCCAAGAGCCGCTCACTGGGAACCGAGAGTCGTTGTGGCGGCAGTTAGGGCTCGAGCAAAATCTAGTAGCCCCTGCACTGCCATTCCCCCCTCGGCGGCCGCGCTGATCCGCAGCGAGAAGTCATCGCCCGAAACCGAACCCGAATAGCCATGATCGGCTTCGCATTGCGGGTCGTCGCAACGTGCTGGCTCTAGGTCCACGCGCGAAACTGCGCCCCACGAGACGGTGAGTACCGCCTCGGCAAGTTGCTGCCCTTGCGTCGAGACCATCCGGGTGACGACTACGCCCGCGACCTTGCTCAAGGGCACCGTCTCGGCAGAAGTTGACGTGTAGGGCTGCGGCAGCAGATTGTCGCCAGGGTGTTCATCGGTGTGGGTCAAGATGAGTCGAGTTGGCGTCAAAACCAAGACCGACATGTGGCGGCGAATCTCTTCGCGGTCGAAGGTTGGCTCGTGGTGCACAACATAAGAAAGTGCCGATTCGCTAGCCAATGCGTCGCCAATGGCCGCCGAGACGACTTCGGGGTAATAGCCGCTACGAGAAATTGCGGCGTAAAGTTCCTTCGTCTTGGCGTTGGTCCGAGTCACTCGCCCAGCGTATCTGCCGCCGAGTCGGGTTGGCTCAAGCGTCTGACGAACCAGTCACCGCGGTTGTCCGATGACGGTACGACTTTTGCCCGAGCACTTAACGCCGCGAAACCTTGTGCGGTAACCGAGACCGGCTCCAAATCCAACGAAACCACCTCGGGCAGATCGTCCTTGAGGGCCGCCAGACGTAAGACGATCTCTTCCAACCCGGCCACATCGACCGCTTCGGTGCCGCGGTAGCCAAACAGCAGTGGCGCCGCCCGAATCGCGCTAATCATCGAGCGCGCATCGACGTTCGTTAGCGGCGGGATGCCGTAACTGCGGTCACCGAGCAATTCGCTTGGCGCACCGGCGATACCGAAGGAGACCAACGGCCCGAAGAGTCGGTCTTCGGTGGCCCTGAAGGCCACCTGAACTCCCTCGGGTGCGGCTCGCTGGACGAAGAACGTCGTGTCGGTGCGGATGCCGCTCCAGGTGCTCATCGTGTCCCAGGCTTCGGCCATGTCGTCGGCGTTCGCAATCCCGCGCCAGATGTGCGCTAGGTCCGGTCGCGCCCGTAGATGCTCGCTGCCTGCTTTGAGCACCACGTCCCAGCCGAGTTTCTCGCCAGCGGCGATTGCTTCTGCTTTGTCGTGGACGTTTATCCACGTCAACAGGTCGATGCCGTAGCACGAAAGCAAGTAGTGGACCTGTTCGGTCGACAGCACCGCGCCACGCGGAGCAATCGACAAGACGTCGCGAATCAGCGCTTTAGCGTCACCGGAACGGTGTTCGGCGGCGACGTGGTACTCGCCGTGGTCTCGCGCCGCCCACTCCGCATAGTTGACCGCTCGCGCAAGCGCCTTGACCGCGCTTTCAGGTGCCGAATAAGAAGGTACCGAGCCGCGGCCCGCCGAACCGCCTTGCAGGTCAGGCACCCGCAGCAGCATCGGGATGCCCTTACTCGCCATAAACGTCGACACGATCGGCTTGTCGGACTGCTCACCGATAGCGGCCAAGACGCTCGCGACGGCGTCACCGTCGGTGGTGATCGGCGGGGTGTAGACAACTACGAGGGCATCGACGTCAGGGCGCGCGAGCGTCGACTCGATGGCGACCTCAAATTCCTCCGCGCCCGCGCTGGCCTTGAGTGAAACCGGCGGCGCGACCTGCAGCCCTTGGGATTTCGCGGTGTCTGAGACGATCAACGCGACCGCGTCAGAGTTCCCAACGACCGCGATCCGGTTTCCCCGCGGGAGGGGCTGGTGGGCCAGCAACTGGGCCACATCGAACATCTCGTCCAGGTTGTCGACCTGGATTACGCCCGCTTGGGCGAACATGGCATCAACTGCCTGCTGCGGCGCCGAACTACGTCGAACCGTGTGCCCGACCGGAACGCCTTGGGTGGAGCGGCCGGACTTGACCGCAACGATCGGTTTCACCTCTGACACTCGTCGAGCGATTCTGCTGAATTTGCGCGGGTTACCGATGGACTCCAGATACAACAGCACGACCTCGGTGGCGTCGTCCTCGTGCCAGAACTGCAGCAAGTCGTTACCAGAGACGTCAGCGCGGTTACCTGCCGAGACGAAGGTCGACAAACCCAGTCCGCGCTCCGCGACCGTTTCTAGGATCGCCGAGCCGAGCGCGCCTGACTGGCAGAAGAAACCGACCCGACCTTGCGGCGGCATCTTCGGCGCCAGCGAGGCGTTCAACTGGACGTCGTTGGCGGTGTTGATGATGCCAAGACAGTTTGGCCCGATCAGGCGCAAGCCGTGCGTACGGCATAAGTGCAGCAATTCCTGCTGCCGCGCTCTGCCCTCGGGTCCCTCCTCGGCAAAGCCTGCCGAGATCACCACGAGGCCGTGAACGCCTTTGGCGGCACAGTCCAGCACCACGTCGTTCACGTGTTCTGCCGGAACCGCGACGATGGCGATTTCGACGTCGCCTGGAACGTCACGAACTGAGGGGTAGGCGGGCATTCCCGAGACTGCCTCAGCTTGAGTATTAACGACGTAGACCGTGCCGGCATATTCGCCGAGCACGAGGTTTCGAATCATCGCCTGGCCGATCGAGTCCTGCCTACGACTTGCGCCAACCACCGCGACGCTGCGGGCAGCAAAAATCCGATCAATCGAGGCGGCCTCGGCTCGCTGCTCGCGTGAGCGCATCACGCCCAGAGCCGAATCGGTGGGCTGAATCTCAAACGTGAGTCGCTGGACGCCGTCCTCAAGCATGCCGCTGATCTTGTATCCCATTTCGCGGAAAACCTGCAGCATCCGGACGTTCTCTGGCAGCACTTCGGCAGTGAATTCGGTGTAGCCGCGCTCTCGGCCGGCTTGAGCCAAGTGTTCCAGCAGCAGTTGGCCGATGCCACGACCTTGGTGGGCGTCCTCGACCAGGAAGGCAACTTCTACTTCGGAATCGGTGATTGCGTCGTAGCGACCGACGGCGATGATTTCGTCATGCTGGGTGACAACGAAGGCAACCCGCGCGTGATGATCGACGGTCGTGAACCGCGTAACGTCCTTGTCGGACAGGTTCGGGTACGGGGCGAAGAACCGAAAATACTTCGACTCGGCCGAAACCCGACTATAAAAATCGACATAATTTGCTGCGTCTTCGGGAACGATTGGCCGAATTTGGGCGACCCGACCGTCCTTAAGGAGTACGTCAGCTTCCCACTCTGGGACCGGGTGCGGCAACGCAGCCGCGTCCCTGCCGGCATCGGCGGCAGCGGTTTCGGCGGTGTCTGCAGGAGTTTCGCTGGCGGTCACAAGGACAAACCTACCGCCCGGGCGGCGCGTCGAGGAGATCTAGGCGCGTGGTTCACGGGACAATGACGCAGTGACCGAGACCGTTGACTTCGAGGAACACATTCTCGACACCGATGTCGGAGACGAAATGCGCTCCAGTTTCTTGGAGTACGCCTATTCGGTGATCTATTCTCGCGCTCTGCCAGATGCTCGCGACGGGCTCAAACCCGTCCAACGTCGAATCCTCTACACGATGGATGACATGGGGCTTCGCCACGACCGGGCACACGTCAAGAGTGCGCGACCCGTCGGCGAGGTAATGGGCAAGCTCCACCCTCATGGCGATAGCGCAATTTATGACGCGCTCGTGCGAATGGTCCAGCCGTGGTCTCTTCGGCTTCCACTGCTTGACGGCCACGGGAACTTCGGTTCTCCAGACGATCCGCCAGCGGCAATGCGGTACACCGAATGCCGGATGGATTCGGCGGCCGAAGCGATGACTGCCTCGCTAGATGAGGACACCGTCGACTTCAAACCAAACTACGACGGGCGACTTCGCGAGCCGGCCGTCTTGCCCGCCGCGATCCCTAATCTGCTGGTCAATGGCGCAACTGGCATCGCCGTTGGGATGGCGACAAATATCGCGCCGCACAACCTGATTGAGGTCGTCCAGGCTTTGCGGCATCTGATCAAGTCGCCGTCAGCCGACCTTGACGAACTGATGCGCTTCATTCCCGGACCAGACTTGCCGACCGGCGGCAAAATCGTCGGCCTTGACGGAATTCGGGACGCCTATGCGACCGGTAATGGCTCGTTCAAAATGCGTGCCACCGCCCGAATCGAGAATGTGACGCCCCGCAAGAAGGGCATAGTCATCACCGAACTGCCCTACAACGTGGGCCCGGAAAAGATAATCGAATCAGTCAAGAAGCTCGTTCAGGCAAAGAAGATCCAAGGGATCTCGGACCTGAAGAACCTGACCGACCGCAAACATGGCCTGCGAATCGTCATAGAAGTGAAGAACGCGATCGTCCCCGAGGCGCTTCTTGAACAGTTGTATCGCCAAACTCCACTCGAATCGTCCTTCTCGATAAATGCAGTCGCCCTCGTCGATGGCCAGCCACGCACCCTCGGACTTCGAGAACTATTGAACGTTTTCTTGGAACACCGCATCGACGTTGTCAGGCGACGCACCACCTTCCGCCATGCCAAGGCAGTCGCCAGTTTGCATTTGGTCGACGGCCTGTTGATCGCAATCTTGGACATCGACGAAGTGATCGAACTGGTGCGCGCCTCGCAGAACCGGGCCGAGGCCAAAGAACGACTGATGTCAGTGTTTGAACTGAGTGAACTTCAGGCCGAACACATTCTTGATCTGACGCTCGGTCGGTTGACGAAATTCTCGACGCTGGAACTTCAGAAGCGCGCCGATGACCTGCGCCGCGAGATTGAGGGCCTCGAAGCGATCCTCAGCGACGAAACTGCCCTGCGGCAGGTAGTCAGCGACGAACTCGACGACGTCGCCCAGAAATTCGGTACGCCACGACGCACCGCGTTGCTGGAGTCGGCCGGCGTGCCGGCACCCGCCGCTGCTGGGGCTTCGCTAGAAGTACCCGACGATCCGTGCTGGGTTCTGCTATCTGCAAGCGGGCTGATCGCTCGAACGACCGACGATACGCCGCTAGGCGAACTAGGCAAGCGGGCCAAACACGACACGATTGTTTCGGTAGTTCGCGCCACGGCGCGCGGTCAGATTGGCGTGGTCACCACCAGCGGGTTGACCCATCGCCTTGAAGTGCTGGACCTGCCTGCGCTGCCGCCGACTGCGGAGTCGCCGCGGCTAAGCGGAGCGATTTCAGTGACCGAGCTGCTCGACCTGACCGGTACCGCCTTGGGCCTGATGACCTTCGACGAGAAGTCGCCTGGACTGGCTGTAGGTACTCGCAGCGGAGTAGTGAAGCGCGTCAAGCCCGACTTCCTAAGCAATCGCGACAGTTGGGAAGTCATTCGACTCGAAGACGGTGACGAACTCGTTGGCGCTATGGAGTTGACCACCGGCGAAGAAGAACTCGCGTTTGTAACCTCAGATGCTCAACTCTTGCACTTCTCGGCGGCCGCAGTACGGCCCCAAGGTCGCTCCGGCGGCGGCATCGCCGGAGTAAAACTTGCCGCTGGCGCCAAAGTGATCGCCTTTGGTGCAATTGCCGAAATCGAGTCCGCATTCGTGGTGACTGTGGCCGGCAGTTCGTCGGCGTTGCCCGGCACCCAAAACGGTTCGGCGAAGGTCACCGCACTTTCGCTTTACCCGGGTAAGGGCCGCGGCACTGGCGGGGTTCGCTGTCAGCGTCTACTAGCCGGCGAAGATGCCTTGATTTTCGCGTGGATTGGCGATGGTTCGCCGATTGCGGCGGCAAGCAGCGGCTCACCAGTCGATCTTCCCGAGCCGGTGGCCAAGCGTGATGCTTCCGGAGTCGGCTTGGCCCAGCCGATCGCGGCGGTATCGACCGGTGCGAATCACCTGCTAGGCGCTCGAATCGTGTCAGACTGACGCTTGTGTTTACCTCGCGACGAGTCCTTACTGCAATCGCTCTGGCCGCGGCCTTGACGTTGGGCGCCTGTTCAGGCGGTAGCGGTGGTGACGCCGAAAAGCAGTTGGCGGCAGCCGCAGACGTCCTAGCTAACGCCGAAGCGATTGACTTCTCGATTTCAACGACGGCATTGCCCAGCGGCGAAAAGGGACTTCTTTCTGCCGAAGGAACGGCCAACCACTCCCCTGCCTTTCAAGGCGAAGTTAAGGCAGTTGCCGGCGGGATAACCATCGGTGCCGAAGTGATCGCCACCGACGGCAAAGTATGGGCGAAAACCGGGTTCTCCCCCGTTTTCATGTCCTTGGACCCCGAACGGCTCGGCGCGCCGGATCCAGCGACTCTGGTGGGCACTAAGGACAACCCCGGCATCACCGGTTGGATCACCTCGACCGTCGAGGCAAAAGTTGATGGGAAGTCCCGAGACGGCAAAGACGTCTATACGAAGATCACCGGCACGATTCCTGGCAAGGAAGTTGCGGCGTTGTTGCCCAGCGCGGCCGCCGATTCAGATTTCCAGGTGGTCTACCGCTTGAACAGCGACGGCGAACTGCACGACATGAAGGTCACCGGTGCGTTCTACGGTTCGGACGTTGACGACGTGACCTACACCCTCAAGGCGAAGCCACTGTCCGATCCGGTAGCAATCGAAGCCCCCTGACCTAGATGACTCCAAAAGCGCTCGCCTCCTCCGGGCTTTTGGCGCTCGCCGCGGTAGCCATCGGTTTCGCCGCCGCTGACACCTATGTGGTGGTTCTGGCGCTGCCGGACATGATGACTGCCGCCGGCCTAACGGCCGACGAACTACAACGGGCGGCGCCGATTATCTCTGGCTTCCTACTTGGCTATGTGGCGGTACTGCCGTTGATTGGCCGGATATCTGACCTTCGCGGACGAGTACCGGTGCTGCTGGGCTGCCTCGTAGTCTTTGCGCTTGGCTCGGTGATAACTGCGGCCGGCTACGACCTGAGCACCATCGTCCTCGGCCGAACCATCCAGGGAATTGGCGGAGGCGGGCTGATCCCGCCCACCCTGGCGCTGATCGCCGATCGGTGGCCGGTCGAACGGCGTGGCTTGCCACTGGGGATCGTCGGCGCGGTCCAAGAACTCGGCAGCGTTGTTGGTCCGTTGCTTGGTGCCGCGGTCCTTGCCATTGGCACGTGGCACGACATTTTTTGGCTGAACGCTGCTGTTGGCGTGGCGATCGCGGTCGCGCTTGTTCGCTACCTTCCGGCGCGCGGACACCGCCGACCGGACCTGCTTTCTATCGCGCTGCTCTCACTGACCGCCGTCTGCTGGCTGTTGGTGATGGTGCAGCCGCCGGTGCTGCTCGAAGGGGTTACGACCGGGCTCGCGTTTTTGCCGTTGGCCGGCTGGTCGCGCTGGCTGTCCCCACTCGCTCTTGCCGGGCTCGGGTTCCTTGGGTGGTTCATTGTCAGGCAGCTAACCAACGATGCCCCACTTATCGACGTGCGCCAGTGGCGCGAAACTGCCAAGCAAATCGACTTGCTTGGCGCGACGCTGCTGGCCGTCTCGCTCGGCGCAGTGATCGTCACCTTCGCCTCGGCCGAGCCGGAAAAGTCCGTGCTTGGCGCCGACTCGCTGTTCACGATCCCCATCGCACTAATTTGCGCAGGCGCTTTTGTTTGGCGCCAGCGAACGGCTGCCGAGCCACTGGTTCCTCCCAGAAGCCTTTCGCAAACGCCGGCGTGGGGTTCAATTGTGGTCTCCTTTTTCGTCGGTTCGGCATTGATTGCAGCCCTAGTGGACATTCCTTTCTTCGCCCGGTTGACCATCTCTGGAAGCAGCCAGCTTGAGGCGGCGCTGATACTCATTCAGTTCCTCATCGCACTACCAATCGGCGCAGTGTTGGGCGGTTGGCTTTCGCGTTTCGTCTCTACTGCCAAATTGACTGCCGCAGCCATGGCGCTTTCTGGGCTGTGCTTCGCGCTGATGTCACGCTGGCAACAAGACTCGTTGAACACGCTCTCAGCGACCGCCGTGCTCGCTGCCTGCGGCCTTGGTTTCGGCCTAGCAATTGCCCCAGTGAATGCGGCTTTGCTGGCCCATACTGCTGACGAAGTGCACGGGCTAACCAGTGCCCTGCTAGTTGTCGCTCGGATGGTCGGCATGCTGATCGGCATCTCTGCGCTGACCACGATCGGCTTGCGGGCCTTTCACAACGCCGCCGCAAAGATCGCGCCCGTTAAGGAACTTTGTGGATCCAAGACTTCTTGCGCGGCCTACGCAACTGCGCTCCAAGACGCCGGAATCAGCCAATTGCAAGCAGTATTTACTGGTGCGGCCATCACCGCTTTCATCGCAGCCACCCTTGCGTTCTGGCTGCTGCGCGATACCGATAACGTGAAGTCATGACCGCTGGTTTTGAAGATTTACTCGCCGCAAACAAAGAATTCGCCGCCGCCCACAACCTGCAAGGGTTCGACGGAATCGCTCACGCGGGCGTCGCCATGGTCACTTGTATGGATTCGCGAATCGATCCGCTGCGGATGATCGGTCTGGCGCCAGGTGACGCGAAGATTCTGCGAAACCCCGGTGGACGAGTGACCGATCAGGTCCTCGTGGCGATCGTTTTGGGCGTCACCTTGCTGAACGTCAATCGGATTCTGGTTGTCGAACACACCCGTTGCGCGATGGCCAGTTCGACTGAAGTCGAACTTCAGGAGCGCGTCGGAAATGCCACCGATTCTGATGCGTCTTGGATGAGTCTTGGTGCGATCACCGATCAGGAAGCCACGATTCGCGCCGATGTTCACCGCATCACCAGTCACCCGCTCGTGCCGGCGTCTACCGAAGTTGCCGGGTTCATCTACGACGTCGACACCGGGCTACTTGCTCCCGTCAGGTAGCCCGAGGGTCAACCTCAAGCCCTAGGCGTCGATCAGGTCAGCATCGATCTCGTAGGCACCTTGGACGATGAATTCCTTTCGTGGCGGAACCTCGTTGCCCATCAACAGTTCGAACACGGCTGCGGACTCTTCGGCGTCGTCGACGGTGAGCCTTCTCAGTGTCCGGTGACGTGGATCCATCGTGGTTTCGGCCAATTGGTCCGCGTCCATCTCGCCTAGCCCCTTGTACCGCTGGGGCGCGTCCTTCCAGCGAACGTTGCGCTTTTGCAATTGCGCCAAAGTTCGTTGAAGTTCCGGATCGGAGTACGTGTAGATGTACTTGTCTTGGCCCTTCTTCGGTGAGACAAGTTCGATTCGGTGAAGCGGCGGAACCGCAGTGTAGACCCGGCCGGCCTCCACAAGGGGGCGCATGTAGCGGAAGAACAAGGTGGCCAGGAGGCAGCGAATATGCGCACCGTCTGAATCGGCATCGGCCATGAAGATAACTCGGCCATAACGCGACGCGTCTAGGTCAAATGTTCGTCCCGAACCGGCACCAACGACTTGAATAATCGACGAGCATTCGGCGTTCTTGAGCATGTCGCCGATGCTTGCTTTTTGGACGTTGAGGATTTTGCCGCGGATCGGCAACAACGCCTGGAACTCACCGTCGCGCGCCGACTTCGCCGTACCTAGGGCCGAGTCGCCCTCCACGATGAAAAGTTCAGTACGGTCAACATCAGTGCTGCGGCAGTCAGCCAGCTTGGTCGGCAGCGCGCTGGACTCCAGTGCGTTCTTTCGTCGCTGGGCGTCGCGTTGCTGGCGTGCCGAAAGCCTCGTCCTGGCCGCCGCGACCACCTTTTCCATCGCGAGTCTGGCTTTTGCCTTGTGCGCAGTTTTGGTGCTGGTCAGGAAGGCCTTGAGTTCGCGGGTGACAACCTTGTTCACGATCCGGGTCACCGCCGGGGTGCCCAGAACTTCTTTGGTTTGCCCCTCGAACTGTGGCTCGGCCAGCCTGACAGTGACGACCGCCGTAAGGCCTTCAAGAGCATCGTCTTTGATCACGTCAGCGTCATTTGCCTTCAACAGTCTGGTGGTGCGCAGCACCTCGTTGAACGTTTTGGTAAGGCCGCGTTCAAAGCCGTTTACGTGAGTGCCGCCCTTCGGGGTAGCGATGATGTTCACGAACGACTTAACGGTCGTGTCGTAGTCAGTTCCCCACCGAAGTGCGATGTCGACTTCAAGTGTCCGCTCGACGTCTTGGGGCGTCATATGACCTTTGTCGTCCAAGACAGGCACCGTCTCAGTGAACGTATCTTCACCTTGCAGACGAAGAATGTCGGTCACGGGCGCGTCGGGCGCGAGGAAGTCACAGAACTCTGAGATTCCACCTTCGTGCAAGAAGGTCTCTTCGTGGACCTCGTCGCCGCGCCCGTCGCGCAGATTGATTTTGAGGCCGGGAACGAGGAAGGAGGTCTGGCGCGCCCGAGCGACTAGGTCGTCGTAGGAGAACTTCGCGCCTTTGATGAAGATTTGTGGGTCGGCCCAGTAACGAACTCGGGTGCCGGTTTTGGCCTTGGCGACCTTGCCCAACTTGTGCAAGGTGTTGTCCGGCGAAAAATCATCGTCTGGACCGGCGCCGGCAAAAGCGCCAGGGACGCCTCGCCGGAACGACATCGCCCAGGTGGCGCCGCCCTTATCGACCTCGACGTCAAGGCGCGAGGAGAGGGCGTTGACCACCGAAGCACCAACGCCGTGAAGTCCGCCGGTGGCGTTGTATGAACCGCCGCCGAACTTTCCGCCGGCGTGGAGTTTGGTGTACACGACTTCGACGCCAGTAAGACCGGTCTTCTTTTCGATATCGACCGGCACGCCACGGCCGTTGTCACGAACCTCAACCGATCCGTCGCCATGCAAAAGCACGTCAATTTGGGTGCAGTGTCCGGCCAAGGCCTCATCGACCGAGTTGTCGATGATCTCCCAGAGGCAGTGCATTAGGCCCCGAGTGTCGGTCGAACCGATGTACATGCCGGGGCGCTTTCGGACTGCCTCCAGCCCTTCGAGGACAAGCAGGTTCCGTGCGTCGTAAGTGGACATTTGTCCTTTGCCTCCATGGTCGTGTTGCCAAACCAACGCTACCTAGCCACACCACCGACACGCCACACGCGCGTGGGGCGTGTCGGTACTCATTGGGGTCGATGAGGCACTATTGACACGTACGAATCATCCAGGAATCGAGGATCCCGTGACGGCCACCGTCGAAACTGCCACTCTCACCAGTGCTGATCGCTGCGATCGCTGTGGAGCGCAGGCGTTTGTGCGGGTAGAACTAGCCTCCGGCGCCGACCTGCTGTTCTGTGGACACCACGCCCGCCAGCACGAGACTCGGCTACGCGAAATTGCCGTCGCCTGGCTCGACGAGAGCGAACGACTCAACGCCTGAGTTCATCGACTACCAAAAACGAAACCCTCGGCCAATTTCCTGGCCGAGGGTTTCGTTGTTAGTACGCGAAGTTTCCGTACGCTCTGGTCATCGTAATTGCACGCCAGTGCTCAATGTATGAGTCGTAAACGTCCGGATCAGTGGTAACGGTCGTCAACTCGTCGCTGGCAACCAAGTTCGATCCGGTCAGGTTCGCCGAACCCGACAAGACCAACTTCACCCGTTCACCACCGGTTGGCCAAACTCGTCCGTCTGGAGTGCGCTCCTGACGGATCAACGGGTTCGGCTTCAACTTCGCATCGATCAGGATCGACTTGTCATGCGTCTGGGCGTACGCGGTGTCGACTTGAGTTCGAGCCGTCTTGAGCACGTCGAGGATTGGCTTGCAGACGCGCAGCACCTGCAGACAGTGTTCTAGACGATTCTTTTTCCAGTCGTCTTTGAAGGAAATGATCGAGATTCGGCAGCCCGCGTTATTCAAGTCAGCCAACTTGTAGGCCAAGGCGATTCGGCGGTATTTGAACCGATTCTCCATCAACCTGATTCGACATTGATCATCTGGGACGATCCGGTTCAACGTCGAAAGTACTGGATCGCGACCATTGGTCGGCGTCGCCCGGATTGGGGCCGCATAGACGGCAAAGTTAGCGAGGTTGGAGTAAAAGACGCCCGAGGTTGCAAAGTTGTTTGTGTAGCCGTCAGCGGTCGCGCCAGCGTATCCGTAACGTGAGGAGTGCTTTCCCACATATGCCATGTAGTCGCTGCCGACATTGCGCTTTGCCCACATATCGGCCCACATCCCGCGCATCTGGGTCCACAGCAGCTTGTCGTTGTAAACGATCGTGCCGTTGTTGTAAGTGCGCTCTGCGCTGCGACCGCCGAAGTTCGACGAGCCGATCCAGACAGCGCCAACGGCTGGTTTGCTGCTGCGCGTGTACGTCGAACTGACCATGAGGATCTTGGAGTGCATCAGTGCACCCCTAACGCTGGAGAGACAGGCTGTCGACTTGCCCTTCGAGCAGATCTTGAAACTGCCGGTCTTTTGCGCATTCAATTGGGCACTTAGCCGCTTCGAAGCTGGCGAGATGTTCGTCCCTGGATGGATGAAACGGACTTGAACCCCGTAACTTGCCGCCTTCACCAGTTCGCGGCCGACTCGGACTGAATCTTCCATACGCGAGTTTGACGCAAAAACAACCGTGGCGCGCCTCGTGGCGGCAGGCTTCAAATGGCCGGATGGCGTGAGGTAGGAACCGCGAATCAATCGTTCGAGGTCGTTTAGCAGCGCGAAGTCCCTGTTGGACGCGCCCTTGTCAAAGTAGGGCCGCGCGAAGTTCGCTTCAATTTCGATCGGGTAGTCGGCGCCGAATGGCTGGCCGGCCGCCTGGGCGCCCGTGCCGGCACTTGGCGAAGTCGCATCCGTGGTGGCCGATGCCTCGCCTTGGCTGCTGTCCTCGGCCGCGCCTTGTGTTTGCGCACTTTGCTCTGCGCTCGGAACCGAATCCTGGTCAGCGAACGAAGGCGCGACGAGTCCGGTAAGCGGAACCATCAGTGCGCCAGCGGCGAGCACCAAGGACAATCGACGGCGAAAAAGCACAGAAAACTCCCCGAGAGACGACAGGTAGACTCCCCCAGCGTAACTCATTGGTTCTCGCGGACGAGAAAGCGCGCGACCGAGGGAGATTGGCCACGCGCTTCCTCTGAAGTAAGACGGCGTTTGTCCTCAGGTCTGACGCTACTACTTCGAATGCTTAGGTTTCGACTTGGAAAAGTACTCAGTCGAGGTAGTCGCGCAACACCTGCGAGCGCGACGGGTGACGCAGTTTGCTCATCGTCTTGGACTCAATCTGGCGAATCCGCTCACGGGTGACCCCGTAAACCTTGCCGATCTCGTCTAGAGTTTTCGGCTGGCCATCGGTAAGACCAAATCGCATCGAAACTACGCCGGATTCACGTTCACTGAGGGTATCTAGAACCGCATGCAACTGCTCTTGCAGCAACGTGAACGAAACGGCATCTGCCGGAACAATCGCTTCGGAGTCTTCGATCAGATCGCCGAATTCGCTGTCGCCATCTTCACCAAGCGGCGTGTGCAGGCTGATCGGTTCGCGACCATACTTTTGGACTTCGACGACCTTTTCGGGCGTCATGTCCAGTTCGAGGGCGAGTTCTTCGGGAGTTGGCTCACGGCCGAGATCCTGAAGCATCTGCCGTTGGACTCGCGCCAACTTGTTGATTACCTCGACCATGTGAACCGGAATACGGATCGTTCGTGCCTGATCGGCCATTGCGCGGGTGATCGCTTGACGAATCCACCAGGTCGCATAGGTCGAAAACTTGAAGCCCTTGGTGTAATCGAACTTCTCTACTGCGCGAATCAAGCCGAGGTTGCCTTCTTGGATCAAATCCAAGAACAACATCCCGCGGCCGGTATAACGCTTGGCCAGTGACACGACCAGTCGCAAGTTGGCCTCAAGGAGGTGGTTCTTTGCCCGGCGACCGTCAACGACGATCCACTTGAGCTCTTCGCCCAGTTTCTCCGAAATGCGCTTGGAGTTTGCCAGTTTCTCTTCGGAGAAAAGCCCGGCCTCAATCCGCTTGGCCAGTTCGACCTCTTCGGCTGCGGTAAGTAGCGCTACCTTGCCGATCTGCTTTAGGTAGTCCTTGACCGGGTCAGCGGTGGCACCGGCAACCGTAACCTGAACGGCCGGCTCGTCGGTGTCGTCAGCGCTGGAGAGAGTGAAGCTAGCTTCCTCTTCTGCCTTTAGGGTCGGATCGTTGGCTACGTCCTTGACGAACTCCTCATCGGAGATGTCCGGCAATACCTTCTTGCCATTCGCGTCCTTAGCCGGTGCTGGCGTCTCAAGTGCTTGGGCTAGGTCAACCGCACCCGACAGGTCTACGGTCTCCTCGACACTCACTGCCTTCTTCGCAGGCGCCTTTTTAGCGGGTGACTTCTTCGCGGCGGCCTTCTTCGCAGGCGCCTTCTTGGCGGGAGCTTTCGCTGCTCCGGACTTCTTCGCAGGCGCCTTCTTGGTCACCTTCGCGGGAGCCTTTTTCGCGGCTGCAGTTTTGCTTTCGGCCTTAGCGGACTGGGCGGCACGAGTCACCGGGTCATCAACCTCACAACGTCGTTTCGGGCATGGCAATGAGGCCTGCGGTCAACCTCTTGGAGAAAGTGTGCCACGCCCTACCTAACTGCCCCACGCCGCCTCGTCTCGAGGAGCGGCCGGCCCCGTCGCCGAGGCTACGCGATCAGCGAGGAAGGTGACCACGCGTCCGGATGAATGCCCAACAGCAGTACCTCCAGTAGCACTTTGGCCATTGAGTAATTGGGGTCCAACTCGCGCGCTCGATCGACCGCCACCAGCGCCCTGGCTCCGTCGCCTGCTTGCCAGGCGGCAAAACCGGCCAGACATAACGCCGCGAGACTCAGGTCAGGTCGAACAAGGCGACTCGCCGCGGCCCACACCTGATGACTTCGTCTGGCGTTCGCAGCATCGATGTGAATCCAGAGTTCATCTCGCACGGGTATGTCAGTCACCAGGATCGCCAACTCTATGAGATCTCCATCCGTTAGCGACTCATTACTTTCGACTCGTCCGATCAGCCCAAATGCGCGCCGAAGGTCGTCGTCGTGAAGTTCTATTGGCGAGTGGCTCAAAGCACGGTTACCACGCTCGGTGAGTATGTCTTCGCAAAGTCGGTCTAGCTGCTCGGCCGGTTCGTCTCGCCGACGAGAAATCTCATTCGCCAATTCTGCCCGCGAACCCAAGATCACCTGTCCGCCAAGTACCGCTTGCACCCTCGCTTCATGCTCTGAAGTAATTGCGTATTTGACCGGTCCTGCCGGTCCGCCATCGAGCCAGGCCAAGTGATCATCGGCCCAAAGGACAAGTTCACAACTTTCGGCCGGAAGCGCGTCGCGCAATGCCTGCGCCATTCGTCGAGCACGATTGCCGTCCGCGGAGACCGCGGCTACCAGATAGCCCTCGCCACCGTTTCGAACCAAATGATGGGCCAACGCCTGGGCCAGATCTGCCTCGTCACCGTGCGCGGGTAGATCGTGACGCAATCTGAATCCACACCTCGAATCGGCGCCTGAAACGGTCACCCCGATGATGCTCTCTTCTGGAACGAAGCCGAACATCGCTGGCAAGGTATTCAGAAGATCGT
The DNA here is from genome assembly GCA_035401705.1 of Aeromicrobium sp. Taxonomy (GTDB): domain Bacteria; phylum Actinomycetota; class Actinomycetes; order Propionibacteriales; family Nocardioidaceae; genus Aeromicrobium. The sequence goes on from DAONBX010000019.1 coordinate 43,066, forward strand.
TCGCGCAGGTAACAGTCAGTCCAGTGTTTTCATAGGTCATCTGACAAGCATCATTCGATCTCTAGCGGTGCACTAGACCCACGAAAACAGGTGTGGACTCCCCAGCGAATCCACAGCAGTTGCCACAATGAGGTTATGCGTCAGGCTCCGTCGATCCTCCATCTAGATCTGGACGCCTTTTTTGCCGCAGTCGAACAACGCGACAAGCCCTCTCTCCAAGGAAAACCCGTGGTCATCGGCGGAATTGGCACTCGCGGAGTGGTTTCGACCGCTTCTTACGAGGCGCGTGAGTTTGGCATCCGGTCGGCGATGAGCATTGCCGAAGCCCGTGCCCGCTGCCCAAACGCAGCCTTCTTAGGTGTGCGTTTCGATGCCTATCGGGCAGCCTCAAAGGTGGTGATGGACTGCCTGCGGCAGCTTTCGCCGCTGGTGGAACCGCTGTCGCTCGATGAGGCGTTCGTGGACCTGGCCGAGATTGTCACCGCGACGACCGAAACTTCGGAACTGGAAACGCTAATCGAAAACCTACGAGCCCAGATCAAGCGTGAGACCGGCGGTTTGACCTGTTCAGTAGGTCTTGGCACCTCGAAACTGATGGCAAAGGTGGCGAGTGAACTAAACAAGCCAGACGGCTTCTTCATCGTTTCGCCCGGCACGGAGAAAGAGGTCCTCGGTCCGCTGCCAGTCACCGCGATCCCAGGGGTAGGCCCGGCAACCGCAGCGCGACTTAAACACATCGGTATCACCGGAGTGCAGCAGGTGTGGGAGCACAGCGAGGCCGAACTGATCGACCTAATCGGCGCGGCCGCTGGCGCCTCCCTATACCGGCTTTCGCGTGGCCTAGACGATAGGCGAATTTCTGCAAACCGCGAGAACAAGTCGGTTAGTGCCGAAGACACGTTCGCTTCTGACCTGACCGATCGTGGCGAACTAAATCTCATAGTCGAAGCGATGACCCGGAAGGTTTCTGGTCGGCTGCGTAAGCAGGGGCTTTCGGGCCGCACCGTCACGTTAAAAGTTCGGTATCACGACTTCACGACATTGACCCGGTCCGCAACCTTGGCCGCACCGACAGATTCACCCACGGCCATCGCCCAAACCGCCAGAAAACTGCTGGAGAAACTGGACGTTGGCGATGGAATCCGGCTCGTAGGCGTCGGGGTGAGCGGACTAGCCGATTGGGTGCAGGAGGACCTATTTGCTGAGGAAGCAGAGCCAACTGCTGGCGCCGATGCCGAATTGGTTGAAGAAGATTCGGAAAACAAGCCAACCTGGCTTCCAGGAATGGATGTGCACCACCACGAGTTCGGTGATGGCTGGGTCTGGGGAACGGGCCAAGGAATAGTCACCATTCGCTTCGAAACGCCAACTAGACCCAACGGGCCGATCCTCAGCATCGACGTCGAAGATCCAGCGTTGCGGCCCGGTCATGCGACCGAGGTGTCACAGGCGAGCGATACGGTCACTTCATGACCGAGCAAGCCGTGCCAGTCCCCCAAGCGCCGAAACGTCCGATGGTCCGTTCGCACCACGGAGACGACTTTGTCGACAATTACGACTGGTTGCGCGACCGCGAAGATCCGGACACGATCGCCTACCTTGAATCGGAGAATGCGTGGTCTGACAGTTGCACCGCGGATTTGGCCGACTTACGCGAGCAACTCTTCAACGAGATCAAGGATCGGACGCTCGAGTCCGATATGTCGGTACCGGTGCGCCACCAGCGGTGGTGGTACTACGCCCGGACGGTCGAAGGGCAGCAGTATTCGATTCGTGCCCGAGTCCCGATCAGCGGCCCGGACGACTGGGAACCGCCGACGGTTGAAGCTGGCAGCGCCTTGGCCGGTGAAGAAATTTTGCTCGATGCAAATATTGAGGCCGAGGGACAGGAGTTCTTCTCCCTCGGTGCGTTCAGCCTCTCTGATGACGGCGACTTGCTCGCGTGGTCGACGGACACCAAAGGCGACGAGCGATTCACGATCAAGGTTAAGCAACTTTCAACCGGCGAAGTTCTTGCCGATGAGATCACTAACGCCGCCCACGGGGTGACTTGGTCTGCCGACGGTAACTATCTGTTCTACGCCACCGTCGACGATTCTTGGCGACCACACCAGGTTTGGCGACATGAACTCGGCGCGACCAGCAAGGACGTTCTGGTCTTCGAAGAGCCTGATGAGCGCTACTTCGTCGGGGTCGGTCGAACAGCATCAGAGAAGTTCCTAGCGATTGGCGTCGGCTCGAAAGTTACGAGCGAGACTCGGTTGCTCGATGCCACCAATCCCACCGGCGATTTTGAGATCGTTTGGCCGCGGCGCGAAGGCGTCGAATACTCAGTCGAGCACTTCCGGTTGGCCGGTAACGACAAATTGGCGATCCTGCACAACGATGGCGCGATCAACTTCGAATTGGTCACCGCCGACCTTGCGACTCCTGACCGAACTGAAGTGCTCATCGCTGGTTCGGACGACGTGCGACTCGAGGGAGTTGACGCCTTCAAGCACTACTTAGTGCTGTCCTACCGACGCGATGCGACCACCCGGATCGCTCTGATGTCGCTGGCTGGAGATGAAATCAGTACGCCAGACGAGATCGAGTTCGAGGCCGACTTGTTCACCTGCGGTCTTGGCGGCAATGCGGAGTGGGATCCGCGGTACCTGCGAATCGGCTACACCTCGTACACCGAACCGGCATCGATCTGGGACCTAGACCCGGCAACTGGCGAACGACTTCTGCGCCGACGCGCACCGGTTCTTGGCGACTTCGACTCAGCAGACTACGAGCAACACCGCGCCTGGGTCACCGCCGGCGACGGCGTCGAGATCCCCCTGTCGATCGTGTGCCGAAAGGGCACGACCCAAGACGGGACCGCACCGGCTTTGATTTACGGGTACGGCTCATATGAGGCGAGCCTCGATCCGGACTTCTCCATTTCACGCCTGAGCCTGCTAGATCGTGGTTTCGTTTACGCAGTCGCCCATGTTCGTGGCGGCGGCGAACTCGGCCGCCACTGGTACGACGACGGCAAGATGGACGCCAAGGCAAACACCTTCACCGACTTTGTTGCCTGCGCAAGATATTTGAGTTCGGCCGGTTGGACCAGCCCAGACCGCCTCGTCGCCGAAGGCGGCAGTGCCGGCGGATTGCTGATGGGCGCGGTCGCCAACCTCGCTCCGGACGCATTCGCCGGAATCTTTGCCGATGTGCCCTTCGTCGACCCGCTCACGACGATCCTTGATCCCTCGCTGCCGCTGACGGTGATCGAGTGGGACGAATGGGGCAATCCTCTCGCCGACCCGCAGGTTTACGCCTATATGAAGTCGTACTCCCCCTACGAAAACATCACCGCGCAGCCCTATCCGCGGATCTTGGCGGCCACCTCACTCAACGACACCCGGGTCCAGTACGTCGAACCAGCCAAATGGGTTGCCCGACTGCGTGAAGTCGTCGCCGAGCCAGCGGACGTGCTTCTTCGCACCGAAATGGTGGCCGGCCACGGCGGCGTTAGTGGGCGTTATGCCGCTTGGCACCAACGCGCCTGGGAGTTGGCCTGGATCATTGATTGCGCGACCAACCCAAGAAAGTCCTGAGAACGGAATCTCACGAGCCGTTTCAGCGTTAAACCTTTTGAAGCCACCTTCAGGAGGAATCATCGTGAACGACCGTGAATTTGAGGGCAAAGACAGTGTCGGTATGTACCTGTCTGAGATTGCGCGCACTCCCCTACTTGACGCAGCGCGTGAAGTGGAGTTGAGCCGCACCATCGAGGCAGGCATGTATGCACGCCATTTGCTCGAAACTGGGCGAATCGGCCGTGCCAAGGGCGGCGCTCCAAAGCGCGCTAGCCGTGCCGAACTCGAATGGCTCGCGGCCGAAGGCGATCGGGCAATCGACGAGTTCATCCAGGCGAACCTTCGTTTGGTCGTGTCGATCGCCCGCAAGTATGGCCGCTCCCAGATGCCCATGCTGGATCTGATCCAAGAAGGCAACACCGGCCTGATCCGCGCAGTGGAAAAGTTCGACTACACCAAAGGCTTCAAGTTCTCCACCTATGCCACTTGGTGGGTACGCCAAGCAATCACTCGTGGCGTCGCCCAGCAGGCTCGGGTCGTGAGGCTGCCAGTGCATGTCGTCGAAGAACTGAACCAAGTTTCCGGTGCACGCCGAAACCTCGAACGCCAACTCGGCTACGACCCGGATCCGGCAGAAATCGCCGCCGAACTGGACATGGACGTAGACCGGGTAATCGACTTGCTTTCGTGGGGCCGAGACCATGTCAGCTTGGATGCGCCAATAGACGAAGACGGCGACACCAGTCTTGGCGATCTGATCGCCCGAGACAGCACACCAGGACCGGACTTGGCGGTGCTTGACCATGCCGCACGCGAGCAGTTGATCGCGTTGATCGACACGCTCGATGCTCGCGAGTCCGACATTGTGAAGGCTCGCTATGGCCTACTTGACGGTCGTCAGCAGAAGCTTGCTGACATTGGCAAGCGTCACGGGATTTCGGCCGAGCGCGTTCGCCAAGTAGAGCGCCTAGCGTTGGCCAAACTACGTGAAGTTGCCGATCCAGAATTGGCAGCCTGACGAATCAGCATCACAATCTAGAAGATCAACATTGCGGTAGACGCATTTTGGGCCTGACTCACCGATTGGCGAGTTGGGCCCAAAGTGTGTCCACCTGCTGGGTCAGCTGTGCAAGCGTCCCGGAATTATTTAGCACATGGTCGGCAGCAGCCAACCGCTGCTCTCGACCGGCCTGAGCGCGAATTCGAGCACGCGCGTCTGCCTGGCTCATTCGGCGATCTGAAACCATGCGAGCGACTTGATCGGCCTCGCTCGCGTCAACGACGATCACGACGTCGCAGGCGGGGGCCGCGCCCATCTCGACTAGTAGCGGATTGTCATGGACCACAATCGCGGAATCGCCGGAACCGGCTTGAAGTTCGGCGGCTCGCTGACGAATCGCCGGATGGGTAATCTGCTCAAGATCGTGCAGCGCCGCCGGATCGGCAAAGACGATAGCCCCTAACGCTGCTCGATCCAGACGGCCGTCCGGAGCAATGACGCTCGGGCCAAACCTTTCGCCGATCTGTCGCAGGCCGTTCGTTCCAGGTTCGACCACTTCGCGCGCGAGTAGGTCGTAATCGATTACGAAGGCGCCTAGTTCGCGCAGTCGCTTGCTGACGGTGCTTTTACCCGAAGCTATCCCACCAGTGAGTCCGACAACCAGCATCAGCCGGTACCTGCGGAGCCATAAGTGGTCACGTGAACGTGATCAAAATGGTTTGCCGTGTCGCCGCCTCGATCACTCATCGAGCGCCAACCCTCGCCGCCACGCTGAACTGTCCAGATCCGTTGTTCGAAGATCAGGTAACTGACCCCGAAACGCTGCCGGTTCGCTTGGAGGAACGCAGCAATATCCCAGCCGAGTTGTCCGCGAACCATGATGTCCAACGCCTGACCTGTGCCGTGCTCGCCTCGGCCGGCGATTCCGCCATAATTGGCGACCTGCGGGAATCGAGCGCAGACAGCCCGGTAGACCGCAATGGTGTCGGGGCGTAGTCCCGATTCGACGCTCGAGCCACGTGCGCAAGGCGCGGTCGAAACCGTACCTTCGCTGGCACCAAGAACCGGAGTCTTCTCTCCGACGAGATCGGACGAAACCCACCGCGGTAGGTCGTTGTGAATGATCTGGGTCCAGCCGGCGCGCTCGACTCCGGTCACCGCAACTTTCTTCCCCTTTGCGACCGTAGCCAAAACTGGTGACTTGCTGGACGCATCTGCGCGAATTGGCAGGGTTTTCTGAGCGAACAACGAGCCTTCGATTTTTTCGTCGGCCTTCACTGACGACGGTATCGGCGCCCGCTCAGAACTGCCCCTACTAGTTTGAGCCGGTGCGTTTCCGTCCAATGCCGCGGTGATGATGTCAGGCTGATCGGCGGCGATGAGCTCATCATTGCCACTTGAGGAAGCTGACGTGCCAACGGCTGCAACTGCAGCCACGCCAAGAGCGGCCGCGCCAGCACCTAACGCGACATGCTTTCGCGCCCGGGCATACCAAGGATCGCGAACGACGGCCTTGCGGCGGTGTCCTACAGATCGTGGTTCAGTCATAGTTTTGGCCGGGGTCGGGGGACGGCCAAAGTCGAGTCAACCATATTCTCTAGGCCGACACGCCGCAGACTGTCCGAACGACCCGAAGGGATGTAACCGATGTCACACGCATTCGGCGATTGTCGGGCGCATTCGGCCGCCGATGTTCAGGACCGAGCCGCTCGAATCGCCACCGGGCTGGGCGAGGCCGGCGTCGCCAAGGGCGACCGGGTCGTGCTCCTGCTGCCAAATTCGGTTGACCTGGTCGCGGTTGTTTGGGCCTGTCTGACGACCGGCCGGATTCCGGTACCGCTTGATCCGAGACTGACGAGTTTTGAACGCGAACCGATTCTTCGTGAGGTTGACGCGACGCTAGTCGTCGATTCACTAACTCGTGTGACCGACCTAGCCCAACACTCCCCCAGCCGACTCGACCCGGTACCGACGTGCCGGCCGATGCACTTCACGTCGGGAACGACTGGTCGACCTAAGGGGGTGTGGTCGAGCTTCTGGGATGAACCCACCGCCAAGGCGGCGATGCTGGACGAACGTGAACTCTGGGGATTTTGCCCAAGCGACGTGAATCTTGCGGTCTCTCCCCTCTACCACTCGGCGCCGCTTAGGTTCGCGATCGGGACGCTCTTGGCCGGTGGTTCCATTGCCGTCTTGCCCGCCTTCACCGCTGAAGGCTTCTGCGAAGCAGTCGATTCAGTTAGACCCACCACGATGTTTTGTGTACCGACACAACTACAGCGCCTCTTTAGCCATCTTGAGTCTGCGCCGGCGCCCGACGTCAGTTGCTTTCGGCTGGTCGCTCACGCCGGTGCGCCCTGTCCTGAGCCGATCAGAATCGCCGCTCACGCCTTCTTTGGCACCGAAACCGTTTGGGAGTTCTACGGCTCCACCGAAGGCCAGTTCACCGCGTGTTCTGCGGTCGAGTCGATCGCGCACCCGGGCACAGTTGGTCGAGCACGAAAAGGACGGACCATCGACGTGGCCGACGACGGCGAACTCTGGTGCACCGTGCCGCCGTGGGGACGCTTCTCCTATTGGGGCGACCCAGCCAAGACCGCCGCGGTATGGCGCGAGACTGAACGCGGTCCGGCCTTCACCGTGGGTGACCTAGGCCAAATAGATGCCGACGGCTTCGTGTATTTGACTGCGCGTCGAACTGACCTGATCATCACTGGCGGCGTGAACGTCTACCCGGCTGAAGTCGAGGCCGCCCTAGCCGACGTGCCTGGCGTGGTTGAGGTCGCGGTGCACGCCCGCCCCGACGAGAAGTGGGGCCAACGGGTGTGTGCCAGTTTTGTTGGCACCGCGTCTGAGGCGGACCTTCGAAACCGCGCCATCGAAAGGCTAGCCGCGGCGAAGCGACCTAAGGTCTACTTTCGCGTTGCTGAGCTTCCGCGAACGGGCACGGGGAAAGTGCGACGCACCGAATTGTGATCTGGCTAAGCACAAAAAGAACTGGGCCCCAACCAAGCGGTTGGGGCCCAGTTCGTTAACGAAAAATCACTCGCCGCCGGTCAACTTCTCGCGAAGTGCCTGGAGAGCCTCGTCGGATGCCAGCGAACCGCCGGTCTCCTCTGCAGCAGGCTCGGATGAGGTGTACTCGCCGACCTCTCCTGCTTCGAGGTTCGCCTGCTCAGCGTCGGCAACCTGCTTCTTGTGCGCTTCCCAGCGCTCGTGCGCCTCGGCGTACTGCTTCTCCCAGGCAGCGCGGGCTTCGTCGAAGCCTTCTTGCCATTCGCCGGTTTCGGGGTCGAAACCGTCCGGGTAGATGTAGTTGCCATCGGCGTCGTACGAGGACGTCATGCCGTAGAGCGTCGGGTCGAAACCGTCGGCCTCAGCTGCGACTTCAGTCTCGTTCGCCTGCTTCAGCGACAGCGAGATCCGACGACGTTCGAGGTCGATGTCGATGATCTTGACCATAACCGCGTCGCCGATCTGAACGACCTGCTCTGGGATCTCGACGTGGCGCTCGGCCAACTCCGAGATGTGCACCAAACCTTCGATGCCCTCTTCGACGCGAACGAACGCACCGAATGGGACGAGCTTGGTGACCTTGCCCGGGACGATCTGACCGATCTGGTGGGTACGAGCAAAGTGCTGCCACGGATCCTCTTGGGTCGCCTTGAGCGACAAGGAGACGCGCTCGCGATCCAAATCGACTTCGAGGACCTCGACGGTGACCTCGTCGCCAACCTGAACGACTTCGTTCGGGTGATCGATGTGCTTCCAGGACAGTTCCGAAACGTGAACGAGACCGTCGACGCCGCCGAGATCAACGAACGCACCGAAGTTGACGATCGAGCTGATGACGCCCTTGCGGACCTGACCCTTCTTGAGGTCGTTGAGGAAGTTCTGGCGAACGGCCGACTGGGTCTGCTCGAGCCAAGCGCGACGCGAGAGGACCACGTTGTTGCGGTTCTTGTCGAGCTCGATGATCTTGGCTTCAAGCTTCTGACCGATGTACGGATCGAGGTCACGAACGCGACGCATTTCAACCAACGACGCGGGCAAGAAGCCACGCAGACCGATGTCCATGATCAGGCCGCCTTTGACGACCTCGATGACGGTGCCTTCAACGACGCCGTCTTCGTCCTTGATCTTTTCGATGTCGCCCCAGGCGCGCTCGTACTGGGCGCGCTTCTTGGAGAGAATCAGTCGACCTTCTTTGTCTTCCTTCTGGAGGACGAGGGCTTCGACCGTGTCGCCGACCGAGACAACTTCGTTCGGGTCGATGTCGTGCTTGATGGACAGCTCGCGCGAGGGGATAACACCCTCGGTCTTGTAGCCGATGTCGAGGAGAACCTCATCGCGGTCCACCTTGACGATGGTGCCGTCGACGATGTCGCCGTCGTTGAAGTA
>DAONBX010000020.1:0-49248 GCA_035401705.1 Aeromicrobium sp.
TAAGTCTGCGGCCTCATGCAGCAATGCCCGGTCGGCTGAACTCAAGTTCACCAACTGGGCGTCGAGCCACAAGTCGCGCCGCCGCCGCTCCTGGGAAAGTGTCTGCTCCCCCATTTCGGACATCTTGATCAGCACTTGGCGACCGTCATCGGGGTGTGGGGACTTGGCGATGTGTCCGGACTCGAGCAAGCAGTTGAGCGTTCGAGTTACCGAGGGCTGTGACACCTTTTCGGCGGCCGCGATCTGACTTGGGGTGGCCGGGCCGAGCAGGTACACCGACCGCAGCACCGAAAATTGGGTGGCGGTCAACTCTGATTGACGCTCTTGGCGTAGGCGGCGACTAAGCCGCGTCACCGCCTGGGCGAGATGTTCAGACTCAGAGGACATTTACTTAGCATAGCTCATTACCTATGCTAAGTAAAATCAAAGCCTCCCAAACAGCGTTGCGCCCCGTCCAAAGACGGGGCGCACCGCTATTTATAAGTGAAAAGCTATCGCCTCACGGCTTGGCGAGTGCGCCCATCAGGTCGCGGTTCAGGCGACTAATGACGTCCAGCGGGATGCCCTTGGGGCAAGCCGCAGCACATTCACCAATGTTGGTGCAGCCACCGAAGCCTTCGTAGTCCATCTGTTCGACCATGCCCAAGACGCGCGAGTCCCGCTCAGGCTGACCCTGCGGCAACAGGCCAAGGTGGGTGATCTTGGCTGCCGTGAACAGCATCGCAGAACCGTTAGGACACGCAGCCACACAAGCGCCGCAACCAATGCAGGTCGCCGCCTCGAACGCATGGTCAGCGTCGTCCTTTGGCACCGGCAGGTTGTTGGCCTCAGGCGCCGAACCAGTCGGCGCTGAGATGAAGCCACCGGCCTGAATGATCCGGTCAAAGGCGCCTCGGTCAACGACCAAGTCCTTGACTACCGGGAAGGCTCCGGCGCGCCACGGCTCAATGTCGATGACGTCGCCATCGTTGAACGTGCGCATGTGCAGCTGGCAAGTCGTGGTGACTTCGGGACCGTGCGGAATGCCGTTGATGACGACGCCGCACATGCCGCAGATACCCTCGCGGCAGTCCGAGTCGAACGCCACCGGGTCCTTGCCCTCGACCGTGAGCTGCTCGTTGAGCACATCAAGCATCTCCAAGAAGGACATATGCTCGCTGACATCGTCGAGACCGTAGGTCTCCATGGTGCCCTTGGCGTCGGCGTTCTTCTGCCGCCAGATCCGAACTGTGATCTTCACTTGTAGCTCCTGGCTTTCATCTCGACGTATTCGTACTCCAGCGGCTCCTTGTGCAGGATCGGCTGCTGGTCGCCAAACTCCCACGCGGCGACGTAAGCGAACTGGTCGTCGTGACGCAGCGCTTCGCCGTCTTCAGTCTGGCTTTCACCACGGAAGTGACCGCCGCACGATTCGGCGCGGTTCAGCGCGTCGATGCACATCAGTTCGCCGAGTTCGAAGAAGTCGGCAACTCGACCCGCGCGCTCGAGCGTCTGGTTGAGTTCCTCGGCTTCGCCGGTGACCTTGACGTTTACCCAGAAGTCGTCCTTCAGCTTGCGGATCAAACCGATCGCCTTAGTCAAGCCCTCCTCGGTGCGCTCCATGCCGCAGTAATCCCACATGATCTGACCGAGTTCCTTGTGGTAGGAATCGACCGTCCGCGTGCCCTGAATCGACATGAACTTCTCGATTCGGTCCTCGACCTGTTTGCGAGCCTCAACCACGCGTGGGTGATCGTCGCCGATCGCCTCGTACGGAGCGTGCGAAAGGTAGTCCGCGATCGTGTACGGAAGCACGAAGTAACCGTCGGCCAGACCCTGCATCAGCGCCGAAGCGCCGAGGCGGTTCGCGCCGTGATCGGAAAAGTTCGCTTCGCCGGTCACGAACAGGCCGGTCAGGTTGCTCTGCAGGTTGTAGTCGACCCACAGTCCGCCCATCGTGTAGTGGACGGCCGGGTAGATGCGCATCGGCTCGGTGTACGGGTCTTCGCCGGTGATCCGGGCGTACATGTCGAACAGGTTGCCGTACTTGGCTTCAACGGCTGGCCGGCCGAGGCGCTCGATCGCGTCGGCGAAGTCCAAGTAGACACCAAGTCCGCCTGGCCCAACGCCCTTGCCGTCGTCGCACTGGTACTTGGCTGCCCGCGAAGCGATATCGCGCGGAACCAAGTTGCCGAACGACGGGTAGATGCGCTCGAGGTAGTAGTCGCGCTCATCTTCTGGGATGTCGCGGGCGTGACGAGTGTCGCCGCCCTTCTTTGGCACCCAGATGCGGCCGTCGTTACGCAGCGACTCGCTCATCAAGGTGAGCTTGCTCTGGTAGTCGCCCGAAACCGGGATACAGGTCGGGTGGATCTGCGTGTAGCACGGGTTGGCGAAGTAGGCGCCCTTCTTGTGCGCGCGCCACGTGGCCGTCACGTTGCAGCCCATCGCGTTGGTCGACAGGAAGAACACGTTGCCGTAACCACCCGAAGCCAACACGACCGCGTCGGCGGTGTGCGTCTCGATCTCGCCGGTGACCATGTCGCGCACCACGATGCCGCGGGCGCGTTCGGTGCCGTCAGCGTCGGGAACCATGATCAGTTCGAGCATCTCGTGGCGGGTGTTCATCTCTACCGTGCCGGCCGCGATCTGGCGTTCTAGTGCTTGGTAGGCGCCGATCAGCAACTGCTGGCCGGTCTGGCCACGCGCGTAGAACGTTCGCGAAACCTGAACGCCACCAAACGAGCGGTTGTCGAGTAGTCCGCCGTATTCGCGCGCGAACGGCACCCCTTGAGCTACACACTGATCGATGATGTTCACCGAAACTTGCGCCAAGCGGTAAACGTTCGACTCGCGCGAGCGGAAGTCGCCACCCTTGACGGTGTCGTAGAACAAGCGATAGATCGAGTCGCCGTCGTTGCGGTAGTTCTTCGCGGCGTTGATCCCGCCCTGGGCGGCGATCGAGTGGGCTCGACGGGGGCTGTCCTGGTAACAGAACGCCTTCACGTTGTAGCCGGCCTCACCCAAAGTCGCCGCGGCCGAGCCGCCGGCTAGGCCGGTGCCGACGACGATCACGTTGAGCTTGCGACGGTTGGCCGGGTTGACCAAGTTCATGTGCGCCCGGTGCTCGTCCCAACGCTTCTCAATCGGGCCGCTGGGCGCGGCCTCGTCGCGGATGTCATCGCCAGTGGCGTATAGGTCCACAGTCATTGTCTAAAGTCCTCTTTCAGTCCACGAAGCCGAGCAGGATCGCCCACGGGGGCAACAGGAAGCCGATAGTGATCAGCCCGGAAATCACCCAAGCCAGCGGCGTGAGCCGCGAACCGTTTCGGGTCGCGCTGTGGTTCGCACCCAAGGTCGTCAACGCGCTCCAGACGCCGTGCCACAGATGGAAGCCGACGGCAAGCATCGCGATCGTGTAGGTCAAGACAACCCACCAGATCTCGAAACCGTTGACAACCCGCTGATAGGGGCTGTCGCTGGCGCCGCCTGGATGAATGACGTTTGCGGTCAAATGCAGCAGGTGATAGATCACAAACAGCAGTACGACGACTCCGCCCCAGCGCATGGTGAAGGAGGCGTAACTACGCTGGATGCCCTTGGCGCCGCGCGACGACTGGTACCGCTTGCGGCCCACGTATCCGGCGGCGCGCTTGTTGCGCTTCCACAGGGTTGCCGCGCTGTAGACGTGCGCGAGGATCGCGCCGAGCAGCACAACGCGAACGATCCAGAGCAGTCCCTCGTACGGGAGCATCGGCTCGCCGAAGGTCCGCAGGTGGTGGGCGTACTCGTCGAACGCCTCCTGTCCCGCGAAGATCTTCAAGTTGCCGTACATATGCAGGAGCAGGTATCCGACCATGATTAGACCGGAGACCGCCATCAAAATTTTCAGCGCCACGGTCGACCGCTGTGCGGGCGTGCGCGTCATCTCAGAAGTGGCCACTAATGCAGGTTAGGCCGCTTTGGCGATTCACGCTAAGTCGAACTAAGGCGATCTTTCATAGACGATGGCTATGGTAGTGCAGTGCAGTTACGTCATTTGACCTATTTCGTCGCCGTAGTCGACCAGCAGGGGTTCACCCGCGCCGCCGATGAACTCGGTGTCTCGCAGCCGACTTTGTCCAAGCAAGTACGCAGCCTAGAGAACTCACTTGGCACCCACCTTTTGGTTCGCGGGCGAACCGGCATCGAGTTGACCAGCGCGGGCGAAGCGTTGCTCCCCTTTGCCCGACGCATTCTGATTGAGGCCGAAAACGCCACGCGGTCGGTGCATGAGGTAGCCGCTTTGCAGCGCGGCCGAGTTCGGCTCGGGGCAACCCCATCGATGATCGATGGCCTACTGGCGCCGGTGCTGACTCAGTTTCGAGCCGAACACCCAGGCATCGACTTGGAGGTGCGCGAGGCCGGCTCGCGAGATCTCACTGCCGACCTGACCGCCGGACGAATCGACCTGGCGTTACTGATCGTGCCGCTGCCAAACCCGAACCCAGAAATCCTCACTGAAGTCGTTTTTCGCGAGCGCCTCGTGCTGGCTAGCGCCGCAAATGCCGGGATGCCCGAAAAGTTGGACGTCGCCGCCCTAGTCGATCTGCCGCTAGTGATGTTCCGCGAAGGCTACGACTTGCGCGATGTCACCTTGCGCGCCTGCGCTGCGGCCGGGTTTGAGCCGACGCTCAGCGTCGAAGGAGTCGAAATGGGATCGGTGCTTAGGTTCGTCGAATCTGGCCTCGGCCACGCGGTGGTGCCAGACATCGTGATGCGGGCGCGTAGCGGATTGCGCAGTACCCAACTGGAGAATCCGCCACTTTCTCGAAGCATTGCGATCGCCCACCGCGATGTCGCGTCGCTGCCGCTGGCGGCTAGAGCGTTCCGCTCAGCGTTAGTTGATGCACTAGCCGATCAGTCTCGGTGACCGGTTGATTCAGCCGCCGAATGCGAAAGTGTGGGTCGGCTGCCAGCCAGTTTCGGGATCGTCGACATAGAGATGGACCGCGTCGACCGCGAACTCGCACTCGAAATCTCGAAGGTCGCGAAGCGCGAGGTCCAAGGCTTGATCGTCCACGTTGTGCGCGACCGTGACATGGGGGTGGAACGGAAATTCCGCTTGTGGCGCCTCGATCGCGTTGCGTACGCCCTCAGCGAGCATCTCGATCTGGGCGATCCCCTCGCTGATCGCCACAAACACAACCGGCGAGATCGGCCGGAAGGTGCCGGTGCCCAACAGGCGGATGTTGAACGGGGCGCAAACCTGAGCTAACTCCGCCAAGTCTTCGGCGAGGGAGTCACGCTGGTCTGGCTCGATAACCAACGGGGGCGCCAAGGTGATGTGGGTGGGGATGCGGTCGGCTTCAAGGTCACCAAATGAGCGTCGCTTCTCACGCAGGAACTCCCCGAAAGGTTCGGGGATAGCGATCGAGACGCCGACGATTACCGTCATCGGCCGGCCTTCACGAACCCGGACCGCTCATAAACCAATTCGAGCGTTGGGGTGGCGACCTCACGGGCCTTGGCCGCACCGGCGGCAAAAATCCGATCCAGTTCAGCCTTGTCCGCCAAAAGTTCACTCGTACGCGTGCCGAATGCCTCCACGAAGTCGCCCACGATTTCGGCCAAGTCAACCTTTAGGTGGCCGTACTGTTTGCCTGCGTACTCGGTGACGAGTTCGTCAATAGATTTGCCGGTCATCACCGAGTAGATCGTCAGCAGGTTGCTGACGCCTGGCTTTTCCTTCGGATCGAAGAAGATCTCGCTGCCCGAATCGGTGACCGCTGATTTGATTTTCTTAGCCGCCTGCTTGGCCGTGTCGGTTAGGTCGATCACGCCAGTGTGTACGGGATTCGAACCGCTCATCTTAGAAGTCGGCTCTTGCAGGTCGTAAACCTTTGCCGAGTCTTTGACGATGTACGCCTCGGGCACGGTGAACGTTTCGCCGAATCGGTGGTTGAACCGCTGCGCAAGGTTTCGGGTCAGTTCGACGTGCTGGCGCTGATCTTCGCCAACTGGAACCTTGTCGGCCTGGTAAATCAGAATGTCGGCGGCCATCAAGATCGGGTAGGTGAACAGTCCGACACTGGCGAACTCGGCCCCGGCCTTGGCGCTCTTGTCCTTGAACTGGGTCATCCGACTGGCTTCGCCGTACCCGGTAACACCGTTGAGAATCCAAGCTAGCTGCGCATGCTCGGGTACGTGGCTTTGCACAAAGAGTGCGCTGCGCTCCGGGTCAACACCGGCAGCGATCATTTGTGCGGCCGCGATGTACGTGCGCTCGGTCAGCCGGGCCGGGTCGTAATCGACGGTGATCGCGTGCATATCGGGAATGAAGTAGAACGCTTCGAAATCGTCCTGCAATTGCACCCAATTTTTGAAGGCACCGATGTAGTTGCCGAGGTGATAGGAATCGGCTGTCGGCTGTGCTCCAGAGAGTGCGCGCGGGAGACTGAGCATGGATAGATTGTGCCAGCCTTGCCCGTTAGTAGGGTGACGGGTGTGGATGACGTGCGCCGCTGGCGAGTGCCTGGCCGAGTAAACCTGATCGGCGAACATCTCGATTACAACGGTGGCCTCGCGTTACCGATTGCCATCGACCGCAGCCTGTTGGCGAAGGTTCGCCGCCGCGAAGACGGCCTGATAAATGTGTGGAGCGGCGGCCAACACGTTTCGTTCCCCGTCGACGCCGCGCCCGGTTCAGTTGATGGCTGGGCCGCCTATGTGGCCGGTTCGGTTTGGGGTTTGCGTTCGTTCGATGTGCCGGTTGCTGGCGCTGACATCGTGCTGGAAACGACGTTACCGGTGGGAGCCGGGCTCTCATCCTCGGCGGCCCTGACCTGCGCGGTGGCGATCGCGCTGGCAGATTTGGCAGATGCGAATTTGACCCGAGAGGTCTTGGCCCAGATTGGCGCCAAAGCCGAGAACGATTTCGTTGGCGCCCCAACCGGGCTGATGGACCAGTACACCGTGATGCTGGCTAAAGCAGGTCACGCCCTGCACTTGGACTTCTCCACTACTCCCCCGACGCATCGGCCGATCTCGGTGGACTGGACCGCCGACTCACTCGTGCTCGCGGTGATCGACACGAACGTCAAACACTCGCTGGCTAGCGGCGAGTACGCCGTGCGTCGAGCCGAATGTGAGGCCGCCGCCGCCGAAGCCGGCCTCGAGAAACTGGCTCAGATCGGCCTGGACGAACTTCTGGCTTTGCCTGACGAACTTCGCCCTCGTGCTCGCCATGTACTCACCGAGACTGCCCGGGTGAAAGCCTCGATTACTGCTTTGGCTCGGCGAGACTGGACGGCCTTTGGCACGATGCTCACCGCGTCGCACGAGTCGTTGCGCGACGACTTCGCCGTGTCCTGCCCCGAACTTGATGTCGCCGTGGAGATCGCTTTGGAAGCTGGCGCGCTGGGCGCTCGAATGACCGGCGGCGGCTTTGGCGGCAGTGTCATCTGTTTGATCGCGCCGCAGAAAGTAGACGGCCTGCGCACCCAAGTAGAGGCTGCCTTCGCGGCCCGATCCTGGTCGCGGCCGAACGTTTTCACGGTTCGACCCTGCGATGGCGCGAGCCAACTGACCGAATGACTCCACCTGCGGCGTTAGGCTGAGCCGGTGCGCATTGCCTACCAAGGTGAGCCGGGAGCGAACTCGCACCTGGTGATCATCCAAAACTTTCCCGACGCCGAGCCAGTTGCTTGTGCGTCCTTTGAAGATGCGTTCGCGGCGGTAAATACCGGCGACTGCGAGTTGGCGATGATCCCGATCGACAATTCGCTGGCCGGTCGGGTCGCCGATATTCACCACCTGATCCCCTCAAGTGGCCTGCACATTGTTGGCGAACGATTCTTGCGGATTCAGTTCGCCCTGATGGGGTCGGCCGGCACCTCATTGGCCTCGATCAAGTCAGTGCACAGTCACGTCCATGCGCTCGGTCAATGCCGCCGGATTATTGGCGAAAATGGCTGGAAACCGGTGATCTCGGGTGACACGGCCGGCGCGGCGCGAGAAATTGCCGAAGCAAACGACACCAGCCAGGCGGCCATCGCACCGCCATTGGCCGCCGACATTTATGGCCTGAACGTCTTGGCCGCCGACATCGAAGACGAAGACCACAACACGACACGATTCGTTTTGTTGTCGAAGGACTATGTTCGAGCACCAGCCAACAACGGACCGGTCATAACCAGTTTCATCTTCAATGTTCGCAACCTCCCGTCGGCCCTCTACAAGGCACTTGGTGGCTTCGCCACCAATGGGATCAACATGACCAAGCTGGAGAGCTACATGGTCGGTGGCGAGTTCGCCGCGACGATGTTCTTGGCCGAGGTCGAAGGCCATCCCGAAGATGCGGATCTGGCCCGAGCTCTCGAAGAGCTTTCGTTCTTCACCACCGAGGTCAAGGTGCTCGGCGTCTACCCGGCCGACCCGTTTCGCGCTGCGGCGAAATGAGCGGGCTCGGCTGGCCGCTGAACGTACCTGTCCTAACCGACGGCCAAGTCACCTTGCGGGCGCATGTTCGCAGCGATATTGACCGGATGCTGGCGATGGCCCAAGACCCCGAAATGGTCGCTTGGACGGCGATCAGCGACCCGCACACCCGAGCCGAAAGCGAACGGTTTGCGTTTGAGGTCATCCCGGACGGCTGGAACGAGGGCACCAACCGCTGCTGGGCGATCGAGTTCGAGGGCCGGTACGCGGGAAATGTCGACTTGCGCGGGGCTGGCCCGTTGGCCGACATCGGCTTTGCCCTGCACCCCGATTGTCGGGGCGAGTCAGTGATGACTAGCGCGGTGCGACTGGCGATCACCTACGCCTTCGTTGAGGCCGGTATCGAAGCGATCACCTGGCGCGCCCGAGTTGGCAATATCGCGAGTCTGCGCGTCGCTCACGCGACTGGTTTTCGCTTACACGAACTCGTCCCGGACCTGCTGTGCGAGCGTGGCCAGGTCATCGACGGCTGGACCGCCTCGATCCGGTTCGGCGATCCAACCTTTGCGCAAACCAAGTGGCACCGCGACGCCATCGAGACCGAGCGGCTTACGTTGCGACCACCAACCGAGGCCGACTTAGCTCGTTGGGCAGAGGCCGAAGCGGACGAGGCCACCAGTTATTGGGCAAACCAACCGGCCCCGACTGTTAGCGAAGTTCGCGATGTCTACTACCGGTCGAACTGGCGCGCAGCCAAAGGCACCCATCTGGTCTGGACCGTCGCCGATCGAGAAACCGACCGATTCTGCGGCCAAGTGATGATCGGCGACTTGCCCGGTTCGCCAGAAATCGGCTACTTCATGCACCCAGATTCGCGCGGGCTCGGGCTGATGACCGAAGCGGTGGACGCGGTTTCGCAGTTCGCCTTGGACCGGTTTGGTCTGAACCTAACGCGACTGAACCTGTCTGTCGGCGCAGGCAACACTAAAAGTGCTGCCATCGCCCGCACGTGTGGCTACAAGCAGTACGGTCAGGCGACGGCCGCCGAACAACTCGGCGATGGCACGCTGGCCGATCTGCTCTGTTTCGAACTGGTCCGCTAAGACCGTGAAAGGTATTTGATGACTGCTGCAACTGCGCCCAACGGTCAAGTGAAGAATCCGTGGCCGGCCCTTTGGGCCATGGTGATCGGTTTCTTCATGATCTTGGTGGACTCCACGATCGTCTCAGTCGCCACGCCCGACATTCAGCGCGAGTTGGGTACCACCTATAACGCCGTCATTTGGGTGACCAGCGCTTACCTGCTCGCCTACGCCGTGCCGCTGCTAATCACCGGTCGACTCGGCGACAAGGTAGGACCAAAACTGATCTATCTGGTGGGCCTAGCCCTGTTCACCGCCTCATCACTGTGGTGCGGCCTAACCGGCACGATCGAAGGTTTGATCGCCGCTCGAATCGTCCAAGGTTTCGGTGCATCGATGATGACTCCGCAGACCATGGCAGTCATCACCAGGACCTTCCCACCGGATCGGCGGGGCAAGGCGATGGCGCTATGGGGAGCCACCGCTGGCGTGGCCACTCTCGTGGGCCCGGTTTTGGGTGGCCTGTTGGTCCAGTTCGCCGGCTGGGAGTGGATCTTCTTCATCAACGTGCCAGTTGGCATCATCGGCTTTGTCCTGGCGGTCAAACTGGTGCCTCGCCTGACCACCCACCCGCACACCTTCGACTGGCTTGGTGTCGCCTTGAGCGCAACGGCAATGTTCTTGCTGGTCTTTGGCATCCAAGAAGGCGAAACGTACGACTGGGGAACGATCACCGGGGTCATCTCGGTGCCGTTACTTATCGTTGCTGGACTGCTGGTATTCGTTCTCTTCTTCTGGTGGCAACGGGTCAACCAGAACGAACCCCTGCTGCCGCTAGAGATTTTCGCGAACTCCTCATTTTCGATTTCGAGTTTGGCGATCGCCTGCGTGTCGTTTGCGATGACTTCGATGGCGTTCCCGTTCATGCTTTGGGCCCAAATCGTTCGGGACATGTCGCCGGTGGAGGCTGGCTTGTTGTTTGTGCCGATGGCGATAATGAGCGTGATCATGGCACCGATCGTCGGCCGGTTCACTGATACGGCTTCGCCAAGGTTGCTCGCGACAATCGGCTTTGCCGTTGCCGGTGCGGTACTGATCTTCTTGCACCTGGCGATCGACTTGGACACGCCAATTTGGGTCCTGTGGGTCGGCCTTGGCGGGTTCGGCTTCGGTAACGCCTTCTTGTGGGCACCGCTAGCCGCGACCGCGACTCGCAAACTGCCAGTTCAACTCGCTGGTGCCGGTTCAGGTGTTTACAACTCGGTTCGCCAGGTTGGCGCGGTTCTCGGTTCGGCCGCTATTGCCGCCGCGATTTCGGCAAGGTTGGCCCATCACCTGCCCGGGTTTGATTCCGAGGGTGCCGGTTCTGCGCCGATCGGATCATTGCCGCCACAAATTGCCCAACAGTTCTCAGACGCGATGGCCGACACCCTGTGGGTGCCGACCATCGCATTTGTTGTCGGTTTGATCATCGTGCAGTTTTACGGCCGCAGCCCTGCCCGAGCATCAAAGTGAGGCGATTGCCTCGTTGAAGGTGCTGCTCGGGCGCATAACGGCCGCTGCCTTTGCTGGATCTGGCTGGAAGTAACCGCCGATGTCAACCGAATTGCCCTGAACTGCGAGCAGCTCGGCCACGATCTTCGGCTCGGCCGCCGCCAGTTTTTCAGCCAACGGCGCAAACGCCTCGGCGAGTTGAGCATCGACCGTTTGGCCAGCAAGTTCCTGAGCCCAGTAGAGCGCCAGGTAGAAGTGCGAACCACGGTTGTCGGTCGTGCCCAACTTGCGGCCCGGCGAACGGTTCTCGTCCAAGAATGTGCCGGTTGCGCGGTCGAGCGTGTCGGCTAGAACCTGAGCTTTGGCGTTGCCCGTGGTGGCAGCGTACTGCTCAAGGCTGGGCACCAGCGCGAAGAACTCACCGAGCGAATCCCACCGCAGGTAGTCCTCCTTGACCAGTTGCTGAACGTGCTTTGGCGCCGATCCACCCGCACCGGTCTCGAACAAGCCACCACCGGCGATCAACGGCACGATCGAAAGCATCTTGGCGCTCGTGCCAAGCTCGAGGATCGGGAACAGGTCGGTTAGGTAGTCGCGCAGCACGTTGCCGGTGACACTGATCGTGTCCTCGCCGCGACGCAGGCGCTCCAGCGTGAAGGCGGTGGCCAACGCGGGCGCGAGGATCTGGATTTGCAGACCCTCGGTGTCGTGATCGGCGAGGTAGGTGTTCACCTTGGCGATCAAGTTCGCATCGTGTGCACGCGTCTCGTCGAGCCAGAACACGGCCGGCATACCCGAGGCGCGGGCCCGGTTGACGGCCAGTTTGACCCAGTCTCGAACCGGCACGTCCTTGGTCTGGCAGGCGCGCCAAATGTCGCCGACCTCAACGTCGTGCTCCAGCAGTACGTCACCGGCGGAATTCAAAACTCGCACGGTGCCGTCGCCGGTCATTTCGAAGGTCTTGTCGTGGCTGCCGTACTCCTCGGCCGCTTGGGCCATCAACCCGACGTTCGGCACGGTGCCCATCGTGGACGGGTCCAAAGCGCCGTTCTTGCGGCAGTCGTCGATTACGGCCTGGTAGACGCTCGCATAGGAACTGTCTGGCAGTACCGCAATCGTGTCGGCTTCTTGGCCGTCCGGACCCCACATGTGGCCGGAGGTGCGGATCATCGCCGGCATCGACGCGTCGACGATCACGTCGCTGGGCACATGCAAGTTGGTGATGCCGCGATCAGAGTCGACCATCGCCAACGCTGGGCCGGCCGCGATCGCCGCATCGAATGCCGCCTTGATTTCGGCGCCGTTGGTGAGACCGTCAAGTCCGTCGAGGATCGCGCCAAGCCCGTCGTTTGCTGACAGTCCTGCAGCGGCCAGGTCATCGCCGTACTGCTCAAAGACCGGCGCGAGGAAGGTCTTGACTACGTGGCCGAAGATGATCGGGTCCGAGACCTTCATCATGGTTGCCTTGAGGTGGACGCTAAACAACACGTTCGACTCTTTGGCCTCGGTGATTGCGCGCACCAAGAAGGCCCGAAGATGCGCGACCTGCAGAACTGTTGCGTCGATGACTTCACCGGCAAGAACTGGCAGCGATTCCTTGAGTACGGTCGAGGTGCCGTCGGTGGCTTCGAACACGATCTTCAAGGTGTCGTCGCCGGCCAGTACAACCGACTTCTCGTTGCTCTTGAAGTCGTGTTCGCCCATCGTGGCGACTTTGGTCTTGGAGTCCGGGCTCCACGCACCCATCGAGTGTGGGTTCTTCTTGGCGTAGTTCTTCACCGAGGCCGGGGCCCGCCGGTCGGAGTTGCCTTCGCGAAGCACCGGGTTGACCGCGCTGCCCTTGACCTTGTCGTAGCGCTCCTTGGCGTCACGCTCAGCGTCAGTGGTCGGGTTGTCCGGGTAGCCGGGCAGGGCGATGCCTTTGGCCTGCAGTTCAGCGATCGCTGCCTTCAGCTGGGGAACCGATGCCGAAATATTCGGCAACTTGATGATGTTGGCCTCGGGCAACTTGGCCAATTGGCCTAGTTCGGCGAGGGCATCTGGGACGCGCTGGCTCTCGGGCAACAGATCTGCGAAGGCGGCGATGATGCGCGCGGCCAGCGAGATGTCGCGAGTCTCAACGTCGACTCCGGCCGCCGAGGCGTATGCCTCAATGATCGGCAGGAGCGAGTAAGTCGCAAGAGCGGGGGCTTCGTCGGTGTGGGTGTAAATAATCGTCGAGTCCGTCACGGTTCCCAACCTACCGCCTGATCGGTTCCAGATGGTGGCCGCGCTTTGGTTACCACTGCCGCAATAGTCTACTAATCCAGTCCACTATATGAACAAAGTCATAAAGGCTTCCTGCTGCGCCCTAGCGTGACTGCTCGACAAGAAAGTTGCTACAAATCCGGCAACTCACCGAAGACAGGAACCGATAATGGCCAAACACCGCTTCAAACCAACCCGGGTAGTTCGCAATGCTGCCGGACTGGCCATCGCCGCCGCACTCATCGCGAGTTGCGCACCATCTGGCGCCCAAAACGAAGGCGGCACCAAGTTGAACCTTGTCGGCTTCGCGGTGCCGAAGGCCGGCAACAACGCCGCCCAGGCTGCTTTTGCCAAAACCAGTGAGGGCGAAGGTGTCACCTGGACCGAGTCCTACGGCGCTTCGGGCGATCAAAGTCGGGCAGTTGCCGGTGGGCTGGACGCCGACTACGTGCACTTTTCCATCACCCCTGACGTGACTCGGCTAGTTAACGCTGGCCTAGTCGATCAGACTTGGGACGACGGCCCAAACAAGGGCATCGTCACGAACTCGGTCGTTGTCTTGGTGGTACGAAAAGGAAACCCCAAGAACATTCAAGGTTGGGACGACCTAGTCAAAAAGGGTGTCGGCATTGTCACGCCAAACCCCGGATCCTCTGGTGCTGCCCGGTGGAACATCCTCGCGGCGTGGCAACACGTTATCGCCGCAGGCGGAAGCGACGCAGACGCTAAGGCCTTCTTGGCGGACCTGTTCGCAAATGTCGAAGCGCTGCCGGGCTCTGGTCGTGACGCTACGGCCGCCTTCGAGAGCGGCACCGGTGATGTATTGATTTCCTACGAAAACGAAGCGATCTTGGCTCGCCAGTTGGGCGAGGAAATCGACTACGTCGTCCCCACCGACACGCTGTTGATTGAGAACCCAGCGGCCACCTTGAAGAATGCCGACGAGAAGGCGACTGACTTTCTTTCGTTTGTCCTTAGCGCCGCGGGTCAATCCGAATACGTGTCCAAAGGATTCCGGCCGCTCAATTCAGTGCCCGGCGTCGAAGTGGAGAAAGTAGACGGCGCAAATGATCCGAGTAATCCATTCCCACAGCCCGAGGAGCTCTTCACGATTGCCGCTGACTTCGGCAGCTGGGAAGAAATCAACGATCGCTTCTTCGACGAGAACAACGGCATCATCACCAAACTGCTCGCCGAATCCGGGAAGTCATGACCACCATCACTAGGCCGGTTGACCCGTCGCGTTCGCGGCGGGTCAACCGCAGGTCCACGCTGACTCGTGGGTCTGGATTGGGACTAGGGCTTGCGCTCGTGTGGTTCAGCCTGCTGGTGTTGATTCCGTTGTGCCTGGTCATTATCAACGCGGCCGAGGGCGGTTGGGGCACGTTCTGGTCCGTCCTAAAAAACCCCCAGACCGCAGCTGCACTGCGCCTCACCGTGCTCGAATCGATCGCGGTGACAGCCGTAAACGTAGTAATGGGGACTCTGGTTGCCTGGGTCTTGGTGCGCGATCAATTCTGGGGCAAACGTGCCTTAGAAGTTGTCATCGACATTCCCTTCGCACTGCCGACAATCGTGGCCGGCCTAGTTCTGCTGAGTCTCTACGGGCCAACCAGCCCACTTGGGATCAATGTCGCCAATACGCAATGGTCTGTTTTTTTGGCGCTGCTGTTTGTCACCGTTCCGTTCGTGGTTCGCACCGTCGAGCCGGTATTGATCGAGCTCGATCCTGAAACCGAGCAAGCAGCAGCCTCCTTGGGCGCGAGCCGCCAGACCACCTTTCGCCGAATAATCCTGCCCTCGCTCGCACCGGCAATCGCGGCGGGCGCAGCGCTGTCGTTCGCTCGCGGGATCAGTGAATACGGCTCTCTCGTGCTTCTTTCGGGAAACTTGCCACTCAAAACGGAGGTTGCCTCGGTGCGGATCCTTACCTATATCGAGAACGGCGATAAAGCCGCCGCAGCATCAGTGGCCGTGATCATGCTGCTCGTCGCATTGGCCGTAATCGCCTCACTGGAGTTCATTTCACGAAAGGTGGCAAATCGTGGCTAACCTCGTCGGCGGGGGGCCGTCGGCCCTGACCCTTTCTCGCCGCCTTCTAGTCATTACTTATCTGGCCTTGCTAATTATCTGGCCGTTGGGCCTAGTGGTCCTGCACACCTTCGACGGCGGCCTGACGAATCTAAGCGCCGCCTTGTCCAACCCAGATGTCGTCTTCGCCCTAAAGATGTCGGTCTATGTAGCCGTTTGGGCGGTAGCCCTGAACACGATATTTGGTGTCGGCATTTCCCTGCTGCTGGTACGACAGGAGTTCTGGGGCAAACGACTGCTGTCGCTCCTGATTGATCTACCGCTCGCGGTATCACCGGTAGTCGTCGGCTTGGCGCTGCTATTGGCCTATGGCGGCAGCGGAGGCCTGTTCGGGCCTGCACTTGAGAAGCTTGGCTTTCAGGTCGCTTTTGCCGCGCCGGGGATGATTCTGGCCACGGCATTCATCAGTTTGCCGCTGGTGATCCGCGAGATTGTGCCCGTCCTGCAGGAGATCGGCACTGACCAAGAGCAGGCCGCTCGAAGTCTCGGTGCTGGCAGTTGGCAGACGTTCTGGCGGATAACTTTGCCGTCAATCAAGTGGGCACTCGTCTATGGCGTCGTCCTCAGTTTGGCCCGCGCACTAGGTGAGTTTGGCGCCGTGAAGATCATCTCGGGGAACCTGATCGGCCAGACCCAAACTGCCACCTTGGTCGTTGAGCAGACCTACCAAGACTTCGAGCAGGGCACCGCCTATGCGACGAGTTTCCTGCTCGCGCTGATTGCAGTGGCGGCACTCGTAGTGGTCGCCATCTTGCGACCGAACCACACTCTCGATCGTGAGGAAAACCAATGAGCATCGAAATCACCGGCGTCCAGAAGTCATTTGGCGATTTCGTCGCCCTCTCGGACATCGACCTACAGATTCCCACCGGCCAACTGACCGCCCTGCTCGGCCCCAGCGGCGGCGGCAAATCCACTTTGCTTCGAATCATCGCCGGTCTAGATACTGCCGATGCCGGACGAGTAGTTATCGAAGGCACCGACACAACCCACGTGCCGGCGCAGAAACGAAATGTCGGATTCGTCTTCCAGCACTATGCGGCTTTCAAGCACATGACAGTGGCCAAGAACGTCGCTTTTGGACTGGAGATTCGCAAACGCTCCAAACCCGAAATCGAGTCGAAGGTGACTGAGTTACTAGAACTCGTGCACCTTTCCCAGTTCGCCCACCGTCTGCCTTCGCAACTTTCCGGCGGCCAACGTCAGCGGATGGCGCTCGCGAGAGCCTTGGCGATCGAACCTAGCGTCTTACTGCTCGATGAGCCGTTTGGTGCCCTAGATGCCAAGGTCCGCAAGGAACTTCGCGACTGGTTGCGCAGACTGCACGACGAAGTCCAGGTTACGACGGTTTTCGTTACCCACGATCAGGAAGAAGCCCTTGAGGTAGCCGACTCAATTGTGGTGATAAACGAAGGCCGAATCGAACAGATTGGTAGCCCTGATGACCTCTACGACCGGCCAGCCAACGACTTCGTTCTCGAGTTCTTGGGCCCAGTCACAAGGCTCGCTGGTAAGGCAATCCGCCCTCATGACATCGAGGTATCGGTCAACGACCCCGATTGGCCAACCCACGGGCCGGTCACCCGCTGGACTCGGGTCGGCTTTGGCGTGAGGCTCGAAGTCTCACCAACTGATCCGGCCCAGCGCGAGCCGGTCCAAGTCTGGCTCACGCGGGCCGAGGCAGCCTCGCTCAATCTGAGCGAAGGAAGCCATGTTTGGCTCCGCCCAACTGAGCCTTTGTTGACATCGGTTTGAGATCCGTTTACCAAACTTGGACGAACATCTCGACCAACCGATAACTCTGGGTTACAGTGTGACTAGGATCTCATTTTCTGTGGGACCCCAATCACAGTAATCAAGGAGCACCAATGAGACTGATCCGCCGATTTGCGAT
The DNA here is from genome assembly GCA_035401705.1 of Aeromicrobium sp. Taxonomy (GTDB): domain Bacteria; phylum Actinomycetota; class Actinomycetes; order Propionibacteriales; family Nocardioidaceae; genus Aeromicrobium. Next base: position 17,206 of record DAONBX010000020.1, read on the forward strand.
CGCAGCCACGACTTTGGCGGCGGTATCACTATCGCTCCAGGCGCCGGCAAACGCGGCCTGGGTAAACCCCTTCCCGCACAGCATCAAGTTCGGTGCACTTGGCCAGGACAACTCGTTCCCGGCTGCCCTGGGTACCTCGATCCTCAACCCGGATAAGGCTCCTGCTGGGGCCAACGACTGGAAGTGCAAGCCGTCAAAGCAGCACCCGAACCCAGTTGTCCTGGTACACGGAACTTGGGAAAACGCGTACAACAACTGGAACGGGCTCTCGCCGATCCTCAAAGACAAGGGCTACTGCGTTTTCGCCCCTAACGTCGGTCAAACCACCGGCATCAAGTTCCTAAACGGCACCGGCGACATGATCGAGAGTTCGGCCGAAGTCGGCGCCTACGTCGACAAGGTGCTCGCTGCCACTGGCGCGAAAGAAGTTGACCTGATCGGCCACTCGCAAGGTGGAGCCTTGATCCGGTACTACACCAACCTGCTCGGCGGAGCACCGAAGGTCAATCAAGTGATTGCGCTTTCCCCGTCGAACCACCCGACGACCATGTCGGGGATCACCGAACTGGGGAAGACCCTTAAGTTGCTCGGTGTCGCGATGGACCTACTCGAACTGGTCAAGATGCCTGCAGCGGCCCAACAGGCCGACAAGAGCCCCGGGGAGCAGTCACTGTTCTACCGCAACGTGAACGGACCGGCCGGCGAAACGATCGCCGGCGAGAACTACACCACGATCAACACGAAGAACGACGAGATCGTCACGCCTTACACCTCAGGCGAGATCAAGGCAGTGCCCGGCGCCAAGGTCGACAACATTACGATCCAGAACGTGTGCAAGAACGACAACTCCGAACACCTGTCGCTTGCGTACAGCAAGAACGTCGCCCAGATCGTGCTGAACAAGCTGGATCCGAGTGACCAGCACCGGATCTGGTGCTACAGCCAGTCCGCCCTATTCGGGAACACCCAACTGATCGGGTAACCACAGCGGTACTCGGCTGTCCCCCGCACGGGATAGCCGAGAGCCAACTCCACGGGACGGTGGAGGCCCGAGGGCGGTCAAGTTTCGACTTGACCGCCCTCGTCTTTTCCTAGTCGCGGTCGGACAAGTCTTTGAGCAACTCATCAAGCCAGCGCACGGTCAGCCTTGCCGTCGAAATCCCGTAGTTAAGAGTCGCCAAACGAAAGCGGTCGATGCCCTCGGTTTCAAGTTCATTCCTTGCCGCGGTGTAGCCGCGAACGAGCGCGGCTTGGTGGGTTCGCTGCTGGCTCAAGATCGCCTTCAGCACCGCTGGGTCTAGGTGTCGCCCGAGGGAAACAAAAAGCAGCAACGGGAGTCGAACCGTGGCGTCTTCAGGGCCCCGGGCAACCCAGGTAGCGAACTCAGCGCGACCTGCTTCCGTAAGCGAGTAAGGCCGCGAGTCACGTCGACCCGAAGCTCCCTCGGTGACGAGACCGGCCTCAGCCAGTCGCCCGAGCTCGCGATGAACTTGGCTGCGCGAGATCGACCAGAACCCCCCGAGTTGATCGGTCACGGCGGCGGTCAACTCCCAACCCGACTGGGGTCCGTCATGCAAAAACCCGAGCAGGGATGCGGCCGTCGCGTTCGGAACCGAAGTCATGCGCTCATAAAACACGATTGGAATTTCATCCCCAACCAGGGTTTGCGCCCAGACGCTTTGGATTTGCCGCGCAACAGTGCCCGGTAGATCGAGACTCGGCGAAAACCAACTAACAGGCCCCATGCCGGGTCCATTTCGATTACGCAATCTGGCGCCTCACCCTCAGGTGCTCGCGCGGGCCCGGCCCAAGCCTTACCGTCCAGCACGCTCAACGTAAATGGCTCGGCACCAGTAATTCGAATCTCGAAGGTGATTTGTCGGCGCGCACGGAAATTCGGATCCACCAGCAACGGGAGCATTTGAGTCATCACGGTCGGAAAAGCCGGCAACGCCTCGCTCGCGGGGAACCATTTGTCGAGTCCGAGCGCCCCGGCCAAGTCCCAGCCGTGCACCAGGGTTTCAGTCACCGCCAAGGCAAGCAAAGTGCCGACAGTTCGGGTCTGACCAGGCCCGTACCAATACGCCGGAACCTCAGTTTCAAGATCTAGGTCTTTGGCGAAAATCTCGCGTAACTCTAGGTGGGCGGCTTCCAAACCTTGCGCCACTTCTTCCAAGGTTTTGGGGCCAAGCATCTCCAGCGTCGAATCATTTGCTGTCGAAAGGTATTCGGGCATCGTTTGCATCGCTGACTTTTCGCCGAACCCATAGTCCGATTCATCGCCGCGAATTGCAGCGGCAAACGCCAGCAAAGCCATCACCAGATGGGTGCCGACTTCAGCTGCTGTCCAGCTAAGGCCGGGCACTTTTGCATTGGCGTCACCACCAGATCTTGCGTTCGCGATCACCCGCGGAAGGGCAGAGTCAAGGGCAGTTGCTAGAGCGGCGGGATCGGGGATCACGGTCATCGACATGTTCGGATACTTTCGCACGATTTCGGGTCTGTCAAGACCGTCCACATAGAACGGTCAGATTTTTCGGCGGCGATGGCCAGTCGGCACACCGCGCCGCTCGTTCTAGTCTTTGCTGGTGACTTCTTCACTGGTCGAGACGCCAATCGTGATCGCGCACCGCGGCGTGCCCGGGCAACGACTCGAACACACGCGCGCGTCCTACCTACTGGGAGTTGAGCAGGGCGCCGACTTCATCGAGCCTGACGTGGTCGCCACCAAGGACGGCGTGCTCGTCGTGCGCCATGAAAACGAAATCAGCGGCACCACCGACGTGGCCGAACACCCCGAGTTTGCCCACCTACAGGCAACGAAGTTCGTTGACGGCGTACCGCTTAACGGTTGGTTCACCGAGGATTTCACCCTCGCCGAACTCAAGACCTTGCGCTGTCGCGAACGCCTGCCCCAGTTACGGCCCCAAAACTTAGCCCTTGGCGGAACCGAACAGATAATGACCTTCGATGAGGTACTTGACTTAGCCGTTGGCAAATCAGTTGGGGTATATGTCGAGACCAAGCATCCGACCTACTTTCGCACCATTGGCCTAGACCTAAATGACCTGTTGATCGAGAACCTAACCCGGCGCAACCTGAATCACCGCGGCGCGAACGTGATCATCCAGTCGATGGAGACGGCCAACCTTAAGGCTTTGCGAAGCCGAACCGATTTGCCGCTGATCCAGTTGCTGGATCGAACAGGTGCACCATATGACTTGGTGGCCACCTACGACTACCGCGACTACGCCGCCCTCACCACGAGCGCGGAGTTGGCCAAGATTGCCGAATACGCCGACGGGATCGGACCGAACAAGTCACTGGTTATTGGCCGCGACAAGAACCACCGACTGACCGGTGAGACTGGGCTCGTTCGCGACGCCCACGCCGTCGGGCTTCTGGTTCACATCTGGACCATGCGAAACGAAAACAACTTCCTACCCGTGGACTTTAAGTCCGGTGGTGACAAATCCGCGCATGGCGATGGCACTGCGGAATTTCTCGCCTTCTATCGGGCGGGAGTCGACGGCGTGTTCGCCGATTACACCGAAACCGCCGTTAGGGCGCGGGCGGTCCATCTGTCGGCGGCGGGCCGTACGTCGGACCAGTGACCGAGGTGTCTAACGGCATCAGCAGCCACGCAGCCAGATAGACCAAGAAGGTTGTACCGACGCCGACTATCACCAAAACTGCCGTGATGAGTCGAACCAAGTTCACGTCTACACCGGCGTATTCGGCCAACCCGCCGCAAACTCCACCGAGCCACTTGTCAGTTGAACTACGCAGGAGTTTCTTCGGTGCAATGTCGTTCATGATGCCTTCTTTAAGGTCAATGCGAAGCCAGCCAAGCCAGCCAAGATCAGTGCGACTGGGATTGCAATTAGCAGATCTGCCAGCGTCACCAAGTCGTTGGCGAGCATGGCCCAACCGGCGACGGCCAACGCGAACAACACACCGAAAATCAGCGAGTCCCAGCGAATTGGATGCTTTTTCATCGTTGTTCCACCTTTATTTCACCGGCTATTCCGGTCAGTTCAAGTTGAAAGGCCCCAGGGGTGCCGTTTTCGGAGTCGACTTGCGGTGAGATCCCTTCGTCGGTCAGTCCTAGGACATTGATGGCTCCGGCGCCAGCAAGCGAGGCGTTGACGTCCACGACCAGCTCCTCGGGCAAAACCACCACGGTCTGGCCGGCGCCGTTGTGAATCTCTAGGGTCCTTCCAGTTAGTGAATCAAGGTCGCTGACTCCAGTCAGGTCTACTTCGACTCGACCAAAACCCAACTCGATCGGTTTGGCGATCTCGGCTGCGGTTTCTGGCCGCACGACAACCTCACCAAAATCCAGACTCGTCAGCGTGCTGGACACCAGCAGCGCGAAACTGAGGAGTAGGCCGAGCGGAACCAACAGTCCAGCTTGCCCATACCTCGTGCCAACCAAGAGTCCAACCGACACGATCGCGAGCGCTGCCGCGAAGTAGACCCCAATCGCGACTGGCTCGACCACGAGCGCCCAAAGCGCCAAGGAACCCATCGCGATAAGAATCGAGAATCCAGTAAGCAGCAACAAAACCGGTGACCAGGTCGACCTACGAGGAGGCGCCGTCAAGGTGCCCGTCGAAACCGTCTGCTCTGGCTGCGGCTCGTGTGCTCCGGGCCAATCCGAAGCATTGGCCGCTGGTAAACCTTGCGAATCGGGCTGCTTCGTTCGCGGCCGAACTACGAGGTACCAATAGATCGCGGCGGCAGGCAAACCGACCCAAACGCCGATCCACAATGTGCCCCAAAGCCAAGCGCCACCGCCCCAACGAGTGTCACCTAGGACCGCCAACGCCGCGACCATGGCGGCCACGATTAGGCCGACCTTTCGAAGATCAGATTCAGCCTCTACGTCGAACAGCTCGCCGATAGGACTTTGCTCCTTGCCCTCGCTAGGAACAAGCAGCCAGTATGCGGCGTACAGAAGCGGGCCAGCTAGCCCGACGAACACCAGCACTACGAAGCCGATCCGCACAAGCACAGGGTCGATATTCAACTCTCGGGCGATGCTAGTTGAAACACCAGCGATGATCCGCCCATCGGTTGGCCGGCGCAGGCCGTCAATTCGAGAACTGCTTGGAGAAGTCATGAACCAAGCATCTCTGCCCAAGGAAAGTTACGGAATCGGGCATTACCCTGAACCAGCCCTGATACTGAAAGGCAAACCTAGGGGGCATGCCCGATGGTTTTTGAATAGGTAGACGTGTGAGGCTTTCCCTATGTCCACACCGGCAAGCAGCGATGGCCTACGGCGAGCATTCCGGCCGCTGGATAGTCGAGTGATCGGAGGGGTCGCTGCCGGACTTGCCGAGCACTTTTCGGTGCCGGTGATCTGGATACGTATCGGGTTCGTGGTGGCTACCTTCATCAACGGCATCGGCATCATCGCCTACCTGCTTTGCTGGCGATTCCTGCCGCTGCAGACGCCCGAGAGTAGCCCCGGCGCCGAGTCGGCAATGCGCCAAGGATTGAGCCCCGAACGCAGCGGAGCACCTGCGCGCGAAATCGCGCAGAGCGTTGCGCTAATCGCGGTCGGCGGCGGCGTACTTTTGCTCATTGGGCTAGCTGGCGACTGGCTCAGCGGTTGGATGCTGCCCGTTCTGGTCGTGGTCAGCGGAGTCGCGTTGTTGTGGCGCCTAGTAGATGACTCGACGTGGAATTCATGGATCCGCCAAACGCGCGGACCTGGCTCACTCGTTCGACTACTTGTCGGGGTTTGCCTGATCGGTGTTGGGCTCCTCTATCTGCTTACGGTCAATCAAGGCTGGCGCGGCACCCTTGACTTTGCCGCCGCCTTCGCGGTGGCTCTAGTCGGTCTGAGTTTGGTGATGGGACCTTGGATCGTCGGCTTGATGACCGACTTAGGCCGCGAGCGGCGAGAGCGCATCCGCTCTCAGGAGCGGGCCGACGTCGCCGCGCACCTGCACGACTCGGTGCTGCAGACGCTCGCCTTGCTGCAAAGGAACTCGACCGATCCAGCGATGGTCGCGACCTTGGCCAGGCGACAAGAACGCGAACTTCGCGATTGGCTTTACGGGCAGGAGCCTGAAGCCGAGACGTTCGGCTCAGGCCTGCGCCAACTCGCGAACGAAATTGAAGCCGACCACCAAGTGCCGGTAGAGGTAGTCGTAGTCGGCGACGCGCCGGTCACCGACGGCGTCCGGGCGCTGATCGCCGCAACTGGCGAAGCGGTGACAAATGCCGCGAAACACTCCACTGCCGACCGGATCGATGTCTACGCAGAACGGACGGCTGGCCCAACAGATCTGCTCGAAGTTTTTATCCGCGACCGCGGTATCGGGTTCGATCCGGCCGCTATCGAACCGCACCGACAAGGCGTGCGCAAATCGATTATCGAACGGATGGAACGTCACGGCGGCACCGCTAAAATCCGTTCAGCTCCCGCCGCAGGGACCGAAGTGACCCTCACGATGCCAGCGCCCACCCACGAGAATGGAGCCTAATGACCGCGCTAACTGTTGTCCTAGTTGACGACCACGCGATCTTTCGCAGTGGCGTGCGCGCCGAGCTCGAGCGGCTAGGGCATTCTCGAGTTCAGATTGTCGGCGAAGCCGAAGACGTCAATTCTGCCGTCACCGCGATCAATGAACTACGACCTGACGTCGTGCTGCTGGACGTCCACCTACCCGGTGGCGGAGGTCAAACCGTGATCGCTCAGACGACGGCACCCACTACCTTCCTCGCCCTCTCAGTCAGCGATGCTGCCGAGGACGTGATCGGCGTTATCCGCGCGGGCGCGCGCGGCTATGTCACCAAGAACATTTCTGCCGATGACTTGCTGGCCGCGATCGAGCAGGTGGCCGCCGGCGATGCTGTGTTCAGTCCCCGGTTGGCCGGATTCGTGCTGGATGCGTTTGCCGGATCAGTAGAGGTCAAACAGGTAGATGAAGACCTCGACCGGTTAACCGATCGCGAGCGCGAAGTGATGCGCCTGATCGCCCGCGGCTACGCCTACAAAGAGGTCGCCAAAGAGCTTTTCATCTCGGTAAAAACAGTCGAGTCTCACGTCTCGAGCGTGCTAAGAAAACTCCAACTCTCTAGTCGCCACGAGTTGACTAGGTGGGCGAACGAGCGTCGGCTGATCTGAGCTGCTCGATTCTGCGCTCAGGGAAGCTTCACTCGAATGAACTCCGGGCGATAGAGCCCCGGTTCAGCAGCGATCGCGCCCGAATCTGAGGAATTTCGACTGACCGAGACGACCATCGTGCCGGGCTTGGGAAGTAACTCTGGGTGAGCCAGTGGGCTGTATCGCATCACTTTGGCGGTAGAGGGAATATCTGCCACCGGCCTGCTCGCGACGAATGGTCCTGTTGGGCTCGGGGCCTTCCACACGACCAGATCAGTTCCGATGAAGTCGGCCCGCTTGCTAAGCGCATACCAACTGTCGCCCTGTTTGAATACCGAGAGCGTCTGCGAAACCCCATTGTCTTGGTCAATTATTTTCGCTGCGCGAGCCGGGTCATCTTGCCAACTCTCGCCGTCAAAATACTCCCAAGCGGACGGATCGCCGATGTCTTCTAATTTCACTCGCGCTACCGATAGCGCCCAACCGAACCCTCCGCCTTCTTCGCGACTGGTGCCGTAAAGATAGACGGTATCGCCGACCACCGTAGATGCCGCACCCCAAACTGGCATACTCGTGTCGGGGTTGTCTGGCCCGATGTCAACGACCCGTTGCAGCACGGGCGGTTCGCCCGGATCGACTCGAAAAATCGCAAGCGTTGGGCCTAGGTTTTCGAACCCGAAAATTCCATCCGAAGTCTGCTTTACTCGCTGCGCCATCACGCCGACAACGTTGTATCCATCCATTTCCACCGACGCAATCGACATGGGCCAGTAGCCGACCCCATCAGCACGATCTGGGATTACCGGGCCCCGGTCGCGCCGCAGCACTGCACCGGCGCAGTCGCCACCAAAAACCAGCATTGAGTTGCGCACCATTTTGCGCGAACTGTAATCAGACTGGCGGATCGTGTCACCGAATACGAAAAGGGATCGACCATCGGCGACTTGGGCACTCGCGCCCAGATCGCCACCGACGAATCCAGTCAATGATCGGTGCGAGTTGATCATTTTGTTCAGCTCGGCGACTGTTTCAGGCGGTTTGAATGGCTCGCATTTGACACTTAGTGCCGGTGCGAGTTCGGTTCGACTGAACGACGGCGAGGCGGGAATGATCACCAAGATCCCAAAAAGCATCATGCCGAAAAAGGCCGAGACGAAGGGGGCGCGGCGAAGGTCCGGATGGAAACGGTGGAACCTTGGATCGTCGTCGTTGGTTTTGACTGCCAACAGTGTCAACAAGTAACCGATCACTAGCCAGCCAATCATCATCACGACAACTCGCTCGATACCTCGGCCGTCAAAGTAGGCCAACCCTCGAATCGCCCATGCGCTTGCCCCTGGGGGTAGCCAAGCCAGAGTCGTTGACCAGACCGAATCCATCGAACTCAATGGCCAGACACCGATCGCTCCGGGAAGCCCCATGCCGATCATCACGGTGGCAGCAAGCACCAGCCCAAAGGCACCGAACCAAGCGATCAGCGCCATCGTTACCGCGCCCACTGCGGCAACGACCAGTGAACCGAGGACAGCGAGTTCGATCACCGGCGCGTGAAGTTTCCCGTATACGAACTCTGACAAGATCGCACCGAAAACTCCGGCCGTGATCGCTCCCACCCCAAGGCCGACGAACCGCAGCCTGACTAATCGTTTTGCCTTCGACCTAGCCCCAAAAACCAAGCCGAGCAGCCCAGCCAAAATTACGCCGAGCACGACCCAGCCGGCTCCAAGCCGAGTGGCACCCGCCCCTCTCGGGTCGTTTGCGCCGTTTGGATTAACGTCAGAAACTCGCACTGATTGGCCACTAAGCGCCAGGATTTTTTTGGCCTCGGTGGAGACGCGTTTGGACTCAAGCGGGTTGGTGGCCGAACTTGTAAGCAATTCATGTTTGCCGTCATCACCGAGCACTAGGACCGCACTTACTTTGCGGTCCGCAAGGTCGTTCATCGCATTCTCGCGGCTTGGGTTAATCGTGGCGGCGAATGGGTGCGAACTGGGACCGTTAAGGGCGTCTCGAACGATTGAGACTTCTGGTTTCGGGCCAACGACCGCGACCGGGATTTCTCGTGGTGGACGCGACTCAAGACCCGGGATGAAGTCTTGAAAGTCGACTCTGACGATAAGCGCGACCAAGATCATCGAAATCAAAAATCCGATGGCCGTGAGCCATGCACCTCGGATTCGATTCACCCTTTAACGATAGTCTGCGGCCCAGATCACAGTCGTTTCAGCACCTGGCCGACGCATGTGCGAATCGAGTTGTCAGTGCACCCGACTAGGCTTGCTACCGCGATGACTCTGCCTTTTCCTGTGCCCTCACCCCGCAAGCCGCCAGCAACCTCCGGCGAAGGGTTCCCTGCCGCGCAACCGAGCCTGCTGGCCGACCGTGAGGAACTCTTGGCTGGGCTGAACGACGCTCAACGCGAAGCGGTCATCCACGAGGGCGGGCCGTTACTGGTTGTTGCCGGTGCCGGCTCAGGCAAGACCCGCGTATTGACCCGGCGGATCGCCTGGATGATTGCCCAGCGTGGGGTACATCCGGGTTCGATCTTGGCTATTACCTTCACAAACAAGGCCGCGGCCGAAATGCGCGAACGGGTTGCCGACCTCGTCGGCAGCCGAGCACGCATGATGTGGGTTTCGACGTTCCACTCGGCCTGCGTTCGAATCTTGCGGCGCGAAGGTGACGTTCTCGGTTTCACCTCATCGTTCTCCATCTACGATGCGGCGGACTCAAAGCGACTGATGACACTGGTTTGTCGAGACTTGGATCTGGACCCGAAGAAGATAAACCCTCGTGGGGTACTGAACTGGGTTTCGAATATGAAGAACGAACTGGTTGACCAGGACGAGGCCGCCAGCAAGGCCACCAATCAGACCGAAGAAACCTATGCGACTTGCTACGCGGAGTATCAGCGCCGCCTGCGGGCCGCGAACGCAATGGACTTCGACGATCTGATCATGAACACCGTCCACCTGTTCCAGGCTTGGCCAGAAGTCCGCGAAACCTATCGCCGCCGATTCGCGCATGTGCTGGTTGATGAGTATCAGGACACTAACCACGCCCAGTACTCGCTGATCAAAGAACTATGTGACCCCGAACAAAACCGAGAAGTCGATCTAATGGTCGTTGGCGATTCGGATCAGTCTATTTATGCGTTCCGCGGGGCGAACATTCGCAACATTCTTGAATTTGAGTCCGACTTTGCGAATGCTCGGACGATCCTGCTGGAACAGAACTACCGCTCAACCCAAAACATTTTGGCCGCGGCGAACGGAGTGATCAGCAAGAACTCCGGTCGACAGGCGAAAAACCTTTGGTCGGCAAATGGCGACGGCGAGAAGCTCGTTGGCTATGTCGGCGACGACGAACGCGATGAAGCCCAGTTCGTGGCCGATGAGATTGATCGCCTGACCGATGCCGGCACAACCAGCGCCAAAGATGTCGCGATCTTTTATCGGACGAACGCCCAGTCGCGGGTCTTTGAAGAAGTTTTCATTCGAGTTGGCCTCCCCTATCGAGTGATCGGCGGAGTGCGCTTTTACGAACGCCGTGAAGTCAAGGACGCGCTGGCATACCTGCGAGTTCTAGTGAACCCGCGAGACACTGTTTCGCTGCGTCGAATCCTCAACGAACCCAAGCGCGGTATTGGTGCGCGCGCAGAGTCCGCAGTGGAGCGGTTTGGTGCTCGACACGACATCAGTTTCTGGGAGGCGCTGACCCGAGCCGACGAGATCGACGAGTTGGCAACGAGGTCGCGCACTGCCATTCGTGGGTTCGCCCAGGTGATGGCCGAGTTGATGGAGTTGGCAGCGACCGATGCCCCGGCCGATGGAGTGCTAGAAGCCGCGCTGACGAAGTCCGGGTATCTGGCCACTCTCGAGCAGAGCACCGATCCGCAGGACGAAACTCGGGTAGAGAACCTGGCCGAACTCGTTGCAGTGACTCGCGAATTCGTCGCCAACGCAGCAGACCTCACCGAGGACGTGCCAGCCGAGGACGAAGCCGACCTAGCTGACCAGTCTCCGCTGGCGCCCGGTTCCTTGGCCGCATTCTTAGAACAGGTCGCCCTAGTGGCCGACGCGGATTCGCTGCCGGCCGCCGGCGACGAGGTCGTGACTTTAATGACGCTGCACACGGCCAAGGGCCTAGAGTTCGGCACCGTGTTCCTGACCGGGCTTGAAGATGGCGTATTCCCGCACCTTCGCTCGATCGCGGACCCGAAGGAACTGGCCGAAGAGCGCCGCCTGGCCTATGTGGGTATTACTCGAGCCCAACAGCGGCTTTATTTGACGCGCGCTACCGTCCGTTCTGCCTGGGGCGCACCGTCGTACAACCCGCCGTCGCGTTTCATCGACGAGATAAGTGCGAACTTGATTGATTGGCGCAGGCTGGGTCGCACCAGCGCGCCAACATCTGTGGTCACGTCCAAACCGACTCAGTTCAGGTCAAATGCGGTGGCGGCCCGCTCCACCAAACGCATCGCCAAAGAAGTGCTGTCGCTTAGCCCAGGCGACCGGGTCACCCATGACACCTTCGGGCTCGGCACCGTCGTAACCGTTGAGGGTTCAGCAGAGAAGTCGGTTGCCAGCGTCGACTTCGGCTCTGCCGGAGTGAAAAGACTGCTGCTGCGATATGCGCCGCTAGAGAAACTCTAAGGAACCGAGTTACGGCGTTACGCCGTGTGCCACAAGTGCGGAGTAAGGATCGATCGGTCCGCCGCCGCCGGGATGAACCTCAAGGTGAAGGTGCGGCCCAGTCACGTTGCCAGTTGAACCGGTCGCGCCAATAACATCGCCAGGAGCGAGTTTCTGGCCGACACGGACCTGCACCGAGCTTTGGTGGCAGTACCAAATCTCGGTTCCGTCAGCCAAGGTGATGATCGTCCGGTTGCCGTAGGCGCCCTCATAGCCGGTCGAGGTGACTGTGCCGGCCGCGACCGAAACGATGGTCGAGCCTGAAGGCCCGGCAAAATCCAAACCGGTGTGGGCGCCGCTGCTCCAGAGTCCACCGCCCTGACCGAATCTAGCGGTTAGTCGATAGCCAACCACCGGGATAACCCACTGGTTGCGGACGATTTCACTCTTGCGTTTTTGCGCAGACGCCTGAATCGAAGCATTGTGCTGCGCGATCGCCTTGGCTTTCTGCTGAGCCTGGATCGGCTTCTGGACGGCCAACTCGCGATCATAGTTACGCGATACGTCAACCGCGTTCGTGGCGTTCTTCGTGCCGATGTAGTTCTGGGCCATCTCGGCATCTTGGCCGGCCAAGAAGCCAGTAGGCGAGGAAACAGCAAGCGAACCGAGTGCGGCAATCGCGATGGCGGCCGCGCCAGCGAAGGCGGTGAGTCGGCCACGAGCAGCCGAGCGAGTGGCCGCGCGGGCTCGGGCTCGGCGCGCACCAGGAATACGGCCGGCCGGAATCTCGCCGATAGCGGGGAAAACAATGGTGTCTTCGGGCTCAGCGATCGTGGCCACCGGTTTTACTGTTGCGGGCGCCACTGCTGACTTGACCGCAGTTGCGGTTTCGAGCTTTTCAACCGGAGCCGGAGCTTTTGCTCGACGCCCACCGGAATAGGTCTGAGCGGTTGGTTCGGCCGAAATAGCGGCCATCACCATCGTGGATTCTGAATCGGCATCAACCGGGCGTGCGGCGCGTCGGGAGCCAACCTTCGGTTTTCCAGCGTCCGCGTCAGGGGTCGATCGACCGATCACCGAGGGGTGATCGTCTTCCGCCATATGGGCGACCTCCGGAGTTAGACGTTCGGACCTGACGATTCTAGGTGACCAGTGGGTGCAACCCGCAACCCGGGTTCTGGGCAACTGTCCGTTACCGCACAGATGGCAGACGAAAGTCAACCCACATTTTGTCCATTGGTTGGGGGTGATTCAACTCACGTTTACCCATCCCATGGTCGAAGAGGCACTTTCAGGCGAGTAGAGTCACGAGGGCTTCGGCCAATCCTTTTGCGATCAAACCTGTAGCGATGGAGTGCCGATGCCCCACGTATCCAAACCACTAAGGACGTCACCGTGGACCTGATGGAATACCAGGCGAAGGAACTCTTCGCCAAGCACAATGTCGCAACCACCCTCGGCACCGTGGTCACCACGGCCGAAGAGGCCAAGGCTGCCGCCGAAGCGATTGGCGGCGTGACCGTCATCAAGGCGCAGGTCAAGGCTGGTGGACGCGGTAAGGCTGGCGGCGTGAAGCTAGCCAAGACCCCCGACGAGGCTTTTGAGCACGCGTCGAACATCCTCGGCATGCAGATCAAGGGTCTGACGGTTGGCCGCGTTTTGGTCACTCCCGCCACCCCACCGGAAGAGGAGTACTACTTCAGCTTCCTGCTCGATCGGGCAAACCGGCAGTACCTTTGCATCGCCTCGGTTGAGGGCGGCGTAGAGATCGAAGAAGTCGCCAAGACCAACCCGGACGCAGTCAAGCAGATCGCCATCGACCCGGGCACGGGCGTCGACGAGGCCAAGGCACGCGCAATCGCGACCGAAGCCAAGTTCCCCGAGCCGGTCTTCGAACAGGCCGTTGCGATGATTCAGGCGCTTTACACCGTGTTCGTCGAAGAAGACGCCACTCTAGTTGAGGTCAACCCGTTGGCTCGACTCGCCGGCGACAAGCTCGAAGCGCTCGACGGCAAGGTCAGCTTGGACGAGAACGCCTCCGAAGTCCGCCACCCGGACCACGAGCAGTTCGAGATCTCTGAAGAGGCCGACCCGCTCGAGGCTAAGGCCAAGAAGCTCGGCCTCAACTACGTCAAGCTCGACGGCCAAGTAGGCATCATCGGCAACGGCGCTGGCCTAGTCATGAGCACGCTGGATGTCGTTGCTTACGCAGGTGAGCACCATGGCGGCGTAAAGCCGGCCAACTTCCTCGACATCGGCGGCGGCGCGAACGCAAAGGTCATGGCTGATGGCCTAGACGTGATCTTGGGCGATGAGCAGGTCAAGAGCGTGTTCGTGAACGTATTCGGTGGCATCACCGCATGCGACGAGGTTGCTAACGGCATCAAGGGAGCGCTGGAGATCCTTGGCGCGAACGCCACCAAGCCTCTCGTGGTTCGCCTCGACGGAAACAACGTCGACGCCGGCCGCGAGATCCTCAACGAGCTGAACCACCCGCTGGTCACGCTTGTAGACACCATGGACGGCGCGGCTGACAAAGCCGCCGAGCTGGCGAACGCCTGAGGAACGGAGCGAACTGAAATGACGATCTACCTCAACAAGGACTCCAAGATCATCGTCCAGGGAATCACTGGCGGTATGGGCTCCAAGCACACTGACCTGATGCTGCAGGCTGGTTCGAACATTGTCGGCGGCGTGAACGCGCGCAAGGCCGGCACGACCGTCGAACTGAACGGCCAGGAACTCCCGGTCTTCGGCACGGTGGCAGAAGCGATGGCAGCAACCGGCGCAAACGTGTCGGTCGCGTTCGTCCCGCCGGCGTTCACCAAGGATGCCGTCGTCGAAGCCATCGACGCCGAGATCGGCCTGCTCGTGGTCATCACTGAAGGCGTGCCGGTTCAGGACACTGCTGAGTTCTGGTCCTACGCCCAAGGCAAGAAGACCCGGATCATCGGTCCGAACTGCCCCGGCATCATCAGCCCCGGCGAATCGTTGGCGGGCATCACCCCGCACACGATCGCCGGTAAGGGCCCGATCGGCCTAGTGTCCAAGTCGGGCACGTTGACCTACCAGATGATGTTCGAGCTGCGCGATTACGGCTTCACCACCGCGATCGGCATCGGTGGCGACCCGATCATCGGTACGACTCACATCGACGCCCTTGAGGCCTTCGAGAACGACCCGGAGACCAAGGCCATCGTGATGATTGGCGAAATCGGTGGCGACGCCGAGGAGCGGGCCGCGGAGTACATCAAGGCGCACGTGACCAAGCCGGTTGTCGGCTACGTCGCCGGGTTCACCGCGCCTGAGGGCAAGACGATGGGCCACGCAGGCGCCATTGTTTCGGGCTCCTCAGGCACCGCGCAGGCTAAGAAGGAGGCCCTCGAGGCCGCCGGAGTCAAGGTAGGCAAGACGCCTTCGGAGACTGCCGACCTGATGCGCGAGATCATGAAGAACCTCTGACGCTCCAGTCAATTAGTTGGCCCCGGCAACCATTTGGTTGCCGGGGCCAACTTCTTTTGGTTTCGAGGTTCCGCCGCCTACGCCACTAATTACCGGCGTAGGCGAGTCTTTCGCCCGCGCGATTCATCACTGCCCTGAAGTCGCTTTCGCCCAGCGCGTACTTGCCAGCTGGCGGAAACAGGACTTGAGTCACAGCAGAACCGCGGTACACGACACCCATGCGGTAGTAGGCGTATTTGTCCTTGGCCACTTCAATGCCGACACGCCAAGAGCGGCCGTCGTAGCCGGAACCACGAATACGCTTAGATTGATCAATTTTTGCCGGTAGGTCTCCGTCAGGGCACTTGTTGATCTTTTTCTTTACCCCATCGAAGAACTTGTTCGCTTCCGCTGGCGATGACATTTGGGCCACAGACTGAGTCAATGCGAACTGCTCGGGCAGTTCCTTTGCTTCTGGGATTGCGAACAAGCGAGTCTTTGCCTCGACGACGTTCGCACCGGTCATTGTTGACTCATCGCAAAGCGTTGCCGCCGCGTTCTGGCTTCCCACGTCAACCGGTTCGCTTGCACTCCAAACGCTGTCGACCGTGCTGACCGGCGGCAGGTCTACCACGCCAAGAAATTCCGGATGGCTTGCAGCCGCCGGCGGCAAGGCCCTAGCAACTACAAACTCTTGCGTGCAATCACCGCCGGAATCGGCGCATACCCGAGCCACCGAGTCGTTCAGCACCTTGGCAAAAACATTGACGTCGGTCGCTTTAGTCCCGGGCGTTTCGAATACCAGGGTCGAAGTCAACGAACCCGATTGCGCCATGCCGACGGTAAAGAACCTCGCAGGATCTCGGTAGGACTGAAGTCGCAAGATTTTGAAATCTCCGAAGGGCCGCTTGACCGTGTACGCATCGATCAGCCTGGTTCGCGGATGCTCGCAGTTGGCATAGGCCGCAACAAGAGAATCGAACGCTTTCTCAGATGCCTTCTCGGATCGCGAAATCTCAAGTGACTGAGTTACCCGATCTGCAACATCCGAGGAGTAAGCCCGAACAAAAACCTTCAGCGGGTCGGGGTCGGCGAAGCGTTTCGTCGGGCAGGTCGCGTACGGGGTCTTGTTAGTCAAGTCGGTTTCGGTGCCTTCAACAGACCAAACCGCAGCTGGACGAAGCTCGGCGACCTGTTCGCTCTTGAGTAGATCGTCGGTGCCGATATTGTGCGAGTCCAACACGATGTCTCGAGTCTCGGCACCAATTTGTTCACGAGCTGGCAGAGCCACCTCGCGGTCGAGCGGGGCACCTTGGGCCACTAGCGCGCCACCGACCAAGACAAGGACCATTGCAGTCAAGACCAGCAACAAACGGTTGCGCCGTTCGCCTTTGCTCGCCGACCGACGTATCTCTCCAGCGGTAGGCATACTGATCACCGCCGTGACCCCAGCAAGTTCGCCAAGTCGAGCCCCGACCTCGTCGATAGAGGCCCCGAGCGCTGCTTCAAGTCGACCAAAACCACGACTGGCCAATTCGATAGCCTCTTCGTCGTCAAGCGACAATTCGGCGGCCGCAGTATCGATATCTAGATTGGCAATCGTCATCAACGCGATTAGCCGGCGGCTGGCTGGATCCAACTCCATCAGCGCACCAACCAGACCTCGATCGGTTCCCGATGATTCTTTGCGGCGAAGCGGGTGCGCTCCGCGAGACAACAGAATCGACTTCCATGCTTCTTCGCGGGCATAGCGAACCGAGTCGGCCGACGAAACTACGTCCCAACGCCGCCAAGCGTGTTCGTAGGCGTGGACCGTCGCCTCGTCTGCCACCCGTTGGTCTCCACAAGAGGCATAGGTAACCGCGAGAGTTAGTCGATGGGTCGAGGCATAGAAGTCGTCGAAATCGTCGACTTGGGCCATCTTGATCCACCTCTGTGGTCTCGAACTCGGGCACGGCGTGTGCTGTCAGAATCTTTGCCACATTACCTGTTGGATGGTGAGGTGCCCGAGTCCCGTCCCCTAGACCAGTGGCGCCCGGCGATAGTTTTGGCTGTCGTTTCAACAGTGGCGTCGCTGGTAGTCGCCGCTTTGGCAATCGCAGTGGCCGGAACAGCCGAAAGCGCGCTGTCGTTGTTGCGCGCGGCTGTTCAGACTTGGCTGGTTTCGCTCGGCGCGTCGATAACACTGGATAATGTCCGGATCGACGTCGTCGGAATCGGCGCGACCCTAATAGTATTTGGCTTGACTTGGTTACTCGCCCGGCTAGTGGTGCGCAAATCAGCCGTAGATCCGCTGGCATTCGGAGCCAAAGTCGGCGGCATCACCGGGGTAATAGCCGCGATCTGTTCTGCGGTCACCTCCTCGGATTCGGCCTCAACCTCACTCGTGCGGTCCGCCTTCGGCGCTTTCCTAGTAGTTGGCCTCGCCTCGGCTCTTGGCGCAGCCAAACAAGGCGATTTGCCTTGGCTGGGCCTGCCAGCACGCTGGCAACCGGTCGCCGAAGGTGCCGCAACGGCAACCATCGGAGTTCTTGGCAGTGCCACAGTCATCACCCTGGTCATGCTGAACCGACACCTCGACCAAGCGGCCGACGTTTGGGCCTCACTCGGCCCAGACTCACCGCTGCTGCTGATTTTGATGTGTGTTCTGGCCGCACCGACCCTCATCCTTTGGACCACCTCAGTCATCTTGGGTCCGGGCTTTTCAATCGGCCCGGACACCTCGGTTGACCTCGCCGGAAGTCACCTCGGTGCGGTCCCGGCCTTCCCGCCACTAGCGGCTTTGCCAGATCCTGGCCCGTTCAACTCGGCAACCATCTTGCTGATGCTGATTCCGGTACTGAGCGCGGCAGTCGGCGGGTTCGTCGCCTATCGGCAGTTGAGTAGAAACGTTGACCCACGGTGGGGGCGAGTGGTAGCCGACACCTCGCTGGCCGGTGTCATCGCCGGATTGATCATTTGGCTCGCCACCGAAACCTCCGGCGGCGCAATTGGCCCGGGCCTCATGCAACAGGTCGGCCCTGCGCCGTTCGAGACGCTACTGCTCGCGGTGCCGACGATGGCTGTGGGTGCCGCGCTCGGTGGAATCGGCGCACACTATCGTTATTCCCGTGACTTTTCCCCATCCTGAACCCGCCCGCTTGGTGGTGCTGGTCTCTGGATCGGGCACGAATCTTCAGGCTCTGATCGATGCGACCGAAGATCTCGAATACGGCGCCAAGGTGGTCGCGGTCGGCGCCGACCGAGGCGGTATTGAAGGTCTGCGCCGCGCCGAACGGCACGGCATCGACACCTTCATCACTAGAGTTGGCGATTTTGATAGCCGCGAAGCCTGGGACGAAGCACTCACCGAAGAGGTGTTGGCCCACCAGCCTGATCTAGTGGTGTTGGCTGGCTTCATGAAGTTGACCGGCCCACGGTTCTTGGCAAGATTTGGCGGCCGAACGGTCAACACCCACCCAGCGCTGTCGCCTTCATTCCCTGGCATGCACGGCCCACAAGACGCACTCGCATACGGGGTGAAGGTCACCGGCGCCACCTTGTTTATCGTCGACGCGGGCGTCGACACCGGCCCGATTGTGGCCCAAGTAAGCGTCCCGGTCCTCGACGATGACGACGTCGAAACTCTGCACGAACGAATCAAGACCCAAGAGCGCGCCATGCTTGTCGAGTGGGTGGGCCGACTGGCCCGTGAACCATTCGAGATCACTGGCCGCAAAATCCGCTTCAACCAAAAGGATCCGAAATGAGCGACCTGCGCCCAATCAAACGCGCCCTAGTCTCGGTTTACGACAAGACCGGCCTCGAAGAGCTGGCTCAAGCGCTGCACGCTGCTGGCGTTTCGATTGTGTCCACCGGATCGACCGCCAAAACCATCCAGGCCGCCGGGGTGCCGGTTACCGCTGTTGAGGAACTGACGGGCTTTCCCGAATGCCTCGACGGGCGAGTAAAAACCCTGCACCCGCGCGTTCACGCCGGAATCTTGGCCGATTTGCGCCTGCCTGATCACCGCCGTCAGTTAGAAGAGTTGGAGGTCGAACCGTTCGACCTGGTGATCGTGAACCTGTACCCCTTCCGCGAAACAGTGGCTTCTGGCGCATCCAATGACGAGGTAGTCGAGCAGATCGACATCGGCGGTCCGTCGATGGTGCGCGCGGCAGCCAAAAACCACCCGAGCGTTGCGGTCGTGGTCTCCCCCGATGCCTACGGCGAGGTCGCAGCAGCCGTTGCTGGCGGTGGGTTCACGCTGGCCCAGCGCAAACTGCTCGCCGCGCAGGCGTTCGCCCACACCGCGGCATACGACGTCGCAGTCGCCTCCTGGTTCTCCTCGGTTTACGCACCCGCCGACGATGAGTCGTTCCCGGCGTTCGCTGGCGCTACCTGGGAGCGCTCGGCGGTGCTGCGCTACGGCGAGAACCCGCACCAGCAGGCCGCGCTTTACACCGACGGCTCGGGCGGACTTGCTGGGGCGACCCAGTTGCACGGCAAGGAAATGTCGTACAACAACTACGTCGATACCGATGCGGCTCGGCGCGCAGCGTTCACCCACGCCGAACCTGCCGTGGCGATCATCAAGCACGCGAATCCGTGTGGCATCGCGATCGGCACCGACATCGCGCAGGCGCACGCACGGGCACACGCCTGCGATCCGGTCTCGGCTTTCGGTGGCGTCATTGCGGCCAACCGGCCAGTTTCGGTCGAGATGGCCAAGCAGGTTGCCGAAGTTTTCACCGAGGTCATCGTGGCGCCCGGATATGAAGATGGCGCCGTTGAAGTACTGCAGGCGAAGAAGAACATCCGGATTCTGCAGTGCCCCGCCCCGACGGCGGGCAGCTCCGCCGAAATGCGGCCGGTCAGCGGCGGTATCCTGCTGCAGCAAGCCGACCAAGTTGACGCCGACGGTGATGACCCGACGACCTGGACTCTGGTTGCCGGCGAACCGGCAGACGACGACACCTTCTCAGATCTGGTCTTTGCGTGGCAGGCAGTCCGTGCAGTCAAGTCGAACGCGATTCTGCTGGCTAAGGACGGCGCCTCGGTCGGCGTCGGCATGGGCCAAGTGAACCGAGTCGATTCGTGCCGCCTCGCGCTCGAACGCGCCGGTACCGAACGGGCCAGCGGTGCGGTCGCGGCCTCGGATGCCTTCTTCCCGTTCGCTGACGGACCACAGATCCTGATAGACGGCGGCGTCCGCGCGATCGTTCAGCCAGGCGGTTCAGTTCGTGACGAAGAGACTGTCTTGGCCGCTCAGGCAGCCGGCGTGACGATGTACGTCACCGGCACCCGGCACTTCTTCCACTGAGCCAATCGGCTGACCGTAGTTCGTTCGTGAAAGACTCAACCCTGTGACTGCCCAGAGTCTTGACGGCAAGGCCGTCGCTGCCGAGATTAAGATCGAACTTCGCGAACGGGTTTCGGCCCTGCGTGAACGCGGAATCATGCCCGGGTTGGGCACGATCCTTGTTGGTGACGACCCCGCCAGTAAGTGGTATGTCGGCGCCAAACATAAGGACTGCGCCGAGATCGGCATCGAGTCGATTCGGATCGATCTGCCCGCAGACGCAACCCAAGCAGAAGTTGAGGCTGCGGTCGACCAGTTGAACGCAGACCCGGCTTGCACGCTCTATATCGTGCAGCTTCCCCTGCCTGCTGGACTCGATGAGAACGCCGTGATCGGCCGGATCGACCCGGCCAAGGACGCCGACGGACTCCACCCGACGAATCTGGGCTGGCTGGTGCTCGGCAAGGCCGCACCGCTGCCGTGCACCCCGCGCGGCATCATCGAGCTGTTGCGCCGGCACAACGTCGAGATCGCCGGACAGCATGTAGTGGTAGTTGGCCGCGGGATCACCGTTGGTCGGCCGATGGGCCTGCTGCTGACTCGCCGCAGCGAGAACGCGACGGTCACTCTTTGCCACACCGGCACGAAGGATTTGGCCGCCGAGGTCAGACGAGCCGACATCGTGATCGCCGCAGCCGGCGTGCCTGGCATCATCACCGCCGACATGGTCAAGCCCGGCGCCGCGCTGTTGGACGTGGGCGTAAGCCGAGATGCCGACGGAAAGATCGTTGGCGATTTGGCTCCCGACGTGGTCGACGTGGCCGGCTGGGTGACGCCAAACCCCGGCGGAGTCGGCCCAATGACCCGGGCCATGCTGCTGAGCAACGTCGTGGATTTCTGCGAGTTGGCGGCCGAGGAATCACAGTGAACTTGCCCCGCAGCTACGGCTCGCGGATCTATCTGCTGCACCTGATCGTGGTGGCCGCTGCCCTCGTTGTGATCTATTTGGGCTGGTGGCGAACCGGAATCTTCGTTATTGGTGCTTCGTTCATCGCAGCGGCGATCGCCCGCGCATTCGTCCCGCTCGACCACACCGGCATGCTCCGCGTGCGCGGCAAGGTGTTCGACATTGCCTGGATGGGGTTCCTCGGCGTCTCGCTGGTAGTGCTGTCCTTTATCGTTCCGGGCTAGAAGCTTTAGCAATTAGGTTCGCGCTAAGGCGGCCGCAGAGTCAGGAAAAACGAAACAGGGCCAACCGGTTTCCCGGTCGGCCCTGTCGCAGTTAAGACGCTGCTCGAATAAAACTCAGATCAGCCCGAGTTCGGTGACGGCGTCACGCTCTTCGATCAGTTCGGCAACGCTCGCGTCGATCCGGGTCCGGCTGAACTCGTCGACTTCGAGGCCCTGAACGATTTCCCAGTCGCCGTTCTTGGTGGTGACGGGGAAGGAGCTGATGATGCCTTCGGGCACGCCGTAGGAGCCATCGGATGCAACAGCCATCGACACCCAGTCGCCTTCGGCCGAACCGGTCAGCCAGTCGCGAGCCGCGTCGATGGTCGCCGAAGCAGCCGAAGCGGCCGAGGACGCGCCCCGGGCTTCGATGATGGCCGCGCCACGCTTGGCAACGGTCGGAATGAAGTCGGACTCGATCCAAGCCTGGTCGCCCACGACCTCAGCCGCGTTACGACCAGCGATCTGAGCGTTGAAGATGTCCGGGTACTGGGTGGCCGAGTGGTTGCCCCAGATCGTCATCTTGGTGATGTCCGCAACCTTGGCGCCGGTCTTGGCAGCCAACTGGCTGATCGCCCGGTTGTGGTCCAGGCGAGTCAGCGCGCTGAACCGCTCCACGGGAATGTCCGGGGCGTTCTTCGATGCGATCAGCGCGTTGGTGTTGGCCGGGTTGCCGGTCACACCGATGCGAACATCGTCGGCGGCAACCGCGTTGAGCGCCTTGCCCTGAGCGGTGAAGATCGCGCCGTTGGCCTCAAGAAGGTCACCGCGCTCCATGCCCTTGGTACGCGGGCGCGCACCGACGAGCAGCGCGAGGTTCACGCCTTCGAAAATGTGGTTCGGGTCGTCGCCGATCTCGACCGAATCGAGAGTCGGGAACGCGCAGTCGTCCAACTCCATGACAACTCCCTCGAGCGCCTTCAGCGCCGGGGTGATTTCAAGCAGTCGCAACTGGATCGGGGTGTCGGGGCCGAGCAGCGAACCGCTGGCCAGACGAAACAGCAGGCTGTAGCCGATTTGGCCGGCGGCGCCGGTCACGGCAACTTTGACGGGGGTGGTGCTCACGTCGATGTGCTCCTTGTTCGGGGTTTCAGTTTCAAACTAGCGCAGTAGGGTCCGCGGCCAATCACCGCGGTCAGTCATCTGGCTCATTATCGAGCGAGATCCAGTCTTTGGACTCCTGAGAAGTTGTCGAACCGTTCCGGGTGATCTCTAGAGTTCCGTCCACCGCATGCAACACGAAGCGAGTCCCGCCCTTTTGCGCAACGTAGGCATCAAGGCGCCACTTGTATTCAGTGGCTAGGTCGAGGGGGTCTTCACCGTTGAGTTTGACCACCATCCGAACCCGGTCGCCAATGACGTCTCGGCTACAGATTGCGGTCTTGGCTCCGCTGGTAGTCGACTTGTAGAGGATCACCGGGTAGTCGCCGCCGCAGGCCAGACCTAGCCCCTTTTTTGCCTGTTCGGCTTGAGTAACCGGCATCTGTCCGCAATCGGGAAGCAAACTCCTCGGGCTGCCATTTTCCAGACTCAGTTGAGTCGTGTCGTCGGCGCACGCAGGCGACGGGGTCGCACTTGGGGTGGGGCTCGGGGTCGCCGACTCGGTCGGACCGGTAGTGGTCGCAACGGTCGCGGGCTGAACTGCGTCAACTGCCCGATCATTGTTTTGGCTAGAGAGCACGAAAGCTATGACAACGCCCACTAGAGCCACCACTGCCACCGACAGCACGGTCCACCTGACGACTCGAACGTTCACTCCAACAGCCTAACCAACCGCCACGAAGCCGTTTTCGGCCCAGTCGTGGCCTGGGTTCACTCCCACTCGATGGTTCCGGGCGGCTTGCTGGTGATATCGAGCACCACCCGATTCACTTCGCTGACCTCGTTGGTGATCCTGGTGGAGATCTTTTCGAGCAGTTCGTACGGCAGGCGACTCCAGTCCGCGGTCATGGCGTCCTCGCTGGACACTGGTCGCAACACGATCGGGTGACCGTAGGTGCGACCGTCGCCCTGAACCCCAACCGAGCGCACGTCTGCCAGCAGCACGACCGGGAACTGCCAAATCTCTTGGTCTAGGCCGGCTGCGGTGGTCTCTTCGCGGACGATCGCGTCGGCTTGCTGCAGCAGTTCGATTCGCTCTGGGGTGACTTCGCCGACGATCCGAATCGCCAGACCAGGGCCGGGGAAAGGATGGCGGCCGACGATCGCCTCGGGGATGCCCAGTTGGCGGCCGACTTCACGCACCTCGTCCTTGAACAGGGTCCGCAACGGCTCGATCAAGCTGAATTCGAGGTCCTCTGGCAGCCCGCCGACGTTGTGGTGACTCTTGATGTTGGCGGCGCCTTCTCCCCCACCGGACTCGACCACGTCGGGGTAAAGCGTGCCCTGAACGAGGAACTTCACCGGCTCACCCGGGGTCGCCATGATCTCGCGTTCGGCGGCCTCAAAAGTGCGGATGAACTCGCGGCCAATGATCTTGCGCTTGGTCTCTGGGTCCGTCACGCCGGCGAGGTGGCCCAAGAAGGTAGCGCTCGCGTCAACCACCTTCAGGTTGACGCTGGTGGCTTCG
The DNA here is from genome assembly GCA_035401705.1 of Aeromicrobium sp. GTDB lineage: Bacteria > Actinomycetota > Actinomycetes > Propionibacteriales > Nocardioidaceae > Aeromicrobium. The sequence continues at coordinate 41,484 of DAONBX010000020.1, forward strand.
ACATAGTCGCGTTCGACTTGCTCGGCCTCGCCTTGGCGAAGTAGCCCGTGGTCGACGAAAACCGCAGTCAACTGGTCGCCGATGGCACGCTGGACCAATGCCGTCGAGACGGCCGAGTCAACACCGCCCGAAAGCGCTGAGATGACTCGGGCGTTGCCGACCTGCTCGCGGATGAGGGCAATCTGCTCCTCGACGATGTTCGCGCTGGTCCACGATGGGGAACAACCGGCGATCTCGAACAGGAACTTTTCGAGGATCTGCTGGCCGTGCTCAGAGTGCAGCACCTCTGGGTGCCACTGGACGCCCGCCAACCGGCGCTCTACGTTCTCGAAGGCGGCCACGGTCGCGCGTGGACTGCGAGCACTCAGGGTGAAACCGGTCGGCTGTTTGACAACTTCGTCACCGTGAGACATCCAACTAGTTAGCGTCTCGGGCAAACCAGCGAGCAGGGTTCCGGGTTCGAGGACAGATACCGCGGTTCGGCCGTATTCACGCTGCCCGGTCTGAGCAACTTCTCCGCCAAGTGCCTTCGCCATCGCCATGAACCCATAGCAAATCCCAAATACCGGCACACCAGACTCGACGAGGGTCGCGTCCAACTGTGGCGCACCGGGCTCATAGACCGATGCAGGCCCACCGGATAGGACGATTGCGGCCGGCTTCTTGGCGAGCATCTCCTCGACCGACATCGTGTGCGGCACGATCTCGGAGTAAACCCGGGCCTCTCGGACGCGACGGGCAATCAATTGGGCGTACTGGGCACCGAAATCGACCACCAAGACGGTGTCGTGCTGAGTTTCGGCAAGAACTTCTGGAGTTTGTGCGGCCACGGCCCAATCCTAATGGCGCAGCGCGCTGGGTCCTTACCGTGTCACCGTTCAGGCCGATTCGCGGATTTCGCCGACCAGTTCCTCAAGTACGTCCTCCAACATGACCACCCCGAGGATCGCGCCGGCGTCGTCGGCGACCCGAGCCATATGAGATCCCTTGGCCTGCATCGTTCGCAGGGCGTCATACAGGCCGCTGGACTCGCTAATCGCACTAAGCGGGCGCAGCCATTTGTCTGCGATTGGCTGGATTCGACTGTCTTCGTCAGTTTCGAGGACGTCTTTGATGTGCAGGTAGCCGATGAACTCGCCGTCGTCACCGGTGACGGGGAACCGGGAGAACCCGGTCCGGGCGCAGGCCTCTTCGACATCTACTGGGGTCGCCCCTTGGTTCAACGTCACCAGGCCCGCCGTTGGCAGCAACACCTTGGCGACGGTTCCACCGTAGAAATCAAGCGCACCGGTAACTAGGTCGTATTCGTGGTCGTCAAGCAGGCCCTCGCGGCGAGACTCCTCGACCAGACCGGCGACCTCGTTATGAGTGAAGGTCGATGCGACTTCGTCTTTGGGTTCGATGCCAAAAATCCTCACAGCGAGGTTGGCGATCGCGTTTAGGGAAACCACCAGGGGTTTGAGGACCGCGATCACCGCCAGCATGAACGGACCGAGAATAAGCGCCGCTTTGTCCGGCGCGGCCAACGCAATGTTCTTTGGCACCATTTCGCCGTAGACGACGTGCAAGAAGACGACAAATGACAATGCGATTGCAAATGAGATCGGGTACACCAGCGCTTCTGAAATCCCCGCCCACTCGAACACTGGTTCAAGCAGGTGTGCGATCGCCGGTTCACTGATTGCGCCTAGTCCCAGGGAGCAAATCGTGATGCCGAGTTGAGCCGCCGCCATCGCCAGGGCGACATTCTCCATCGCCTTGAGCGCGAGTTTGGCGCTGCGTTTTCCCGCTTGCGCGGCCGGTTCGAGTTGGGTTCGACGAGCCGAAAGTAAGGCGAATTCTGCGGCAACGAAGAGCGCATTGAGCCCAAGCAGGACCGCCGTCAACGCCAGTGCTGGCCAGCCGCTCATTTGTCGGCCTCCTTCGCCGAGGAGTCGTCGACGGTCACGGCAACGCGATCAATCCGGCGTCCTTCTAGGCGTTCAACCGTCAACTTCACGATCGTGGCTGGCGCCTCTTCGTTCCCGTCATCGACGATCGGAGCCAACTCCAGTGTTACGACATCACCGCGTTCGGCCAACCGGCCAAGCCGTTCCAGAATCAGTCCGGCGATCGTTTCGTAATCTTCGCTCTCGGGCAGGTCGATGCCGGTCTTCTCCAGCACCTCATCTGGGCGCAGTAGTCCCGAAAGTGACCAGGTGCCATCACGACGGTGGCGGCTCTGGTCGGTGAGCCGATCGTGTTCGTCGGCGATGTCACCGACGATCTCCTCGATTAGGTCTTCGAGGGTCACGATGCCGTCTGTTCCGCCATATTCGTCGACCACAATCGCTAACTGATTGTCTTGGGCTCGCAACAGCGTCAGTAGCGGGTCAAGCTCTAGGGTGTCTGGCACGGTTGCGGCTGGTTCGGCAATCTCGGCCAGTCGCACCGCACGGCGCCGGTCCGGTTCTACCGCCACAGCCTGCTTCACATGGACGACACCGACGATGTCGTCGGCAGTCTTACCGGTGACCGGGAACTTGGAGTGACCGGTTTGTCGCGCTGCCTCGATTACGTCGAGCGCGCAGTCGCGTTCATCCAGAAAATGAACGCGGACTCGCGGGGTCCGCACGTCGGCGGCGGTCCGATCGCCAAAGGCGATGCTGCGAGCCACTAGTTCGGCGGTCTGACCGCCAAGCGCACCCTCCTCGGCCGAACGCAACACCAGCGAACGCAACTCCAATGGCGTGCGGGCCGAACGCAACTCCTCCTGAGGCTCGACACCGATCCATTCCAAGGTCCGATTGGCTACGTTGTTCAGGCCCCGAATCGGCCAAGCCATCGACTTGGTGAAGGCACGTTGCGGCAGTTGGGTAATTGCCGCGACCCGCAAGGGCAGCGCCAGTGCCAAGTTTTTCGGGATGAGTTCGCCGACGAGCATCGTTACGAGGGTGCTCAGGCCGAGCGCGATTGCGTAGGAAGCCGCGCTCAGCGAGGCCCCTTCAAGTCCTAGCGAGGTCAACGGTCCGTGCATGAGGCGCCCGATTGCTGGCTCGGCCAAGAACCCGATTGCCAAGTTTGTGATCGTGATGCCCAGCTGCGCGCCGCTTAACTGAGTCGAAAGGCTAAGTAACGCCTTTTGGGTTCCTTGGGCTCCTTTGTCGCCGGCTTCGGCCTCTCGATCCACCGTGGCGCGATCGACGGTCACAAAGGCGAACTCGGCCGCGACGAAGACGCCGCAGGCCAGCATGAGCAGAAAAGAAGTGAACAGCAATAGCCATTCGGTCACTGTTGGCGTGTCCTCGGGTCGGGAACTTGAGACTCCAACTCTAGCGTTTATGCCAACGGGTAAGATATTCGTCGTGCCTACGTACCAATACCGCTGTGCTGACTGCGGTCAAGAGCTTGAGGTCAAGCAGAGCTTCGCTGACCCGACCTTGACCGTGTGCCCATCGTGTGAGGGCGAGCTTCGTAAAGTATTTGGTGCCGCTGGCGTGGTCTTTAAGGGCTCTGGCTTCTACCGCAACGACAGCCGATCGACTAGCTCATCGAGCGACTCGGCTTCAAGCGCAAAACCTGCCGCTAAGCCCAGCAAGGATTCTGGCGCCGCCTGACCCGTCCTGTGGACAGTCGGCGACTGTTGCCGACATTTTCTCTAGCCTGCCCAAATGGACCAGGCGATTCGCAAAATTCTCATTCACCGTCGACTAATTGCGGCGATTCTGGTGGGCCTTTCGGTCGCAACCGCAATCAGTGCGATCACCAAAACTCCGGACACTCGCGCTGTGTTCGTCGCCGCCCGCGATTTGGCGGGCGGAAAGCCAGTTGGCCAACGAGATCTGGTTAGCCGGCAACTGCCTGTTGATGCGATACCGGCGGGCGCGCTCAAGGCCGAAGACCTCACTGGCCGGGTCCTTGCCGGGTCGATGCGACGTGGTGAGGTTTTCACCGATCGACGAGTGGTGAATCCCCGAAACCTCGGCCGCGGCCAAGTATTGGCGGTCGCCGAAGTCCCAAACGCCACCGGCGAGCTGCTGCGCCCCGGCGACCGAATCGACCTCGTGGCGGTAGGTGATGATGGCGGCGGCAGGTCCGTTGCTGCTGCGGTGGAGTTGGTGAGCATCCGTGTCGAGCCCGATCGCGGATCGGCGGTGTTGGGCGTCGCGACGACCGAAAAGTTGGCCGCGCAGATCGCTCAACTTTCGATCACTCATCGCCTGAACGCAACCGTTAGCCGATCACAGTAGCGACCACGCGAAAGTTCCCGATAGGCTCAAATCTTCAACCTGAGCCTGCACACGAGGAGCATCCATGCTTTCTGGATTCAAGGACTTTCTATTTCGCGGCAACGTCATCGACTTGGCCGTTGCGGTCGTCGTCGGCACCGCGTTCACCGCACTGGTGACCACCTTGACTGGGTCGCTGATTGAACCGGTCATCAACGTTTTCGGCGGCGGTGACATCGGCGGGTTGAAATTCCAATTGGTGCCCGACGACAAGAGCACGACTATTGATTTGGCTGCGGCCATCAACGCGCTGATCACCTTCGCGATTACTGCCGCGGTGATCTACTTTGCCTTCGTCGTGCCATCGAAGAAACTCATGGCGCTAGGTTCAGCCGATGTTGAGCCCGAGCCCGACGAACCCAGCGAAGAGATCGTCTTGCTCCGCGAAATCCGCGACTCGCTCGCGCGCAACAACCCGACTGCCTAAGGCCTCAGTCTTTGCCGTGGTGCGGGGGTACGTCTCGGCGTAGGTCTTCGTCGCGGCTGGACGTTTCGGTCTCGCCCCAGCCTTCGGCGGTTTCGTCCGAAGTGGTGGTCGGCATTAGGTCTCCCAGTAGTCGGGCGGCTCGTTCGCGAGCTGCCCGACTACTTTTTTCGGCTTCGTCGGCAGCCATGAACCACTCCTTAGTAAGTACTGGCCGCGACGGTTTCCAGCCGGTCCGGTCGGTGAATAGTTGCGAACTCACTCGCTGGGGTCTGGCCAGCAGCTCGAGTTTGTCGGCGGTGACCCCAAACAGCCAGTCGCGGTAGAACCGGCCCTCGGTTCGACCGGCGGCTTGCGCGATCGCGTCGACATATCCGCGGCGGGTGATCGGTTCGGCTCCAACGTTGTACGCCCCGCTAGGCGCAGTCAAGGCTGCGACGGTGGAACTGCCGACGTCGTCGGGGTGGATCACATGCATCCAAGATCCGGGATCTCCAAAGCCGATTGCCTTACGACGCCTCGCCCGGTTGAGGAAGTACTGCGAGTTCGGATCGTCGCCACAAATCAGCCCGTACCGAAGGCAAACCGCGGTCGCTCCGCTCTGCTCAAGTTGGCGAGCGTTCGATTCGGCGATGACGAGCGGCTCGCTTACCGCAGTGACGTCAACTGGGGTCGACTCGTCAATCCACTCGTCACCGCGAGCGACGTAGATGAAGCTGAGGCTCTGTTGGACTATCCGCCCGACACCAGCCTCGTGGGCCGCTTCGGCGACGACCTGGGAGCCGATGGTTCGAATGCGGTTCACTCGGTTCAACGAGCCTGGCGCAAACATCTTTAGGCCGACCGGGATGTGGGTTGCGAAATTGACTACGACATCACAGTCGCGCATGGCAGCAACCATCGAAGCGTGGTCGAGCACGTCGCCAAACACCGGTACGGCACCATCGGTTTCAACAACTGCGGCGGCAGAATCAGACCTGATTAGGCCTCGCACTTCGTGTCCTGCTGCCACTAAGGCCGAGATGGCGGCTCTTCCCATGACGCCGTTTGCGCCAGTCAGCAGGATCCGCACCCAGCAAGTCTACGATGCGGTACTTATCTTTGGCGCAAACCGACGTGGCAGGATAGTCCGGTGCGCCCCCGTAGCTCAGGGGATAGAGCAACGGTTTCCTAAACCGCAGGTCGGAGGTTCGAATCCTCTCGGGGGCACATTTTTTCGCCGGCAAGTCGAGTCGACTGCTTTCGGCGGGAGCGGCGCCGCGCTGAGATCCCATCGGGGGAAGGGGCACATCAGCGCGACGCCCACGCGCACACTCTCGGGGTATGTGTACGCGTTCCCTCGGGCGCGTCCGCCCTTCGTCCGCTCTTCGGGCCACGGGAGATGCAGCAGGCCCGGACGCGGACAGACATATTTGTACCACGCGCGGTACACGTGCCTCGACAGTGGCCTGCACCCCAAGACAAGGTCAACTTGCACCCATTACAGTGGCGGAGTGCTCATTCTTGGACTGATTCTTTTCGGCATGCTCACCGGTGCGGCCGCTCAACTAATTCTCGGCAAATCGAGCGCTGGCATCGACTGGCTGCTGGCAATGACGGCAGGCCTAGTCGGGTCATTCGTGGGCGGACTAACGGTCAGTTTGCTCTCCGGCGATGGCTTCGACCTTCGCCCAAGCGGAATCATCGGGTCAATCCTCGGCGCGGTAATCGTGACTGCCGGTTGGCGTTGGTGGAGTTCGCGCAGTTCGAACTGACACTGTTCGATACCGACAACATCAACCAATATCAGTTCAACGACCTCAAGGCCGAAGCACTCGCCTGATCCTCAACCCAAAGAAAGTCGCAAGGCCCTAATGGGGGTCTTGCGACTTTTTTGGGTACCACCGCTTGATGCTGTAGACCAGCAAGACCAAAGCGATAAGAGACGAGAACCAAAGTCCAGTTGCTCCGGGCCAACCTCCCGCTGGAAGTTTCGGCCCAAAACCGACACCCAGAATTGAAAATTCCGGGATTGTCGGCGAATACCACCAGAGAGCGCCCACCGAGACAACGAAGATGATCCCCAAGACACTGGCTGCGATTCGCCAGATTGAGCCCACACCGAACTTGGCGGCCTCGATGGCTTTTTCTTCCAGCGGCTCAAATATTCGATCGGCCCAGACGTAGTGCCTAGCCAGCAACGCCACACCACCGAGCATGGCCAACAGCCCCGGTCCGGGCATAACCAGCATGAACAGCCCCAAGACGATCAGCGTCCAGCCAAGCGCCTCTGAACCCGTGCGGTGAAACCACCCCCGAATTCGCTCACCCCACGTCATGACGCAATCTTGCCAGTCGACTGGTTAGACCGAAACGAAAACGCATGAGCAGACAGGTGAAACGTGGCTACTTCGAAACAAAAATATGCATAGCTGCTTCATCGGAGAGTTCGACAGTTTCCGAACCTCGCGCGACGACAAGTCCCTGATGCCCCCGTGAGACCCGGACATCGTTACCTGGCAGCGCGCCAACACGGCGCAGCGCAGACATCACCGAAGTGTCCTTCTGGAGTTCCTCAGCGATTCGCCGAACCACCACGCGAGCGGGTTCGTCGCCGCCGCCTACCGCAGTTGCCAACTGCTGAACACCCTCAAGGAATACCGCCGACGAGACGGGCCGGCCCAATTCGTCCAGGCCCGGGATCGGGTTCCCGTAAGGCGATTCGGTTGGGTGTTCGAGTAGTTCAACAAGTCGACGTTCGACTTGTTCGGACATGACGTGTTCCCACCGGCAGGCCTCTTCGTGGACGTACTCAATTTCAAGTCCGATGATGTCGGTCAATAACCGTTCGGCAAGACGATGCTTACGCATCACTCGGGTCGCCAAGGACCGACCGAGTTCGGAAAGCTCCAGGTGGCGGTCACCTTCAACGGTCAACAGGCCGTCACGCTCCATCCGCGCGACGGTTTGACTAACCGTTGGTCCACTTTGATGTAGGCGCTCGGCAATGCGGGCACGAAGCGGAATGATCCCCTCTTCCTCAAGTTCGAAGATCGTTCGCAGGTACATCTCGGTGGTGTCGATAAGCTCGCTC
>DAONBX010000021.1:0-48257 GCA_035401705.1 Aeromicrobium sp.
TAAGCTCGCTCACCCCGACATTGTTCCATGTCACACCTACCGGCCCTGCCAGGTCCCTAAGTCGACACCCGATAACGTGACTGTATGACTGCAACAGTGAAGCCAACCGCCCAAGTCGACGACCGTGCTGTCCTCGGCGACGGCACGACCGTTTGGGAGCTCGCCCAGGTCAGAGAGAATGCGACGCTTGGCGTGCAGTGCATTGTTGGCCGGGGTGCCTATATCGGCACGGGGGTTCAAATCGGCGACCGGGTCAAGATCCAAAATCATGCGCTCGTCTACGAGCCAGCAAAAATCGCCGACGGAGTTTTCATCGGGCCAGCCGTGGTGCTGACTAATGACGAATTCCCCCGTGCAGTCGCACCCGATGGATCGCTGAAGTCCGGTGCCGACTGGACTCCGGTGGGCGTAACTATTGACGAGGGCGCCTCGATTGGGGCTCGCTCAGTTTGCATCGCACCGGTTCGCATCGGCGCTTGGGCGCTGGTTGCCGCCGGCGCAGTAGTCACCAAGGACGTACCAGCGCATGCCCTCGTCGCTGGTGTGCCCGCTCGCCGAATCGCTTGGGTTGGCCGCGCCGGTAAGCCGCTAGTAGACCGCGGCAACGGGACGTTCGAATGCCCAGAAACCGCAGAAACCTACCGCGAAGTCGACGGCCGACTAGAAGCGATCTGAGCGGAAAAAGTCAGCGCGAGAGCGCCGCGACGACCCGAGCGGCCGCCTGCCCGTCGCCATAGGGCGTGGCTTCGGTCGGTTCCGGGGACAGGGCGGCAACAGCGGTAGCGATCGTGCTCGGATCCGAAGCGAGGACGTTCCAACCCAAGTCAACCGTCTCGACCCATTCGGTTTCAGTTCGAACGGTTACGCAAGGAACCCGAAGCAAGAACGCTTCCTTCTGCAGTCCGCCCGAGTCGGTTATCACCGAGCCAGCGGCGGCGGCCGCGGCGATGAGCTGTCCATATGGCAGTGGCTCGCGGACGCTAATCGCGCCTTTTTCGAGTTCGATGCCGAAGTCAGCGCAACGCTGAACCAGTCGCGGGTGGGCCAACAGCACGACTGGCCGCGTCAAGGACTGCAGCGACTCGACGATGGCGCGCAAGCGCTCGGGATCATCGGTGTTCTCGGCGCGATGAATCGTCGACAGGTGATATTCGCCGGCATCGAACCCGAGCGCTGGCACCGCCAAGGTGCCTTCGTCGAGTCGCTTCCTGACGTCGGTTAGGACGTCGGTCATCACGTCGCCGACCAGAACCGAGCGGTCGGCTAGACCTTCGGTCGAAAGGTGCTCCATCGCCTGTTCGGTCGGGGCGAGCAGCAGATCTGCGGCATGATCGGTGAGTACTCGATTGTGCTCTTCGGGCATCGCTCGGTTGAAGGAACGCAGTCCGGCCTCGAGGTGCGCTAGTGGCACTTGCAGTTTCACCGCACTGATCGCGCCAGCTAGCGTCGAGTTGGTGTCGCCGTATACCAAAACCCAATCGGGGTTGTTCGCCAAAATGACTTCATCCATTTTGGCGAGCATTGCGCCGGTCTGCGGGCCGTGGCCACCCGAACCGATTTCAAGATTGACGTCTGGGACCGAAATGTCTAGCTCGCGGAAGAACTCCCCAGACATTCGCTCGTCATAGTGCTGTCCGGTGTGGACGATCACATGCTCGACTCCCGCAGCCCGAAAAGCATGGTCGATGGGAGCCAATTTGACGAACTGGGGGCGCGCCCCGACAATGCTCATGACCTTCATTTCAGCCACCGATTACGACTCGTCGGACTCCTGCCCAGCGGCTGGGATCGGTAACCCGGCGGCCATCGACGAGAACTTCCACACCGGCAAAGTCAGCAGCTGAAAGTTCGGCGTATTCTGCGTGATCGGCCTGAACAACGATCGCCTCGACGGCTTCGCTGTTGTGCGCAGGAAGCGAAAGCGCACCAAGTTCCTCGGCCGTGTACATCGGGTCACTGACGAAGACCTGAGCGCCTCTGGCCTGCAGTTGATTGACGGTTTCGAAGACGCCAGAGAACGCAGTCTCTTTCACTCCGCCTCGGTAGGAAGCACCGAGCACAAGCACCGAGCGGCCGGTCAGGTCGCCCATGGCGGCGGCCAATAGATCGACTGCGTAGGCGGGCATCGCCGCGTTTGCTTCACGGGCGGAGCGAACCACGGTCGCGTCTGGGTCGTTCCACAGGTACAACCGCGGGTAAACCGGGATGCAGTGCCCGCCGACGGCGATGCCTGGCAGGTGAATGTGGCTGTACGGCTGACTGTTGCAGGCCTCGATGACCTTCAACACGTCGATCCCGTGTTGGTCACTGAAGCGAGCGAACTGATTTGCCAAGCCAATGTTGACGTCCCGATAAGTGGTTTCAGCGAGTTTGGCCAACTCGGCGGCCTCAGCCGAGCCCATGTCCCAGACTCCGTTGGCCCGCGCCAAGTCGGTGCGCTCATCAAAGTCGAGCACCGTTTCGTAGAACTCGGTCGCGGCTGCTGTCGCGGCCGCGTCAAGTCCGCCGACGAGTTTGGGGTACTTACGAAGGTCCTCAAAAACCCGTCCCGTGAGCACTCGCTCTGGGCTGAATACGAGGTGGAAATCCTCGCCGGCAGTCAAGCCCGAACCTTCGTTCAACAACGGCGCCCAGCGCGTACGGGTCGTCCCAACCGGCAGGGTCGTTTCATAAATGACCGTGGTTCCAGGCTTGAGGCCAGCGGCGATGTCGCGAGTTGCCGAATCCATCCAGCCGAAGTCTGGCGTGCCGTCTGCGCCAACGAACAGCGGCACAACGACGACCACAAACTCGGACTGGGCAACCGCTGCTGCCGTATCGGTGGTCGCAGTCAACTGCCCTGCACCGACCACCTCGGCCAACTTCTCGGCCAAGTGGGCCTCGCCGGGGAACGGTTCGGTACCGGCGTTGACCAGTTCGACAACTTTTGGCGAAACGTCCGCGCCAAAAACGCGCTGACCCTTTGAAGCGAACTGGACAGCCAGCGGCAAGCCGATTTTGCCGAGACCAACAACGGTGATGTTCATGATTTTCCTTCAGTTTTAGGCTGCACGCCGCCCTCATCACGCGCTGGGGCAACACGATTCTGCGCTCGGAAGCGCAGCGTTCAAGCCAGATCTACTCGTTGACCGCCAGCAACCGCCGAGTCGATCATTGCCTGGGCAACTTCTACGGTCCGACGACCTTGGGAAAGGGTGACGATGTCGCTTTCCTTCCCAAGAACTGCATCGCGGAAGTTTTCGTGCTCAACCAGCAGCGGCTCGCGCTTGGGGATCGCGAAACGAGTCACGTCGCCTTCGGCCACTCCCCGGAATGCAGTAAGGGCATCCCAATCCAAGGCCACGTCGCCATTGCGATGGAAAGTCAGATCAGCGGTCAAGGTGTCGGCAGTGAAGGCGCCACGTTCACCGGTGATAACCGTGCAACGCTCCTTCATTGGGCTCAACCAGTTGACGAGATGATTGACAATGATGTCGCCACTCAAGGTGCCGACGGCCGCAACCATGTCCTCGTGCGGGCGACCGCTCTTCGTGACGGTGCGGGCGCTGATGTCCAAGTAGGACTCGCCGGTTACCCAAGAGGTCAGATCGATGTCGTGGGTCGCCAAGTCCTTGACGACACCAACGTCGGCGATACGGTGCGGGAACGGACCCTGTCGCCGGGTGATTACCTGATACGTCTGGCCCAACTCGCCGGCTTCAAGTCGACTGCGGAGTGCCTGCAGGGCGGGGTTGTATCGCTCAATGTGGCCAACGCCGCCAACTAGCCCGGCCTGGTCAAAGGCGGCCGCCAAGGCAGCGGCACCTTCGACAGTCTCAGCCAACGGCTTCTCAATTAGCGCGTGGACGCCTGCGCCGGCAAGAGCCAAGCCGACTTCTTCGTGAAGGCTGGTTGGGCAAGCGACGACGGCGTAGTCGATGCCAAGGGCAATCAACGATTCAACGTCGGGTACTACTTCGGCGCCGAACAGTCCGGCCTCTAGGGCAGGATCGCTGATTCCGACGAAGTCGACACCCTCGAGGAGACCAAGAATCCGGGCGTGGTTGCGACCCATCGCACCCGCGCCGACCAAGCCGGCGCGCAACGGCGCGCTCATGCCTGAGTCCCGGCAGCGTTAACCGCAGCAATGATGCGGTCAACTTCGGCATCGGTCAGGCTCGGGTGAACCGGGATCGAGACCACTTCAGCGGCGGCCTTCTCCGTCTCGGGCAGAACCCAACGCGGATCAGCGGCACCGTCGAGCAAGTAGGGCTTGAGCCGGTGAACTGGAGTCGGGTAGTAGACCGCGTTCCCGATGCCCGCTGCGGTAAGTCGCTCTTGGAAACCATCGCGGTCCGCCAGGACACGAACGGTGTACTGGTGGTAGACGTGGCGGGCACCTGGTGCAACTGGCGGGGTGACGACTGAGGTGATCTCAGCGTCGAACCTCGCAGCGATCTGGCGGCGACGCTCAGTCCAAGCACCAAGGCGGGTGAGCTGCGAGCGGCCGATCGCGGCAGCAACGTCCGTCAAGCGCATGTTCACGCCAACGATCTCGTTCGCGTAGCGCTGCTCCATGCCCTGGTTGCGCAGCAAGCGAATGGTGCGAGCGGTCTCGGCGCTGTTGGTCGAGACCATGCCGCCTTCGAGCGAATGCATGTTCTTGGTCGGGTAGAAGCTAAATGCGCCCGCATCGCCAAGCCCGCCAACGGGCTTGCCGTCGATGGCCGCACCGTGTGCCTGCGCTGCGTCCTCGAGGACGAGCAGGTTGTGGGCCTTTGCGATCTCGTTGATCGCAGTCATGTCCGCCGGGTGGCCGTAAAGGTGGACCGGCATGATCGCGGCGGTCTTGGGCCCGATGGCCGCACGAACCGCAGCCGGGTCAAGGCAGAACGAGCCGGCTTCAATGTCAACAAATACCGGCTCGGCGCCAACCAACTTGATCGCGTTGGCTGAGGCCGCGAAGGTGAAAGACGGAACGATCACTTCATCGCCCGGGCCGATACCCAACGCGATTAGCCCCAACTGGAGCGCGGAGGTGCCGGAGTTGACGGCAACGCAATGCGCGGATCCAGTCACCTCGCAGAACTCGTCTTCGAAGGCCTTGACTTCCGGGCCTTGGACGACCATGCCGCTGCGGAGAACACGCACCGCAGCTTCGATGTCGACTTCTTCGATTACTGGCTTTGCAGGGGGAATGAAAGGCTGTTCAGACACGCTATACACCCTACTTCGTCGGTAGGCCTGCCCCAACTAGCGGCACCTTGTTTTTAGTCTATTTGGCCAGCCAGTCAGCCAAAACCTGTGCTGCGAGTCGGCCATCATGGACGGTCTCGACGAACTCACGGCTAGCGCGACCGATGCTTCGAGCCTGCTCGCGATTTGCTAGCAGCCCAATTATCACTTCACGCAGCGTTTCGGGATCGGCTTGAACGATCGGCAGCTCGAGGCCGGCGTGGCCGCTGATGTGTTCGCGGACGTGGTCAGAGATCAGACTCACCACGACTCGACCGGCGGCCATCGCTTCACAAGCCGCGACCCCGTAGTCGGCCGCACCGAACTGATCAACGACCAGATCTGCGGTGCCGTAGACCTGCGGCATCTGGTCTACCGGCACGCCCTCGACGCGGCGGTACTCGATCAGCCCCTCTTCCTGAAGCGCAGCCAGAATCGGATCGATGTGATGCGACCCCTTCTGCTTGCTGCTCGGCGCGTGGACGACGACGGGCAGCGATTCAGCCAGAACTGGCGAATCGGAGCGCCACTTTTCGACGTCGATCACTAGTGGAAGCCACGTGCCATTGGGAACGAACTCCAATAGCCCGGGGGTGGAAAGGAAAACGGACTCTGAGTCTGAGTTGTAGGCCGCCACATTTCGCCGTGACACGAATTCCAAGTTGCGGACCCAGGCGGGATCCATCCCGTCGTATTGCGCCCACCGCTCGTTTGCCGAATGGACTGATGGGATCCGGGCGTCACTGCCATGAGCGAGCATCGCAACTTTGAGTCCGCCTGCACGCAACTGGGCCACGGCCTCGGGCAATGGCATCGCAGTGCTGCCAAGTACCGGCAGTCCCGCCTCAACGATCACGTGGGTGTACGCCGAAAAGACGTGCTCACGCCAGTAGTTGCGCCAGTCGAGATCTGCTTGGAATCTCGCCCGGTCGACCACCAGATCGTTGCCGTAGGAACCCTTCAACCGGTTCTCTTTTAGGTTCTGCGCCGCAGCTTCGGGAACGAACCGGTTGACCGCCGCTACCCAAGCGTGAGCCTGGCCGGCGTAGTTCGCAGGAGCAATAAGCAGACGGCTCGGTTTGTGCTCGATCGGCCCGATTCGGCCGGCGTCGGGGAAAGTCGACAGCCACCGATTGCTCGGTTTCGGGGCAGCGATCCCCGCGCCGATGAGACCATTTCGAACTTGCCCGACTCGGTTCACATAGATCTTTTCCGGCACGCGTTGGGCCAGTTCCCAGACTCCAAGACATGCCGAGTCGTCTATCGCGACCACTACGTCAGCCCAGCGCGCGAGTTCTACCGGCTCGGCCCATTCGGCGCAGGCTTGGGCGAGTCTGTCCTTGTGGGATAGTTCCGGCTTGAGCAACCGCCCAGACAAGCCGATTCTTCGAATCAATTTCCGCCAGAACCGAGTGCCGGCTCCGGCCTTTTGCTGAGCCTCAGTCGCAAGGTATTCGACCCCGAACTTAGTTCCCGGCTCTGCCGCAAGCAGCAGCCGTAGTTCGAGTTCGTCACCGAAATCGAGGCCTCGTTCCAAGCTGTCCAGCCAATCGGTCCCGAATTTTTTTCTCCCCGAAACCCCAAGAACGCGAATCGTCATTTCGTCAGGCCTCCGCGAGTCGATGCAAGAGTTTCGGCGATTTCTTCGAGCCAGTTTGACCCCGAAACTGAAGCCGGCCCAGAAAGGGTTTGCGTCGCCAAGGCCGATTCGAACGTCCTCACGAATGCCCCCGCCGTCAAATTGTTCGTTGCCGAAACTGCCGAGGATTCGGCTAACGGGTGATTCTTGGGCGGCTTCTGCTGGGTGCACCAAACAATTCGCAGGCCGGTCGCAAGATAGTTGGCTGCGCGAACTGGTGGCATTTCAGGCCGCGAAATGACCATCAGCAGGTCGAAATCATGAGTTTGTGAGGCTAGGTCAAGCGCCGACAAAGGACCGGCAAAAGTGACCCCCGTACCGTCCAACTGGCTCAAGACTCGTTGTGGGACCTTATTTTTTGGCGGGAGAATCCCATGCACCGTCAAAGTCGCGCCGGCCAACTCTGTGACTTGCTCGCGGGCAAGCAGCCAGCCTTCGATCGTTTCAGTGAACGAGCCCCAAGCGCCGGCCTCAACGACACAGCCGACGTTTAGTGGCTCGCCAAGTTTCGGGGTCGCCGCGCGTCGAGAGTCGCCCGGGCCGAAGTCCTCGTAGCCAACTGCTTTCGGCCGCCTTACGCCCGCCCCGAAAGCCGACTCGACTCTTGCAGCAGTCTCCTGGTCCGGCACCCAAACCTCAGCTGACGTTTCTACTGCCGACCGGAGCCTGTCGGTCTCAATTAGGAAGTCGGCATCGTTGCAGTAGGCGAAATCGAGCAGTAGTTCAGCGTCGAAACTCTTGGCGAGCTGTGCCCCGACTTCGATCATCACCATCGCGGGAGCGATCGCAACAACCAGTTCTACTCGGTTTTGCTGATGAATCTGGGCAGCCGCTTCGACCAGACTCGCTAAGACGTGCCCAAAGCCCGGCTCGTCAAAGTCGGCTTCGGCCCGGTCGACCCAGTCGCTTCGCCACTTGGCAGGATCTTCGGCGCGCTCGCGCGGCCAGCGATCGATCAACTGGAACCGATCGGGGTGCTGGTCTAGCACTGTTTGCGTTCGGACCTGATCAATTAGTCTGCGCAAAAGTGCATCGTTCTGGCCGAAGGCGGCCGCCTTGCCCTTGGAGTCCACCGACAGCGCGGTTACCGCCATGCCCGACTCGAAAAGCCGGTTTGCCCAGGAAAGCGCTCGCAGTGAAGCCGGCGAATCTACCGGCGCGAAACCCCAAGAAACCACTAGCGCATGACGTTGCATTCCGCTCCCCTGACCACCTGACATGCCGATACTCTAAACCGCGAATTCGAACGCTGGGTTCACCACAGTTTCAAGGGCTAAGAGCCCGCAGGGAGAAGCCACGGCCGCAACGCCTCGGCCGAAGCCTGACCGCCGTGAACCTTCACCGCGAAATCGCGCGACTGCTGAGCCATTTCCGGTGCCTGATCTCGCTTCTTGATGATGTCGCCAAGAACCGCCGGGAGCGTTTCTGGGTTCGCCTCAACGATGGGCAGTTCCAGTCCGGTTTGCCGCAAAACCTGCTCGCGCACTTCGGCAGAAACATGACCGACCACTATCCGGCCAAGAGCCATTGCCTCGCAAGCAGGGCGGCCGTAGTCTGCCGTTTCAAATTGATCGACAAAGATATCTGCGGCAGCAAACTTGGAGATTCGCTTCGCCGGATCGCCCTTGCCCACTTTGCGATATTCAATTTCGCCTGACCGGTGCATGTCTTTGAGGATCGAATCAATAGCCGTCCAACCCTCAAGCGAATTTGAAGGAACGTGGGCCACGACCGGAACCGATCGGTTCATGACCGGCAAATCGGTTGACCATTCGGCGGTATCAAGCGCAATCGGCAACCAGGTAGCGCGCGGTATGAACTCCTGAAGCCCTGGGGTGGCGACGAACAACTCGCCGTCGTGAGATTCAAAAATGTCGACCATATGCCGGGTGACCGATTCGAGATGTCGAACCTGCTCCGAGCCGAGCGCCGCGTAGGGCGACCACGGGTTCGATTTTGCTTGGAAGCTTGGGATCCGAACGTCTCGGCCAATTGCGAGCCGCGCCACGTTGATTCCGTAGCCAGAAAGCTGAAGGTACTGATTCTCAGTTCCAGTTACGCTGCCACCGAAAATCGGGCTACCCGACTCTGCCAAGATATGGGTGTAGGTCTCAACAACGTGCTTGCGCCAGTACCTGCGCCAAGCCAAGTCCGTGTTGAAGTGCGCAGTATCAACGATCAAGTCACTTGGTTGGTCTCGGTTTGAAACCACCATTGACCTGGCCGCAACATCGGGCAAGTGCGCCGAAGCGCTGCGGGCCCAGAACTGCTCATTTCCCGCCCGATTCAACGGTGCGATCAGCAGCCGGCAACTGGCCGGTTCCAGTTCGGGCATCTGCGGAAAATCTTCGACGGTTACTGGTTCAACGGCGCGGGTAGGTTCGGACAATTCTAGATTTTCGCTGGCAGTTTTGACCACCAACTTGTCTACCAGCGTCCCCAACGCAAATAGGTACTGTGGGCCTGCCACCCGACGGGCTAAGTACCAAACTCCGAGCCCGGCAGCGGCGTCCATCGCAACAACAACATCGGACTCTCCCGCCAACTTTTTAATAGTCGGACTTGTTCGGCAGGCAATCGCGAGTTGACTCGACGACCGATTTTCGGCTGGCGGACCAAACAATTTGGACCGCACCTTTCGAAGCACCCGCAGAACTCGCACGAATGAATGCGTCCAGCGAAGCTTGAGTTCCTTGCCTTGAACAGGGAACTCGGTTACGGGCCGAAATGGGACCGAGGACGGATCGACTATCACGAAACGGTCGATTTCCGCCAAAGGCGACTTCGGTTGGTGGACAGCCAAAACGGTTATTTCATTTTGAACTCGCGGGTCCAGTTCTTGCAGCGGATCGAGCCAATTGGGCGAATACTTCGCCCGTGCGGTAACGAGGAGGATCTTCATTTCGGCACCACGCTTCCGGCCTGCGCCAGCACTCGCTCCAAAGGTTCACGAAGTTGACGACTCCGTTCGTAATTTGCTGCATGTTCGATGCACCTACGGCGAGTTGCTTCATCAGCCGAAATGGCCGCCGCACAGGCTTGGGAGAATGCGTCCGCGATGGATTCGGGCGACAGATCTTTCGTCGGGAACCAGAGCGGGTAGTCAGCCAGAAGAGCCGCGGCCGCCAACTCCGGCACATGGCACGAAACGATCGGCAACCCAGATGCCATGTACTCAAAAACCTTGCCCGAAGTGACGTACTTGCCGCCACCCGTCAGAAACACTAGGACGTCAAATTTGGCGTAAACCTCACGCACGTTTACCTTGCCCGCAGGCCCGCCATAGTGGACGCCATAAGGCGCCGCACCTTGAAGTAGCCGTCGCTCATTCGAGCCGGCCTTCGCGAAATGCCCGAGGTTTCCGTAAAACTCCAACTTGGCCGATGCCACTAGCGGGTCCGTCTCCCGCGCTTGAACCCACCCCTCCAGCGTCTCCGCCAGTGGCACTTGCGGAGTGATTGTGCCTAGATAGCCGACCGTCAACTGCTCAGCAGGATCTGCAGGCAGCAAGTTAGGAGCTGGCGAAAAGTCCGGGTCGTAGCCGTTCATCACCGAATGCATTTTCGACGAAGCCTGCGGATACGTCTGGCGGTACCAATCTCGGATCGCGTCATTTACAAACCACGATTCCATTGAAGATTCGATCAGGCGCTTCTCCATTTTTGCCGGTAGCGTGTCTTGGCGGTGGTCGATCAACTCGGTCAAAACGTTCAGCGACCAAGCGTCACGTTGGTCATACACATACGGCACACCGGCCGTTTCATATAGGTGTAGACCAACTGCCACATCAACGTTTGGGTTGGCGGTCGCCACGACCAAATCGATCGGGGATTGGCGATGAATTTCTTCAGCCGCCTCAACAATGCCCGGAAGCCACGCTCCGTAGCGCGTTTCGGGAAATACCGCCTCGGCTTCACGGTTCCAGTTCGCTAGCCAGCCCGCCGGATCTTTCGCGCGCTCAAGCGGCCACTGACTGATATCGCGTTCAGTTTCGGGCCACTCAAATTTGACCCGAACGATCTTTATCCGAGGGTCAACTAGTTTTTCCAGCGACTCGTCGATGCCGGTGCTTCTAATAAACATCTCGCGGTCGGCGGTCAAGACGGTGACATCGCAATCGAGTTCGGCCAAGGTGTTCGCAGTGGCGAGCCCACGATACACGCCACTTCCGCGGCTTGGTGGGAATCCCCAGCAAACGTACAAAACGTGGGGCCGAGTCGAGTCTGAAGGCACGAGCAAACCCTAGCCCAAGGGCCACGGGCGCGGAAAAATGGAACCTGTAGATTGTCCGAGGTGACTGTTGACTCCTCCCGACCTTTCGGGCACGGAAAATCGTTAACCCTAGGGCGCAGTCGAGACCATCTTCAGTTTTTGAATCTATGAACAAATCTCAGCCAAACAACCATCGGATACGACCCGAGATCCAAGGCCTACGCGCCATCGCGGTCTCTGCTGTGGTGCTCTATCACCTCGGACTTTCGGCATTTTCTGGCGGCTATGTCGGCGTTGACGTCTTCTTCGTCATCTCGGGGTTCCTGATCACCTCTCATATTGCTCGGGGTCTAGATCGCGATGGTCGGCTCAACCTAGGCGCGTTCTGGGGACGGCGTGCCCGCCGACTCTTACCGGCATCGCTGCTTGTCCTAGCGGTTTGTTTGGTTCTCACCTATTTCTTCATTCCCGCCACGATGTGGGAGCAGACGTTCCGAGAAATCTTCGCCAGCACCTTCTATGTGCAGAACTGGGCCTTGGCGCGAGACTCCGTCGACTATTCGGCTCTGGGGAATACGCCAACGCTGGTGCAGCACTATTGGTCGCTGTCGGTCGAGGAACAGTTCTACGTCTTTTGGCCGGTGCTGCTGGTGATCGTCCTGTTGTTGACCCGCCAAATTAGCAAAACTGTGCCAACTCGCGCGGTGCTGATCGCATCGATTTCGCTCGTGACGATCTCGTCGCTTGTTTGGTCCGTGATTGCCACCAACGCCAACGCCGGCCACGCGTATTTCGACACTGGCACCCGAATGTGGGAGTTCGGCATCGGCGGCCTTCTCGCACTTGCCCCACGGATCAGGTTCGGGGCACTACTGGGGTGGCTCGGCCTGGCGGCCATTGGATTCGCCGCGCTCACCTACTCCCATGCGACGGCCTTTCCCGGCTATTTGGCCCTCGTGCCGGTCCTTGGAACCGCGATGGCGATTGGCGCCGGGTCGACTCCGTCGCGTTGGTCACCTGGGCGACTCCTCTCGACACGACCGGCCGTTTTCGTTGGTGACTACTCCTACGCCATTTACCTGTGGCACTGGCCGTTGATCGTTATCTGGCCTCAGCTTTCTGGCAGTGATATTGGCGCACTCGATCGCTCGGTGATCGTCGCACTTACGTTGTTGCTTTCGTGGGCCTCCACCCGCTGGATCGAGGAGCCGTTGCGATCGGGCCCGTTACTAACCAGTGGACGCTACCGAACCTTGATCGCCTCAGTATCGGCGATGGCCTTGGTGGCCGGTGCCACGTATGGTCTCAATCTCCAGCACGAGCGCAACCTAAAAGCCGACCGGCTAGAAGCAGCCAAAATGCTGGTCGCCAAAAAACGATGCCTCGGCCCGGCCGCGTTGGACCCTGAGCGAAATTGTGATCTTGGCGATTCGTTAGATTCGCTGTTGGCGAGCCCAGCGACCGTGGCGGCCGAAAATGCGAATCCCGTTTTCCCTGGCTGCCAGTCCAGTCTTGACGAACTGAAAATTCGCTCCTGCCGCCTTGGCGAGAGCGCGAACCCTCGCGCTCGAATCGCGGCCGTTGGCGATTCGCACACAACGCATTGGTTCAGTGCCTTGGACGCGTGGGGCAAGAAGAATCAGGTTGAGGTAGTCACCTACACCCGATCGTCTTGCCCCTTTACGTCTGCTGAACGAACGCTGCCCGCCGAGCCTGCGGCCCGGTACGCCAGATGCGCCAAGTCCAACGCTGAGGTGCTCAAGAAACTCACCGCCGACGAGGGCCTGTCCCTGGTCGTAACGTCCACCTTTTCGAGTGCGTACGGCTGGAAAGATTCGGCAGGCCGAACAGGTCGGGCCGCCTTGACTGCCGGTTTTGCCGAAATCGAACGCGAACTCGCCGAAGCCGACATTGACTTCCAAGTAGTCCGCGACGTTCCGCTTGTCAAAGATAAGAAGAATGCCACTGATTGTTTGGCCGCGACTAATTCGGTGGCTGACTGCTCGCTCAGCCGCTCCGATGCGATGGTGCCGGACTTGTACGCGGAGGCCGCCGCGGGCAACGGGATCAAAGTCATTGACCTAACCGACAGGTTCTGCACCGACTCGACCTGTCCGGTCGTGGTCGGCAACGTGATCGTCTTTCGCGACTACAGCCATCTTTCGGCCGACTACTCCAGGCTCCTTGGCCCGATACTCGGTGACGCGCTGGGTCCACTCCCCTAAAGTTGGACCACCATGATTCCCACTGTCAGCGTCATCATCGCGGTCTACAACACGTTCGACTACCTGTCAGAAACGCTGCAATCGCTGGAGCAGCAGTCAATTGGTTTCGACTCGCTCGAAGTCATCTTGATCGATGACGGTTCGACCGATGGCAGCGACCAGATCATCGACCAGTTCGCTAACAAACATCCAAACAACGTCGTCGCAATCCACCAAGAGAACTCCGGGACGCCATCGGTTCCGTTCAACGTCGGCCTAGACCACGCCACCGGTCGCTGGGTTTACTTCCTAGGCTCGGATGACCTGCTGGCCGAAGACGCGTTGGCGGTCCTGGCCGAACACGGCGACGAATGGGACTCAGATGTCATCTTCGGCAAAATGACCGCCCTCGGTGACCGCAAGGTTCCCGTTGGCGTCTATAGCCAGGGCCGGGTTCGCGACCTGGATTTGTACTCATCGCGGCTGCCCTATGCGATCGCGAACACGAAAATGTTTCGCCGGTCGATGATCGAGGAGCTCGGCCTGCGATACCGCGTCGACCTTCGCCAGCGCTGCGACCAGCCATTCACTATTACCGCCATGGTCAATGCGCGACGGATCTCAATGATCGGCGATGGTGCGGTCTATTACGCCCGTGAGCGTGCCGACCGTTCGAATGTCACCTATACCGCTAAGGCCGCCGAGGCCTACGCCGCGACGACGGCCGTGATGGAAACGATCGCCGACTGCATCGAGCCCGGCCCGCGTCGCGACCACGTGATGAAGCGCCAGTTCGACAACACGATAGTTGCCGACTTGCGCGACAACCTCCCGCTGCGTGAGGAAACTGAGCGCGAGTTCGTGTTCGATCAGATCGCTGACCTAGCCGACCGGTTCCTGACCGAGAACATGCTCAACTCGATGCGGGTCGGCGATCGGCTCGTAGTCCTTGCCGCCATCGAACGCGATGAGGAAAAGATCACTTCGACCTTGGCCGCAATCGGCCCGGATGCCGGACCGGTCAAGTTGTTCGCCACCGACGATTGCTTCTACCTCGGATTCCCAGGGTTCGATCTTTCTTCTGCTGCTCGGACCGGGTATGCGATCACGATCGATACGCCCACAAGGTGGATCAGCAAGTTATTGCGGCCGGCCAAACTCACGGTTGCTGGGGCAAAGGTTGAGTTGCGCGGAACTGTTCTGGTCGAAGGCCCGGTGAGTTTTCACGGCCGCCTAGTCCCAGCGCCCAAAAAGGGGAAGACGAAGGTTTTTGACCAATTCCCAGCCGGCGGCCAAGAGGTGCGGGCGGACATCAACTCGACGACCGGCACATATCTGCTGGAGTTCGATGCCAGCGCTTTGTCACCTGGCTCGTACCAACCAAGCATCGTTATTGAAGTGGCGGGCCATTGGTACGACATCCCCATCCCGTATGAAGCCGGCCCCGTTGCACTCAAGGCGGACTCGATCTGGCGCCGACGACTGGGTACGGCTAGGACCGATGAATCGGGCAAGTTCGTCCTTGACCGAAGGTAGGCAAACTGCTTCGCCTGCCTAGGTGTTGTGCGGCCACGGTTAGGCTTCACGCGTGAGAATTCTCGTTACTGGCGGCGCCGGGTACATCGGCAGCCATACCGTCCTTCGTCTGCTTGAACGCGGCCACGAAGTCCACGTCATCGACGACCTTTCGAACAGTTCGGCCGTCGCTTTGCAACGGGTTGGCGAACTCGCGGGCAAACCCGCGCCGCTGACCGTCGGTGACGTTCGTGATCGGAACTTGGTCGACGAGCTGATGTCGGGGTTTTCGCCCGAGGCGGTCGTGCACTTTGCTGGCTTGAAGGCCGTTGGCGAGTCGGTTGTCGAACCGCTGCGCTATTGGGAGGTCAACCTCGGTACGACCACCACGCTGCTCAACTCGATGGATCGATACAACGTTCGTCGACTCGTTTTTAGCTCTTCAGCGACCGTCTACGGCACTCCTCAATCGCTGCCGATCCTCGAGACCGACCCGGTAGGCGTCGGCATTAGCAACCCGTATGGGCAAACAAAATTCGTGATCGAGCGCATGCTCGCCGACTTGGCCGGTTCACCCGCTCCTTGGGAGTTCGTCTCGTTGCGCTACTTCAACCCGATTGGCGCCCACGAGTCTGGCCGAATCGGCGAAGACCCCCGAAACATTCCGAACAATCTTGCCCCGTACGTCACCCAAGTGCTCGCCGGTCGACTCGAACGGCTCTCGGTTTTCGGAAACGACTACGACACGCCAGACGGCACCGGCGTGCGCGACTACATCCACGTGATCGACCTAGCCGATGGACATCTAGCTGCGCTAGAGAACTGCCAGCCTGGCTTCGCTGCAGTCAATCTCGGCACCGGACACGGCACGTCCGTGTTGGAGTTGGTGTCCGAGTTCGAAAAGGCGGCGAACAAAAAGGTGCCACTCAACATCGTCGGACGGCGATCAGGTGACGTCGAGTCCTGCTACGCCGACGCCACTAAGGCACTCGACGAGTGGGGCTGGCAGGCACAAAAGTCAATCGCGCAGGCCTGCGCCGACGCCTGGCACTGGCAGTCACAAAACCCGCACGGCTTTGCCTGAGTAGCCCGACCGCTTTGCCTGAGTCGCCCTAGGGCGCGAGCCGCTCTCGGGTCCAATGATCGCCGACTTTTGAAAAATGGACCCGGTCATGCAGTCGGTCTTCGCGGCCGTGCCAGAACTCGAACGCCTCGATTTCAATCCGGTAGCCGCCCCAACCGGTGGGTCGGCAATCGGCCACGCCAGCCGACTCGGTTTCGCGCCAGCGACGTTCCAACTCGGCCCGATTGGCGACCGTGTGCGACTGCGGTGAAGAAGCCGCACTGATGCGCGCACCCAATGGTCGAGAGTTGAAGTATTCGTCGCATTCGGCCGGCGCAAGTTTCCTGACCGGCCCTTCGAAGCGCAGTTGCCGACCGATCTGATGCCAGATCATCACTGCGGCAGCATTCGGATTCTCGGCTAATTCTCGGCCCTTGCGGGAGTCGTAGTTGGTGTAGAAAACCGCCCCAGTTTCGTCTAGCCCCTTGAGTAGGACCAGCCGAACTGAGGGCATGCCCGAGGCGGTTGAGGTCGCCAATGCCATCGCGTTTGGTTCAGCTACTCGGGCCGCAATCGCGTCGTGTAGCCACCGTCTCGCCAGGGCCACTGGGTCATGCCCGGCTGTTTCTTCGTCCAGTCCAGTGCTTGCGTACTCGCTGCGCATCTTCGCCAAATCGTTGTCGGCCATAGACCAACGGTAGCGATCAGTGGGCCGCATAGAGCAAAGCCAGACCGCCAAACGCCGCCCACGAAGATCTGCAAACTCCGGTTTAGCAATCATTTACAAAGTCGCAAGCCACCGCCGTGGTGAACCCGAACCGCAAGCAGGGCACTATTGACCTATGACTCAGGTGCATCACGGACTGGAAGGCGTCGTTGCGTTCGAGAGCGAAATCGCCGAACCCGACAAAGAAGGTTCGGCACTGCGCTATCGCGGTGTCGACATTGATGACCTCGTCGGCCGGGTGCCGTTCGAGAAGATTTGGGGCCTGCTGGTTGACGGTTCCTACGATCCGGGACTCCCCCCGGCTGAGCCGTTCCCGATCCCGGTGCACTCCGGCGACATCCGCGCCGACGTGCAGAGCGCAATTTCCCAGATGGCCCCGATCTGGGGAATGCGCCAGTTGTACGACATTGAGACACCCGAGGAAGTGCGCGATGACTTGGCTCGCACGGCCGTCATGGTGCTCTCCTACGTTGCCCAGGCGGCCCGAGGACTCGGTAAGCCGATGGTCCCGCAAAGCAAGATCGACGAGTGCGACACGATCGTCGAACGCATGCTCACCCGCTGGCGCGGCGAGGTAAACCCCGCGCACGCCAAGGCAATTGACGCCTACCTGGTCTCAGCGGCTGAGCACGGGATGAACGCCTCGACCTTCACGGCCCGGGTGATTTCCTCCACGGGTGCCGACGTCGCCGCGGCGATGTCCGGCGCAGTCGGCGCGATGTCTGGCCCATTGCACGGCGGCGCGCCTTCTCGCGTGCTGCACATGATCGAGCAGGTCGAAAAGACCGGCGATGCGCGCGCCTACGTGAAGAAGTTGCTCGATGATGGCGAGCGACTGATGGGCTTTGGCCACCGGGTTTACCGCGCCGAGGACCCGCGAGCGCGCACCCTTCGCCGCACGGCCAAAGAGCTGAACGCCCCGCGCGCTGAAGTTGCTGAGGCGCTCGAGCAGGCGGCCTTGGCGGAGTTGCGCGAACGTCGCCCAGACCGTGTCCTAGAAACGAACGTCGAGTTTTGGGCTGCGATCGTGTTGGACTTTGCCGAGATCCCAGCGAACATGTTCACCGCCATGTTCACCTCGGCGCGGACCGCTGGCTGGAGTGCTCATATTCTCGAGCAGTACAAGACCGGTCGTTTGATCCGCCCGTCGGCGATCTACATCGGTCCGGCCGCCCGCCGCGCCGACGAGGTGCCGGGTTGGAACCCCGCCTGGGCAGGCATCGGCGGTTAGCGCCACCCCATCGCCTAACGATTGTGGCCGACGTCGAATCAGTTTCGACGTCGGCCACATTCGTTAGGAGTCGAAGGCCCGAAGGATCTCGTCGGCCGCGGCTCCGGGGGCGAGTTCACCAGCCAGCACTTGCGCACTGACTTTCTCGCGCACGAGCGCAACACCTGGGTCGGTGCGCAGGCGCTGCTCCAACTCGTCGCGCACCAGCGCCCAAGTGAATTCGAGTTGCTGTCCGGCGCGCTTTTCGCTTATGCCGCGCTGGCCCATGAACTCGCGGTGGCGAATGATCCGACTCCAGACGGTGTCGATGCCGGTGCCTTCAATTGACGAGCAGGTGAGTACCGGCGGAACCCAGTCTTTGGTACCGGCATAAACCAGCCGCAGTGCCCCGGCGAGGTCGCGGGCGGTGACTTCGGCTTCGCGGACGCGCTCGCCGTCGGCCTTGTTTACCGTGATCACGTCGGCGATCTCCAAGATCCCCTTCTTGATGCCTTGGAGTTGGTCGCCGGTTCTGGCCAAAGTCAGGAACAAGAAAGTGTCGACCATGGCGGCCACAGTGATCTCCGACTGGCCGACCCCGACCGTTTCCACCAGCACAACGTCGTAACCGGCCGCCTCGAGCACCGTCATCGCCTGGCTCGTGGCTCTGGCGACACCACCAAGACTGCCGGCACTGGGCGAGGGCCGAATGTAGGCCTTCGGGTCCACCGACAGCCGCGCCATCCGGGTCTTGTCGCCAAGGACCGAACCGCGAGTGCGAACGCTAGAAGGGTCGACCGCCAATACGCCTACTTGATGCCCGCGCTCGGTCAGGTGAACCCCGAGAGCCTCGATGAAGGTCGACTTGCCGACTCCGGGCACGCCCGAAATCCCGACCCGAACCGCTTGGCCGACCTTGGAGTCTGGACCGGCAGTCAACTCGGTGAGGAGCTCGCGAGCCGCGACTCGGTGGTCAGCTCGGCGCGACTCGACCAAAGTGATCGCGCGCGACACCGAGGCGCGTTGACCAGCACGGACACCGGCGGTCAACTCGGCGACATCAACCACGAGAAATCAGCTGTCCGCTTGGCGAAGCTTTTGAAGCAATTCGAGCGCCGAATCGGCGATCACAGTGCCCGGCAAGAACACCTCTGCCGCACCCATTTCCTTGAGGGTCGCCACGTCATCTGGCGGGATAACTCCGCCGATCACGACCATGATGTCGGGACGGCCCTGTTCAGCGAGCGCGGACTTCAGCGCCGGCAGGAGAGTTAGGTGCCCGGCGGCAAGTGACGAAACGCCCACCACGTGAACGTCAGCGTCAACGGCCTGCTGAGCAACTTCCTCCGGCGTGGAGAACAACGGACCTACGTCGACGTCGAAGCCCATGTCGGCAAAAGCGGTGACGATTACCTTCTGGCCGCGATCGTGGCCGTCCTGGCCCATTTTGGCGACCAAGATTCGGGGGCGCCGGCCTTCGGCCTGCTCGAACTCGTCGGTGGCCTCAATGACCCGAGCAATGTTGTCTGCCTTGCCGGCCTCGGTTCGGTACACACCAGAAATCGTACGGATGACCGCTTGGTGGCGGCCATAGACCTTCTCGAGTGCATCGCTGATTTCACCGACGGTCGCCTTGGCGCGTGCGGCGTCGACGGCCAACTTGAGCAGGTTCTGGTCCAGCGACCCGTCCTTGCTGGCGCCTCGTTCAGCCGACCTCGTCAACGCTTGCAGGGCCGCTTCGACGTCGTCGGCGTTACGCTCGGCGCGCAGGCGCTCAAGCTTGGCCAACTGCGAGGCCAGCACGGCCTTGTTGTCGACCTTGAGGACGTCAAGCGGGTCTTCTTGGTCTAGGCGGTAGGTGTTCACGCCGACGACGACCTGTTGGCCCGAGTCGATGCGCGCCTGAGTCCTGGCCGCGGCCTCCTCGACGCGCATCTTCGGGATGCCTTCGTCGATCGCCTTGGCCATTCCGCCGGCGGCTTCGACCTCTTGGATGTGGCCCCAAGCCCGGTTCGCGAGATCGTGCGTGAGTTTCTCCACGTAGTACGAACCCGCCCACGGGTCGATCGTCGAAGTCGTGCCCGACTCCTGCTGCAGCAAGAGTTGAGTGTTTCGAGCGATTCGGGCGCTGAAGTCGGTCGGCAGGGCGATCGCCTCGTCCAACGCGTTGGTGTGCAGCGACTGGGTGTGCCCCTGAGTCGCGGCCATCGCCTCGATCGCGGTACGACCGACGTTGTTGAACACGTCTTGCGCAGTCAGGCTCCAGCCAGACGTCTGCGAGTGGGTTCGCAGACTGGTCGACTTCGGGTTCTTCGGATCGAAGTCGCTGACCAAGCGAGCCCAAAGCGCCCGGGCGGCGCGCATCTTGGCGATCTCCATGAAGAAGTTCATCCCAATCGCCCAGAAGAAACTCAACCGGGGTGCGAAAGCGTCAATATCGAGGCCGACATCCAAGCCAGCGCGGATGTACTCGACGCCATCAGCCAAGGTGTACGCCAACTCCAGATCGTTGGTCGCTCCGGCCTCTTGAATGTGATAGCCCGAAATCGAGATCGAGTTGAAGCGCGGCATTTTGGCCGCGGTGTAAGCGAAGATGTCCGAAATGATCCGCATGCTCGGCGCCGGCGGATAAATGTAGGTATTGCGGACCATGAACTCTTTGAGGATGTCGTTCTGGATCGTCCCGGTGAGCTGCTCAGGCGAGACGCCCTGCTCCTCGGCCGCGACGATATAAAGGGCCAGCACCGGCAGCACTGCGCCGTTCATCGTCATCGATACGCTCATCTTGTCGAGCGGGATCCCGTCGAACAACGTGCGAGTGTCATAAATCGAGTCGATCGCCACGCCCGCCATGCCGACGTCGCCAACCACACGCGGATTGTCCGAGTCGTAGCCGCGGTGAGTGGCCAAGTCGAAGGCGACGCTCAAACCCTTTTGGCCCGCGGCCAAGTTGCGACGATAGAACGCGTTCGACTCCTCGGCGGTGGAGAAGCCTGCGTACTGGCGAATCGTCCATGGCTGGGTGGTGTACATCGCCGGGTACGGACCGCGAAGGAACGGGCTGAGCCCGGGATAGGTATTGAGCGCGTCTAGGCCGGCCAGGTCGTCGGGGGTGTAAATCCGCTTGATCCCGATCCCTTCGGGCGACTGCCACGGTTCACCGGCGAAACTCTTAGGAGTACTCATGCTGAGAGCACCTCTCGCATCTGTCGGAGGAAAGCTAAGGCGTCTAGGCCCGCCGCAGCCGATGTGTCCTGGCCCAGATCGGTCTTGCCAGCCAAGATGAGATGACTAGCGCCGGCCTCACGCAAGGCGGTCACCAGAACAGCGCCCCAGTCGGCGTAATCGCCGTCAGCACCGGCCAGGCAAACAACCGGCGGTGTGCCGGCCTCGCGATAGGCCTCAACCACGTCGGCAACCGAAGCGGTCGCCCCAGCGACGCCGACTGCGATTCCACCGGCGGCAAACAGGTTGGTGACGAATGTTGCTCGGGCCGTATGGGCGGCAACCGTGCCCATCGTGGCCAAGAACACCGGGTTGGCTGCTGGCGCGTCACGCAAGGCCTCGAAGTCGCCGGCGTAGCGGAACACGTCGGGGGCGACCGGGTAGGGCGTGCGTTCGGGTAGTTCTTCGGCCAAGTTCGGGAACTCGCTCACGCCGGTGATCGGTCGCTCGCGCGTCGCGATTTGGGTGGCGCGATCTTCGCGGACGGCTTCGATCAACGGATCCAAACGTTCGGCCGCGGCATCCAGATCTGCGCGGCCGTCCAATTCGTCGAGGCCGTCGAGTTCAGCAAACAACTCCCACGAAACCATCGCGAGGTCGTCGGTGAGTTTCTCCACTGCGTAGGCACCACCGGCCGGGTCGATCACCTTGGCAACGTGAGATTCGTGGATCAACAGGCTCGAGGTGTTGCGGGCGATCCGGCGACTAAACGGCGTCGGCAAGCCGAGCGGTTCGTCAAACGGCAAGATCGTCACGGCCTCAGCACCACCAACACCGGCAGCAAAGCCGGCCACCGTGGTGCGCAGCATGTTGGCGTACGAGTCGTACCGGGCCATCATCGGTCGCGAAGTGACGACATGTTGACGTTGCGCACGCGCTTGATCACCAATACCGGCCAACTCGCCGACCCGATTCCACAGGGTTCTAGCGGCCCGAAGTTTGGCAATTGTCGGGAACTGTTCATCAGTGGCCGCGTAGCGGAACTCCAGTTGGGCAGCGGCCTCGTCGATGGTGAACCCGGCGGCTTCGAGCGCCCGCAGGTAGGTAACCGCAACCATCATCGACCAAGCGAGTTCCTGGACGTCCGAAGCGCCCTTTTCGTGTGCCCGCGTGGCGTCGACGATTACGCCGCGGATTCCGTTCGCTCGGCCGAGTTCGCCAGCGCGAACGATCCAGTCCAGATTAGAACCACTGACGCCTAGGTTCGAGTCCCGATGTGGGGCCGTGCCCTTGTCACGGCAGACCGCCAGGTACGCCTCAGCGGCCCCGATCGGGTCCTCGGGAGCCTCCAGCACCACTGGCGCCAAATCCAAGAAAACCGGCTCAAGCAGTTCAGCCAACCGGTCGACGGCGATGCCGCGCGGGCCGACAGTGAGCCAAAGCGAGTTGGCGCCGTTTTCAAGTTCGGCGGTGATGTCGTCGGCGGTGGTCGCCGGATCGGTGAACCAACCGCGGATGTCCCAGCCGGTTAGCTCCTCGTCGGCCAGACCCGAGCCGCGCGTGTAAGGCGCTTGACCCGGCAAGCCAGTCTCTGGCAAATCGGCTACTAACTCGGCCGTGCCGAGCGGGGTAACAGACAAACCGTCCAACGTGGTGGTCGCAAGCGCGGACCAAACAGCAGAATCTGGAGCGTCCTCGGCGAGCCGACGACTCTTGCGCAGAACTGCGGCAGTTGCCTTCTCCCACTGCGCTTGATCGTGGTCGACGCCACCCGCTAGAGGTACCGTGGGCTGGTTTTGGGCCATGCTCGAATGTTAGCCGCCCTGCTCGGAGGGATAATCGGGTGCATGTCCACAAGACAAATAATCGCCTTCGCCCTGCTGTGCATAGCTGTTTTTGTAGTCGCAATGTTCATCGGCCAGCAGGTCGGCTGAACTAGCTTTGTCGAACTGCGAGAATAGAGCGGTGCGCATTCCCGCTGACCTCCTGCCATCCGATGGCCGATTCGCCTCCGGCCCGTCAAAAATCGATCCGGCAGCGCTAGTTGCCCTCGCCGAAACTGGCACCTCGCTGATGGGTACCTCGCACCGGTCGGCCCCAGTGAAGAATCTGGTTTGCCGACTAACCGAAGGACTTGGCGAGTTCTTTTCAATGCCTGACGGCTACGAGGTTGTTTACGGCGTCGGCGGTGCCCACGCCTTCTTCGACGCGGCCGCGTTTGGGTTGATCGAGAATCGTGCACAGCACCTAGTCCACGGCGAGTTCACCCAGAAATTTGCCACCGCGACTGCGCGGGCGCCGTTTCTGGCCGACCCAGAGATCATTGCGAGCGAACCGAACACCCACCCGGTCGCCCACGCGACCGCCGGAGTCGACACCTATGCCGCGGCACACAACGAAACGTCCACTGGCGTCATGGTTCCGGTTGTTCGCCCCGCGGGCGTCGACTCAGACGCAATCATGCTGACGGACGCAACCAGTGGTGCCGGCGGGCTACCGGTCGACCTTGCCGAAACCGACGTCTACTACTTCGCCCCGCAAAAGGCCTTCGCGTCCGACGGCGGCCTGTGGGTGGCGTTGATGAGCCCGGCCGCAATCGAACGCGCCGAGAAGATCAAAGCCAGTGGCCGCTACATCCCCGGCTTCCTCGATCTGGGGGCCGCGATCGCCAACTCGCGCAAGAACCAGACCTACAACACCCCGGCGATCGCGACCCTGTTCCTGATGGCGCACCAAGTCGACTGGCTCAACGCCGGCGGCGGCCTGGACTTTGCGGTCAGCCGGACCAGTGATTCGGCGGCGCGACTCTATGAGTGGGCCGATGCCAGCGACTATGCAACCTGTTTCGTCCAAAACCCGGTCGAACGCTCGCTCGTGGTCGGCACGATCGACTTGGCAGGTGTCGCCGCGACCGACGTTGAGGACGCCCTGCGCGAGAACGGCATTGTCGACGTCAACGGCTACCGCGGCCTGAAGCGCAACCAGTTGCGGATCGCGATGTATCCGGCAGTCGACCCCGAGGACGTGAGCGCCCTGACCGCTTGCATCGACTACGTCGTCGGCGAACTTTCCAGCTAGTCAGCCGATGACGGTGCCGCCGCGATGGGTGTCGCGGTGGCCTTCATAAACTTCGGCGTTGCGATGCAGTCCAGCAACTTCTTCGTCGGACAGTTCGCGACGGACTTTGCCCGGCACCCCGGCGACCAGTGAGCGTGGCGGGATCACCGCGTCTTGGGAGATCAGCGCACCGGCCGCGATCAACGATTCCGCGCCGACGACCGCGCCGTTCATGATGATGGCGCCCATGCCAACCAGAACGTGATCCTCGATGGTGGCGCCGTGAATGATCGCCCCGTGCCCGACCGAGACGCCCTCGCCAAGGGTCAGCGGCCGGCCCTGGTCGACGTGAAAGGCGCAGTTGTCTTGAACGTTGCTGCGCGGCCCGATGACGATCGGTTCGTTGTCGGCGCGAAGCACCGCACCGTACCAAACGCTCGCGCCCGGGCCGACCTCAACCGAGCCGACCAAGGTGGCGTTTGGGGCAACGAATGCGGACTCATCGACCTGCGGCGTGCGGCCGCCCTCCAAAGAAATCAACATGGACCCACCGTACGCCTTAGCCGCGCCTGGCCGCCTTGGACCGAACCGCTCTCGCGACAAGCACGACCAGGCCAAAGGCGAGTAGCGCAACCGACAACGGCCAGATCCCCACGATCGAGAATTTCGATTCGGCCGCAGCAGCAGTGTCGATCTCCTTGGCTGGAGCGGCGGTCTTGCTGGTGTTAGTCGAGTCGGCGACTGCCTCGCCCGAGTCCAACGTGGCGACCGTTTCGACGTTGGCGTCGCTAGGGGCGAGAGTGACTTCCTTTAGCGGCGAGTTCTCCCCCTCGCTGCCAACCAGGAGCCGAGTTTCGGTAAGGAAGTCGACCGTTTCTGGTTGTTCCAGTTTTGGCAGCGGCTGGCTACCGACCACCTGCCAAGTTTGCGGATCGACGGTCACGAGCGACAGGTACGTCAGCAAAGCAACCTGCGAGCCGTTTGGCGAGTAGGCGCCATCGGTGACCAGGCCAGGGACGGAGTCGGCGATTTGCTTGAAGGTCGCCACTTGGCCGGTTCGCAGATCTGCCGGATCGGCCGCAAACACGTTGCCGCCAAAAATTCCCTTCGAAACGAGCTGCAATTGACCAGAGGCTGGGTCGATCAGCAGGGTTTCAACATCGGCTGGTCCGCCGGAAAGTTCAATCCGATACTGCTTGGGCGAGACGGTCCGATTGCCACGTCCAGGCTCGCTTATCTGGTAGAGCGTGGTGGTGAGCCGGCGGGCAGCATTGTCACCAACGTCGGCAATCCACAGCTTTCCGGCGTGCAGCGCCAACGCTTCAACATCTTGAAAACCGGCGGCCACCTTGGTGACGCCGACTGTCTTTCCGCTGGTTAAGTCAATCGCGTAAATCTCGGCCGCGCCACCAGAGTCGTTGACGGTGTAGGCCAGGTCGTGATGTTTTCGGCTGATCGCCAGCCCACTTGATTCGGTGATTCGAGGGTCGCTCAGCACCAAGCCAGGGGACGTCTCCTCGGCTGATGCCTTCTGCGCGAGCGAGGCGATGACCACTACGACAATCAGCGCTAACAGCAGTCCGGGAATGAGCAGCCGACGGTATTTGGGGTTCATGAGGCCTCCTGCCGCAACAGGCTTCGGGCTATCGTTGGGTTGTGGCCAAATTGAAACGTTCTCGCATTCCCGACTTGGGGCGACCGGAAATCACCGAGCTCGAGGTCGGCCGCAAGACGCACAAGGTTGCCGAAGTCGAACCCCTCGACGTTGACGGCGTGCGCACGATGACGATCGGCACGATCCTGTGGGGCATCGCCGCAGTTGCCTTGATCCCGTTCTGGGGAACGCTGCAAGAGAACGGCCGCACTTGGTGGCTTTGGGCCGCAATCGCTGGGTTTGGTCTTGGCCTGATGGGCATCGAATACTGCCGGCGGCGCCGAGACGCAGTCGACGAGGCAAGCGCCTCCGGTGAGGGCGCAGTTGCAAAGGCCGAGAGCCTGAAACCAACCGAACCGAAGGTAAAGGTGCCGAAAGTTAAAGTGCCCAATCCCAAAGTCAGTTTGCCGAAGAAACAACCTGCGCCAGCTCCCGAACCAGACCCTGAGCCGAGCCCCACGGTTGGACGCCGACGCAAAAATTAACCCAGAAATAATTGGTTTCAAGGCCGAGGACTCAGAAATCTTCGACGTCGTCACGGATCGAATCGTAGGCCGGATCAGGGAGTTTGCTAGCCGAGGCCGAGCGCTTCGGCCTAGTCCCAGAGTGCGCCCCGCAACCGTGGGCCAAGGCAACGACTCGCCCATCAGAATTGGCCATCCGGTTCGCGCACACCCCAAAGCGGTCCGAAAGACCACCGGCGAGCGAGACCAAGAAACCGCAGGTGCCACAAACTCCGGGAGCCTGCTTCGCGATGGCCGCGCTCGGGCCGGACTCGCCGTCGAACCAACGGTCGGCTGCGTCCTCGCGCCCTTCGATCGACAACACCCACTCACGACCTAGCCCGATTTCGCGGGCGAAGTGACGATCCACGACACCTGAGCGATCGCCGTCTCCGGCAGACCATGCTGGGACGAGTCGAATATCGTCCTCTTCGACCGGCATCACGTCGCCGGGGTTTAGGTCCCCTGGGCGCACCCGATCGCGGTACGGAGTCCATTGCGGCGCGACCACGGCAGTCTCGGCGGGCAGCAAGACAATGTCGTTGATCGTGGCGGCATCGTCTAGGACCGATACGCTCACCGACCAGTACCAGCCCACATAGCCGGACATTGTGCAACCAAAAAGCACGTCGACTAGCCCCGGGGCGACCTCAACTGTTTCGAGGTACTCGCCGACCGTGCCGTCAGCGCAGGCCGCCGAAATAGCGGCGGTCGCGGTATCGATCGTGGACTTGCTCATGGCTCGATTGTCTCCCACTTGGCCTACTACACCCAAGTCGGGTGAATCCGATGGAACGGAATCAGCCCTCAAGGTCGCCAGCGACCCGACGAAGCAACTGCGCCACTTGGCGGGCCGACTTGCCCTCCGGGTGGCGACCGTGGCGGTAACTCTGGCTCAAACCGTCGAGCAAGTTCACCAAGTCCTCAACAATGACGACCATCTCTTCGGGGCTTTTGCGCAAGGCGTTCGCCTGCGCTTTGGCGACCGACGGGGTGGGATCGAGTACCCGAACCTGCAATGCCTGATCGCCGCGGCGACCGGCCGCAATGCCGAACTCCACCCGCATGCCCGGCTTCAGCGTGCTGACACCAGCAGGCAGGGCGTCGGATCGGACATAGACGTCCTCGCCGCCTTCGCGGCTCAAGAAGCCGAAGCCCTTTTCTGCGTCGTACCATTTCACCTTGCCGGTAGGCATTCGCTAATCCTTTTCGTTTCGAACGGAAGCAACCAAACTAGTCTAGTCATCTTCGAAATCAACCGAAATAGTCTGGAAGCCTTTGTGTCGCTGCATCCGAGCGTATTGGGCGTAGGCGCGGCGGTCGCCGGCAGTCAGTGAGACATTGTCGGTGAATGGCGTCAGCAGTGCTCGCGGGTAAAACCGTCGCCGCCGAACCACGTTGATTTCCAGCCCGATCACGATGATCGACGTCAGCGTGAAAAGTAGCGCAAGCAGACCTAGGACCAACGCGAATGTTTGGTTCATTGAAGATGCCCGGGTCAGCACGTTCGACACGTAGGCGTCACCAGCGATCTGCAGACCTTGCCAACCAAGTGCGCAAAAGAGCGTCCCTGGCAAAACTGAACGCCACGAGGCTCGCCCCAAACTGATCAGTTTGAAAACGAAAATGAAAATGGCCCAGGTGATCACAAACCCGATCAACCGCGAGACCAGGCTCAGGTCGGGCAGGTCTCGAATTCCGACCAAGTGCGGGTTATCGACCACCGACTGAACGATCGCCACCAGCAAGATGCCGAGGCCGCCGATGGCCAGCACGGCCAAACTGCGCAGTCGCATCAGGAACGGGTTGGGTCTGCTGTTCCGCGGCACCCCCCACGCCACGTTCGCGGCGTTCTGGGTGGACTGCCCCACCCCCAAGGAGCCGTAGAGTGCCGCAAGTGAACCAATGATGATTGCCGAGGTACTACCGGTGATCGCCCCCGGGCGTCCCAACTGGTCACCAATGATCGGAAACTGCCCCAGCGCGGTGTCGAGCAGTCGTTCTTGCAACTCCAAATCGTCTTGAAGGAAGAAGCCCAGGATCGAGGTGGCGATCAACATGAGCGGGAAGATCGCGATGAATGCGTAATAAGTCATGATC
The DNA here is from genome assembly GCA_035401705.1 of Aeromicrobium sp. Classification (GTDB taxonomy): domain Bacteria; phylum Actinomycetota; class Actinomycetes; order Propionibacteriales; family Nocardioidaceae; genus Aeromicrobium. Next base: position 28,264 of record DAONBX010000021.1, read on the forward strand.
GCCGCAAGGTACGGGCCTTGATCGTCGAAGAACTTGTAGATCACCGCGATTGGGAAGCCGACGACGGGATGTCGACGCTGGAAGGCGTCGATGCCCGTGACGATGCTCATGGCAGGTATTGTCTCGCAGACTCAGCTACAACTTCGGCTGGCCTCGCCCTATGGGCGCCAAAAACGCCGAAGCGGTCCGACCAAGATGGTCGAACCGCTTCGTAGCGTCTTGAAAATACCGAATCTCTCAGACTGAAGTCGCGAACGGTGGGAGCTGGCGCTTCATCACCTTGCCAGTCGGGTTACGCGGCAATTCGTCGATGAACATGACGCCACGCGGAACCGCGAACCGAGCAACGTTGTCCTTCGCGTAATCGATCAGAGCCGAAGCCGAAATCGAAGCACCATCGGCGAGCACAACGTACGCAGCCAACCGCTGACCCCAGTCAGGGTCTGGAATGCCCGTTACGACCACGTCAGCGACGTCTGGGTGCTCAATGAGGCAGTCTTCCAACTCACGCGGGAACACGTTCTCGCCACCGGAAACGATCATGTCGTCGTCGCGGCCAGCAACAAACAGTCGCCCCTCTTCGTCGAAGTACCCAAGGTCGCCCGAATCCATTAGGCCCGAGTGGAATGCCTTGTTGCGGCCATCGGTGTAACCACCGAACGGCATGTCGTTTGCGACGTGGATGACGCCAATGTCACCAGTTGGCACTTCGTTGCCGTCGTGGTCTAGGACCTTGACGACGGTGCGCCACGGCACTCGGCCGGCCGTGCCCGGGGCGGCCCGAAGATCGGCCGGGCTTGCGATGGTGATCCAGCCGGTCTCGGTCGCACCATAGAAGTTGTAGATCGAGTCGGTGAACATGTCCATGTAGTGCAACGCCAAGTCGCCGGCCAGAGCCGAGCCGCTTGATGCGGTGATCTCCAGCGACGAGACGTCGGTGTTGCGAACCACGTCAGGATCGGCGCGAACCATCCGCTGCAACATCAACGGCACCACAATGAAAACCTTGACCTTGTATTTGTCAATGTCCTTCAACGTCTGTTCAGGGCTGAACTTGCGTCGCAAAATGATCGTCGGGCAAGTCGACAGGCCAAAGCCCAAATTGATCAGGCCCCAAGAGTGGAACAACGGCGCCGCAATAATCACTGGCGAGTTGCTCTTGTACGGAATAGCACCGAAATACGCCAAGACCGGTTTCAGGTCGTCCGGCTCCTTGCGCTTAGCGCCCTTTGGTAGGCCAGTGGTACCGGAGGTGAAGATGACGATTTCACCGTGCCGTTCGGGGACGTCCTGAGCGGCGCCACTCTTGCCCACTACCGAAGACTCCACCGAATCCAAGTCGCTAGGCGCGTCCGGATCGGCCCAAGCGAGCATTAACCGGCTACGGCGAACGTCCTCAACTAGCGGCAAGAATTCCTGATCGAGGATGAGCAACTCGGCGCCTTCGCGCTCGGCCAAGTCGGTGAGCTGCGCCCGGCTGGCCATCGTATTGAGAAGCAAAACTCGGCCACCAAGTTGGATAACCGCGATCAACGCGATCACGAGGTAGCGGTGGTTACGAGCCAGAACCGCAATCGAATCACCAGTCTTTAGGCCCCGTTCACGGAGCACCTCGGTAAACTGGTTGATTTGCGTGACCAGATCTTCGTACGTGATCTCACCAGCATCGTCGATAATCGCTACCTGTTTCGGATAGCGTTTCGCGGCGGCGTTCACGCCCGAAGGAAGGCCAGGGCCCCACTTCTTCAGCGCACGCGCAGCGCCAACCATCTTGCCCGGCGGCAGCGCCTTGATGATGCCAATGCGCCGCATGACCTTCAGTTTGTATCCCAGATCACCCATGGCCAAGGAGCGTAACAGCACTTCGGGGTCCAAACTCACTGAATCCACCTAGTGAGTCGGTTTTACCGGGAAAGTCGCCGCATAGGTCAGTCCTGAATTTTCTGTCAGTCGGGCGTTTTACAGCGCATTTACCGCAGTTCGTTCGCCGCCAGGATCGGCACCCCGAGTCGCCGCAAGCAGTTGCCTGCGTTCCACAAAAGCAAATGCCGGGAATCCCATTTGTTTGCGCACCACACACCAGACCAGCGGTGCCCCGACCAGCGTGGCGAGCAGGATCACTCCAGTTTCGTGCGTCGGCACGCCGACGAGTTTCAGTCCCGAAGCAAGCAGCACAAAAGCCAAGGCCCGGCGGATCCAACCGCCCGGCAGGCGGGCGGAAAGCCGGGCACCGATATAGGTTCCCGGGATCGCACCGATTATCAGCGGCAACGAGATCGCCAAATCCAAGTCGCCAAACAATGCGTGCCCAAGTGCCGCCGAAGCAACCAGCGGAACCGCTTGAACCAAGTCGGTGCCGACTAGTTGGCTGGCTTTCAAACCGGGGTAAAGCATCATCAGCCCGATGATTATCAGTGAACCGGAGCCAACCGAAGTCATCCCGACAACCAAGCCGCCGACCACGCCGATCATGATCGTAGGTAGTGGGCGCGCCAAGATTTCAGGCCGGGCCTGCGGAAGCGGATCGCCCTTGCCGTCTCGGGTGCGCGCCCGTTCCAGCAATCGCAGGTACGCGCGCACCAGCAACAACCCTGCCGTCATCAAGATTGCGACGCCCAGTGCGACTTTGATGAACTCCTGCGCCTGCGAGGAATCGCCGAAAGCCTTCAGGATCAGCACGCCACAGAAGGCCGCCGGAATCGAGCCCGCACAAAGCAAGCCAACCAACTTCAGGTTTACTGTCCGACGGCGCAAGTGCACCCCGGCGCCGACTGGCTTCATGACAGCGCTGGCGACCAGATCGCTCGATACGGCAGTAAGCGGTGGAACGTTGAAGAAAAAGACGAGCATCGGAGTCATTAGCGCCCCGCCGCCCATCCCGGTCAAGCCAACGACGATCCCGACAGCAAAAGCGCCCACCACAAGCCACGGATCCATAAGTCAGGATCTTGGCAGTAAGAATGGGGTTTTTAGGTGGTGACCAACTGGTGAGACTTGGAGTTAGTCGGCAACAAAATCGGCTAGGCGTACCCGCCGTCAAAGTCAAAAGCTTGAGTCAACCGTAGTTTTCAGCTTCGCTGCGCTCGATAAACGCGCGCAGTCGGGTACTCGAAGTGTGCAAGGTGTACGGGAAGTACGTCACTTGGGCACCGACCTCGGCCATCGCGGCCTCCAACCGATCACCTCGAGGCGAACCACGCCAGTCATCGCCTTTGAAGATTGCGTCGAAGTTTCGTTCGCGCCAAGCGACTCGCTTGTCTTCACTGCGGTCGATCAGCACTTCGTCGACGAATCTAAGGGAGCGCACAATCTCTAGCCGCTCAGCCAAAGGAACGACTGGCTCTTGGCCTTTGAGGGCCAAAACATAGTCGTCGCTGGCGACACCGACGACCAAGGTCGAACAGTGTTCACGCGCTCGTCGCAGCAAGTTGAGATGTCCAACATGGAACATGTCGAATACTCCGCTGGCGTAGCCAACGTCATGCATCAGTTCACCAAGCGCCCTTGCGGCTGAGGACGACGCCAAGGGTCCTGGCCATGATGGAGATATCCATCTTCAGGTTCCAGTTGTTGACGTACATCAGATCAAGCCGAATGGACTCGTCCCAAGACAGGTTCGAGCGGCCACTGACCTGCCACAGACCCGTCATGCCCGGCTTTACGTGCAGCCGCCGCCAGACCCACTGGCTGTACTGCGAGGTTTCGGATTCCAGCGCTGGCCGCGGGCCCACAAGGGCCATATCGCCAATGAGCACGTTGAACAACTGCGGTAATTCGTCCAGGGAGGTTTGGCGAAGGATCCGGCCAAATCTGGTCACTCGGGGATCCTGAGTCATCTTGAACAATGGGCCAGAGCCTTCGTTCAAACCGACAAGTTCTTCTACTCGTTCTTCGGCGTCTTCGCACATGGTGCGGAACTTGTAGATCGCGAAGGGAACACCGTCTTTGCCGGTGCGCTCCTGGCGGTAGATGACCGGGCCACGCGAATCCAGCTTGATTCCCAGCGCGATCAGCATCATCAGCGGGGCACCAAGGATCAGGGCGAAAATGGCAAACGTACGGTCGAAGAAAGACTTAACCGCCTGGGAGAGGATGTGGTTGTTCGGCGGATCGAGCGCAAGGGCGAGTTGATCGCCGACGCGAGTCGGTCGGACGAACTCGACGTAGTCGTTCATGTCGGTCAGGACGAGGCACTCGATTTCGGCGCGCTGCAGCCCCCAAGCTAGGTGGCGAAGCGACGGGTCGCTCAAGGCCTGATCCGCGGTGATAACGACTCGAGCGCCTCGCATCGTTCGCAGCATCCGGGGCACATCGCGAACTACGGAGTTGACCGCGGCACTGCCGACCGGAACCGAAGAGTCCCAAGTACAGCGACCGACTACGACCAAGTCGGGTCGATCGTCCCAACGAAGTGCCAACTTGTTTACCGCGTCCGAGGGTCCCACTAGCAGTGTGGGTACTCGCCGGAAAACGGTCCGATGAACGGCTGCGGAGGCGACCATCAGGAGCGCGGCAGTGGTCAACACGATGATCGTATGACGTAGTTGCAGCGACATCGAGCCGACAAAGATGACCGAGCCCAACGAGCCAGCGGCCAAAACTGCCATTAGTCGTTTTGCCGGCCGGAACGAGCCAGCGCGCTCGTAGGCGGGCAGCGCAGCCAAACTGAAACCAAGGAAGCCGGCAACTGCGAGCACCAGCAGCAACAGCGATCCAGAATCCATCCCGACCACAAGACCAGCACTTACCGCGCCAGCGACAATCGCGAATTCGCCGATGATGCCTTGGCGAACGAGGGCGTCGATGGAAGAGCGGCTTGTTGGGATGCCGGTGAACTCACGCTGGACCGATGGCGTCCCGACGACGTCTTCGCGACCGGCTGGTTCAACCAGCCGCAATGGGTGGACGGATTCGTCTCGCCCATCTACTGCTGAAGTCATACCCACCCTCCAATGCCACAGCCTGGTCGGCGAAATCCCCTTCGCCCTAACGACCAACTGTTTGCTGTTTGTCTGTTGCACCAACCGAGAGTCGCCCGCGGCTCGAAAGATACGTACCCCTACGAAATCCCACGAACTTTGACAGTTTCTTTCGGTGCTCTCCCTCGCCAGATCCCACTCCGGCGGACACCGACGCCCACAGCGTCTCTGCAATACCTGAAAACTATGCCATTTCGCATAGTCCTGTCTGGCTATTCCCAAAATTCAACGAGATGACTTAGATCACGCTGATAATTCGAGGAATTCAGTTGTGAATAATCAAAGTTACCGATGTTTCCACAATATAGCTAAGTGTAACCAGTTGTTTCTGTGACCCGTTGGCACCCCTGTGACCGGGCCAAGAAGGACTATGGCGAATCCTCAAACGACCAAGTTGTTCCTTCTTTTACGACTCTGGCTGGAGCACCGGCGACTACGACCTGTGCGGGCACCTTTTGGCCTCGCACAATCGCGCGCATGCCGACACAGACCTGATCGCCGATCTCGACGTGGCCGGTGACCACCGACTCTCGGCACAACCAGACGTGATGTCCGATTTTGATCGTCGCGCCAAAAGGGTTCAGCCGCTCTCCGGTGCGCGCGTCCTGGAGCCGATGCATGTCGTCGGTGGCGATATACACCCCCGCTGCCCAAAGCTGGTCCCCCGCAGAAATGATTCGACCACCGTTTCGAGCATCGATTACCGGTGTCCTCGTCGCGACGACTGGCCCGTGTAAGACGATGGACGAGTCCGGGCCGCAATAGATCTCACCCGCGGTCAAGATCACCCGTTCATCCAAAAACACGGTCGCCCCGTTGCCGCCGAGAAGCAACGAACTGAGGTGGTCCAGCGGACTGCCAATAACAATCAACGCATCGGCAAAAGCGAACGTCGTTAGCACTTCGAGCACGTTGTCGGGCAGTCGGGCGCCCTTGGCCGCGTAAAGGGCATTGCCGAGGTCGAACCACCACGAGGGCAGGTCGCCTTCAACCAAACGCCAGTCGAGAGCATCGAGCCGGTCGGCCTCGACTCCAGCCGCCAGCAATCGCTCCCGGTGCTGATCGGTGATCGACTTGTCGGTTCGTTCTAACTGGTCCCAGCGCACGGGCTTATCCTCCCAGAGCAGAGCTTCGCGGCAGTCCCCAACCTAAAAAAAGCAGGGCCCCGAAGCGGCGACGCTTCGGGGCCCTGCTTAATGAGGCTGGGCTCAGAAACCCATTCCGCCCATTCCGCCCATGTCACCCATATCGGGCGCGCCACCAGCAGCAGCCGGTTCTGGCTTGTCTGCCACAACCGCCTCGGTGGTGAGGAACAGGGCCGCGATCGAGGCCGCGTTCTGCAGCGCCGAGCGAGTGACCTTCGCCGGGTCGATGATGCCCGAGGCGATCATGTCGACGTATTCGCCGGTCGCCGCGTTGAGACCGAAGCCCGCTTCAAGGTTCGCGACCTTCTCGGCGACGACGCCGCCCTCAAGGCCAGCGTTGACTGCGATCTGGCGAAGCGGAGCCGAAGTCGCCAACCGGACGATGTTCGCTCCGGTTGCCTCGTCACCGGCCAGTTCGAGCTTCTCGAAGACGGCCGCGGTGGCCTGAACCAAAGCGACGCCGCCGCCGGGGACGATGCCCTCTTCGACTGCTGCCTTGGCGTTACGGACCGCGTCTTCGATGCGGTGCTTGCGCTCCTTGAGTTCAACCTCGGTGGCCGCGCCGACCTTGATGACGGCTACGCCGCCGGCCAACTTGGCGAGGCGCTCCTGGAGCTTCTCGCGGTCGTAGTCCGAATCGCTGTTCTCGATTTCAGCCTTGATCTGGGCAACGCGGCCCGCGATCTGGGCCTCGTCGCCGCTGCCCTCAACGATGGTGGTCTCGTCCTTGGAGGTGACGACCTTGCGAGCAGTACCCAGCAGGGTCAGGTCTGCGGTCTCAAGGTTGAGGCCGACCTCTTCGCTGATGACTTCGCCGCCGGTGAGGATGGCGATATCGGTCAACATCGCCTTGCGGCGGTCGCCGAAGCCAGGCGCCTTGATGGCAACCGACTTGAACGTGCCCTTGAGCTTGTTGACGATCAAGGTGGCCAGCGCTTCGCCGTCAACGTCTTCGGCGATGATGACCAGCGGCTTGCCGGTCTGCATGACCTTCTCCAGCACCGGGACCATGTCCTTGACGGTGCTGATCTTGCTGTTGACGATCAGGATGTACGGATCTTCAAGGACCGTTTCCATCCGCTCCGGGTCGGTCACGAAGTAGCCCGAGAGGTGGCCCTTGTCGAAGCGCATGCCCTCGGTCAGTTCCAGGTCGAGGCCGAAGGTGTTCGACTCCTCAACGGTGATGACGCCCTCTTTGCCGACCTTGTCCATCGCTTCGGCGATGATCTCGCCGACGGTGGTGTCAGCGGCCGAGATCGAGGCGGTCGAAGCGATCTGCTCCTTGGTCTCAACGTCCTTGGCCATCTCCAGCAACTGGGCGCTGATGGCCTCAACTGCGGTCTCGATGCCCTTCTTCAGGCCCATCGGGTTTGCGCCAGCGGCCACGTTGCGTAGACCTTCACGCACGAGCGCCTGGGCCAAGACGGTTGCCGTCGTGGTGCCGTCACCGGCGACGTCGTCGGTCTTCTTGGCAACCTCCTTGACGAGTTCTGCGCCGATCTTCTCGTAAGGATCTTCGAGTTCGATTTCCTTAGCAATGGAGACACCGTCGTTGGTGATCGTGGGGGCGCCCCACTTCTTTTCCAAGACGACGTTGCGGCCTTTCGGGCCGAGGGTGACCTTCACTGCGTCGGCAAGTTGATTCATGCCGCTCTCGAGCCCACGACGGGCTTCTTCGTTGAATGCGATGGACTTCGCCATGAGTGGGTAACTCCAACTGTCGATGACTTTTTCGCGGTCAGATTTGACCAGCGTCTAGCACTCTCACTATACGAGTGCTAACCAAGTCCGTTCAACTCACCCCGGACAGAATGTGCCCTGCCTGCGAGACCGGCGCGTTCAGCAGCCGCCGGCAACCGCCGGGATGATCGAGATCTGCGTGCCGGCCGGGGTGCTGGTCTCTAGGCCCTGAGCAAAACGCACGTCTTCTTCGGCCACGTAAACATTGACGAAACGACGAAGCTTGCCGTCCTCATCGACAATGCGAGCTTTGATTCCCGGGAAAGAAGTTTCTAGCGAGTCGAGGACTTCGGTCAGGTTCGAACCGTCGGCCTCGACCTGGGAGGCGTCTTCGGTGTAGGTGCGCAAGATCGTCGGGATACGAACGGAAACGGCCATTTGGGGCTCCTTGAAAGTGGGGTGAAAGTCAGGCGATGTCTGCGGCAGAAAAAGCCGCGTAGGTTGGGGCGATCGTGGCGCGCGGACCGACTGCGTCGGTCACTGCGTCCAGAGTTTTTAGTCCGTGGCCGGTGTTGATTACGACAGTTTCGGCGGTCGGATCCAACTGGCCGGTCTCAACCAGTTTCTTCAACACGCCAACGGTTGTCCCGCCAGCGGTTTCGGTGAAGATGCCCTCGGTCCGGGCCAGCAACACGATCGCTTCGCGAATTTCGTCGTCGCTAACTTCTTCAACCGCGCCGCCGGTCTGACGAGCAATGTCCAGGACATAGATACCGTCAGCCGGGTTACCGATCGCCAGCGACTTGGCGATCGTGTCTGGCTTTACCGGGCGAATCGCGTCGACGCCGGCCTTGTGAGCGGTAGCAACCGGGTTGCAGCCTTCGGCTTGAGCGCCAAAAACCTTGTACGGCTTGTCTTCTACTAGGCCGAGCTTGATCAGCTCGCCGAACGCCTTGTGCACTTTGGTCAATTGCGAACCCGACGCAACCGGAATGACGATCTGGTCGGGCAGGCGCCAGCCGAGTTGCTCAGCGATCTCGTAACCGAGCGTCTTGGAACCTTCGGCATAGAACGGGCGAACGTTTACGTTCACGAAGGCCCAGCCGTCTTCTTCGCCGGCGATCTCACTGGCCAACTTGTTGACGTCGTCGTAGTTGCCATCAACTGCAACGAGGTTGTCGGTGAACACCGCTGAGTTGACCTGTTTGGGCGTCTCAAGGTTGCTCGGAATGAAGACCACCGTGCGGATACCGGCGCGCGCGCCGGCGGCGGCAACGGCGTTAGCGAGGTTGCCCGTCGAGGGGCACGCAAACACCTTGCTGCCGAATTCTCGGGCCGCACTCAAGGCGCAGGCCACGACGCGGTCCTTGAACGAGTTGGTCGGGTTGGTGCTGTCGTCCTTGACCCAAAGCTTTGCCAAACCAAGTTCGGCGGCGAGGTTCTTTGCCTCGAGCAGCCGAGTGAACCCGGGTTCAAGGTTCGGGCTCGATTCAATGTCGGCCGGAACTGGCAGCAGCGCCTTGTATCGCCAGATGTTGGCCGGACCGGCTTCGATCTGTTCGCGGGTGATCGGTCCGAAATCGTACGAAATTTCAAGTGGTCCGAAGCACTCGAAGCACGCGTAGTTAGGCCCGAGTTCACTGGTCGCGCCACACTCGCGGCAGATGAGTCCGGTCGCATTGCCGAAGGCGCCTTCGCGCAATTTCGGCCGCTCTGAAAGCGTAATAGTCATCTGGAAAACCCTTCATCTCTCCGGGCCGGCTTTCGACCTCGGACGGAATGAGCACCTGGCCGCTGATCGGCTGGTTGCTGGGGTGTCGTCGGGCCGTGTCCCTTAACCCCTCTGGATGAGTCGGCTTTAGCCTAGGCAGCGAGCTCGGATCGGCAGAAATCGGCATCTCAACAGTTGAGATGCCGTCTCATTTATTGAGATGTCGATGGTCTTCGGCCAAGGCCGTGAGCCAAGCCGCGACCTCGTCGGGCCCGTCAAGGACAACGTCTGACAGCGGCACCAAAGCGTCCTGTTCTGGCGAGGCCGAGCAGACCAAGGTCACGTCCAGCCCCTCTGCCCGCAAACGCAGCAACTCACGAAACGCTGGCAAGTCACCCAAGTCATCTCCGGCATAAATGACCGCCTGCGGGTCGAACCGGTCGACGAGCCAGCGCACCGCCATGCCCTTGTCGCTGCCAGGAAGTCGCAGTTCGGTCACTTGGCGCCCCGGCTCCACCTGCAGTCCGAATCGAGCGGCCAACTCACCAATTTCATCGGCGAGCGAAGCAAGTAGTGCCGGGTCGGACGCGCCGCGACCATGCAACGCGACCGCAATACCTTTGTCCTCAATGAGCACCTGGCGCGCATCGTGCCGTGCTAGCCAGTCGGGCAACATTGCGACTAACTCGGGAATTAATGCAGGTCGGTTCGGCAGGTGCAGTTCACCGGTCAACGCATCCCAACGTTCGGCGCCGTACTGACCGCACACGACCACGCGTTCCAATCCAACGGCCTCGTCGAGGTGGCCAAGTCGACGCACTTGCTCCACCGGCCGGCCGGTCACAATCGCCAATGCCCCCAGCGCCGGCCCAAGACGCGTGAGCGCAGCCAAAGAACCTGGATGGATAAACGCCGACGCGGGATTGTCGACGATGGGCGAAAGCGTGCCATCGAAGTCGAGCGCCAACAGAGTGCGACCCAGTTCGACCATGGGAACGAGTATGCCGCTGCACCAGCCTCAGCGTGGGCTAGCCAAGATAACGGTTAGTTGCGTTTTCGAAATGTTCTCTACCGCCGGCATGAATCGATTGATCGATAGGTCCGCGCCAAGCAACTCGGCCTCGGCCTGTTTTCCGGGCGGAAAGTAGACGGTGTCTTGGGGAACCGAGCCACGCCAATCCCCCGTGCCTGCAATCGTCCAGCCCGCCTTTTGCGCCTGAGCCGAAACCTGAGCGGCCAAGCCTCGAATGCCGATCTGGTTGAACACCAGCACCGACGTCGAGCGCGTCACCTCTGCGTCCTGAGAGGTCGTTGGCTCCGTAGTCGGTTCACTGGTCGCTTTGGTCTTTTTCGGCTTTTCGGTCGCCGGCGTTGCTTTGGACTTCACGGCCTTTTTCGCCGCCGGTGCCGCCGCCGGCACCGGATCTGAATCAACAACGTTGACGATGACGATTCCGCCGATTACACCGAGCGCCAGCCAGACGACCGGCAAGACAATTAGCCGCCAGCGTCGCGACGCCGGCTGGGCCGTTGGCTGCGGCTGGGCTGGCTCCTGCTCGAGGTTCTCGTCCACCTCAGCGGTCAGACTTCACCCGAGTAGCTTGACGCTGACGCTGGCGCTGCGAACGAAGCCGACGCAGTCGCTTTACCAATAGCGGCTCCTGAGCAAGCGCCGCTTCGGTGTCAATGAGTGCGTTGAGCAGTTGGTAGTAGCGCGTTGGCGACATGTCGAACTTCTCGCGAATTGCCTGTTCCTTCGCGCCGGAGTACTTCCACCAGAGGTTCTCAAGTTCGAGCATTTCGATCTCTTGAGCGGTCAAAACTGTGCGCCCTTTATCAACGATCGCCCCGCCGTGCGAGTTCTGTTCGACCTGCTTCACCGCTGCCATGTCCGCAATCCTAACCGCCAAATCACACCGTTGTCATTCCCCTTTGAAAAACCGTTCGGCCACCGGTACCCGAAAATCGGCGCGTGACTCATCTAGGCTGTCCGCATGGCGCCAAAAAAGGCAGATTTCTTGGTCATTGCCAACCGTCTGCCAGTTGATCGACTGGTCGGCCCAGACGGAGAAGTAACGTGGCGCAAGTCCCCCGGCGGATTGGTCACTGCACTTGAACCGGTGATGCGATCACGCGGCGGCGCTTGGATCGGCTGGCACGGCGCGGCAGATGAGGAACTCGACGAGTTTGTCGATGGTGGCCTGCGACTCGTGCCCGTTCCGCTGTCTGAACAAGAGGTCACCGAATACTACGAAGGCTTCTCCAACGCGACCCTGTGGCCGCTGTATCACGACGTAATCGTCACCCCCGAATATCACCGCGAATGGTGGGATTCCTACGTAGCGGTAAACCGGCGGTTCGCTGAGAAGGCCGCCAAACTCGCCGCCAAGAATGCGGTCGTGTGGGTGCAGGACTACCAACTTCAACTAGTCCCGCAGATGCTTCGCGACCTGCGCCCGGATCTGCTGATCGGGTTCTTCCTGCACATTCCGTTCCCGCCGACTGAGTTGTTTCAACAGTTGCCGTGGCGCCGCCAAATCCTTGAAGGTCTACTTGGCGCTGACCTCGTCGGTTTCCAAATGCCAGGTGGCGCTCAAAACTTCGTCCGGCTAGTTCGCCAACGCGTCGGCCACCGCACCACCAAGAATCGCGTATTCCTGCCCGACGGACGCACCGTGAAAGCGCAGGCCTACCCGATCTCGATCGATGCGCGTGGCTTTGAGGACTTGGCCCGCACACCTGAGGTGATCGCCCGCGCCGAAGAAATCCGAGCAAGCCTCGGGAACCCGAAACACCTGCTGCTCGGGATCGACCGACTCGACTACACCAAAGGCCTGCCCCAGCGACTGCGTGCTTTCGGCGAGTTGCTCAGTGACGGCGAAATCGAAGTGGGCGAGGCGGTCTTCGTTCAGGTCGCCACCCCGTCTCGCGAGCGAGTTCAGCAATATCAAAACCTGCGAGACGACATCAACCGGATCGTGGGGCACATCAGCGGCGACCTCGGTCGGATCGGTCAACAGCCGATCCAATACCTGCACGCCTCATATCCGCGCGAGGAGATGGCAGCGCTGTATCGGGCCGCCGACGTCATGGTGGTCACTCCCCTTCGTGACGGAATGAACCTCGTCGCGAAGGAATACGTGGCAACCCGGTGGGACAACCGCGGCGCCCTAGTTCTCAGTGAGTTTGCCGGTGCCGCTGGCGAACTGAAGCAGGCGTTTATGGTGAACCCACACGACATCAACGGCATGAAAGAAGCCCTGTTAGCGGCCATGCGCGCTACCCCGGCCGAAATCCGTAAGCGGATGCGCTCCTTGCGGCGGCAAGTGATGGAGAACGACATCGACCACTGGGCCAATACGTTCCTGACCGATTTGGCCGCGGTCCGGCAGATGGGACCGCAAAACCGTGACGACTGAGCTGCCTGGCCGCATTCGGCGCGGGTATGGGTTCGGCAGTGTCGCCACCGGCACCTTCGGCACCGTACCCGGACTGCTGCTGCTGCCCTACCTGACCGACACGATCGGCATCGGCGCCGCGCTGGCCGGAGTCTTGGTCTTCGCACCAAAGGCTTGGGACGTGATCCTCAACCCGATCGCCGGGCGGATCAGCGACCGCTCCAAAAACCCCGGTGGCCGCCGCCGGCCGTTCCTGATCCGGGCCGGTCTAACGCTGGCGGTGCTGTTCGCGGTGATGTTCGCCGGGCCAACCGAACCGCAAGGCTTCGCCGCCGCTTGGGTGGCCATCGCCTTCTTGGGTTGCGCCAGTGCCTACGCCTTCTTCCAAGTCCCCTACGTCGCGATGCCGGCCGAGTTGACCCTCGACTACGCCGAACGCACCGGGCTCATGACGTGGCGCGTGGTGGTGCTGGCACTAGCGATCTTGCTGTCGGGCGCGACCGCACCAATCGTCGCCAACAATTTCGGCCACACCGCGATGGGTAGCTACGTCGGCGCGATCATCGCCGTCGGCGTCATCGGCGCCTGGTGGGGCACTCACGGTGCGCCAGAACACGCGACCGAAACCGCACTCGACTCCTTTGGCGACCAACTGAAACTCGTCGGCTCGAACGCTGACTTTCGTGCCCTCCTATTCACCTTCGTGATCCAGGCGGCCGCCATCGGCACCGTCCTTGCCGGGGTCGCCTACGTGGCCGACGACCTGCTCAACAGCGCGGCGGCAGCCACGCTGCTGTTTGTGGCCTTCGTCGGACCCGCCCTGGTCGTTACGCCGCTCTGGGAGCGGTACGCCAAAAACCGAGGCAAACGGTCGGGGTACAGCATCGCCACCGGGTTCCTGATCTTCGGAATGGTTGGTTTGTTTGCCGCGCATTCGGGCCTGCTGGTCATGACCTATTTCGCGGCCGCGCTGGTAGGCATCGGGTACGCCGGCGCGCAAGTTTTTCCGATGGCGATGATGCCGGACGTGGCCGCCGAGGACGCCAAGCAAACCGGCGAGAACCGCATTGGCGTCTTCACCGGGGTGTGGACCGCCGGCGAAACACTCGGCCTGGCGCTGGGCCCGGGCATCTTCGCCTTAGCGCTGGCCACCGGCGGCTACCTGTCCTCGACAGGCAGCGAAACGGTGACCCAACCAGACAGCGCCTTGCTGGCAATCGGGATTGGCTTTTCAGTAGTGCCAGCAGTTCTTGCCGTGGTCAGCTTGGCCTTGCTACGCGGCTACCGACTCGATGACCGCCTAAGGAACGCTAATGAGTCCTGACCAAATCCTTGCCGAGTTGGCCGCCAAACGAACAAGCGATCTACCCACCCACGGCGGCCAGACACTTGCTTACGTTTATGACTCAGGACTTGGCGAAGCCGACGAGGTGGCAAAGCAAGCGATCGCCATGTATGCGGCCACCAATGGCCTCGACCCGACGGCGTTCCCGAGCCTGCTGTCGATGGAGTCAGAGCTGATCTCATTTGCCCGGTCAATTTTGCACGCCGACGATCAAGTGATCGGAACCGTCACCTCCGGCGGGACCGAGTCGATCCTGTTGGCGGTTCAAACTGCCCGCGACGCGGCGAAGGTCAATCGGCCAGCGATCGTCACCCCGAGCACCATCCATGCGGCCTTTGCAAAAGCCGCCCATTACTTTGGCGTCGAACTGGTAACGGTTCCCGTTGGCGTAAATCATCGTGCCGACGTGGCTGCCATGACCCGAGTGATCGACGAGCTGGGCGAACGAGTCGTCCTCATTGCGGCCTCGGCACCGTCCTACGCCCACGGCGTGATCGACCCGATCACCGAGTTGGCCGCAGTTGCTCGAGTGCGCGGACTTCGGTTCCACGTCGACGGCTGCATCGGCGGTTGGGTGCTGCCGTGGATGGAAGAGGTGCCCGCTTGGGACTTTGCCGTACCCGGCGTCACCAGCCTTTCAGTGGATCTACACAAGTACGCCTACACGCCAAAAGGGGTTTCGCTGCTGCTGCACGCCAATCCGCAGTTGCGTAGACCCCAGTTCTTCGCCCACGCCAACTGGCCCGGCTACACGATGCTCAACTCGACCACCCAGTCGACCAAGTCCGGTGGGCCGCTGGCGGCCGCTTGGGCGGTGGTGAACTTGATCGGCAGCGACGGCTACCGCGAACTCGTTTCTCAGACCGTGGACGCAACTGCCGCGGTGGCTCGGGGCATCGAAGCGATCGACCACCTGCATCTAGTCGAACAGCCCGAAACCTCGCTGGTGGTGCTCGGCGCCGATGACACGCTCGACGTCTTCACGCTGAGCGATCTGATGCTCGACCGGGGCTGGTTTGTCCAGCCACAGATGCAGTTTGCTGGCGAACCGGCCAACCTCCACCTGACCTTGTGCGCGGCCACCGCCGAATCGGTTCCGCAGTTCTTGAGCGCACTAGCCGAATCAGTGACCGAAGCGGTCGCGCGCGGCCCGATCCAGATCGATCCGCTACTGGCGCAGGCCGCGGCCTCGCTGGACCCCGAAACTCTCGACGATGAGGCCTTCGACGGCCTGCTGGCTATCGCCGGGTTGGCAGGCGAAGGCGGCAAGGTTCAGGCCCCCGAACGCCTCGGGCAGGTAAACGCCCTACTCGACGTGGCCAGTCCAGAAGTACGCGAAGCGCTGCTGATCGCCTTCCTCGATCGGCTGACCCGGTGACTAACGCTTGGCGCGATCCGCTCACGCTGGTCGGTGAGATAGTCCGGCTCGAGCCGCTAACCACCGAACACGCGGCCGGTTTGGCGCTTGCCGGCGATTCCCCGGAGGTGTTCGAGCACCTCGCGGGCTGGGACGAAATGGGCGAATCGATAGCCCGACTGCGAATCGAACGCACTTTGGCGAACCGCCAGTTGGTCCCGTGGGCCCAGATCGATTTGCGTACCGGTGAGGTAGCCGGGATGACGTGTTACTACGACATCAACCCCGAACTTCGCACGGTCGCCATCGGGCACACCTGGCTTGGCAAGAGATTCTGGCGAACAGGGCTGAACACCGAGGCCAAACGGCTGCTGCTGACCCATGCCTTCGAGTCGCTCGGCTGCGTTCGAGTGGTGTGGCACACCGATATCCGAAACGAGCGCTCTCAGGCTGCGATAACGAGGTTGGGCGCGACCCGCGAAGGCGTACTTCGCAAACACAAACTCCGCGACGATGGTTCGTGGCGAGACACCGTTACGTTCTCGATGCTCGACGACGAGTGGCCAGCGGCTAGGCAATCACTTTCGCGTTCCGTAGCGTCTGCTGGGCAAACAGCGACAGCACCAGAGCCGCCACCATCGCCCCAATCGTGACCATGAACGCTGGCGTCGGCCCGGCCGCACCGAACGCGCCGTCGGCGGCCCGGCCCGCCAAAGACGCCCCGGCTGCGTAACCCAGGCCAGTTGCGCCGGCCATGAACGTCATCGCAGTTCCGATGCGCTGCTGCGGGACTATCAGTCCGGCCAAGGCAAATGCACTGATCAGATACGGGGCGACCGCAAATCCCATTACGGCGATCGTTGCCACCAGCTGGCCGATCGTCTCGACGAACAGCAACGGCAACGCGAACACCAACATCGCCGCCGCCGACCAGAGCATCCGGGTCGCATACAAGATGCTGGCCGGAACCGCCGCGAGCGAAAGCCCGGCCACGACGCTGCCAATCCCGAGCACGGCGTGGATGAGACCGGCGACCTCAGGTCGGCCCTGTTGGGTTGCCAACACGGTCGAACCGGTTTGAATGCTGCCAAAAAGCATGCCCATCAACAGGACGGCCAAGACCAAAACAGCAAACGGGGTGGTCCAGAGTTTTGCCCCAGCGACCGGCACGTGTTCGTGATGTCGCGGCACAACCTTTGCAGTCGGGTGCAGGGCGAACGCGGTGCCGAATACCGCCAAGAGAACCGCGGCCGCATACAGGGCACCATCGGGCCCAATCAGCACGCCGAGGATGCCCACTAGGGCCGGACCAAGGACAAAGGAGGCCTCGTCTGCGGCGCCTTCATAGGAGAACGCGAGATCGACAAAGCGATCCAAATCTCGTTCAGCCAACTGGCCGTCTTTGACTTTTCGCTGCAGCACCGGACGCCATCTGACACGCGCTAGCGGGCCCACCTGCGGCATCGCCAAACCAGTGACCGCAGCGATCGCCATCAATACGCCAGCGTTGACCTGTCGTTCGGACAAAAGCACAATCACGACCAGGCCAATAGCGCCCAGAGCGGCTTGAGTTTGCACGACTATTCGCTGACCGACTCGATCGGCCGCCGCACCAAATACCGGCGCACCGATCGCGTTGGCAACGGCCAGGGCACCGGCGGTCGCACCGGCAGTGCCGTAACTGCCGGTGGCTTGGGCCACCAGCAAAAGCACACCCATCTGGCTCATCGCCAATGGGATACGACCGAAGAACGCCACGGCGACGAAGGAGGCGCCCGCGGCGCCCCAGAGGCGGCGGTAAGAAGTCAGAGCAGAAGACACAACCTGTCGATCTTATCGTTACGGTTCAAACATGGCTTCGGCGAAAGACAACAACCCGCTGGCAACCGTTTCTCCTGACTGGGCGCAGGCGCTGGAACCCGTGTCTTCGCGGATTGGTGAACTTTTCGGTTTTGTCGCGGCCGAGGAGGCCGCCGGACGCACCTCGCTGCCCGAGACGAACAGAATCCTTCGGGCGTTCCAAACACCCCTGAACTCGGTGCGAGTGCTAATCGTTGGCCAAGACCCGTACCCAACAGTCGGGCACGCGTGCGGCCTAGCATTTTCGGTGGACCCCGCTGTTTCGCCGATGCCGCGAAGCCTAAAGAACATCTTCACCGAACTTCGCGCAGATGTGGGGGCGGTCGAACCTCGCACTGGCGACCTATCACCTTGGGCCGATCAAGGCGTTCTACTGCTGAACCGCTGCCTTACCGTTCAGGCCGGCGCACCGGCCAGCCACCGCGGAATCGGCTGGGAGGAAGTTACTGCCAGGGCAGTTTCAGCACTCGTTGCCCGAGGCGGCCCGCTGGTCGCGATTTTGTGGGGGAAACAAGCGCAGGAACTGATCCCAGCACTTGGTTCGGTGCCGATCATCGCGTCGGCACACCCGAGCCCGCTGTCGGCGGCGCGCGGATTCTTCGGGTCTGGCCCGTTCAGTCGAGCAAACGACGCACTGCGACTTCAAGGTGCAAGCCCAATCGACTGGCAACTTCCCGGCTAGAGTGTGCGCGTGAGCAATTCCCCAGTGCGTGACCGTGGCAGCATCATCGACAACGGCTTCGCCGTCGCCCAACGCTGGGGCATCCGGATTATCGTCTTGGCCGCCGCGCTTTTTGTGGTCGGCTGGTTTGTCGGCCGCACTTGGGTGGTCTGGTTCCCAGTCTCGTTGGCGCTGCTGTTCGCAACGGTCTTAGGCCCACCGACGAACCGCCTGCGCAAGTTGGGGTTGCCAAGTTCGGCCGCGGCCGGCGCCGTGATGCTCGGCTTCTTGGCAGCGCTCGTTGCCCTGTTCGCGGTGCTAATTCCGCAGTTGATCAAAGAAGCACCCGAAATCGCCACTCAGGCCGCAAAGGGTGTCGCTGAAGTTCAAGTCTGGCTGACCGCAGGCCCAATGGGCATCGAGGAAGGCCAGATCAGCAACGCGCTCGATGCGCTCGAAAAATGGCTCAAGGACAGTGCCCTCGAACTTAGTTCCAGCGCCCTTTCGGCGATCGGGGTGGCCACCGGCGTCCTGCTAAACACGGTCCTAGTTTTGATTCTGACTTTCCTGATCATCAAGGATGGGCACCGCTTCCTGCCATGGCTAGAGACACTCGGCGGCAGGCGTGTCGGCGGCCACGTCCGGGAGATGTTCGCCCGCGCTTGGGACACCCTCGGCGGTTTCATTCGCACCCAAGCACTGGTCTCGCTGATAGACGCGACTCTCATCGGTGCGGCACTGGCGTTTGTCGGCCAGCCACTGTGGGTGCCGCTCGCGGTCATCACTTTCATCGGTGGGTTCATCCCGATCATCGGCGCCTTCGCTTCGGGCGCCATCGCAGTGCTCGTGACCTTGGTGACCAACTCGCCTAAAGACGCGATCATCATCCTCGTGGTGATCGTGGTGGTCCAGCAGCTCGAAGGCAACGTGTTGTCGCCGATGTTGCAGGGCAAGACCATGAACCTTCATCCGGCAATCGTGCTGATGGGCGTGACCGGCGGTGGATCGCTGTTTGGCATCACCGGCGCGTTTTTGGCAATTCCCGTTATCGCGACCGTCGCCGCTGTGCTGCGGTACGCCAACGAAATGATCGAAGCGACCGTTGCCGAATCGGCTGCTGAGGCATCAACCCCGACCGAGCAGTTGGCACCGACTCCAGAACTGCCAAGCTAACTTCAGTCGAAAACGACCGTTTTCATCCCATTCAGCAAGACCCGGTGCTCGGCATGAGCCCGCACCGCATGGACGAGCGCCCTGGCCTCTAAGTCCTGACCCATCGCTGCCAACTGTGCCGCAGAGGAACGGTGGTCTACTCGCTTGAAGTCCTGCTCGATGATCGGGCCTTCGTCGAGGTCGGCAGTCACATAGTGTGCTGTCGCACCGATCACCTTCACCCCGTGGCGGTGAGCCTGCTCGTAAGGGCGAGCGCCTTTGAAACTCGGCAACAACGAGTGGTGGATGTTGATTGCGCGGCCGTGAACCTCACGGCACATCCGGTCACTAAGGATTTGCATGTACCGCGCCAGAATGAGCGATTCGGCGCCGGTGGATTCCATCAGGTCGAGCACGAACTGCTCCGATTCGGCTTTCGTCTCGGCCGTGACCTTGAGCTGGTGGAAATCGATCCCGTGCCACTCGACGACGTCACGCCAGTCCGGATGGTTGGACACGACTGCCGTGATCTCGATTGGTAATTGGCCTTCGCGAGCGCGAAAGAGCAGGTTGTTGAGCACGTGGCCCTGCTTGGAAACCATCACCACCACTCGAAGTGGGGCGGTCGAGTCGTGCAGTTCCCAGTCCATTTCGAACGGCGCCAAAGCTGGCTCAAGGAGAGTCTGCATTTGCGTCAGGGGCACTT
>DAONBX010000022.1:0-46326 GCA_035401705.1 Aeromicrobium sp.
ATGCCCGGCTCCAAAATGAAGTCGTAGGCGCTGACCCGATCCGACGCGACCATCAGCAGGTGGTCACCGTAGGTGTAAAGGTCACGGACCTTGCCCGAGTGCAGGTGGGTGGCTCCGGGGATCTCCAGTGGCATGGGTTCAGGCTAGTCGGCGCACACTGCGGCCACGCCAATGGCTCTGGGTCAAAGAATGTCGCCGGGGCTGTACGCGGCGGCTTCGGGGCGAAGTTGGGCCAGCAACTCGATCTGGCCGACGACGACGCCAACCTGCGAGACCGCCGCGCCAGTGAACGCCAACGGCTCGGCGACCAACGCCGCCAAGTCTTCAGCGGTCAAACCCAACCGCGGATCAGCGGCAAGACGGTCAAACAGGTCATTGTCGGCGGTGCCCTTTTCGCGCATCTCCAAAGCCACGGCGACCGCGTGCTCCTTGATCGCCTCGTGCGCGACCTCGCGGCCAACACCGTGGCGAACCGCGGCCATCAGCACCTTGGTGGTGGCCAAGAACGGCAGGTAGCGGTCCAGTTCGCGCTGGATAACCGCCGGGAACACGCCAAACTCATCGAGCACGGTCAAGAACGTCTCGAACAGGCCGTCCGCGGCGTAGAACGCGTCTGGCAACGCCACTCGGCGAACCACCGAGCAGGAAACGTCGCCTTCGTTCCACTGGTCGCCTGACAGTTCGCCAACCATCGAGGCGTAACCGCGCAGCACCACCGCAAGCCCGTTGACTCGCTCACACGAACGCGTGTTCATCTTGTGCGGCATCGCGCTGGAGCCGACCTGGCCCTCTTTGAAGCCCTCGGTGACTAGTTCGTTACCGGCCATCAGCCGGATCGTCAACGCCAGGCTCGATGGCGCCGAAACCAACTGCACCAGGCTGCTGACTGCGTCGTAGTCCAGCGACCGCGGGTAGACCTGACCGACGCTGGTGAAGGTGCGTTCAAAGCCCAAATGGGTCGCGACGCGACGTTCCAGATCGGCCAACTTGGTTTCGTCGCCGCCAAGCAGATCCAACATGTCTTGGCCGGTCCCTACCGGGCCCTTGATGCCGCGCAGTGGGTAGCGGGCGATGAGTTCACTGACCCGCTCGATGCCGACCATGAGTTCGTCGGCGGCCGTCGCGAACCGCTTGCCCAACGTGGTGGTCTGCGCCGCGACGTTGTGGCTGCGCCCAGCCATCACAACCTCGGCGTTCTCGGCGGCGAGTCGCCCAAGCCGGGCAGCGGCCGCAATTGCGCGATCGCGAACCAGTTCGAGGGAGGCCCGGACCTGCAGTTGCTCGACGTTCTCGGTCAAGTCACGCGAGGTCATGCCCTTGTGGATGTGTTCGGTGCCAGCGAGGTCGGCGAACTCTTCGATTCGCGCCTTCACGTCATGGCGGGTGATCCGCTCACGCGCGGCGATCGACGCCAAGTCGACTCGGTCGATAACGGCCTCGTACGCCTCGATCACACCTTCGGGAGTGTCGATGCCGAGGTCACGTTGGGCCTTCAACACCGCGATCCACAATTGGCGCTCGAGAACAATCTTGTGCTCGGGCGACCAGATGCGGGCTAGGTCAGCGGAGGCGTAACGGGAGGCGAGAACGTTCGGCGTGGTCACTGCTCCATTGTCGCAGCCTAGAAACTACGGCCGCGCACCCCCACAGAGGCCAACCTCAAAGCGTGGGCAGGTTCAACGCAATGTCGGTGCGGTAGTGCGCGCCCCGGATCTTGATCAGGCTGACTGCCGCATATGCCCGCGCCCGAGCCTGCGCCAAATCTTCGCCGCTGGCGGTGACCGAGAGCACGCGCCCGCCGGCAGTCACTAGGTTCTGGTCGGCGTCGAGCGCCGTGCCGGCGTGGATGACGTCCACGCCTTCGAGAGCGTTCGCCTCGTCAACGCCGGTGATCACGTCGCCCTTTACCGGATCTTGGGGATAGTTTTCCGCCGAGATGACCACGGTGATCGCCGCACCCGACCGCCACTTGGGCAAGCCCACTTCGCCGAGGGTTCCGGTGGCAGCACCGTAAAGCAGCGCCGAAAGTGGCGTCTTGAGCAGGGCCATGAGCGCTTGAGTCTCTGGGTCACCGAACCGGGCGTTGAACTCCACGACTCGGGTTCCGCGACTCGTCAACGCCAAACCGGCGTACAGCAGGCCCTGGAACGGCGTGCCGCGAGCGGCCATCTCTTTGACGGTCGGCACCAGCACGCGCCGCGAAACGTCGACAACCAAATCTTCTGGCGCCCAATCCAGCGGCGTGTACGCCCCCATGCCACCGGTGTTCGGGCCTTCATCGTTGTCGTAGGCACGCTTGAAGTCTTGGGCGGGTTGCAACGGCAACACCGTCGAACCGTCGGTGATGGCGAACAGTGAAACTTCTGGACCGTCGAGGAATTCCTCGATCACAACACGGTCGCAGGAGGCGGCATGAGTGACTGCCTCTTGGCGGTCCTCGGTGACGACGACGCCCTTTCCGGCGGCCAGTGCGTCGTCCTTGACGACATAGGGCGGCCCGAAGGCGTCGAGTGCGTCGGCGACCTGTTCGGCAGTTTCACAAACCCGCGCCATCGCGGTGGGCACGTCAGCCGCGGCCATCACCTGCTTGGCGAATGCCTTGGAACCTTCAAGTTGAGCGGCCTCGGCGGTCGGGCCGAAGCAGGCGATCTGGACCGACCGCACCGCATCGGCGACACCGGCAACCAGCGGCGCTTCGGGGCCGACGACAACCAAATCCGCGCCCAGCGAAACGGCCAATGCGGCCACCGCGTCGCCGTCGAGCGGATCGACCGGATGCAAAGTGGCGATCGCAGCCATGCCGGGGTTGCCCGGAGCAGCGTGCACTTCAGTGACTTGTGGGTCACGCGAAAGCGCTAGGGACAATGCATGTTCACGGCCGCCAGTGCCGATGACGAGAACCTTCACCCGTTGAGGGTATCGGTGACTCAGAGCAGGTCGTGCAGGACGACCGTCTCTTCGCGGTCTGGGCCGACCCCGATGGCGCTGATCCGCGAGCCACTCATCGCCTCGATCTCGCGCACATAGGACTGGGCATTCGCCGGCAGGTCGGCGAACTCGCGCGCGCCGCTGATGTCCTCGGTCCAGCCGGGGAAGTATTCGTAAATCGGCTTAGCGTGGTGGAAGTCGGTCTGCGTCATCGGAACTTCATCGACTCGCTGGCCGTCAACGTCATAGGCGACACAAACTGGAATCTGTTCGAAACCGGTCAGCACGTCCAGCTTCGTCATCACGAAGTCGGTCACTCCGTTGATTCGGGCCGCATAACGCGCGATCGGCGCGTCGTACCAACCACAGCGCCGCGGTCGGCCCGTCGTCGTGCCGAACTCGCCGCCGTTGCTGCGCAGTGTTTCGCCGTCGGCGTCGAACAACTCGGTCGGGAACGGCCCCTCGCCCACCCGGGTCGCGTAGGCCTTCACGATGCCGATGACTCGGGTGATTTCAGTCGGGGCGATGCCCGATCCGGTGCACGCCCCACCGGTCGTGGCCGAGGAACTGGTGACGAACGGGTAGGTGCCGTGGTCTACGTCCAACAAGGTGGCCTGGCCGGCCTCAAGCAATACCGTTTTGTCGGCCTTGAGCGCCTCGTGCAGCACTAGCCCCGAGTCGGCAACCATCGGGTGGAGGCGCTCGGCGTGCGAGAGCAACTGCTCGACGATCTCTTCGACCTCGACCGAACGGCGGTTGTAGACCTTCGTCAGGATCTGGTTCTTCAACTCCAACGCACCCTCGACCTTGGCGCGCAAGATTTTTTCGTCGAAGGTGTCTTGGATGCGGATGCCCAGACGGTTCATCTTGTCGGCGTAGGTCGGGCCGATTCCGCGACCGGTGGTGCCGATCTTGCGGCTGCCGAGGAAGCGTTCGTTGACCTTGTCGAGCGTCCGGTTGTAGTCGGCGATGACGTGAGCGTTCGCGCTGACGATCAACTTTGACGTATCGATCCCGCGCTCATTGAGCGCGTCAATCTCTTGGAACAAGACGTCCAGGTCGATGACAACGCCATTGCCGATCACCGGCACGCAGCCCGGGCTCAAGATGCCACTGGGCAGCAGGTGGAGGGCGTACTTTTCGTCACCAATGACGACTGTATGGCCGGCATTGTTTCCGCCGTTGAACTTCACGACGTAGTCGACGCGGCTGCCAAGGAGGTCCGTTGCCTTGCCTTTGCCCTCGTCTCCCCACTGGGCTCCGACGATCACGACTGCGGGCATTTGCTGCCACTCCTTAGTCAAACGGAAAGCCCGCAAGCGGGCTCGTACTCGCCAATCCTACCGGCGATCACCGTCAGTCAACTAGCGCGTCGTAACCTTCGCGACTCGATTCGCGCAGGAATTCGCGGCACCGGTGCGCTTCGGCCTCGTCGCCGAGTCGCTCACTTGCGGTCGCAAGCACCGCCAGTGACTGCAAGAAACCACGGTTCGGCTCATGGGACCACGGCACCGGTCCGTGGCCCTTCCAGCCGTTTCGCCGCAGCAAGTCCAGCGAGCGATGGTAGGCGGTGCGTGCGAACGCATAACCTTCCAGGTCGCGCCCGGCCGTCAATGCTGCATCAGCCAACTTGGCCCAAGCGGCAACCGAATCGGGCTGCTGTCGGGCGACGTCTTCGGCGGCCGCACCGTCCGCGAGCAAAGCCGCTCCCGGATCTTGAGGCAAAAGCGTTTCGGGCGGCTCGCCAAAGAGATTCGTCATGTGAACTACTTTCGGTGAGTGTGGGCGATGTAAACATCACACGGTGCGTGAGCGGCCACGTCGCGAGCGATGCTGCCAAGGATTCGAGCCAGACCTTGCACCCGCTTGTTGCCGACGACGATCACGTCGGCGTTCAATGTCTCTGCAGCCTTGACCAGCGCGTCCGCCGGATTGCCTTCCGCCGGCGCGTACTCGACCTCAAGGTCGGGAAACTCGCGTCGGATCTCGACGAAAACGTCGCGGGCAACTTCTTCGGCGAACTGTTCGCTGCTAACCAAAATCTCTTCGGATCCGACGCTGACCTGCTCGGCCTCGAAATTTCCGTAGGCCGAAAGGACGTGCAGTTTCGCGCCCATTGCTGCCGCCAAGCCCGCCGCAGTACGCGCGGCAGCAGCGGCGGTTTCGGACTGGTCCACCCCAGTGACCACAATTTTTGACATAACTACCCCCAACTAGTTCGACCCAAAGGGTCGATTTTTCCGGAAAAGTTAGTGCGTTCCAGCGCTGCGCAGGTTCTGGCAGGCCTCAACCACACGGGCGGCCATTCCCGCTTCGGCCGCCTTGCCCCAAGCCCGCGGGTCGTACTGCTTCTTGTTGCCGACTTCGCCGTCGACCTTGAGCACGCCGTCGTAGTTCTGGAACATGTGGGCGGCGGCCGGGCGGGTAAAGGCGTACTGCGTGTCGGTGTCGACGTTCATCTTCACTACGCCGTAGTCAACGGCGGCGCTGATCTCTTCAGGCAGCGAACCCGAGCCACCGTGGAAGACGAAGTCGAAGGCGCGATCCTTGCCGAACTTGGCGGCAACGGCATCTTGGGCAGCCTTGAGGACCTCCGGGCGCAACTTCACGTTGCCCGGCTTGTAGACGCCATGCACGTTGCCGAAGGTCAACGCGGTCAGGTAGCGACCCTGCTCGCCGAGTCCGAGGGCCTCGATCGTGGCAATCGCGTCTTCGGGCGAGGTGTAGAGCTTGTCGTTGATTTCAGCCTCAACGCCGTCCTCTTCGCCACCGACGACACCGATCTCAACTTCGAGGATGATGTTCGCGGCCTTCGCCTTAGCCAGCAGGTCTTTGGCGATCTCGAGGTTTTCGGCCAACGGAACTGCCGAACCGTCCCACATGTGCGACTGGAACAGCGGCAGTTCGCCGTTCTTGACGCGCTCGGCCGAAACTGCCAACAGCGGACGGACGAAACCGTCGAGCTTGTCCTTGGGGCAGTGATCGGTGTGCAGGGCAACGTTGATCGGGTAGTTCTTGGCGACCTCGTGGGCGTAGGCGGCGAACGCTAGCGAACCCGAGACCATGTCCTTGACCGTCGGGCCGGAGAAATACTCAGCCCCACCGGTAGAAACCTGAATGATGCCGTCACTGCCAGCCTCAGCGAACCCGGCGAGCGCAGCATTGAGCGTCTGCGAAGACGAGACGTTGATGGCCGGATAAGCGAACGACTGATTCTTGGCCTTGTCGAGC
The DNA here is from genome assembly GCA_035401705.1 of Aeromicrobium sp. Taxonomy (GTDB): domain Bacteria; phylum Actinomycetota; class Actinomycetes; order Propionibacteriales; family Nocardioidaceae; genus Aeromicrobium. The sequence continues at coordinate 6,160 of DAONBX010000022.1, forward strand.
ATCTCGGCATAGACCTCGGGAGTGGCGACGGGCATGGATCCTCCTGGAGCAAACGGCTGTCTGGGTCAGTATTCCACCGGCAGGTCGGCCGCATGCTCGCGGATCCACGCATGCATCGCAATAGCGGCGGCCGCGCCGGCGTTTATCGATCTTGTTGAACCAAACTGAGCGATCGCCACCATCGAACTGCACAGGGACGCTGCTTCGTCGGTCAAGCCCGGACCTTCTTGCCCAAACATTAAGACCGAGGACACTGGCAGGCTCGTCGATTCGAGCCCGACCGCGCCGGGGAGGTTGTCGATGCCCACTACCTCGACTTTGGCCTCGCGCGCCCAGTCGCCGAATTCCTCAACAGTCCGATGGTGATGAACATGGACGTACCGGTCGGTGACCATCGCCCCGCGGCGGTTCCAGCGGCGCTTGCCGATGATGTGCACCCCGGCAGCGTTGAAAGCGTTAGCGGTCCGCACGATCGAACCGATGTTGAAGTCGTGTTGCCAGTTTTCGATCGCAACATGGAACTGATGCCGACTCTGGTCTAGGTCGGCGACGATCGCTTCGACCGTCCAATAGCGGTATCGGTCCACCACGTTTCGCGAGTCGCCTTCAGCCAAAAGTTCGGGGTCATAGCGCGGATCCTCGGGCAACGGCCCGACCCACGGTCCGACGGTCACGACACTCCGTAACGGTCGCGGTACTCACGAACCGCTGGCAGGTGCTCGCCGTAGCGGCCGGTCTGTTCGAGGTACTCAATGATGTGGTCGAAGTTGACGATCGAGTACACCGAGATCGCGTAGTCGCGTTCGACCTCCTGAATCGCCGACAGTTCGCCGGTGCCTCGCTCGCGGCGATCGACGGCAACCATCACTGCTGCCACTTCGGCAGCTAAGTTGGCCACAAGTTCGATAACTTCACGAATGGCGGTGCCCGCCGTGATCACATCGTCGATCACCAGCAGGCGGCCCTTCGGCTCGGCGCCAACGAAAAGCCCGCCCTCGCCATGGTCCTTGACTTCTTTGCGGTTGAAGCACCACGGCACGTCTAGACCGTGCTCGGTGGCCAGTTTCACCGCCGTGGCCGCAGCCAACGGGATGCCCTTGTAGGCCGGGCCGAGGAGAACATCGAAAGCCACCTGCGATTGAGCGATCGCGTCGGCATAAAACCCGCCGAGGGCATCGAGTCGCGCCCCGGTGTTGAAGCCGCCGGCGTTGAAGAAGTACGGCGACGTTCGGCCGGATTTGAGGGTGAAGGAACCGAACTTCAAAACCTCATGTTCTAGGGCAAATTCAATAAACCTTCGCTGGTAGTCATGCACGGGCCAAGCCTAGGGGTCGGTTCGGTTCGGTTTTTCTACGGTCTTGGCAAGCGTCCCGACAACCACATTGCGGTCGTTGGTGCGGAACAGTTCGGCACAGGTCACCAGCGTCACCTTCGCCGCTGTTGGCTTTTCACCTTCGGCCTCGGGGTCTGGCACGGGCCAAAGCGGCCAGCTGGTCGTGAACGGCACCCTGGTTTCATCGCCGTCCTGACTCAGTACATAGGTATAGATGTGTGTCTTGGTTTCGACGATGACCTCGTCGCCGGCTCTTAGTTCGAGGAAGTTACGAAATGGCTCGCCGTGGGTGACCCGGTGGCCGGACAAGACGAGGTTGCCGATTTGGCCCGGATCGCCACCTTCCAGGTATCGACCTACCCCGCGCGCCAGGGTCGGGTCGTCGTCACCGTCGAGAATCGGCACCTCATAGTTTTCGCCGAAGCGCGGTATCCGCAGCAGGCCAACGCCTTCGACTGGAGTCTTGCCGGCCTCCCAGTCTCGAATTACTTCGGCCGCAATCTGTTGGTGAGCACGTTTTGAGACCGTGTTCGTTCCCCAATACTGCCAACCCACCCAGCCTAAAAGTGCGATGCCAACAGACACCATGACGAGGCCGAGCACGAGAAGAATTCGCGACTTTTTGCCCTGTTTGGCTGCTGTCGTCATGGGGCCAATTGTGCCCATTGGCTCAAGCGACTCAGCAGCGACATATTTCTAATGGAATTTTCAATCGAATTCGCTTCCCAATTTTGAATCCGGCTGTAGAGTTGTATTGCTGGTTTGATGAGCTTTGGCCGTTGAATCCGCCGTCGGTCCGCCGTTTCACCCCCCGAGAACGGCGGGCCGACCTTTTTCTATCTGCGGTTTAGTTGAGACAACCCGCCACGTCGCCGTTCTACTGCCACAATGTCGTCGTGGTTGAAGTACATGCGGCGGCCGCCGCCATCGCCTTGATCGCGATGCTCTTTGTCCCGGTACGAAAACATCCCCCCGCCCGCTCAATCGCAGGATTTTGCTTCAGCGCAGCAGTTTGGTCCGCCGCGGCCGCAGTTGCCGAAGCAAACCCCGGCGTCAATTCAGCTTCCACCACCGCAAACACGGTCATGCTGGCCGCCGCTTCGGCCTGCGCGGCGTGCGCACTGGTCTCGGCCCGGAGGCTGGTTTCGGGACACTGGCGAGTACCGCTGCCGCTGTTGATTGTGATGGTCAGTGAGCCGATCGCAATCAGTTTGGTCCGCTCGCAGGTTCTCGCAGAGTTGACGTCAGCGCAGTTTCGCCAGACGTGGTGGTTCATCGCCCACGCCGCCTACTGCTTTGCCCTACTCGTTGCCGTAAGCCTGACCGTCAACGTCCGCCAGCGAGATCCGTCAAGACGCGTGCGCACTTTTGTCTTTGCCTCGCAGGTTCTGGTGATCTCGGTGATCGCCCTGGAGTTCTCCGGCAGCGAAATGGCAAACCTTGTCGTGGTGGTTGGTGCGGTGTTCACTGTCTGGATTGGTCGCCACCCCGAAGACTGGGCGACTTCCTCGGCCCGAGGCGACAGCCTGCTCAACTCGATTGGGGTATTCCTTTTCGTCTTTGACCACGACGGGAAGCTTCAGGATTGGAACGGAAACGCGAACCGGCTACTCGAGTTGATTACCGGCGACCGGCCGAGTCGCGGGATGCCTGCTGAATCAATTCTTGGACGAGCTTTACCGTTTGCCGATGGTCAGCCGATCGACCTCGCGATGGAAGGGGGCAAGATCCGAACCTCGGCCCACATCCACAAGGTCGACCCATTGTCGCGGACAGAAAACCAGAGTTGGGTCGTGATGCTTCGCCCCGTGCGCTCCAGCGTCGATCGCGAATCCTTCCCGGCGGTTTCTGGTGAACTCGACGGCCACGACCCGAGCACCCAAACGCTCGGCCGAAAAGCAACCATAAAACTGCTCAAAGATGCGGTCCCAGTTGGCAACGTCGCCGTCAGGATCGATATTTCACCTACTTCGGCGGAGGCCCGCGAGGACGAAGTCATGTTCGTTATTGCGCGGCGGCTGAAGTCCCTTTTCCCCGACACCCAGTGGGGGCGGCTGTCCACCTGGGTTTTCGTCGGCGTATTCGAGCCAGCTGCCGCAGTTCGCGCCAAACAGGTAATCGATTTGGAGGCCAGCGCCGCCATCGGCTTGGCTGTTACGGCCGAATCAACCGTTTGCACTCCCCGAGCCAGTGAGCCCGCCGAAGCGTTCGCGCGGCGCGTTGGACTCGGGCGGGCGATCCCCTCCAGCGCCACTCACGACTAGACGTTTAGCGCACAACTTTCTCAAAGAAAATTCTCAGCCATTTGTAACCTTTTGTAACTTGTGACGTATCTCACGCGCTAGAGTCCTGCGGAGGACGTATGTCCTGGGGGGGCCGAACGAGGAGAACAAATAAGAGGTGCGAACACTAAAAGTTGCACTAGTTGCCGGTGTTGGAACGCTCCTGCTAGTTAGCGGCGGAACAATGGCCAGTGCCAATTCCGATTGGTGGGTCGCTAGTTCGACCCCTTCACCCGAATCCGAAGTAAACGCCACCGGTGAGCCCCACAAGGGAACGAACGTCGCCGGCGAAGTCACCGGCTTCGTTGACGCTCACACCCACATGTTTATGGACTTGGGCATGGGCGGAAACGCGGTCTGCGGTTCGACCTACAGCGAAAAGGGCATCGCCGATGCGCTGAAGGACTGCAACAACCACGGCGTATCCATCCTCGAGAACTTGACGAACGGTGCGGCCGGGCGAGGAATCCTCGACAAGCACGACACCGAAGGCTGGCCAAACTTCAAGGATTGGCCGACCTACTCGTCGCTGACCCACCAGCAGATGTACTACAAGTGGGTTGAGCGCGCCTGGCGCGGCGGCCAGCGAATCATGGTCAACGACATGGTCTCGAACCCAGGCTTGTGCCCGATCATCGGCGTCGTTGCTGGACCGAACAAGTACAGCTGCAACGACATGGACACCGTCCGTCGCCAAATCGAAGCGACCTACAAGTTGCAAGACTTTGTCGATCGCCAGTACGGCGGAACCGGCAAGGGCTGGTACCGAGTCGTAAAGAATCCGCAGGAAGCAACGGACGTAATCAAGGCCGGCAAGCTCGCCGTGGTCTTGGGCGTCGAAGTTTCCGAACCGTTCGGTTGCAAGCAGACCCTCGGCATCGCCGGCTGCTCCAAGGCCGACATCGACCGCGGCCTTGACGAACTCAAGGGCAAGGGCGTCAGCAGCATGTTCTTGTGCCACAAGTTCGACAACGCGCTTTGCGGTGTCCGCTACGACGCCGACGTGACTGGCTTGTTGGTCAACGCGGGTCAGTTCCTCACCACCGGCACCTGGTGGAATCCGCAGACCTGCAAGGAAGGCGAGCCGGCCGACAACACCGTCATCGGTGGAGTCATGCCCAAGGAACTATCGGGCGTCCCCGGACTGCCGGCCCTGCTGCCGCTATATCCGAAGGGTCCGCACTGCAACCCGCGAGGTCTTACTGACCTGGGCGAGTACGCCTTGCGCGGCATGATCAAGCGCAACATGATCGTCGAACTTGACCACATGAGCGCCAAGGCGGCCGGTCGCGCCCTGGACATCCTCGAATCCGAGGCCTACCCAGGCGCCGTATCCAGCCACGACTGGATGTCTGACTCCTACATGGATCGCCTGTACGCACTCGGCGGATTCTCCGCCCAGTACGGCCATCAGGCCGACGGGTTCGTCAAGCAGTGGGACGAGACCAAAGACGTGCGCGAGAAGTACAACGTCGGTTACGCCTACGGCACGGACATGAATGGCTTCGGCGGAACTGCTGGCCCATCCAGCGCAGCCGGCAAGATCAACTACCCGTTCACCGACTCGCACGGCACGGTATTCACCAAGCAGGTAACCGGCAACCGCACGTGGGACTACAACGCCGAAGGTGTTTCCCACTACGGCATGGTTCCTGACTGGTTGGAGAGCCTGCGCACTTTGGCCGGGAACGACATCATCGCCGACCTGAACGCCGGTTCGCAGTCCTACCTGAACACTTGGGCAGCGACGACCGGTTTCGTCCCTGGCGCGAACCTGGCCAGGGGTGCGAAGGCGACCGCGAGTTCGGCCGAATGGAACCCGTTCACCAGTTACAAGGCCGACCGCGCCATCGACGGTAAGACGTCTACGCGTTGGGCCAGCGACTGGAACAACAACGAGTGGCTGCAGGTCGATCTCGGTTCGGTTCGCCCGGTTGATCGGGTAACGATCGAGTGGGAGTCCGCATACGCAAAGTCCTACCGGATTCAGGTCTCCAACGACGGCGTGAGCTGGACCAACGCCGTCACCGCGACGGGTCAAAATGGTGGACTTGACGTGCTACGGCCGAAGACTTCGGCTCGGTATGTGAGGTTCGCTGGTGACACTCGTGCCACGAAGTACGGCTACTCCATCAAGGAGTTCGGTGTCTTTAGCTGACACCAGTCAAAAGTAAAGACCGCCCCAGCCTCCCGAAGTTGGCTGGGGCGGTCCCCTTTTTTGGTCGGTGCTGCGTTCCGACCAAGCTGCCCACCGCCGAAGAGCCGGGGCAACACCACAAACCTACCCCCCCCAAGCCCCAGAACACGGCCCCTACCCCAGGGGGTGTCGCAGTTGACCCTTCTGCTACCGCGCTTGCGTAGGCGACGATTAGCGCACGGCGGCGGGAATGGGCATTAGGAAGAACGGCGAAAAATTGCCGTTAAGGTGGAGCCGCCTGTCGGAATCGAACCGACGACCTTCTCATTACGAGTGAGATGCTCTACCGACTGAGCTAAGGCGGCAAGATTCGGCGAGGATCGCCCGCCGAACCAAGTCTGGACTATACCTGTTGGTGCCGTTGCTGTCCCAACCCGGGTTGGGACCGTATGATCAGCGCGTGGACGAAGCAACCCAGGCCGAACTCGATGACATTCGCGGCAGCATCGACAACATCGATGCGGCCCTAGTTCACTTGCTGGCCGAACGCTTCAAATGCACTAAGCGCGTCGGCCACCTAAAGGCCGTTCACGACCTACCTCCGGCCGACCCTGAACGTGAGGCCCGACAAATCGCTCGACTGCGCGCCAAAGCAATCGAAGCGGACCTAGATCCAGCGTTTGCCGAAACTTTCTTGAACTTCATCATCGGCGAGGTTATCCGGCACCATGAGGCCATCCGGGACTAGCCGGCCAGCGGCCTCACTATTCGCCGCAGACTGTCCCATCGTCAGGGGCGACCCCCGTCAAAAGGTACTTGTCGACTGCGGCCTGAATGCACTTGTTGCCTGAAAGATACGCAGTGTGGCCGTCTCCCTCGCGGGTTAGCAAAACTCCAGACTCCAGCTGTTCTGCCATTGCCTCCGACCACTTGTATGGCGTCGCCGGATCCTTGGTCGTGCCGACCACAAGAATTGGCGAAGTGCCGGCCGCTTTAACCGCCTGCTGTGGGTGCGGAGCCTTGATCGGCCAGTCATTACAAGCCATCACGCCCCAACCGAGAGCGGCACCAAATACCGGGGATGCCTTGCGGAACGCAGGTAAGACGGCCTGAGTTTCGGCAAGGTTGGGCGCGTCATCGGTGTCCATGCAATTGATGGCGTAGATCGCCTGTCCCGAATTGTCGGCAAATGACCCGTCTGGCTTTCGCTCAAAATAGGCATCGCTGAGAATCAGCATCACTCGCCCGTCACCCTTGGCCAACCCCTCTAGCGCTGTGGTCAGGTAGTCCCAGGACTCGCGCGAATACAACGACATTGCTATCCCATAGAACGCGCGACCGACCGTGAGTTTGCGGCCACTTGGCACCGTTATCGGATTCGCATCTAGCGCAGCCAACATTTTGGCGATATTCGCCGAGGCGTTCGCCACGCTGTCGCCAACTGGGCAGACGTCCTCGTCTAAGCAGTTCTTGAGGTACGACTCCAGCGCCAACTGGAATCCCTCGGCCTGACCAAGCCCCTGACCAATCGAATCCAAGGTGACATCGACCGAACCGTCGAGGACCATCCGGCCAACCTTCTCGGGGAAAAGTTCGGCGTAGGTCGCGCCCAACTGGGTCCCGTACGAGAAGCCCAACCAAATCATTTTCTTCTGTCCCAAAAGTGCCCGCACAATGTCGTGATCGCGGGCCGTTTCCTCGGTGGAGACATGACCGGCCAAAGCGCCAGAGTTTCGCGCGCAGGCCTTGCCCATGTTTCGAACCGAGTCTCTAACCGCAGCGATCTCCTCGTCGTTGTCAGGATCAGGATCGATGTCGATGAACGCATCGAAGTCTGCGTCCGAAAGGCATTCCATTGGGGAACTTTCGCCAACTCCACGAGGATCCAAGCCGACGATGTCGTACGTTTTTCTGATTTCGTCCGACACCGACGACGCCACATAGTTGACGAAGTCAGTCGCCGACCCGCCAGGCCCGCCAGGATTGGTGAAAATCACCGACCCCCCGGCCCCGGTCGCACGAACCCGCCTAAGGGCCAACTCGATCGTGTCGCCGGTCGGCTTCTCGTAGTCGATCGGCACCTTGACTTTCGTGCAAACGTCGTCATCGCACTTTGTCCACTTGAGGTCTTGGGCGTAAAACCGAGCCAACCCGGCCGGCGGATTCTCTGCGGTCGGTTTCGGATCAGGCCCGGTGGAATTTGAGCGGTAAATCGCAAACCCGGCGGCGCCGATGCCAATGACCAGCCCGATGGAGACCAGCAGAATCAAGAATCGCTTCACTACAGAAACCTCGTCATCATGTGTTCGAGTGCCAACTGTGGGGCCGCATTGGCCGAGAGCGCAACCCGGCAATCCACAATCGCGTCGATTGCCGCCAAGGTGTGCTCGGCCGAATGGTGCTCGGCGATCGAGTTGATGCCCGCGATCGCGTCAGCGTTGATTAAGTCGGCGCCGGTGCCCAACTGGATCGACAGGACGTCTCGCTGAACCGAGAGCAGATCCAGCAAGACGCCGTCGATGGAATCGCGCGCCATCCGCTTTCGCCGGCGATCCTGTTCCTTCGTCAGCGCCGAAAGCGCACCGGCGTAGCCGGCCGGCCGCCGACCTCGCTCTTCGACTCCCCACGCTTGCTGCAAGTTGGCGAGTTCGCGCTCGTCCAACTCGTCGCAGCGCACGGTGGCACGGGCGGTGGCTTCATCATCGATCGACTTCGCTGCCAAAACGCAGTCGCCAAGCCCACGTAGACGCACCGCAAGCGCAAGGATCTCTGTTCGCCTAGCTCGGGCATCGGAATCTCTAGCTAGCGCCCTCGCCCGCCCAATATGGCCCTGTGAGGCCGCCGCAGCCCCCTGAGCGACCTGCAAGTCCAGCCCGTCGCGTTCGTGCAGTAGTCGGGCGATCGCCGAAACTGGCGGGGTGCGCAGCAGCACGGGCCGACACCGTGACCGGATCGTCATCAGAACGTCCTCGACCGCCGGGGCGCATAGCAGCCAAACCGTTCCCGGCGCCGGCTCCTCGATCGACTTCAACAGGGCGTTCGCGGCTTGGTCGGTTAGCCGGTCCGCGTCCTCGACCACCAAAATTTGATAGCGCCCCAACGACGGATGTAACGCCGATCGCCGAACTGCGTCCCTGGCCGCATCGACACCGATGCTCAGCCCGTCCGTGTTGATGATGGCGATATCGGGGTGACTGTTGGCCGCCGCAGTTGTACACGAATGACAGGTCCCGCAACCGCCCTGCTCGCACTGCAGGGCAGCGGCAAACGCCAACGCCGCATTTGACCTACCAGAGCCGGGCGGACCGGTGAATAGCCAAGCATGCGTCATCTGACCGGCCACCGCGCTCTCCAGTTGCGCTACGACCCGCTCTTGGCCAACGAGTTCGGCCCAAACTGGGGCACTCAATTTGCTGCCTTCGCCTGTTGCAGCCATGGGGTGATCGCGGACTGCACGAGCGCGTGAATCTCTTCGGGCTCACCATCAGCATCAATTACCAGATAGTGGGCCGTGTCGGCCGCAGCCAAATCGAGAAAATGCTGACGGACTCGCTCGTGGAACGCTAGCGGTTCGCGTTCGATTCGGTCCGGTTCCCCGGCTCGTCCTAAGCCGATCCGCGGATCTACGTCCAGGACAACGGTCAGGTGCGGTCGAAGGTCAGCGGTCGCCCACCTAGCCAGCGGTTCAAGCTCGCTCAGCAGTAGGTCGCGGCCCGCACCCTGATAGGCGAGTGTCGAATCGACGTAACGATCGGTGATCACGACTTGCCCGTCGGCGAGTGCGGGCAAAATCATCGTGTCAACGTGCTCGGCCTTGTCGGCGGCATAAATCAGCGCCTCAGTTCGTGGAGATAGCTCTCCAGTGGCCGGGTCGAGCAAGATCGATCGCAGCGCCGAACCGACCTGCGTGCCGCCTGGCTCGCGCGTCAGCAGGGCGCAATAGCCGCCGGCCTGGAGCCAGTCGGCCAAGAGCCGAGACTGAGTCGACTTCCCCGAGCCTTCTCCACCCTCGAACGCAACAAAAACGCCGACTTCGGTGACCAGCGGTTCGGACGAGGACTGCATGGGGGCGAGCCTAGTCGGACGGGGCGACATCGTCTCGCGATGGGGCCGGACGCGATTCGGCTCGATCGCATGGCGCTACGAGTCGGAACATCGTCACGACGCTATTTCACTACCGGCGCAGCCACGGGTGATGCGCTGGATCGTCGTGAAACCGCGATGAAACCGGCCGCGATTGCGAGCAAGAATGCGGTGATCAGCACGACCGTGACCATTACCGCCCCGGTCCCGTTCAACTCAGTATCCAGAAAGTCGTAAGGCACCGTTGCGAATGACTCATCGGGCATCGGGAAGCGGGGATTGCCCCACGCAACGCGACTAAATGTCCAGGCAAGCCACGCCACCGGCCAGCCGACAAACAAAAGGTCCCGCCAGTCGAATCGAGTCCGCGGTCCAACGATGACCTGTGCGAACACGGCCAGCAACGGCGTGACGACATGAAGACCCTGATCAAGCCACCAGTCGATTCCAGTCAGGCTAACTTTCGGCCCGATAAGGACAGCGTAAACGCAGAACGTAACGGTTATTCCAGTGAGAGCCGCGAGACGGAGCAGCCGAAACCAAGTGGCCCCCACGCCAAGGCCCAGCACGATCGACAGTTCAGCGGCAAGCACCAACGAGTTCGACTGGATCGTGAAATAACTAAAAAAGTCGACCGGCGACATGCCAGCGTTGATGCTGGAAGCCAGCTGACCAAACAGCGACGTCGCCACGACCAAAGTCGTGACGACGTGCCACCAGAATTGGAACCTACTCACGCTTCGGCATACTCGCTGTCCGAACCCAAAATGCGATCGTGGAGCAATCCGGCAATCGCGGCGCCGACGACCGGCGCGAGGATAAACGCCCAAACTTGCATCAACGCGTCCGGACCAGCGAACCAGGCAACGCCCAGCGAGCGCGCCGGGTTCACCGAGGTGTTAGAAATCGGGATGCTGATCAGGTGGATCAGCGTCAACGTCAAACCGATGGAAAGTCCGGCAAAGCCGACAGCGGCTCGCTTGGCGGTCGCACCGAGGATCACGAACAAGAACACCGCAGTAAGTACGGTTTCTGCGATCAACACTGAAGTCAGGTTGTAGCCCATCGGCGAGCGTTCGCCGTAGCCGTTCGAAGCGAATCCGGTAGCCACCGGATCAAACCCGCCCTCGATTCCTTTGGCGATCAGCAGCAGCACCGCACCGGCGATCGTGGCGCCGGCAATTTGAGCGGCGGCGTAGCCGGGTACGTCCTTCCAGGCGAACCGCTTCGCGCAGGCCAAACCAACCGAGACGGCCGGGTTGAAGTGACCCCCAGATACCGGACCGAACGCGTAGGCGCCAGTGAGCACGGTCAAACCGAATGCAAATGCCACACCGAGCCAGCCGACCCCAACATCGGGGTTTGTGGTGGCGAAAATCGCCGTGCCACAACCACCGAAGACCAGCCAGAAGGTCCCCAGTGCCTCAGCACCAAGTCGTTGCGAAAGCGGGTAGTTCATGCCCGTGACTCTAGACCCGCAAACGCGGACTAGTCACGCACTGCATCCCAACTCAGGATGTTTTCTTGGCGGCTTTCTTTGCCGGGGCTTTCTTGGTTGACTTTTTCGCGGTCTTCTTCGCGGCCTTTTTTGCCGGGGCTTTCTTGGTTGACTTTTTCGCCGTTTTCTTAGCGCCCTTTTTCGCCGGACCCTTCGCTCGCCGTTCGGCTAGGAGTTCAACCGCCCGCTCGTGCGTCAACGTTTCCAAGTCGTCGCCCTTGCGCAAAGTTGCGTTGTACTCCCCGTCGGTGACATACATGCCGAAGCGGCCGTCTTTGGCCACGATCGGCTTGCCGCTGGTGGGATCTTCGCCAAGTTCCTTCAACGGTGCTGCTGCCGCCCGGCGACCGAACGTCTTTGGCTGGGCGTAGATCGCCCGCGCCTGCTCCTCGGTCAACGTGAGCAACTGGTCCTCGGTCTCAATCGACCGCGAATCGGTCCCCTTTTTCAGGTACGGACCGTAGCGGCCGTTCTGCGCGGTAATTTCAACCCCGTCGACGTCAGCGCCAACCACACGCGGCAGCGTCAACAGCCGTACCGCGTCCTCGAGCGTGACCGAGTCCAAATCCATCGACTTGAACAGGCTCGCGGTGCGCGCCTTGGCCCCCTTCTTCGCCCCTTCTGGCAATGCCTCGGTGACGTATGGGCCGTAGCGACCGTTCTTCGCCACGATCGCCAACCCGGTTTCTGGGTGGACGCCCAGTTCCTTTTCCAGACCGGCCGGAGTAGCCAACAGTTCCATGGCCTTTTCCAAGGTCAACTCATCTGGCGGCAAATCTTCAGGAATGTTTGCCCGCGTCGGCGTCGGGTCGCCGCCATCGGTCGCTGCAACCAGCGGCGGACCTTCAACATAGGGGCCGTAGCGGCCGACCCGCACTGCCACGCCGTCGCCCAACTCGAAGGTCGACAACGCGCGCGCGTCAATGTCAGGCAGGTTCTCGATCATCAACTTCAACCCGGTGCTGCGTTCGCCCTGCCCAGCCCAGAACGACTCCAACACCGCGCGGCGATCCTCGCGACCGTTGGAGACCTCATCAAGGACGTCTTCGAGTTCGGCGGTGAATTCGTATTGAATCAGTCGGCCAAAGTGCTGCTCCATCAACCGCACCACACTGAAAGCAACCCACGCCGGAACCAGCGCGGTGCCCTTCTTGTAGACGTAGCCACGGTGTTGGATCGTGTTGACGATCGACGCGTACGTCGACGGCCGGCCAATCTCGCGGTCTTCCAGCTCCTTGATCAAGGAAGCTTCAGTGAACCGCGCCGGCGGCTTCGTCTGGTGCCCGGCCGCTGCCAAGTTCAGCACCGAAAGCGCATCGCCTTCGCTGAGATTAGGCAACTTCGTCTGCTGATCGTCGCCCTCGTCATCGGGGTCCTCGGTGGCCTCGACGTAGGCCTTCAAGAAGCCGTGGAAGGTGATGGTGCGCCCACTTGCCGAGAAGATCACGTCGCGGCCGTCGGCTGCGGTGGCGCCGATCCGGATTGCTACCTGGTTGCCCTTGGCGTCTGCCATCTGCGAGGCAATCGTGCGCTTCCAGATCATCTCGTAGATCTTGCGTTCATCGCCCGAAAGACCCGTCTGGGCTGGAGTGCGGAATGACTCGCCTGCCGGGCGGATAGCCTCGTGGGCTTCCTGGGCGTTCTTTACCTTCGAGGAGTAAACCCGCGGCTTTTCGGGCAAATAGTCGGCGCCGTAAAGCTCCTTGACTTGCGCCCTGGCGGCAGTCAACGCAGTCTGCGACAGCGTTACCGAGTCGGTACGCATATAGGTGATGAAGCCACCCTCATAGAGTTTCTGTGCGATCGACATCGTGCGCTGGGCGCCAAAGCCGTGCTTGCGCGATGCCTCCTGCTGCAAGGTGGTCGTCCTAAACGGCGCATAAGGACGCCGGGTGTACGGCTTGGACTCGACCGCCTTGACTTCAAAGTCACGGCCAGCGAGCGACTCGACCAGTGCGGCCGCCCCAGCTTCATCCAGGTGGACGACGTCGGCCTTGAGTTCGCCGCTGTTGTCGAAGTTCGCGCCAGAAGCGATCCGTTTTCCGGCGATGCTTGACAGTTTCGCGGTGAATTTCGCGGGCTCAGTGCCGCTGTCGAACGTCGCCTCCAAGTCCCAGTAGGCCGCCAGCCGGAACGCCATCCGTTCGCGCTCACGTTCAACGACTAGTCGAGTGGCCACCGACTGGACTCGACCGGCCGAAAGGCCAGTCATTACCTTCTTCCACAGCACCGGACTGACTTCGTAGCCATACAGGCGGTCCAAGATTCGCCGCGTCTCCTGGGCGTCAACGAGGTCCTGGTCGATCTCGCGCGGGTTGGCGATTGCCCGGCTGATGGCCTCTTTGGTGATCTCGTTGAACGCGATCCGCTTTACCGGAACCTTCGGCTTCAACTCGTCATATAGGTGCCAGGCGATCGCTTCACCTTCACGGTCCTCATCAGTTGCCAACACGAGTTCGTCCGCGTCCTTTAGCAACTTCTTCAGTTTGGTGATCTGAGCCTTCTTGTCGGCCGGCACTACATAGACCGGCTCGAAGCCGTTGTCGACGTCGACGCCAAGCCGCGCCCAGGGCTCACCCTTGTACTTGGCTGGGACCTGGTCGGCGCCCTTGGGCAGGTCACGAATATGACCGACAGAGGAATCGACGACGTAGTCGTCACCTAGGTACGCCTGAATGCTCCGAACCTTGTTCGGTGACTCGACGATCACAAGTGTGGTCATTGCTGCTCCTGATTGACCTTGCTGGGCTGACGAATTGGCCAACGGAGGCCCACCGTAGCGCGTCTACTCAACCATTTTGGTCACAGGTGTCACAGATGGGAGAATTGGGCGAGTGGAGAAAGTCACCTATTCGGCAGTCCTTAGGACCCCTGGCGTACTCCCGCTTTACCTCGCAGCGTTCCTCGCGCGCATCCCAATGATGGCGCTGCCACTGGTGTTGACCCTGTTAGTGGTCGAGGGTTTGGGCGGCACCTACGGCCAGGCCGGACTCGTTGCTGCCGCCGAAACCGTAGGCGCCGCGATCGGCTCGCCGTGGCGCGGCCGACTGATCGATAAAGCGGGCCTTCGGCGAGCGCTTATGCCCTCACTGGTTACCTTGGCGGTCGCCTATCCAATCGTCACCTTGGTTAGTTTTTGGTGGCTGCTTCCACTGGCTTTCATCGCCGGACTTTTTATTGCTCCGGTGCACTCGGTCGTGCGAGTTTCGTTGGCCGCGACCCTGCCGCAACGGATGCATCGCAGCGCCTTTGCCCTCGATTCGGTGGTGGCCGAAGCGTCATTCATCATCGGGCCAGCCGCAGCAGGCGCACTAGTAGTAGTGGCTTCACCCGACATCGCCCTACTAACCGTGGCGGCAACCGTCGCTATCGGCTTGGGCATCTTGTGGAAACTGAACCCGCCGACTCGAAGCACCGCCGCCGAACCGCACCAGCGCCAACCGGCGCGCACTTGGGTAACTCGCGACCTACTCTTCTTGTTCCTAGTTTCGGCCGGCTCGATGATCGCGCTCATGGCCACCGATTTGGGCATCATCGCCGCCTTGCGCGAGTTGGACGCGATTGAACTAGTTGGTCTGGTGTATCTCGGCTGGGGGTTTTCCTCGCTGGTCGGCGGCCTGGTCTACGGCATGCGACCAGTTTCAACCAGACCGTCGCACCTCCTATTGGCGATGGGCGTGCTGACGATCCCTATCGGCATCGCCCATGCCCCGTGGGCGCTGGCGCTCGCGACGATCCCGGCCGGACTGCTGTGCGCCCCGATCATGACCGCCTGCACCGAATGGATCGCCAAACTGACTGAAGAGTCCGTTCGCGGCGAGGCGATGGGGTGGCAGGCGACCGCCTTCACGATCGGTGGAGCAGTGGCCGCCCCACTGGTCGGATTTGGCATTGACCATTGGGGGGCGTGGGCTGGCTTCGCCGTCGGCGGCGCGGTGGCCACCGCCATCGCTGTCGTTTCACTAGGCGGGCAACGGGCAGTGACTGCCAAGGCCCGACGCTAAGTTCTCAACCGTTAGCAGCGGTGAGGAATCCATCGGCGACGAGTTCAGCGATCACCGGCTCATAACTGCGCCGAACTTCGACAGCATCTTGGTCGAGCAGGTGCGCTAAGGCGTCGAGAATCTGCCCGGCGGTCAAGTCGCCGTCGCTCGCAGACAGCAGCCCGGCCTCAATCGTGTCGAGTTGTTTCGCTGGCCGAAGTCCACCGGTTCGCTGGACCCGGATGATCGCCGGATCTTCGGCGCCAACCTGCCCAACTGTTTCTTGGATGACATCGGCGCCAACGCGCCAGTGGACGTCGAGCAGGTTGGCGGCGGCCAACGAGTCGGCACGGTCGGCCCAGGCCGCAAAATCGGTGCTTACCGGCTGACTGACCGGCGCGGCCCACTCTTCGATTCGCACTTGGGGCACGTCACGGACTGCTTTGCGCAAGGTGATCCAGCCAAAGCCCATCGCTTCGATCTTCGAGTCGGCGAACCACGACAGCCAACGGTCGTAGCGATCAAGGTGGTCGCTTCCATGCCAGCGACCGGAATCGGCGAGCCACATTTCGGCGTACTCGGGCAGGTCGACGCGCTCGCGTTGAACCACCCACGCATCCAAACCGGTCGGTTCGATCCAGGCCGCCAGTCGCTCCTGCCAAGGCTGTTCATCCTCGTGAATCCAAGCCGCGAGGATCTGACACCAGCCACCGTCATTCAGGTGAGCCGAGGCGCCCGAAATGATCTGCCGGACCACGTCGTCGCCGGCGAAACCAGTTTCGCGGTAGACCAACCGATCGCCGTCTGGCGGCGAAACCACGAACGGTGGGTTCGTGCAAATCAGGTCGAACTTTTCCCCGGCGACCGGTTCGAACAGGCTGCCGTTTCGAAGATCAAACTCCAGTCCGTTCAGGCTTGCGGTCAACGCTGCCAGTTCGAGTGCCCGCGGATTGACGTCGGTGCCGACCACTCGTTTCGCATGTCCGGACAGGTGCAGGGCTTGGACGCCACAGCCAGTGCCAAGATCCAAGGCGCTGTCGACTTGCGGCCGAACCGTCAACTGGGCCAGCGACGACGAAGCCTCGCTGATTCCCAGAACGTGCAGCGGGTCCTGGCTGTGTTTGCGACCGTCAAGGCCAGGGGTTAGGTCACAAACGACCCACCAGTTGGTGTTTTCGTCGCCGTAGGGCCGCAGGTCGAGGGCCGCGCGAACCTGGTCGCCGTCAACCTCGACCAGGCCCAACGCTTGGGCGCTGAGCCAGGCGTCCGCAAACGCCGCTGCGGCCGCCTGGCGAGCCACGACCGCTTGAAGTTGGAACAGCCGGATAAAGGTCGACAACCTCGACCCGTCGGCAGTCGCCCGCAACCCGGGGGTCGTTTCGTTTCGGGCCAGCGCGCGCCAAGCCGGATCACCAAGTTGGGCGTGAACCGCATCGACAGTGAACCCGTCGATCGCGGCCCGCAGACGCGCGATGTGGTCTGTGTCCACCGTCAAGAGATCACTTCGGCCAGCGACGACTTGATCCCAAAGACCTTGTCGAGGCCGGTGATCGCGAAGATTCGCAAAAGCCGATCGCTGGTGCAGACGATGTCCAGTGATCCATTGCTGGCGCGGACCTTCTTCAGCGCGCCCACTAGAACGCCAAGCCCGGTCGAATCGAGGAAGTCAACGCTCTCGATATCGACGATCAGGCGGGTGTTTCCGCTCTCGATTGCTCCCACGATGACCTCACGGAATTTCGGTGCCGTGTAGACGTCGATTTCGCCATCAACAGTGACGACGTGAAACGGCGGTTGTTCGCGTTCGGTGATCGTCAGTTCCATGTCTGCATTGAATCACGCGAACTAGCCTTTCGCCCCGTGACCAAACTGCGACTCGCCGACGTGGCGCAACACCGCGACGAGGAAGTCGGAGTCCTCGGTCCACGGACGCAAGTCCCACGTCGCGAGGCGCAAATCTTCAGCAAGACCCACGGTGGCCGCGTCGGCGAAAAAATCGTCGACTAGATAGCCGCGCCCGGCACCAAACCCGACCACGATTCGGCCGTCATCGGCCAATACCGCAGCCAAGTTCGCCAACACGAGCCTTCGGGTGCTGGGCGCCAAAAAGGTCACCACGTTGCCAGCCGAAACGACTAGGTCGAAAGGTTCGGTGATCCCTTCTTCGGCCAGATCGAGTTCGGCTAGATCGGCGACGACCCAGGTTGAGCCCTCGTGGTCTTCGCGGGCGGCGGCGATGAGCACGGGGTCGACGTCCACCCCGACGACCTGATGGCCGCGGGCGGCCAACTCGGCACCGACTCGACCTGGGCCGCAACCGGCATCAAGAATTCGAGAGCCGCGAGCAGCCATCGCGTCCACCAGTCTGGCTTCGCCAGCTAAATCGTGACCGGCCTCAGCGAGCTTTCGGAACCGCTGGACGTACCAATGCGAATGGTTGGGGTCGGCCTCAACCTTGTTCATCCACATGCTCTTCTCGACCATGGACCCATTGTTGCCGAGGGGTGGTGTCACCGCTGAACCGTCTGCTTGTGGCGATGGGAGACACTTCGACCATGGCGTTGCATCCGGCGTTGGCCCGACACTCGGACCGACTTGTACATGTGGAGCAAATCGACGCCGCCGAAGCCGTAATTGAACCTTGGCCCACTTGGCTCGACGAATCAGTTCGCGAACTCTTCGCCACCGATGGGGTTGAGCAGCTTTGGGGCCATCAGGCCGAGGCACTAAACCTGATCGGCGCCGGGAAGAACGTCATCGTGGCAACCGGCACGGCCTCGGGAAAATCTTTGGTTTACCAGGCCGCCGCCCTGCAGCGACTTCACGATGGGCGCGGCGGCAGCGCTCTGGCCGGCGCCAAACGCCCGACAGTTCTCTACCTAGCGCCAACGAAAGCGCTCGCCGCCGATCAACTTCGTCGGCTTCCGACCGAACTTTCCGACCTTCGTCCCGCAACGGTTGACGGCGACAATTCGCGCGAGCAACGGGCTTGGGCACGCGACCACGCAAACTGGGTGCTGGCGAACCCGGACGTACTTCACCACACGATCTTGCCGATGCATGAGCGTTGGTCCAGATTTTTGTCTGGCCTTCGAGTTGTCGTCATTGACGAGTGTCACCACTATCGCGGCGTGTTCGGTGCCCATGTTGCGTTGATCCTGCGTCGCCTAAACCGAATCTTGGCCCACTACGGGGCTGAACCGGTTTTCGTTTTGTCCTCGGCCACCGTCGCCGAACCGGCCAGTTCGGCTGAGCGTCTCATCGGCGCACCAGTTACCGCCGTCACCGACGATGCGGCCCCCCGCGCCGGTCGAACTATCGCCTTTTGGCAGCCACCACTAGTTGCCGTCGACGAGGGCGTGCAAGTTCGGCGAGCGGCCGGCACCGAAGCGGCCGAGTTGTTGGCAGATTTTGTCCTGGCCGAAACCAGGACGCTGGCGTTTGTCCGATCCAGACGTGGCGCTGAGGAGTTGACGCAGCAGACCCAGCGACTGGTCGGCGCGGCGGACCCCAAACTGGCAAAACGTATTTCGTCTTATCGCGGCGGCTATCTGCCCGAGGAGCGGCGAGCAATCGAAGCGTCGCTGCGAACTGGTGAACTGTTGGGCCTAGCGACCACAAACGCTCTTGAACTCGGGATCGACATTGCCGGTCTCGACGCAGTGATTACTCTCGGATTCCCCGGGACCAGAGCCGCCTTGTGGCAACGTTGGGGGCGCGCGGGGCGCGGCCAAAACGAGAGTGTCGGCGTGGTCATCGCCCGCGACGACCCATTGGACTCCTACCTCGTCCACCACCCGGATGCGGTCTTGGGCGAGCCGATCGAGGCGACCGTTTTTGACCCGCACAACCCGTACGTGGTCGGACCTCATTTGGCGGCCGCAGCCCAAGAACTGCCGCTAACGGTCGCCGACTTTGGTCCGTTTGGTGAGCGCGCCGCCGACGGTGTGGCCGCATTGACTGCCGCTGGGCTGCTTCGCCAGCGCGGCGACCGCTGGTTCTGGACGAGCCGCGACCGCGCTTCGGACTTGGCCGATATCCGCTCGGCCGGTGGCCTGCCGGTGCAAATTGTGGAGAGCCAAACCGGGCGGCTGATCGGTACCGTCGATGCGGGCAACGCTGATGGCGAGGTCCACGAGGGTGCGGTGTACACCCATCGCGGCGAGGTTTACTTGGTTGAAGCCTATGACCCTGAAGGCGGCACGGCGCTGGCCCGACGGGCCGACATTCACCATTCGACCAGCGCGAAAACCGATCGCTCGGTGACGATCCTGAATGAGCGCCTCAGTGAACACTGGGGGCCGGCGACCGTGAGCTTTGGTGACGTTGAAGTAGTCAGCCAGGTCACCGGGTATCAAGTTCGAGATCAGCGCACCAAACGAATCATTGGCGATGAGCAATTGGCGCTGCCGCAGCGAACGCTGGCGACAACGGCAACCTGGTGGACGCTAGAAACCGAGCTAACCAAATCGCTACTGGAACCGGAGCGCTTCCTTGGCGCGGCTCACGCGGCCGAGCACGCTTCGATCGCGATTTTGCCGCTGCTCGCGACCTGCGACCGCTGGGACATCGGCGGCCTTTCGACCAACTATCACCCAGACACCGGCGAGCTGACGGTGTTCGTCCACGACGGCCACCCCGGCGGCGCCGGTTTCGCCGAGCGCGGCTTCGAGCAGATGGTTCGATGGCTTGAGATGACTCGCGACACGGTGGCCGACTGTGGTTGTCTGGACGGTTGTCCCTCCTGCGTGGTGTCACCAAAGTGCGGCAACGGCAACAACCCACTCGATAAGGCCGGGGCGTTGATTCTGTTGAACGCTGTCCTAGCCAACGCGCCGGCCGCCGGTTCGGTTTGACTGGCTCAAGGAACTATTCCAAGTACCAAGAGGGTGCCGCCCGTGCTCGTTGCTCGGCCGACCAGTTCCCAATCGCCCACCGCTCGGCCCGAGCCCGCACCTTCACCGTCGCCACATCGGCGTCCATCTGACAGTCGCGCAGCGTCGCGCCGTTCTCCTTGGCGACTGTCGACGCGACCTCGCATGGTTCACCGCCTTCGACACTCGTTCGCGAAGCGGCCAACGCCGCCAAGTCGGCCGCTTGGGCTGCTTTTTGTCGTAGCCCGATAACGAGTGCCGCCTGTAGACAGACCATCGCAAGAAGCAGGAGCAAAGCAACGACGCTCAGCGCCTGAACTGACGCCGAACCTCGAGCCGAACTTCGCTTCATTCGATCACCGCGACTGCTCGTGCCGAGAGGTTCACCGCCGCCTTCGGCACCAACGGCATTTCGGCCCGCGTTCGCACTTTCACGGTCGCTCGACCGCTGCTGACCTGAACCGAGACCACCGCATCAGGCACGAGCTCACTGACCGCAGCTCTGGCTTGGTCTTCAGTCTGGCCACGCGCCAGGATCCGGGCACCGTCTCTGGCAGCGTCGCTGACTCGCATCTGAGTTGTGCCCAACGAAACAACCCACGTCAACGATGCGGCCACAAGAATTACGAACGGCAGCACCACCGCGGTTTCGGCGGTCACCATTCCACTCTCGCGACGGGTCACCACGGCCACCAAGACAGCAAGGACAGATCTATCTCGAATGCCTTTGAGAGCATTTCGCGCATCCAATCTCTCAAGAAATTGTCGTATCTCACGAGCGGGCCGATCAAGATGCCGGCAATGACTACCGCCCCGAGCGTGCCGACGGTGTATTCGGCGGTCACTTGGCCCTGTTCCTGCTTTTGCGTACGAAGTTTTGTGCTCATCAGTTCTCCCGTTGAAGTTCCCACCCGATCGGGCCTGCGGCACCCGCAGGTGGGTGCCGGGTGCCGCAGGAATCGATCAGAACGGAAGGATGCTCGGGATCTTGTCGAGCACGTCACGAACCAGCGCACCGAACCAGTCGCTCTGGCCGACCTTCACCAGGACGCCACCAACGGTGCAGGCCCCCAACGTGCCGACCGTGTACTCGGCCGTGGTCATGCCGCGTTCGGCTTTACGACCGGAGAAGAACTTCTTGAAGTTGAACATTTGGTTCCTTTCGAAGGAGGATCATTTACACCCGAAGATGGCGCCGGGGCCGTCGATTTTGCGGTGAAAGTTGCTCGGTGTGGACGGCCACTTTGTCGCGGCCAAAGTTGGGGATCGAGCCGGCTAGAGACTGATGTTGGTAACTACGGCAAGCACTATCGGCGCCACTGCGACAAGTACGAAAGCCGGCAGAAGACAGAGCCCGAGCGGAATCGTCGTTTGTACTGCCACGCGGCCAACTGATTCACGCCTGACCGCTCTGGCCCGGCGGCGCAGGTCCTCGGCGGCATCGAGCGCCAGTGGCACCACCGCCGCACCTGATGAATCCGACCGGGCGAAGGCTCTACCGACTACCTCTAGTGGGGTGCCGTCCAACACCCGCCACGCAGAGGCCGGATCGGCCGACATTCGGATCCGCCTCGACACGTCCTGCAGAAGTTCACCCAAGGGATCGGGAGTGTGTTCGGCGACAACCGTCAAAGCGCCTTCTGGTGGTCGGCCCGCCCGCAGCGCGGCCGTGATCAGGTCGAGCGCGGCCGGCGCTTGGCGAGTGATCGCCTCATTTCGTCTCCTGGCGGCGATCGTGCCCAACGAACGCACTTGTTTGCGCACGACCGGGGTGGCCGCCGTGGCGGCAATCAAGCCAATGGTTCCAAAAATCAGGTAGCCGGCCAGCGGGGTCAAAACTGTGGCCACCAAGACCAGGTCGAGGCGGCGGCGAACTCCCGGGCGGAGCACTTCGCGTCGCCGGCGACGTGCGCTGGCTGGCCAAGCCATCAGCACCGCCAAAGCGGCAATCACTCCACTGATCAAGACGCCAACTCGAGTCGGTCGGCAACTCGATCAATCCAGGTGATTCCGACGAGGGCGAAGCACGTGCCCAAGGCGACGCACCCCGCACCGGCAATCGAACCGGTGATCGTTGCGAGCGGGTCGACGCCCAAACCCGAACCGAGCGAAAGTCCCAATGGTGGCATCGCCGCCATCAGGGTCGCGGTGGCTCGGGCCGGGGCAACCGCCGCGGCAACTTCTCGGTCGATTTCAACGTCTTCTCGTCCTGAGTCTCGAACCCGAGCGAGGACCTCTCCTAGCGGCGCACCGGTGACATCAGAGACCGCCCAGCCGGCGCCAACTTGGGCCAAGGTGTGAGCGCCAGCGGTCTTACTGACCGCGATGAATGCTGACCCGATGTCGCCGCCGGCGGCCGCTGCAGTTGCTACTGGCGCAAGTGCCGGGTTCTCGGCGGCCACCCGCTTGGCAGCGACTTGGGCTGGCGTCCCGCTGCTGAGTTCGCTCACCAAGACGTCAAGCATTCGGTGACATTCTTCGGCAACGGCCGCGGCTCGAACGCGTTGTTTCGCCCGGCGATGGCGACGCCAAAGCACGAAGCAAACTGCGACTGCAGTCCAGACCAGAATCGTTGGCGGTCCCGGCAAAATCAGCACCGAACCGACAACGACAAGTCCTACTGCGGTTCGCGACCAGGCCGATTTGGCTCGGGTGAGCCGGAACCCTGTCGTGCGCACCCGAACTATCGGCCAAGGCGCCCACCAAAGCAGAACTGCCGCGAAGGCGAGTGCGGCACTAAGGAAAGTCACGGTCCGACAACCTGACCGTCAACGATCTCCAGTCGCGTCCGGACCACCAACCGGCCCGATCGGTCCGATTCGATGCTGGCGATTTGGGCAACTTCACGGCGGCCACCTGGTCGGCGAACGACATGTACTACGGCATCGAGCGCGGCCCCTGCCTGAGCGTGGACCGCTTCTCGGCTTAGCCCGGCGGCGATGCCGAGCGCCTCAAGCCGAGCCGGAATATCGACGGGGGCGTTAGCGTGAACGGTTCCGCAGCCACCTTCGTGGCCTGTGTTTAGGGCAGCGAGCAGGTCGACAACTTCCCCGCCACGCACCTCGCCAACTACTAACCGGTCCGGTCTCATTCGCAGGGCTTGGCGCACTAGGTCGCGTAGAGAGACAGCACCGACGCCCTCGGCGTTGGCGGCGCGCGCGACCAAGCCAACGACATGTGGGTGCGCCGGTCGCAGTTCCTCGGAATCTTCGACGATCACGATCCGTTCGTGGGCTGGCACCAGGCCCAGCAGCGCGGCCAGCACTGTCGTCTTGCCAGAGCCGGTGCCGCCGGTAACCAAGAAGCTGCGCTTTTCGGTGATCAGGTTCCTCAGCGCTTCGGCCATCGGTTGAGCCACCGAACCCGTGTCCTCAAGTTGAGCGATCCCGAAGGTTCGCCGAGGTGGCACTCGAAGCGAGATCGTCGTCCCGGTTTGGGCGACCGGCGCCAGCACCGCGTGCAACCGAGTGCCGTCGGCAAGTCGGCCATCGACCCAGGGCGAAGCGTCGTCTAGTCGTCGCCCGGCGGCAGCGGCGAGCCGTTGAGCGAGTCGGCGAACCGAGGCTTCGTCGGGTAGTCGAATGTCTTCGACCCGGTTTAGCCCTTGCCCGGCATCGACAAAAACTCCCGAAGTTCCGTTTACTAGCACGTCGGTCACGCCGTCGCGGTCGAGCAAAGGCTGCAACACCCCCGCGCCGATGGCCTCGCCTCGGAGCTGATCGACGATCGCCAGCACGGTCGTGGTGCCCCAAAGTTGGTCCTCGGCGCGCAGCGCGCCGGCGACGCTGTGGGCAGTGGGCTCGATGCCGCCGGCGGCAAGACGTCGGCGAACCCGATCAACGATTGCGGTTTGGACCTGAGTCATCGCAGTCCGACCGTGTCGAGAACCCGCCTGGCCACCCGAGTCACGGGCTTGGCCTGGGTAGGGCCGAGCCCGTGTTCGAGATCGGCGGCAAGCCGCCGCGACGAAGCCAACTCGGCCAGCACCGGCAGGCCAACATCGCGTTCGATTGCCGCCGAGGAAACTGCCCCCGGACAGTCTCGGGTCACCAAGGCCACTGAGCCTGCCCAGGGCTCGAGACGGCGAACTAGGGCGTTTGCCGCCACCACTCCGCCCAGTCGACGCGGCACGACGATCACCGTCAGCACGGACCTGGCGACGAGTTCGCGCGCAAGTTCATCCAGTTGCCGAGGAACGTCGGCGATCACGACGTCGAAACCGCGAACTGCCGCCGAAACCACCGGAGTTCCGGCTCGAACTGGAAGTCCTTCACGACCGTGACTGACAAGCCGTAGCCCGCGATGCTGCGGCAGGGTCGACACCAACTCGCTGACTGCGACTTGGCCGATGGCGCCGTCTAGGTCAGGCCAGCGCAAACCGTCCGCGGCTTCAGCACCGACCAACAGGTCGATACCGCCGGCCGCGCCGTCGCCATCGACCAAGACCGAACGCAACCCCCGCTGCACTGCCAGTTGAGCGGTGGCGGCCGCCAACGTGGAGGCGCCAACGCCTCCGCAGGCGCCAATCACGGTCACCACGCAGGCTTCACCCGAGCCGTCCATCGCACTGACTAAGGCCTCGACAATGGCGGTCTCGTCGGCGCCGCAAATCACGTCGCGGGCGCCAACGTCGAGCGCCGGTCGCCAAGAGCGTTGCGGATCAGGAGCAACCACGAGAACGGCATCTCGCTTCGGCAGGTCGAGGCGCTGCACCAAATCGAGACGGCCCGCATCGACCACCACTACTGGCGCTGTTCGCCAGGCTCGCCTGACTCTTTCTGGATCATCGAGCGCTTCGGCTTCGCCTCCGGCGGCGGCGCACCACCGTCGAGCGCTCTCAACAAAGGCCTCATCTGAGGCGACAACCAGTGGACGCGTTGGCGAAGGACCAATACTCATGACTCCACCGTCGTACGCCGAGCCAAGCACCCGCCACGGCCAATTTGGGCCCTGTGGAATGTGAGCAACTCGCACCATTTCTGTGGAGCAACCTGCCGTAATTGAATCAAAAACCGCCTAGGCTGTGGTCATGGCGCCCACTCTTGGACGACCCGCCGCATTCTTCGACCTCGACAAAACAATCATTGCCACGTCGAGCACTTTGGCCTTCAGTCGCCAACTCTTCGACGAGGGCCTACTCAGTCGACGAACCGTGCTGCGCAGCGCCTATGCCCAACTAGTTTTTTCACTCGGCGGCGCCGACCATGAACTGGTCGAAAAAATGCGTCAAGAGATTTCCGCGATGGTTACCGGTTGGGATGTTTTGACTGTTCGCCAGATCGTTCGTGAGGCTCTTCATGACGTGATCAGTCCGCTGGTTTACGCCGAAGCGCTGGCATTGATTGACGAACATCGACAGGCCGGACACGACATCGTGATTGTGTCGGCTTCGGGTGCCGAAATGGTCACGCCGATTGGCGAAATGCTTGGCGTAACCCACTCGATCGCGACGACGCTAGAAGAGGCAGACGGCAAATACACCGGCCAAATCCTCCAATACGTTTACGGCCCAAACAAGGTCGTCGCGATGAAAGAACTGGCCGAACGCGAGGGCTACGACTTGAGCCGGAGTTTTGGCTACTCGGACTCACAAACTGATATCGCAATGCTTTCGGCGGTAGGTCACCCGTTCGCGGTCAATCCGGACAAACAACTGCGCCGTAAGGCCCTCGAGGAGGGCTGGCCGATTCTGACTTTCGAACGGCCGACCTCGTTGCGTCCTCGACTAGTCCCCGAAACGAAGACCGGCAAAGCAGTGGCGGCGGCCGGGGCGACCGCCTCGCTGGCCCTCATCGCGGCCGGAGTTACCGCGTTGATCAAGCGGCGAAAGATGCTCCGAGCCGGCTAATTTGCACCGGTAGCCAGTGGCGACGCTTCAGCTCCGCGAGTGAACGCTTCGGCCGCGTAGAGCAACCAGTTGTGTACGCCATTTGGTCCGGTTGAATAGCCAGCCAGTGCGGCGAAATAGTCCGGGGATGCCGAAACGTGACCGGCCTCTGGGACGGTGACCGAAGCCGGGTCGACGCCACGGGCAACCAACACCAACCGCTCCGCCGCCCGAGCCACCACCGCGTTATGCGAGACGAAGGCGCCCGCGGCGGCAATTTCAGCGTGCGTGAGCGCGGCGATCACCAAAGCCGGCGCCTTGCTTTGGGCGCTCAACATGTCGGCTAGGGCCGCCAGTCGCTTGCCACCTTCGGGGTTAACCGGTCGCCCGAGGGAATCTTCGGGCACCGAATCGGCCGCAGCCAAGGCGTGGATTCTGGCCAAAGCCTGAACCGGGGAACGTCGCCAAGTCGGCAACAAGCCCAGTAGTTCGGTCGACATGCGCACGGCCGCACGCGCGGTAGCGTCGCCGCCACCTGCGGCAAGTTCCTCGATGGTGAAAGCGCTGCCCTCCAGCGTGGCCGTCGCCCACGCGCCGGTGAGCAGCGATTGCGCCGTGTCTTCTGGGCTGGTTTTGCGCAGTCCGCGATCGCGCAACAGTGCATCGATTCCGTCACGCGTGGACTGGAAGGCAGAGGGGACGCCCTCCAGCGACGCGGCAGCGATAAAGGGGTCAGACACGATGGCAGCGTATCGACCGCGCAGCCACACACCTGCCGCGGCCAGCGGTAGCCTCAGAAGATGGACACGATGGCGTCGGCGAAGGCGGCGAACTGGCTGGTCGGCAACCGCCTGTCGACCGTCCTGCATATCGGTGACGGACCGCTGGCCTACGAACTAGCAGAACTTGGTCACGAGGTCACCGTGCTGGGCGATGAAGTGACCGCCATCCGCAACCCCCTCTTGGGTTATATCCGCTCCCAAGGTGACCGGCTGCCGTTGCGTTCTGGTGCCTTCGATGCGGTGATCATTGGCTTTTTGCAGGAGTCGCCGACCGCGTTGGCTGAGTTCGCGCGGGTGCTGGTTCCTGGTGGCCTCCTTTCGACGATGAGCCGCCGCTACGACGACTCGATCCCGTGGATGCGCCGGCTTCGCGAAATCACCGGCGACCGTGAAGCCAACGAACCTGCGGTCGACACGTTCTCGGCGTCTGGGCTGTTCGCCCCGCCGGAGGTTGAGGTGTTTAACGCTTGGGAAGAACTCGACTTGAACAAACTCCTGTTGTTCGCGGAGCAGACGAAACGTGCCTCGGTGCCAGAATCTGCGATGGGTTCGGTCCACGAACTTTGGCGCGAATATGCGAGCGGGACCGGGACGCTAAGGCTGCGGCATGAGACTCGCTGCCTGCGGTCAGTCGTGGACAAATCGGCCCTAGCAGTCGACCCCGACCCGCCGGACGCCGTCCTGCTGTCCTTGGATTGATCATGGGAACCGTTGACTGGACGGTCGCACTGGCGATCGGTGCCTTTTTGGTGGGGTTGGCCGGGTTGACCCGCTGGATCCTGCTTAGTCGCCGTCGCAGTTTGGGTTCGGCCGAAGATCGGGCGACCTTTCAGACTTTGCACACTGCTGCCCTCGCAGCGCCGGCGTTGCGTGGCGGCCTCAACGCCGAAAGCGTCGCCAAGGCGCTGCCGCATCTTCGCGATCTGCTGGGCGTACGTACCGTGGCGATCACCGATCTGGATGTGCCGCTTGGCTGGTCCGGCACCGACGAGAGTGAATTGGCCGCACCACTAATCGAGTCCGCGATGACGCACGGTCGCTCTCAAGCTTCGAATCGAGTGATCGTTTCGCCGCTTTCGGTAGAGGGACGGGTCGTCGGCAGCATTGTGGTCGTCGACGAGAACGCTTCGGCTGGTTTGGCGCGTACCACGATCGAAGTCGCGGGCTGGGTTTCGAGCCAGTTGGAATTGGCCGAACTGGCCGCCTCACGAACCGCACTCATGGAGGCCGAGTTGCGGGCCCTTCGCGCCCAGATTTCGCCGCATTTCATCTACAACTCGCTCGGCGCGATTGCCTCTTTCGTCCGCACCGATCCGGAACGGGCGCGCGAACTGCTGCTGGAGTTCGCCGACTTCACCAGGTATTCGTTCAGGCAGCACGGCGACTTCACCACCTTGGCCGAAGAGTTGCGGTCCATTGAGCGGTATCTCGTTTTGGAGAAGGCCCGTTTCGGCGATCGGCTCAAGGTCACCACTCGGATCGCGCCTGAAGTGCTCAGCCTGACGGTGCCGTTTCTGACGATTCAGCCGCTAGTGGAGAACGCAGTTCGCCACGGTCTTGAACGCAAGCCCGGCCCGGGCAGCCTCACCGTGATTGCCGAGGACGCTGGCACCGAATGTCGGATCACGATCGAGGACGACGGCGTTGGCGCCGACCCCGAAACGGTTCGGGCGGTGTTGTCGGGGCGCCAAACTTCTGGTTCGGTCGGCTTGGCGAACGTCGATGAGCGCCTTCGCACCGTCTACGGCAACGATCACGGTCTCGTAGTCGAGACCGGCCCCGGTCTTGGCACGAAGGTCACCTTGTCGATTCCAAAGTTCACCCCCGCAACGGTTGACTAGGTCGGCCTAGACTCCAAGGGTGAAGTTTCTAAACGACCTTCGGCCTAGTCACGACCTGACGTTCAACGACGTTTTCATGGTTCCTGGTCGCTCCGAGGTGACCTCAAGGTTCGACGTTGACTTAGCAACGTCCGACGGCACCGGCGCGACGTTACCGATCGTGGTCGCCAATATGACCGCGGTGGCGGGTCGGCGGATGTCCGAGACGGTGGCACGCCGCGGCGCGATCGCGATCCTGCCCCAAGACATTCCGATCGACGTACTTTCGCGCAGCATCGCTCGGGTCAAGGCGGCTGATTTGGTCTATGACACGCCGGTCACGTTGACCCCAACGATGACAGTTGGCGAGGCGCTGACGCTCGTGCCGAAGCGTTCGCACGGTGGGGCTGTCGTGGTAGACACGCTCAATGGGCCAGAGCAGAAGGTGTTGGGCGTGTTCACCCCGGCAGACGCGGCCGAGATCGATCGGTTCGCGCAAGTCCACGAGGTGATGGTTACCGATCCGTTCACCCTGCCAACCGGCATGGACGCGCGCGCCATGTTCAACGAGTTGACCGGCCAGCATTTGCCGTTCGCGCCGGTGGTTTCGGGTGACCAGTTGGCCGGGGTGATGACTCGGACTGCGGCTTTACGCTCGACGATCTACCGGCCGGCGACCGATCCGCAAGGACGGCTTGCGGTCGGCGCGGCAGTCGGCATCAACGGCGACGTCCGGTCCAAAGCCGAGGCGCTAATAAACCTCGGGATCGACGTGCTCGTCGTCGACACCGCCCACGGCCATCAGGCGAAAATGCTTAGCGCGTTGACCGTGGTGCGCCAGGTACGCGATGAGTACGCCGCTGCCACTGGGCGACGACTGCCGATTGCGGCCGGGAACGTGGTGTCTGCGGCCGGGGTCAGTGACTTGCTCGAGGCCGGCGCAGACATCATCAAAGTTGGGGTTGGCCCGGGCGCGATGTGCACCACGCGGATGATGACCGGCGTTGGCCGGCCGCAGTTTTCAGCGGTGCTCGAATGCGCGGAGGCCGCGCGTGAAGCGGGCGCCCAAGTTTGGGCCGATGGTGGCGTTCGCTGGCCCCGCGACGTGGCACTCGCCCTTGCTGCTGGCGCCGGTAGCGTGATGATCGGCTCATGGTTTGCCGGCACGCACGAGAGCCCCGGGCAGTTGCGTTTTGACGCCGACGGTCGCCCCTACAAGGAGTCTTTCGGGATGGCGTCTAGTCGAGCGGTGGCGAACCGCACTCGCGATGCAGAGGGATTTGAACGCGCTCGGATGTCGCTGTTCGAGGAGGGCATTTCAACCTCGCGGATGTACCTCGATCCCGACCGACCCGGGGTGGAGGACTTGCTCGATCAGATCACCGCGGGCGTACGGTCCTCGTTTACCTACGCCGGCGCCCGTTCCTTGGCCGAGTTCGCCGAGCGGGCAATCGTTGGCCTGCAGTCCAGTGCTGGCTATGAAGAAGGTCGGCCCTTGCACGCTTCCTGGTGACGGAACGGGTCAGCGCAAGATCAGGTCGAGGCCGCGTGCGAATGAGTCGTCAAGGTCGGGGTCTTCGGCGAGGATCCCGACTTGGGCGGCCTGGCGGTGCATCTGCGTGGCTTGAGTGTGCCCAAAGACGTAAAGCAGCAGGGTGCGCGCCACATCGGGGGAAGTTTGGGCTGCCAACTCGGTCTCAATCCGGGAGTCTCCGAGCCGAAATGCCGACGCGGTCGCGACCACGTCGGCCCCGTCACGAACGGCCAACATCGCTTCGCGAAGCGCCAGGGCAGTCTTGGCCGGATCAGCGCCTACTTCCACCTGGGCCACTATCTGGTCGGCCATCAGCGCGAGCAGACGCTGCTTGTCCGGCACGTGGTGGTAGAGCGCGCTTGGCTGCACGCCTAGCTCGCTTGCGACCCGCCGCATTGAGCAGAACTCAAGCCCATATTCGTCCAGCACCCGCAGGGCACCTGACACCACATCATCGAGCGAGTTAGCCATGCGCCCACCCTATCGGGTAGCCTGAACGCCGTTCAGGTGAACAGTGTTCAGTTCAACTCTAAATCAGGAGCCACCGTGTCCGAAGCGACCAAGACCGAAACCAAGCCAGCCAACTCCGGCAACCATGTGGGAA
This sequence comes from Aeromicrobium sp., assembly GCA_035401705.1. Lineage (GTDB taxonomy): Bacteria > Actinomycetota > Actinomycetes > Propionibacteriales > Nocardioidaceae > Aeromicrobium. The sequence goes on from DAONBX010000022.1 coordinate 36,917, forward strand.
CTGACATTGCCCTGATCTCAGTTTTTGCCGCCTTTGTTGCCGTCTGCGCCCAGTTCTCGTTGCCGTTCTCGGTCAATGGTGTCGAGTTCAGCCTGCAGCCATTTGCCGTGTTCTTGGCCGGCGCAGTCCTCGGCGCTCGTCGCGGCTTCCTCGCTATCGTCCTCTATCTCGTTGTTGGCGCCGCCGGCCTTCCGGTCTTCCTGCACGGCACCGGCGGAATCGCCGCGTTCACTGGCGCAACCGCCGGCTACCTGATCACCTTCCCAATCGTTGCCCTCCTCGTAGGCCTTGCGGTTGAGCGAACCAGCGGCTGGGCTCGCCCCGTTGCCCTGTTCCTCGCTGGCCTTCTCGGCATTGGCATCAACCTGCTCGCCGGCGCGCTTAGCGTCAGCCTCGTCCTTGACACCGCCTACTGGCCCACCGTGAAGTCGCTCGCCGTATTCGTTCCGGCCGACATCCTCAAGCTCGGCCTTGCTGGTGCGATCGCACTGGTTGTCCATCGCGCCTTCCCGCAGCTACTCGGTAAGAACTGACGTGATTGAGTTCGTCGACGTCGACGTCCGGGTCCCTGGCCCGGTCGGCGAACTCACCCTTCTAACCGGTGTGTCGGCCAAGCTGACCGAACAGCGGATTGCGGTAATCGGCGGCAATGGGGGCGGCAAATCAACCCTTGCTCGGTTGACCAATGGCCTCATTGGGGCGAGCTCAGGCAGCGTCATCGTCGAAGGGCTCAACGTCGCCGAGGAAGCGCCGAAGGTCCGCCGCAAGGTTGGGTTCGTTTTCACCAATCCGCTTTCCCAGCTAGTCATGCCAACCGCGGCCGAGGACATCGCGCTTTCTCTTCGCCGCACGATAAAAGACAAGAAGGCTAGATCCGCGCGCACCTCAGAGATCCTCGAGGAGTTCGGGCTCGGCCATCGGGCCGACACCAGCGTTCATGCACTTTCGGGCGGACAACAGCAACTCTTAGCCCTCGCCGGCGTGCTCGCGTGCGACCCCGCAATAGTGGTGGCCGACGAACCGACGACGCTGCTTGACCTACGAAACTCCCGCGCGGTGGCCGAGCGGCTCTTCTCTCTTGAGCAACAGTTGGTCTTGGTCACCCACGACTTGGACTTGGCAGGTCGATGTGACCGCGCGCTGGTGATCGAATCTGGCCGAGTCATTTTTGACGGCGCCGCCACTGAAGCCGTCGATTTCTATCGAGCGAGCGTCAGCCCATGAGGCGAAGCCTCCCGATTGGCTTGCATATCCCCGGCGACACCGTTCTGCATCGGTTGTCGCCGGGGCCAAAGCTGAGTGCCCTGATGGTTCTTAGCATCGCCATCGTCGCCTCACCTGGACCAATAGTTCCAGTTATCGCCTTCGTCCTTGCCGTCATCGTGGCGCGCTGGGTGGGGATCTCCAGACGAGCCCTGATCGATACGCTGCGACCGCTCGCTTTGGTGATGGCCGTAGCGGTCAGCTACCAACTCTGGGCCCAAGGCTGGCCGAAGGCCGTGGAGGTTTTGGCTACCGTCCTTGGACTAGTTGTGGCCGCTTCGATAGTGACTGCCACCACTGCGATGGACGAAATGCTCGATGCAATCGTCCGCTGGCTGGGCCCGTTTCGTCGGTTCGGAGTCAACCCTGACGTGGTGGCCTTGACGTTCTCGCTGATGCTGACTTCGATACCGACCGTATTTACCATCTTCGGTGAAACCCGCGATGCGGCCGTCGCCCGAGGCATGGGGCGCAGTCCGAGAGCGACATTGAGTCCGGCAGCGGTGCGGGTCGTCGCCCACGCCTATTCCACTGGCGACGCGCTCCACGCCCGAGGCATCACCGATCCAGAATGTGACTAGGCTCACTTCTATGACCCGCGCAATGCGAACCTTGGTCGTAGATGACGAACGGCCCGTGCTCGATGAACTCGTCTGGCTGCTCGGCCGAGATGAACGCATTGGCAAGATCGACACCGCCCAGTCCGGCACCGAGGCACTGCGCCGACTCGAGGCCGGCGACATCGACCTGCTCTTTCTCGACATCGCCATGCCTGGCCTGACCGGTATCGAAATTGCTCGCCTGCTCGATAAGTTCAAGTCGCCGCCACAGATCATTTTTGTGACCGCACACGATGAGCATGCGATCGAGGCTTTTGACCTCAACGCCGTGGACTATTTGCTCAAGCCGATTCGTGAAGAACGACTTAGCGAAAGTGTGCGGCGTGCCGCAACGAGCCTGGAGGTTGAACCAAAGGAGCAGGACGACTCGATCGCGGTGGAGTTGGCCGGAGTCACCCGATTCATTTCCAGGTCGCAAATCTCGCACGCCGAAGCCCAGGGCGACTACGTTCGCCTGCATACGCTCGACGGAAGCAGCCACCTGATCCGCACTCCGCTGGGCGCCCTCGCCGAGGAATGGGCCGACGCTGGCTTCCTACGAATTCACCGAAGCATCATGGTGAACCGCGCCCATATCGCCGAGGTTCGGATGAATTCCGGTCGTGCCAGCATCATCGTTCCCGGACCTAACCAGACCAAAATCGAGTTGCAAGTGGCGCGGCGCCACACCCGCGCACTTCGCGAACTCATCGGCGAGCGCACCCCGTGAGCAAGCCCCAGTCGCCTGACCCGGCAGAACCTGGACCCGGCCAGCGAGTTCGAGTCACTAGTTCGCAAGCAACCGCCCCAGCACACGTGCGACGAACCGTCGGCGAAGAGATCGACGAGGCAACCGGCGTCGGCGAGGTCTATATGCGCTCGCTGATCCGGTCGCAGTTTCGCGCCGCGGTTTCCGTGACCGTCACGGTGCTGTTGACGATAGCGAGTTTGCCGCTAGTTTTCGCGGCGCTGCCAGGGCTAAACGATGTACGCGTCGGCCCCATTCCACTGCCTTGGGTGGTGTTGGGTGCCGGGGTCTATCCGGCGGTTATCGCCCTTGGCTGGTTGTACATTCGCTACGCCGAGCGAGCCGAGCGTTCATTCGCCGCTTTGGTTGAACCTCGGCGTTCGAAAAGACCACGGCGATGAACCCTACTTGGGGGATTGTCGCGGTTGCGGCCGTATCGATTACCACCTTGGTCATTGGCGCTTTCGGCCTTCGACTCAGTCGCACAACCAGTGACTTCTACGTCGCCTCCAGGTCGGTCTCGCCGGGCCTGAACGGTTCTGCCATTAGCGGCGAATACTTATCGGCGGCATCGTTCCTTGGTGTCGCCGGACTGATCTTGGTCGGTGGCGCCGACATGCTCTGGTATCCGATCGGTTGGACCGTCGGCTACCTGCTTTTGCTCGTGTTCGTTGCTGCCCCACTGCGGCGCTCTGGGGCCTACACGATCCCAGACTTCGCTCAGTCTCGACTGCAGTCATTGGCGGCCCGGCGAGTGTCGATGGTCGTCGTGGTGGGCATTGGCTGGCTCTACCTGATGCCACAGTTCCAAGGGGCGGGCCTGACCCTGCAAACCGTGCTGGACGCGCCCCGCTGGGTGGGCACCGTATTGGTCGCGGCAATCGTCACGATCAACATTTCACTCGGCGGCATGCGATCCATTACCTTCGTGCAGGCCTTCCAATACTGGTTGAAGTTGACTGCGCTGTTGGTTCCGTTGATGTTCCTGCTGCTGGCTTGGTCGCGCGACGGCGAACCGCACCCCGTGCAGAGCCAGGCCTGGCTTGAGCCATTGGGAGTCGCGACCGGCGAGCACCTCTATTCGGTTTACGCGGTGATCCTCGCGACGTTCCTTGGCACGATGGGATTGCCGCACGTCGTAGTCCGGTTTTATACAAACCCAGACGGTCGTGCGGCCAGGCGGACAACGTTGATTGTGCTGCTGCTCATTTCGGCTTTTTATCTGTTGCCGACGTTCTACGGCGTGCTCGGCCGGATCTACGCCAGCGACCTCATTGCGGCCGGCCGGGCCGACACGGTCGCACTCGAACTGCCGGGTCGACTAATCGCCGGCACTGGCGGCGAGCTACTAACCGCGATGATTACCGCAGGCGCCTTCGCGGCTTTCCTGTCCACTTCGTCGGGGGTCACCATGGCGATCTCCGGCGTGGTCGGTCAGGCGATCGCGGCCCAACGCCCGGCGAAGGGTCGGATCTCGTCAATCACCGCACTTCGGCTCGCCTCAGTGCTGTGCATTTCGGTGCCGCTAGTGCTGGCGTTGAACGCCGACTCAGTACCGATCGCCAACTCTGTCGTTTTCGCGTTCACCTTGGCTGCCTCGACGTTCTCGCCACTACTGATATTGGGGATCTGGTGGCGCGGCCTGACCGCGATTGGCGCGATCGCCGGCTTAATCGGCGGCGGCATCGCTGCGGCCACCGCTCCGTTCGTGACGCTGGTGTCGGACCTTGACGGCTGGGCCGGAACACTGCTCAGCCAACCAGCGATCTGGTCAGTGCCGATCGGGTTCTCACTGATGATTTTCGGTTCGCTGCTGACCCGTTCGACGCGACCAACGAACGTCGGCCGCACGATGGTGCGTCTGCACACGCCAGAGCGAGTCAATGTTGACCGCAGGTACTAACGGGTCAGGCGCGACGAGCAGTTTCGAGCCGGTCGAAAGTGTCGAGCACCTGGTCCATGGTCGGCTTGTCCATCGCCGCGACTGCCGCCTTCGCCTTGCCTTCGCGCTCTTGGCGTAGGTGACGCTTGACGGTCGAAGTCGAGCAATCGAGACGCTCAGCCAACTGCCGGCAGGTATCGTCCGGGTGAGCCTTGCGGGCCGCGATCACTTCGTCGTGATCGACCGGTCCGCCGCCGACACGAGCAGTGCCGTAGGGGCTCGAATCAACTTGGACGTCGATCGACAACTCACGACGCATCCGCTTGCGTTCGGCTTCGCTGGTGCAGGCGAGGAAGCCAGCCACATCGACTTCAACAACCGCGCGGTAAAGGCACTCGTCTAGGACTTCACAGCCGGCACAACGGCGGTGAGCCGCTGAACGCTTAGCCTGATATTCACGCCACTCATCGGCGGTAACCTCACGTCGCGCGGGCGGGGACAGCAGGACTTCGTCCTGGTAGACCTCCGGCGCCATTGCGCACGGTGGGAGTGTCGGCTTCATTGCCATCTCCTCTTTCGTTCTCTGCACCCCAGCCTAGAGGTACATTCCCCCCGATGGGGGCCCAGTCCTTGGATCTTCAACGTCAGATTGGTCACGTTCAGGAGAACCCGGCAGCGCCAACCGCATGTTCTGCAGTTGATTCTGCGCCTGCATCTGCTGGGCGTACAACGCGGCCTGAATTCCGTGAAAAAGACCTTCGAGCCAACCGACGAGTTGGGCTTGGGCAATCCGCAATTCCGACTCGCTTGGCGCTTCGTCGCCGAACGTCAGACTGAGCCGCTCAAGTTCGTCAACTAACTCCGGCGCGAGACCGTCTTTGAGTTCGTCGACGGACTGATCGTAGATCTCACGCAAGCGGTTCCGGCTGGCCTCATCCAGTGGCGCGGACTTCACCTCGTCGAGGAGTTGGCGGATCATCCCGCCGATTCGCATGACCTTGGCGGGCTGTTCAACCAAATCGCTCAACGGGGTCGATTCGGGCTGAACCTCAACGGGTTCGCCTTGGGGATCGATAACCCGGTCGTCGCTCATGAGTCCAGCCTAGGAGCCTGCTCGTTGCCTTCACCGGTCAGGTCCAACACAACTTTGCCGATGTGCGTCGACGACTCGAGCAGTCGATGAGCATCGGCCACGTGACCGAAGTCGAGCACCCGATCAATCACCGGCCCGACCTCACCCGTGGCGATCAGCGGCCAAACCTTTTCGACCAGTTCGGCCATAATTTCGGCCTTCTCCTCGACCGGCCTGAACCGCAACGACGTGGCCGACACCGTGCCCTGTTTAGCTAGCAATGCACCCAGGTTGAGTTCGCCCTTGACGCCACCTTGTAAGCCAATTACTACGATGCGGCCGCCACGCGCCAACGACGAGACGTTCTGGCTCAAGTATTTGGCGCCGACAATGTCCAAGACGACGTCTACGCCGCCGATGCCCTTGCAGATTTCGGCGAAGTCCTGTTCGCGATAGTTGATCACGACATCGGCGCCGAGCTTTCTGGCCGCCTCAGCCTTCTCCTCGGTACCCACCGTGGTGACAACCGTGGCGCCGAAAGCCTTCGCCAACTGGATCGCGGTCGTGCCAATCCCACTGGTTCCGCCGTGCACGAGAAGTTTCTCTCCCGGGCGAAGTCCCGCCGTCATGAACACGTTCGACCAGACCGTCGCGAACGTCTCTGGCACCGCTGCGGCCTGAAGCAGCGTCAAACCGGTCGGCACCGGTGCAACTTGGCCGGCCGGAACTACCACCTGCTGGGCGTAGCCGCCGCCAGTCAGCAGCGCAACCACTTCATCGCCGACGGTAACCGAGGTGACCTGTTCGCCGATTGCCGACACGATGCCAGAACACTCAAGCCCGAGCACATCAGTTGTGCCCGGCGGCGGCGGATAGAAACCTTGACGCTGCAAAATATCGGCGCGGTTCACACCTGCCGCCACAACTTCGACCACCACTTCGCCCGGCCCTGGCGCGGATTCGAGAATGTCGCCGATCTCGAGGTTCTCCGGGCCGCCTGGTTCGCTAACAATTACTGCGCGCATGGTGTCCACCGTAGTGACCGGTCACACTGGTGCAATGCGGGCAACACTCGTGCAACTGGCGTCCTCCACCGATTCGGCGGCGAACCGCGAACTCGTTGACGAGTCATTGGCGGCTATCGGCGACGTTGATCTGGTTGTTTTGCCCGAAGCAACCATGCACGATTTTGGCTCGATCAACCACGATCTGGCCGCGATTGCCGAACCTTTGGACGGGCCGTTCTTTCAACTTCTAGCGAACCATGCACGTCGACTTCAAGCCACGATCGTGGCTGGCATGTTCGAACAGACTGACGGCCTACCATTCAATACCTTGCTGGTCGTTGGCCCTGACGGATCGCTGGTTACGACCTACCGCAAGATCCACCTTTACGACTCCTTCGGCTACCGAGAATCTGCCCGCCTGCAGGCCGGACCGATTCAACCCACGACTGTCGAAGTCGCGGGGCTGACCGTCGGTTTGATGACTTGTTACGACTTGCGATTCCCCGAGTTGGGTCGCTTGTTGGTCGATGCCGGAGCCGAGGCTTTTGTCGTTCCGGCCGCTTGGGTCGCCGGCGAACATAAGGAACTTCATTGGCGGACGCTGCTACAGGCTCGCGCCATCGAGAACTCCGTTTGGGTGCTCGGCGCCGGCCAGGACGGCAAGCGTTACACCGGCCATAGCTTGGTTAGTAGTCCGTGGGGAACTATCGTGGACGAGGCCATCGGGGGCAATGGACCGATTACCGTGGATCTTTCGGGTGAAGATGTGCGGCATTCACGCGAGGTAAACCCCTCGCTTGCCAACCGGAGGATTTGGGAACTGTGACCACCGCTGAACCGGGACGTCGACGCCTCGACGCTTCGGCATCGCCGACCTACGAGGTAGTCACCCGCAACCCTCGCGTGAACTCGCCCGGGTGGAGCAAACGCCTAATTCGCGGCACGTTCGTTGCCTGGCTGGTTAGCACCCTGGTCGCGGCGACCGCGATCGTCGATGTCGGTGCACCAAGTTGGCTCTGGCGACCGGCCGCTGCGGCGCTCCTAGTGTGCTTTTCACTCATCTTGACTCACCGTGTCGGCGGCCATATGCGCATCTGGGTGACGTTGACCTCGGTGCTGGCGATCTTGGCCTGGTTGACCGGAATGAACACGTTGCTTGCCGGAGCGGCCGGAGCGACAGCAGTACTTTCGGCAGTCACCGCCGTGCTTTTCACCGAACCTGCACCCACGGCCCTCAAAGCACTTCGCGAATATGCGGTCTTGTTGGCACTGTCAATCAGCGGTGCTATTGGTGTGGCCGCATGGAACGCCAATGTGAACCCTCGTATGTTCGGTCTGGTCGCGATGTTGGTCGCAGTTGTGTTCGCGGTAGCAACAGTTTGGAGTCTTGGTTCTGGCCTGCACGGCCTGAACAAGCACCACTTGAAACCGTTGGCGGTTGTTGCCCTCGTAGCGGTTGCGCTGTTCTTTTACGGCAGCTTCCTGCGCACCTCAGGCTCGGCGACCCTAACCACGTTCCTTGACGAATCGATCGTTTGGATGCGGCAGAGCATTGTCGGTGTTCCTCGGCCTTATGAATTCCTAATCGGCTTCCCCGCGCTAATCGTTGGCACGTCACTGCGTTCGCGGTACCGCGAAGGTTGGTGGATCTGCGTCCTCGCTGTCGTCGGCAGCGTGATCGTGACCGTTTCGCTCGTCAACCCGGCCGCCTACCCCAGCTATTTCGCGCTTTCTACGCTCTACAGCGCGATCCTCGGCCTGGTCATTGGTCTAGTCATTCGAGCAGTGTTGATGAGGCCACGGGGTCGGCGTTCAGCCCGGGCAGTTCAGCTCCCCAAACGGGTAGAACCGAAGCGCCTCGCACCGCTGAAGTAGTAGGTGAGAGAATCGGTTCCGGCGTCATCGTTTCGGCGGTGGCCCAGGAGGGGTGCCGGAGTGGCCGATCGGAACCGCCTTGAAAGCGGTCGCTGGCAGCAATGTCAGCCGCGGGTTCGAATCCCGCCCCCTCTGCGTGACTCGATACCGAATCGACCGAGCGCACCTTATGGTTGCTGCCGGCGTTAGTTTTTTCATCGCCGCGGCCTGTGTGCTGGTGGCTTTTTGGCTGCCGAAGAACAGCCAACTCACTGAAGCCATCTCGATTATTGCCGCGTCAGTAGCCGGAATCGTGCTGCTGTTGGCGGCGGTGCTGAACTTGCGACCACCGACGGTTCTGACGCTCGACCCGGCCGGATACACGACCCGCGGCAAGGGCGACAACGGGACTTGGAAAGACGTCGAAGACGTTGCGGTGGCCGACGGGATGCTGCGTTTCACCGATACCGCCGGCAACGTCACCGGCCTTGAGTTGAACCTCGTCGATCGCAAGCAGCGCGCCGAACTGATCCGTGACGTCTACGACCGGCTAAACACCGCGAACGGCTACCGCCGGTTCGACCCGACCGCCTGAGTCTTCGGCGGGTGGCCGGCCCTCTACAAAGCGAAAGTCCTGAACTTGTTTTCACAGGTTCAGGACTTTCCGATCTTGAGAGATCACAGCGGAGATGGAGGGATTTGAACCCTCGAGAGGTTTAAACCTCAACCCGCTTAGCAGGCGGGCGCACTAGGCCACTATGCGACATCTCCTAGAACAACCGGTTCAGGATACCGGCCCACGACTGTTGAAAACTAATCAGGTCTGCCCGGCGCCTAAAACAAGCCAGTTTTTCCTATTTCGACCGACCCGATTACGCCGTTTGGCTCGGGCACGGTAGAGTGGCCGATGCCCATTGTGGGCGTGCGCCCGTAGCTCAACGGATAGAGCATCTGACTACGGATCAGAAGGTTTGGGGTTCGAATC
>DAONBX010000023.1:0-17487 GCA_035401705.1 Aeromicrobium sp.
GTAACCGTGTGCGGTTTTTCTGGATTCCTTAGCCCGCCCGGCAACCCCCAAGAACAAGCCCATGTGGCACAACGAATGGCGTCCACGATCGTGCACCGAGGCCCCGACGACGGCGGCAGTTGGGCAGATGAAACAGGCCGTGTCGCACTGGGATTCAGGCGACTATCGATCATAGATCTTTCACCCGAAGGCCACCAACCGATGAGTTCGGCCGACGGCCGGTACACCATCGTGTTCAACGGCGAAATATACAATTTCGAGAATCTTCGCGCCGAACTGGGTAACTCCGGCGGCCCTTATCGCGGCCATTCAGACACCGAAGTTCTCTTACGCGCAGTCAGCCAATGGGGGCTCGAAGCCGCGATCAGTCGCTTGTGGGGAATGTTCGCGTTCGCGTTGTGGGACTCGGTCGAGCAGAAACTTCACCTCGTGCGGGACAGGCTAGGCAAAAAACCCCTCTACTATGGCTGGTCAGGCTCCCACTTTCTATTTGGTTCAGAACTCAAAGCTCTGCGCGAACACCCATCCTTTACTGCACGAATCGACAGGGACGCATTAACTAGCTATCTCCGATTCATGTACGTCCCCACACCCATGTCGATCTACGAAGGTGTTTTCAAGCTTCCACCTGGCTCATGGCTGACGGTTGACCCAAACAACCCAGGGCAGACTCCCGAGCCAGTCACCTATTGGGATCCGGCACAGGTGGCAAAGGCAGGGCATGACAACCCCCTAGAGTTATCTGACGTTGAAGCGACCGGCCAACTCGAAACGCTGCTCAACGATGCAACCAAAATACGCTCAGTCGCCGACGTGCCGATCGGTGCTTTTCTGTCTGGCGGAATCGATTCGTCTGCTGTCGTGGCAAGCTTGCAAGCTCAATCGAGCCGACCAGTCTCCACCTTCACTATCGGCTTCAACAACGACCAATACGACGAGTCCAAACACGCGAAAGAGATCGCCAAGCATCTCGGAACAAACCACACCGAACTGCTGGTCACCCCAGACGAGGCCCGATCGGTAATTCCGAAGTTGCCTAGCCTCTACGACGAGCCTTTTTCTGATGCTTCACAAATTCCGGCGTTCCTTGTAAGTCAACTAGCACGTCAACACGTGACGGTTGCGCTGTCAGGCGACGGCGGCGATGAGGTCTTCGCTGGCTATAACCGTTATGTAGCCGGCATGCGAATCTGGTCAAAACTAAACAACGTACCGCAGCCGATTCGACGCACAGTATCGCGTCGAATGCGCGGAATCTCGCCGGAACGATGGGATAGATTCGGCGAGAAGTCCGATCGGCTGTTGCCTAAAAGACGGCGCTCGCTCATCACCGGCAACAACGCCCACAAACTGGCGACTGTCGTTGATTCGACCAGCATCGAAGACATGTACTCGCGCCTAGTGTCTACGTGGGACAACGCCGAAGACGTCGTCATCGGTGGACGCCTACCCAGCAGCAACTCTCGATTAATTTCGAGCGATCTCGATCCAGCTCGCCAGATGATGTTATTAGATGTGTTGACGTATCTGCCAGACGACATTCTCACCAAAGTAGATCGGGCCAGCATGGGTACGAGCCTCGAAGCTAGAACTCCCCTGCTAGACCATCGGCTGATCGAATTCGCGTGGAGCCTGCCACTCGACCAATTAATTCGCGACGGCGAAAGCAAATGGATACTGCGCCAAGTGTTAGAACGTCACGTTCCGCGAGCGCTTTTCGATCGCCCCAAACAAGGGTTTGGAATACCGATCGATTCATGGCTGCGTGGCCCGCTGCGCGAATGGGCCACAGACATGTTGGCACCCGACCGTCTCGCTCGCGAAGGATATTTCGACGTCAATCAAGTCCAACAGAAGTTGGACGATCACCTTTCTGGTCGGCGAAACGTGCAATACCACCTGTGGTCGATTCTCGTTTTTGAGTCCTGGCTCGAGGCCGAAATGAACGAAGGACGCTGCCTGAACGAGCCCACCTGAGGCGATGCCGGGCGATTAGTCAGACCAAGGGAACTGCCACGCGAAAGGGTACAGATCCGGAGAGCCAATGATCTCGATGTACCAAAACGCCGCGTGGACCACAATCAGCACGAAGGCGAGCGTATTTCTCGTTCGAGGCGCCGCCGATTGAATAACCGCTGGAATCGCAAGAGCCAAAAACGGTAGCGCGTAAATCGCGAAGCGCGCCAAGTGCGCGCTGCCCGCCGCTGCTAAATAGAGCACCGCAAAAACTAGCGACATGTTGATGTGGAAGTGAGACCGATCCGAGATCTTGTCTTTTTGCGAAAACAGCAAGTAACTGAGGAACGGAACGAACGCTAAAGCGATCCGCAAGGGGTTAAGTTGCTCCACAAAGTAACTCCCGCTGATGACATCACGAGCCCGAATAGAACCGATGAGATTGCCCGCGAACTCATAACCATACGAAGCTAACAGCGCCGCACCCGCCAGCGCCGCAACACTCACCAAAGACAACCGCTTCCGAGGCACAAAGTAGAGCAAAATGAGCACCAGCGCGCTCACGTGGAACAACGTAGCTAACCCCACCACCAGCGCGAAACGAACAAACTTACGGTCCACAATGAACTCGTGCCCCGCAAGAACGATCGCTGCTGCAAGGTATTGGCGAACCCCGTTGAACGAGCCGTGCAACGGCCCTGTCAGCACGAAAAATAGCACCGATAGCGCGAATACGGTCGAGTATTTCGCGTACGTCCGCATAAACAAACCGACTGTGATCAGCCCTGCAAGACCGATCAGAAACGCATAATCATCGTGTATCCGAACGACGATCCAGGTGAGAATTTCGATTCCCGGCTCTTCGCTCCATTCGAACTGAGACCAGGTCCAAGTGCGGTAACTATTCTCGAAGTTATAGACATATCCTCGATAGTCGGTGCCGATCTCGAACCTGAACACAGACATCGCGACCAGCAACGACCCACTGAGGAATGCTGCGAACCAAGCGAGGCTCTTTCGAGTCGGCAGAATCGACCCTTCTGGCCCTGCCGCTGCGCGCGAACCGGCAAGCGCGGCGAGCCAGACCGCCAAGGTCGTGACAAGGAAATAACTCAGCATCAGCCGACAACCGTTACCTTTCGCCCTTGCCATTTGCGATATTCCAGCATCGCTTTAGCCGGAACAAGTGCTTTGCCCAACTGAACAAAAGGGTTCAGAAACCAGCCGACGGGGTATTTCAACAGTCGGAACCCGATCAGTTCAGTACGGAAGTTGTTCCAACGGTTTTGGAACGTGCGTCGTCTAATCGCGTCAAGATCTTCACGCACGAGGTACAGCGGTTCTGGGAGGTTCGCCCCGGCGAAACCTTCGGCCGTAAAGCGGAACCACAAATCACGATCTTCGCAACGGATTGTGCGTGGAACATCAACATACCCGTTCAAGACCTGATACGCCGGCTTGCGCATCACGATGGTGGCGTGTGCAAAGGGCGATTTATGCCGAAGCGACCAGCGATCGGGACGCGCCTCGTACTCGAGCACATCGTGCTCGCCCGTCTCATCGAAACGGCGCATCGCAGTGCCCACCACCGCCAACTCGGGGTGCTCAGTCAAGAAAGCGACCTGCTTCTCGAAACGCTCTGGCAGGCACTTGTCGTCGCCGTCCATACGGGCGATCAACTCGCCGTTCGCCACAGCGAGGCACCGATTCAGCGAAAATGACAGTTTGCTATTGATCTCGTTGCGCAGCACCGTGACCTTGCCCGGGTGGCGTGCCGCAAACTCTTCCAGCAGTGCATGCGAATTGTCGGTTGATGCATCGTCACACGCCACCAACTCCCAGTTGGTGTACGTCTGGTTCTCGATCGAGGCGAGAGCGTCCGGCAGGGTCGGCGCACAGTTATAGGTCGCCATCGCGACCGACACCAGTGGGGCCTCGCTCACACTTGGTCCTTGCGCTGCTTCATCCACTCCACCGTCGCGTGCAACCCGGCCTTCAGGTCAACCGGTTCGATATCTGGGAACAGGCTCCGTAACTGCGTACTGTCCGCTTGAGAGTCTCGGACATCTCCCTCACGAACACCAACATGGTTGCGTTCTACCTTCGTACCCAACTCGGCTTCAATCAGTTCGATGACCTCAAGCAACGAGAACCGCGTGCCGAACGCGAGGTTCACCGGCCGAACCGAAGTGACCCGACGCGCAAGCGCGTCGGTAATCGTATCGACGACCGTGCCGACATAAGTGAAGTCGCGGGTCTGCTCCCCGTCGCCGTGCACCACGAGCGGTTCACCGTTCACCGCGGCATGCGTGAACGCCGGCACGACCGCAGCGTAGGCGTGCCCCGGAGCCTGCAGCGGACCAAAAATGTTGAAAAACCGGAACGCCAACGTGGGCAGCCCAAAAACCTGCTGATACGAAATCGCGTAAGACTCGGTGGCAAGTTTGCTGACCGCATACGGGCTGACCGGCATCGGGCACATCGATTCGACCTTCGGTAGCACCGGGTTCGCCCCGTAAACCGAAGAACTCGAAGCCACGATCACATGCGCGTTACTCGCCCGCGCGGCCTCCAACACCCGAAGAGTGCCCGTCGCGTTCGCCTCGTGACTGGTGACCGGATCCTTCACCGAGCGCGGCACCGACGGCACCGCTGCTAGGTGAACTACCGCGTCCGCGTCACGAATCGAAGCCAGCGCGCTGTCGGTGAGGATAGAGCCTTCGACCAGTTCGACATCGATGCCTTCTAGGTTGCTGCGAAAGCCACTAGAAAGGTCGTCGATGACCACGACCTCAGATCCGTCATCAACTAGCCGCTTCACTAGGTGAGCGCCAACAAAACCGGCTCCGCCAGTGACGATTGTCTTCATCGGATGAGTCCCTTTTCGGTCGAAAATCGAATACGTTCACTGAGCGACCGAAACACCTCGACATCTGGTGGCGAGAGCAAACGATCGAACCCCATGGTTGGACTGCCCCCGCTCATTTCGTGCCTCGACAACGACTCATCATCCTACGCTAGCGTCACCTGACTTTGAGCCGGATCTACCAACGAGAGACGAATCCCACGTCCGCCCATCTAAGATTCTCTGGTGAGCAACCCCCTGCTGCCTGACCAGGCCAAGACCGCTGGCCGAGTATTCGTCCGTGCTGCGGGCGTGTTCCTGCTGCTCGTGCTGGCGGCAGCCGTGTGGGTTGGGGTTCGTGGTTACCTCGCGCTCGGGCATCTGCAGAGCGCCCAAACGCTCGCCTCCACCGTCTCAGCCAACCCGACCGACACCGCCAAAGTGGAATCCCAGGTCGCCCAAATCCAAGAAGAAATGTCCGCCGCCGACTCACTCACCTCAGATCCGGTTTGGCGCCTTGGCGAACGAGTCCCCTACATCGGCGCGCAACTTTCGGCCGTGTCGCAGGCGACGTCCTCGTTGAGCCAAATGTCCGACCAGGCGCTCACTCCCCTAGTCGATGTCGCCGGCAGTTTCTCGCCCGACAGCCTCACCCCAAAGAACGGCAAAATCGACACCGCGGCGCTCACCGACGTGAAGACCGCCGCACAGACCAGCGGCGCCGCCATGACCGCCGCCGCCATCGAAATCGAATCGATCGACCGCCGTGGCCTGCTGCCGCCGCTGGCCGACGCAGTCGACGAACTGTCCGAGCAGGTCACCGACGCAGCCAAAGCCGTCGACGGAGTCCGGCGCGCGTCGATCCTGCTGCCGAAGTTCCTCGGCGAAGACGGTGCGCGGTCGTATTTGGTGCTCGGCCAGAACAATGCCGAATGGCGTTCCCTCGGCGGAATGGTTGGCGCGATGTTCGTCGCCAGAACCGACGACGGCCGAATCGAACTCGGCGACTACTACGCCGAAACTGACCTCGACGAAATAACCAAACCAGTCGTTGACTTGCCGAAGAACATGCGCGAACTGTTCATCCCGAACCCGGCGAAAACCCCACAAAACGTCACCCAAATCCCAGACTTCGCCCAATCGGGTGAAATCGCTTCAGCCACCTGGCGCGAACGGACCGGCGAAAAGGTCGACGGCGTGATCGCCATCGACCCGGTGACCCTGTCCTACCTGCTCGAGGCCACCGGCCCGGTCGAAGTTCCCGTCGGCACGACCGGCCAAACCGTGAAAGTCACCAGCGAGAACGCCGTCAGCCTGCTGCTCAACGAGATCTACCTCAAGTATTCGGTCGACGACCAAGACGCGATCTTCAACGCGACCACCTCGGCCGTGTTCGGCAAAATCATCGCCGGCAAAGCCGACCCGCGAGCACTGCTGACTGCCCTGTCGAAAGCCGCCGGCGAACGGCGAATCCTCATCTGGAGCGACCGCGACGCCGAGCAGGCTGTCCTCGACGGCACCAACCTGCAAGGGGCGCTGCCGCGCTCGGACCGCAGCCAAACCCCATTCGGCGTCTACCTGAACGACGCGACCGGCTCAAAACTCAGCTACTACATGGACGTGGAGACCGGCGCCGACTGGTGTCGGATCGACGGCGACACCGCCACCACCGAGTTGCGGGTCAAACTCACGAACAACGCCCCCAAGAACGTCGCCGAGCTGCCCGACTCGATCATCGGCGGCGGCTATTGGGGCACGAAACAAGGGCTGACCCGCAACCTCGCCTACATCTATTTGCCGAAGGGGTCGAAGGTCGTGCGCGACGACGTCAGCGGCGACGGGCCGCTGCGCGCATTCGGTCGCGGCACCCACGAGGGCCGCGAGGTGTTGACGTGGAGTTCGCTTTTGAAGCCGGGCCAATCGGTGACCGCAACAGTTCGCGTCAGCACCGGCTGGACGCCGAACCTGACCGTCGTCTCCACGCCGACGATCCCCGGCAGCACGACCACCGTTGCCCCCGAGTGCCGGTGAAATCTGTTTCAAAACACTGTCCTGAAAATAGGCGAATAACCTATTGACCTCAAACATGTGTTCGACTATGTTTGAGTTATGGCAACGGCGATCGAGCACCTCCGCGGCGGGATTGGCGTGTTTGATGCGGCACTCGCGGTTGACCTCGATTCACTTGGTGCGGCGGAGTTGGTTTCAGCGTCCAAGACGGTGCAGTCGATCATCAGTCGGGCACAGCGGCTGCAGTTCGCGTTGACTTCTGCTGCCGCTCGTAAAGATGCACACAAGGCCGCTGGGGCGGGTTCGATGGCGTCCCTCGTTGCGGCGGAGGCTGGGTTGTCTCGTCGGGGTGCGGCTAAGCATCTGAAACTCGCGGCGCAACTTGACGAGTCGCCGGTGCTGGCTGAACAGTTGTCGAAACCTGGGATGAGTACCGACAAGGCTGCCGTAGTCGCCAAAGCCCTCGACGACCTACCGATCGACTTGTCGGCTGCGGAGCGTTCCGCGGTCGAAACCGATTTGGCTGAGGCCGCGCCAGGCATGCTGCTGGAGCAGCTCCAGCACAAGGCCCGTCGTGCGGTTGAGGTCGTAGATCGTGAACGTGCCGACCGGATCGAAAACCAAGAGTTGGTTCGTCAAGAAGAGACGGCAGTCCAGGCGGCAGAGTTTTGGATGACTCGCCCTGATGAGGCTGGGATGGTCAAAGGCGGCTTCACCCTGGACGCGTTGACCGCCGACATGCTGCGCTCGGCGTTGGAAGCTAAGACCAGTCCACGTCGGCGTAACGAGAATCTCGACACCGACACCGGTGAACTCACTTTCGAAGACGCGACCCTCGATTCGCCGCCGTCCTATAAAGAGCGCGCCGGGAACGCGTTCGCTGACCTCCTGCGGCATCTGCCGACCGGTGAGTTCGGGAACCACGGCGGCGTAGCCGCCACCCTCATGATTACGGTTTCCGAAGACTCGCTGCGTGGTCGCTGCGACGCTGCTGGAGTCACCGAACACGGCACTAGAGTTTCGGCTGGCCAACTACGACAGTTGGCGTGCGGTGCTGGCGTCCTGCCGGCAGTGCTCGGCAGCCAATCACAGGTCTTAGACCTTGGGCGTACCCAACGACTCCACAGCCCGGCCCAACGACGGGCCCTCGCCCACCGCGACCTCGGCTGTGCATTCCCAGACTGTGACCGGCCACCCGGCTGGACCGAAACCCACCACATCAAATCCTGGCTCCACGACGGACCAACCGATCTGAACAACGGAGTCCTGCTCTGCGGCCACCACCACAGACAAATCCACCACACTGGTTGGCGAATCGAACTCAACCCCAGAGACAAGAGACCAGACTTCTACCCACCCGGCGCCAGCCAGCCAAGACGCAACACCAGATACCGGCCACTCGTCGCCTAGGCCTGCCCGACCCCGGACATAGGTCGGCCCCGCCAAATCGAGCCGGGGGGACTCAAGAGAAGGAGGGGCCGACTACGACTATAACTCAGGAATCGCGTTGACGGCGAGCCGCAAACAAAATTCCTGCACCGGCGAGCAACATGATGCCGCCAACAGCGATCACCGAAACGGACGCGGCCGAGCCGACCTTCGGCAGGCTGCCGCCGCTTCCACTGTCGCTGTCGCTGTCGTCGCCGTCGCCGTTGCTGGCGTCCTCGACCACATAAATCGTGTACGTGGCAGCACCGGACCTTTCGCCGGTGGCAACCAGTTCGTAAACGTCGCCGTCCTGGGAAGATGCCGGCAACGTCACGTTGACCGGAACATCGCCAGCACCGTTAGCCGCCTTGTTCAACGTCGCGGTCGAAACCGCGGTGCGAATGAAAGCCAACTGGCCGTTGGCGCCGTCAGGGCCCGTCATCGTCACCGCAACCGACTCGCCCGGCTCAAAACCGGTGAACGTCACCGTGAAACTGGCTGCGGGTGCGACCGTGCGCTCGCCGCCATCTGGTGCGGTCGGCGTGTATGCGTTGGCGCCAATCGGCGCAAGAACTAGTGCGAACACGGCGGCGAGAATTGCCACGGCTTTCAAGCGAAATGCGTTCATTAGAGTCTGACTCTTCCCATCCCGAAAATCCCGAACATTGACTGCCTCCCGAGAAAGCAAATCCCCGAGGCTCGCCAATAGCATAACCGCACAAGAAGATTCCAAATGACCGATCAGGAAAATCGAGATGAATCCCCGCGCGTGAGATGGCTCACATCAGCTCAGCGTCGCACCCGCGCCGGCTCCACCAGCAATCGTGCCGACCAGCGCCAACAACACCCAAATCGAGTTGAACGCCACGTGCATCACCAGCGCGCCCCAAAACCGACCGGTGACCAGCACGACGACCGCTGCGGTCAAACCCACCGCGATGGTTGAAACCGCACCGACCATCGACAAACTGAAGTCCCCGGCCACCTGGTGCGTGAGCATGAACAGGCCCGAGTTGATGATCGCTGCCGCCACCGCGGCTGCGGCCGGTGAACTCGTCAGGCGACAAAATACGGTGTAGAGGGCGACGAGCAGGAAGCCGCGAAAGAACAGTTCCTCGACTATCGGGGCGATCAACCCGGCCGCGACCACCCCGTTGAGCCACCACAGGGACGGCAGCTCCCCTGCCGAGTTCGCGAACGTCGGCCACGGCATGAAGCCGTTGGCCTGCCAAGCCAACCCGTCCACGAAGAACCGCAACACGAGCGCCAACGCCAACCCGACAACGACGTCGCTGGCGCGGAAATCGAAAAGCCGGCGCGGCACCGTGATCCGATAGGCCGCGAAAACGGCCGCAAGCAGTACCAGCCAAAACGCGACGTTCGCGACGAACAACCCGACCGCACTCGACGCCGAGGCCGACAAGAACCACAACGCGCCCAAACCGACCGCAAGCGCGGCAATCGCCCAGCCGACTTGCGCCCAACCCCAACGATACGTCGCACCGCGTTCAAGCCACGAGTGGCCGCCGCGACGGTTGCCTCGCGCACTCGGCGCGGACGGTTCGGGCTGCAGATCAGTCACCGTGGCACCTTACGTCAACCGCCCTCACTGAACTGGCGGTCATGCGATAATTTCGGGCGACGCTCTTTGGACTGCGCTGTAATCGCGAGCGTCGAAACCGTGCCAAAGGAGAGGTCCGAGTGCGTCACGCCATCGCCGTCGCGTTTCGACACAATCGAGTTCTAGCGTTAGCGGTTTGCGACGTCGCCGCCTGGGTGTTGGCGTTTTTCCTTGCGGCCGCGCTCCGATTTGAGACCGCCGAACTCTCCCTCAACCTCAGTTTCACGAGCGACTATGGGACGATCCCGGTCTATGGCTGCCTCGTGTTGGCGGCAGTCGCCTCCACCATCCACCTGACCGTGGGCTGGTTCCTGCGACTGCATCAGGGCCGCCACCAGATCGCCAGTTTCGAAGAGCTGTTCACCCTGCTTTCGGTAGTTCTGATCGCCGGCGGCGTCACCACCTTTGTGAACTTCGCCACAGACCCGCTGGTATTTCCGCGTTTCTCAGTGGTGACGGCTTCGGCGTTGGCACTGCTGATGATGGTGTGGCCCAGAGCCCTGTGGCGGATGCAAATCACTCGCCGCCACCAAATCCCTGATGAGGCCGACGCCACCGACGTGCTGATTATCGGCGCCGGCGACGCCGGCTGCGACCTCGTCCGCTCCATGCACGGCGACCCAAACCGGGCGTGGCGGCCAGTCGGGTTCATCGACGACGACCCGAACAAGCGCCACTTCCGCTACCGCGGCGTCCAAGTACTTGGCCGTTCGCGCGACCTTGCCAAAATAGCCGACGAAACCGGTGCCCAAACCGTCATCATCGCTGTGCCGAGCGCGCCGTCGGCGACGATCCGCTCACTCAACGACGACGCGATCGCCGCCGGGTTGGACGTCAAAGTGCTGCCCGGCGTCAATGACATCTTGGGCAGCGTCTCGGTTGACCTAGTTCGCGACATCGAACCAGCCGACCTGTTGGGGCGCCACCAGATCGAAACCGACCTCGAATCAATCGCGCACTATCTGCGCGACAAGACCGTGCTGGTCACCGGCGCCGGCGGGTCGATTGGTTCAGAACTTTGCCGCCAAATCCGCCGGTTCGCACCCGCGCGGCTCTTGATGTTGGACCGAGACGAGTCGGCCCTACACTCGCTGGCGCTGTCGCTCGACGGTCGCGCCGACCTCGAATCGCCCGACATGGTGTTGGCGGACATTCGCGACCGTGACCGACTAGTCGAAGTGATGGCCGCGGCCAAACCCGACGTGGTGTTCCATGCCGCCGCCCTAAAACACGTGAACATGCTCGAACGTCAAGGCGGCGAAGCGTTCAAGACGAACGTGCTCGGCACCCGCAACGTGCTCGACGCGGCCGTGGCGGCAAACGTGTCGCGGTTCGTGAACATTTCCACTGACAAGGCAGCCGCCCCCGAAAACGTGCTCGGCTACTCCAAACGACTCGCCGAAGGCCTCACCGCCGGCGTCGGCCACAGCGCCGACGGCACGTATCTGAGTGTTCGCTTCGGCAACGTGCTCGGAACTCGCGGATCCGTGTTGACCACGTTCCAGGCACAAATCGATCGCGGCGGGCCAGTGACCGTCACCCACCCGGACGTCACCCGCTTCTTCATGACCGTCGGCGAGGCCGTCCAACTGGTGATCCAGGCTGCCGCCATCGGCCGAGACGGCGAAGCGCTCGTCCTGGACATGGGCGAGCCCGTCAAAATCGACGACGTCGCCAAACAACTCATCCAGCAGTCACGGCGCCAAATCGAGATCGTCTACACCGGACTCAAGCCCGGCGAGAAACTGCACGAGGTGCTGTTCGCCAGCGCCGAAGCCGACGAACGACCATTCCACCCGCTGGTCTCGCACGTGGTCGTCCCGCCGACTTCAAAGGGCCAAGTCGAGTCGATCGGCGCGGCCGCCGACCTCCGCGCGGCGATGGAGTTGGCGTGCGAAACTCTGGCCGCGACTACCGGCGCCAACTCTTGAAGTAGGGTGCTGCCGTTATGACGTCACCTGCCTTGCCTGACCCGTTCGCCGACCCCCGCACCCTCGAGTTGACCGCGTTTGGGGTGCCGGTGCGCATCCCTGTTGGCGGCCGTGGCCGCGATGAGGCCGCCGAACAGATCCTGACCGCGTGGGCCCGGTGCGGCGTGCGCGAAATCTCGCCGGCAGAGGCCGCCGCCGAATTTTCTGGCGCCTCCCTCGGCGCGGTGCTCGACCCGGACGAGACCGTCCACGAACTGGCTTGGGAGAAAGGCGCGGCCGCGGCCGAAACCACCGAAATCTTGGCCAGTGTGCTCACCTCCGCGGTGACCATGAAGGCAATCGAGGCCGCCCGCGCGAAACTGGTGATGATCCACGCGGCCGGACTGGCCGACCTGGAAACTGGCCGCACGGCGATCTTCGTCGGCGCTTCTGGCGCCGGCAAGTCGACCGTCTCGCGCACCCTGGGCAAGCATTTTGGCTATGTCTCCGACGAAACCATCGCGTTCACGGAACAGCGCGGGGTTCTCCCCTATCCGAAGCCGTTAGCACTCATGCCGACCGACCGAGACTGGGGCAAAATCCAACACTCCCCCGAGAGCCTCGGCCTGCTCGCCGCCCCGGCCGACTTGAGTCTTGGCGCGATCGTGTTCTTGTCGCGTTCAGCTGACGGTCCCCAAACCCCCGAGGTTCGTGAGGTGCCAGTCGCCGAAGCGATCGCCCTGATCGGCGGGCAGACTTCCTATTTCGCCGAACTCGATCGCCCACTTCACCGAATCGCCGAACTGATTCGCTCGGCCGGACCGGCCGTCCAGATCTCCTACCGTGAGGCCGGAGATTTGCTGCCGGTGCTGACCGACCTGTTGGCCCGGCCGCTTCCGGCCGAACCGCCGCCGGCGCCGGAAGTGCCGCCGTCGCTAGCCGAACTGGACTACGACGTCGAGCCGTTCGGCAAACGGTTCACTAGCAGTGAACTGATCGACTTTTATGTAGATGATGACGCTGCGGTCGCCCTCACCCTCGACGGGCGCGCCGTCGTCTTGTCGGCTTTGGCGTCGCGGGTGATGACGTTGATTGGTGAAGGCGAAACCACGGTCGCCCATCTTGCTGCGGTGTTGACCGACGAGTTCGGTGAACCGCCGGTCGACTACGACAACCCGGCCATGCGGTTGGCCGACGACGTAGTCGCCGACCTGATCGGCAACGGCCTCGTGTATCACCTGGACTGACTTTTTGCCCCGTAATCGCGTGAGGTAGGTCACTGAAATGGCCATTCGGTGAAACACCCCCGAACCGTTTGTTACGCTTTCAATACGTTGGGGGGTTCTGATCCCCTATCGCATTTGGCCTAGAAACTGACCATGTTGTTAGGAATAGATCTTCATGACGATTGAGCCCTCGGGTAACTCGACCGGATCCTCCCCCGTAAGCCGCCGAACCGTCGTTCGCGGTGCCGCCGGTGCCGCCGCCGTCGCTTGGACTGCCTCAGCAGTCACGCTGGTCACCGCGACACCGGCGTTCGCTGCGTCGGCCGACCTCAAGCTCGCAATCACAACTGCGCAATACGTGGGCAATGTGACGCCGTTTACGAGTGTTAACCCAACCCAGCTTTCCGTGGTTGGCACCTACGGCAACCAAGGCCCACAAGCCACCAAGAACTTTCAGATCACCCTGAAGATTCCGGCCAACCTGTATGCCACTGCCCCCACGGCAGCGGCTGTATCGGGTTTCACCGCGAGCGCCTTCACTGGTTCACTCGCAGCCGGCTGGACCATCGTGTTCACCCGTACCGCCCAGCTCGCGTCCGGCGTTGTTAACCAACCATTCAGCACGACGATCACGTTCACTGACCCTGGCGCCTCGTTCAGTGATGCGCCGTTCCGTCGCTGGGCAGGAACCTCGTTCGCCCTCACCGGAACCGCAACCGCGACCAACGGCACGCCGGCCGCAGCTGCACCGACAGTCGCCGCCACGCCGAACGTTAACTTCTCGGTCACCGACGCGAATGCGATCTGGGCTGACGCCTCAGGCAACAACAATGTACTTTTCGGGCCGAACCTTCGGTTCACGGCCGCTAAGGTATACAACGCTGGCAACTCGAGCATCGGGAAGATGAAACTCGAGATCCGTATCAACCGTCCCGGCAATGTTTGGCCTGGAACGAATTTCTTCCGGGGCGCACCCAAACAGGTCGCGGTCGTCCAAAACGGTTCTCGCTGGCAGCAGCTCTCGGGTTCCGCGGGCTACAACTTCAACGGCGGAGCTGGCCCTTGGTGCTTCTACTTCGAAACGATCGAGAACGGCTTCACGCCTGCTACCGCTAACGGCGGAAGCGACGCTCTCGACGGCCCGGTTTCCCCAGAAGGAATCGATATCCTCATTAAAAGCAACGGGGGCGACACCATCGTTGGCACCTTCAACGCTCCTCACTCGGTGATGACTGTTTCAGCGGACCACGCCAATCCTTCGGCACACAATGACAACGCTTGGACAAGCTGAGTTTTGATCTCACCCGTGCTCGAATTTTGGCCCGCTGCAGCCGACTAGAATTCTTCGCATGACCACGACACTCACCTTCGCCGAGGCTGTCGCCTTGGCGACCGCGTGGGCCGACCGATTCGCCCGACAGCACGGCTGTCGGGCGTTGGTCGTGAAGGGGTCGGTGCTCGAGGCTCAAGGCTTGCGCGGGCACCACGAGTCCGTCGACGTTGACCTGATGGTCGATCCGGCCGAGTTTGATCGGTTCGTGGCCTTGCTCGCCGAAGCCGGCTGGCATGCGATGGCGCCCGTCAATTCGATCGGCATCATGGACAAACACTCCGCGACCGTGCTGCACGAAAAGTGGCCGATCACTATCGACGTGCACCGGTTCTTTCCCGGCTTTCTCGCCGACCCGCAAACCGTGTTCGAGGCGCTGTGGCAGCGGCGAACCACCGCGACCGTGGCCGGCGTCGACGTAACCACGCCCGACCCGGTCGGGCATGCGGCGATCGCCGCGCTGCACTACCTGCGACACACCTCCCCCGGGGCCATCACCAACCTCGTCGACCCGCTCGCCGAACGCACGATCGTTGCGCTCGGGCCCGAAGGATTGGCCGAACTTTCTGCGTTCGCCGGCCAAACTGGTTCTGCGCGAACGCTCGCACTCTTCCTCGAAAAGGTCGGCGCACCCCCAGCGGTCGACGACCCGGCTCTGGCCGAGGCGTACCGGAACTGGGAAATGAACTCCCACGCCGCGCCGTCGACTGGTTGGCTCGTCGGCATCGGTCGCCAACCGGTCCACAAATGGCCGGCAGTCATCTGGCATGCGCTGTTCTTGACCGACGAAGAAATCGCCGAACACTACCTGCTGCCCGAACACCTCAAACCCGGCGACACGATCTTTCGCGCCCGGATGCGCCGACTGACCAAAGGGCTCAAGAACGCACCCGGTGCGCTCGTCTATCTCGTGCGATTCAACCTGACCCACCGGCGGAAACGATGACCGAACCGACAAACGCTTGGAGCCACGGCGCCGACATTGCCGAGACCGGCACCGAACACCGCCGCGCCCTGCTAAACCTTGAGCGCCTAGACCAGCCGCCGGTGCTGCTCGAAGGCGCCGCGATGATCATTCACGACGCCGTCGACGGAACCCGCGACACCGACGCGATCATCGCCCACCTGACCGCCAGCTATCCAGACGTCTACAATCTGGCGACCCAAGTGCGCGAATGTTTGGCCCAGTTGGCGGCCACTGGGATAATCGTCACAACGCCAACTCTTCAAGACGAAACCGGCACGACCACGTAAACTGGAAGTTCTGCCGCTAGACCACCGCAAACCCCAGAAGGGCTGCTCGCTGTTCATGGAACTGAACGACTACCTCCGGATCCTGCGCAACCACTGGTTGGGCGTGGTCGTCATCGTGCTCGCCTGCGTGAGCCTGGCCGGCCTCTACAACCTCACCCAGCCGCAAGTGTTCGCCGCGAACGCCAAAGGGTTCGTCAGCGCCGGCGGCAGTTCCAGCGAACCGGCCCTGTCGTCGGTAAGCGACAGCCTCGCCAAGAGTCGCGCGAAGTCCTACATCGACTTGGCCACCAGTCGCGCCACCGCGCAGACTGTCATCAACGACCTTGGTTTGAACGAAAGCCCGGCCTCGCTCATTGGCCGGATCAGCGCCGAACAACCGGCCGACACCGTCTCCATCGACATCACCGCCCGCGCCCCCAGCCCGCGCGAAGCCCAAGAGTTGGCCGACGCGTGGGTTTCGGCCCTGCAAGAGCAAGTCGAGAAGATCGAAAACCCCGACGGCAAGAATGAATCTCCCATTCGGATCGTGCCGGTCGAGGCGGCTGCCCGACCCACCGCGCCGGTCTCACCGAACGTCACACGTAACCTCGCCATCGGCCTTGGCGCGGGCGTGCTGCTCGGTTTCGCCTACGCCCTCGTGCGCAGCCAGTTGGACCGGCGGATCCGCTCGACATCAGCCGTCGAAAAGGAGTTCGGCGTCTCGGTCGTCGGCACCATCCCCAAAGCGCCCGTGCTCAAGCACGGCACCGGCGAGCCCGCCCAGTTGGCCGTCGTTTCGGGCAATTCGCGTGGTCAAGACCAGTCCGCGGCCGAAGCGTTTAGAAAGCTCCGCACCAACTTGCAGTTCATGTCAGTCGATGACCCGCCGCGCGTCATCGTGGTGACCAGCCCCAAACCCAGCGACGGCAAATCGACCGTGACCGCGAACCTCGCCGCCGCGATCGCCGCGTCCGGCTCGCCGGTCATCCTCATTGACGGCGACCTGCGCCGCCCCACCGTGGCGACCTCGTTCGGTCTCGTCGAAGGCGCCGGCCTGACCGATGTGCTCATTGGGCGCGTCGGCATCGACGAAGTCCTGCAACCACACGCCGAACTGCCCGGCCTTTCGGTGCTGGCCGCGGGCGGCATCCCGCCGAACCCCAGCGAACTGCTCGGCTCGCAGACGATGGGCCGACTGCTCACCGAGTTGAGCGAGCGCGCGATCGTCCTGGTTGACGCTCCGCCGCTGCTGCCGGTCACCGACGGCGCGGTGCTGACCGCGATGGCCGACGGCGCGTTTGTAGTCATTTCCGCCGGCAGAACTCTGGACACCGAACTGGCCGCCTCGCTCGAATACTTGGGCAACGTCAACGGTCAAGTGCTCGGCATCGTGTTCAACGGCGTCACCGCCCGCGACGTGTACGCCTCGGGGTACTACTACAGCCAGAACACCGACAAAAAGAGTGGCAAGAAGAGCGGCAAGAAGTCGAAGTCTTCACGCGGCGAAAAGTCGGCCGGCAAGCGAGTCGCGTCCAAGGCCTGAAGCGTCGGGCGCTGGCTAGTCGACCGGCTCAAAACCCGAGGTAGTCAGCGAGCCACTCGCGGATTTCCCCGAACGTCTCCTCATCGATTCGGCCTGCGTGACCATCGAAGCGGCTGCGTGAGATCGTGCGCAACTGTTCGGTCATGGCAAAACCGCTCAGTCCCGCGATTTCGATCGGCACATGATTTGGCCAGCCGCGATCCGTCATGCTGATCGGCACACCGAGCGCGAGCGAATCGACCAATTCAAGGTAGGTCGCCGGCGCGACGATCACGAATGGGCGCCGCCCGGCCTGTTCGCGGCCGACCGTGGCATCGGGGCGTAGCCAGTAGACGTCGCCGGGGCGAACGCTGACGCCGGTCGGTTCAGTCACGAGCCGAGGCCG
>DAONBX010000023.1:17587-37877 GCA_035401705.1 Aeromicrobium sp.
CCCAAGGGTCGACCACCACCACGCCCGTGTGCTCGAAGTCCTTCACGTTGCGCGTCGCACAGGTCGCGTCGTGCGCTAGGCAGATCGCGGCGATCTGGGCGTCGGCCGTACTGATTGGAGTGCCTGCGGCCTCGCGAGCCGCAAGCACATCGGCATAACGTTCGGCCGCAAAGTCGTCAAATGCCAGCACCGACCGGCTCCCCCGATACGGCTCGATCGCTTCATCGATCCGCGCGGCCAAAACGTGCTTGCGCCGACCGTCCGGAAGCCTGCGCACGCCAGCGAGCAATTCGGCAAGAGTTATCGAGGTGATCGCGACGTTGCCCGTCAACGACTCGAGCCGGTCGACGACGCGCGGCTCCGGTGTCGGCCGGAACAACTCCGAGATGACGTTCGTGTCGAGGACGATCACTCGAAGTCCACGGCCCGAGCGACGTCGACACGTGCCGGAATCTGCAGTTCGTCGACTCCACCGACGTCTCGTGCGGCAGCTAAAAGTGCCATGCCAATGTGTGGCCGACGGGCTGCCTTAGTCAAAATGTCGCGAACTTCGGCCTCCATCGACCGGCCGTGTGCCTTCGCCTGCGACACAAGTTGCTGCTTTACCTGGTCATCGAGACCGCGAACGATGATTGATGACATCAGAATCACGCCTTTCTGCTATCAGTGATGATAGCAGTATCGGCCACAGGCCTTAACGGCCAGCAGCGTGCTTCTGCTCATGGCCAAGGAGTGCACGGATGGCCAGTTCGATCTGAACCATAGTTGCGAAGTTGGCAGTTCACCGCCCAGATCTGACAGCGCGATGGGCAGGTGGCGGCAGTGCGCGGGCAGTTAGTCGCGATTCTGGCGCTCTGTAGCGGTGCGATGGCGCGGCGCCGTCACTGTCTTCCCGTGGCTTCGACGGCCTCAAGGCGCGGCCCGATCGACTCAGCCATCAGGGCGATCTCTTGGTCGCGGATCTGATTGCGACGCGCTGCTGCCTGCCAACCGGCGAAGATACTCGTGATGCGTTGGATCCGATCGCGTGCTTGCTCGGGGCTGAGGCTGCACTCCTCGGCCAATGCGAGCAGGGCATCCGCCTCGTCAGGCAGCGTTTCGGCTCCCAAGATCGAGGTCGCTCGCGCTCGCCACAGATCGGGGGCTGGGTTGACATCGAACGCTGGGCTGAGCGTCCAAGAGTTCCGGTCGGCGAGGAAGCCGTGATTGCGCAGGTGGTCATCTGTGTTGCCGAGGACGACACTGGCGACAACCCGGTCGAACAGTTCGTGATGATCCGACTTGGGCGAGCTCGAGAGGTCCCTGATGGCTCCCGCCAGGTCGGCGTAGTCACGGTGGTCTCCGTCGCGGGCTCCCAACGCCGTCATCGCGCTGATGTAGCCGACCCGGTGACCGTGTTCCGTGCGATCGAACCGGCGCAGAATGAGCACGCTGCGCTCGCCAACTCGAGTCAGCCGACGTTGCGGGACCCTGATGCCTGCGGCCTGCAACAGATCCAGCGCCGTGGCCTCCCAAGCCATAACGTCCCACCGATCGCTCGAGTGCGGGAACTTCGCGATCGCCAAGGTGCCGTCTTCGAGGCGCACGGAAGCCTTCGGTCGAGCACCACCAAGGCCCGTCGTGCCCGTATCGAGGAGTTGCTTCACCGCAGCAGTGGAATCGCCGTCGAAGGCGAGCTCATCGGCTGCCTGCAGGAGTCCTGGAAGTGAGATCAGCTGGGGCACGCGGGCCGGTGGCCCCATGAATACGTCCTCTCCGACCGGCCGGAACCGCAGCGCTCCTTGGCGAGTGTCGTCGCTGACGCCGAGCAGGAAGTCCAGGTCGTCCAGACGTTAACTAGATAGCCAGTGTCATACAGAAACGTGGTCGAGAGTCGGCCGCGCTGCCGAGTGAAGTGCGCCTGGCCAACCAAGTGTGGGGCGCCAGCGCGATCAACGAATACATCGACGGTGGTCATCGGGCACGCTTCTTCGCGAGGTTGCCCGCCCGCAGGCGTCCGATATCGCTCGCGAGCGGATCGATGGCGTCGACCGCCTGGTCGAGCACGCCCAAGGCGCGCAGAACTTGGGCGACATTGCCAAAACCCACGCCTGGGTCTCCGGACTCAATCTTGCGCAGGGTGTCGCGGGTGATCCCCGCCCGCTCGGAGACCTGTTGAGCAGTCAGCCCGAGCACCATGCGCCAGCCGCGCACGTGCGCGCCGAACGCAGTCAACTGCTCGTCAATTCGATAGCCGGCCATTGCTGATCCTCTCGCCTATGACGAGAATAGCAGGCTGAACGTGTCGATATGACTAACATTGTCGCCATAGGCTGACGGCATCGCGAGTTTGTTTCCGCGAAAGAGCGATCGGCGCGAAAAGCCCCACGCCACTTGGCTACAAGCTCATCACCACTCGCAACGCAGCGTCGACCGCGCGCAGTTCATCGAACCCCAAGGATCCAACGCGGTCGCCGAGGCGACTCGGGTCAACGGCGCTCGCCTGCTCTGCGAGCACCCGGGTCCGACGACCTAGAACCTCGATCTCCGGACGAAATGATGCAGGTCGCGCAGAAGTCGACGTCGGCGCGACCAGCCAGGTCGATAGCCCTATGAGTTCATCAGCCTGCACGACGACCGCATAGCGTCGCCCTGACTGCTCGTGTCCCCGAACTCCTCGAGGAGCATTGAGTCGGAATACGTCACCACGCACGCAGCGTCTCCATGTCGCGCAACACTTCGGCAGCTTCTGCACGGTCGCCTTCGTCGGCAGCCAGGCCATCGGCTTCAGCACGAAGTCTCGCCTTCGCGTGGCGCGATGCGGCCTCGATGAGCGCGTCCCGCACGGCGCGCGACACCGGCGTACCATCGGCAGTCAGCTCCTCGAGGGCAAGCCGCGCGTCGTCATCGGGGCGAAATGTGATGGTTGCTGCCATCGAACCATCGTCTCACAAAACGTAAGACATGCATAGATCAGTCGACTGACCGTCGACGCTCCAGCAGTCAGGCGTCGAACCGGAACTCCACCACGTCGCCGCCCATACCAACCTCTATGTACTGCTAGCCACTGCTCCGCTCTTGTACAAGATGTACCATAGGGGCATGGCTTCCGTGACCCTCTCCGACTTCCGCAACCGCCAGGCCGATCTCATCGCCACAGCACAGCGCGAGCCTGTCGAGATCACCTCCCGCGGTGTGGGTCGACGCGCAGTCGTCGTGTCTCCGGAGTTCTACGATCGTGCACTCCAGGCCTTGGAAGATCTGGCCGACATCCGCGCTGCGGCGGCCGCGCGACATGAGACCGAGCGCGTCTCCCATGAGGATCTGGCCGCCGAGCTTGACCTCTGATCCGTGGCGTATCGCGTCACCTACGTCGCCTCGGCGGCGAAAGCCCTCCGCAAGCTCGATCGTCAGACCGCTCGGCGCATTCTCGAGGCGCTCAACGCACTCGCTGACGACCCTCGACCGCCCGGTTGCATCACGCTTCAGGGCGGTGACGGCGAGTTGCGTATCAGAATCGGTGACTACCGAGTCGTTTACGACGTCGTGGACGATGAGCTGGTCGTGTTGATCCTCCGGGTCGGGCACCGCAGGGAGGTCTATCGATGAGTGGCGATGTTCAACGAGGATCTCACTCTCGCAAGCCCCAACGTGGAGGCCAAGGGCACTGGTTGGGGCCTGAACGGACGGGATTTGGAATGGTCCGTGTCGCAGTGGGCACCGACGAGAGGCCTGACGCCTGACGGCGCACCCTCATCTCGACGACATGGCCCACGGCGTGATCGCAGCGATCTGATCAGACACTCGATCCTCAGCGAGTTCGAGCTCATACTGCGTCTGCAGGTTAAGCCAAAACTGCGGGGAGACCCCGAAATAGCGTCCCAACCGCAGTGCAGTATCGGCCGTTATCCCGCGCTTGCCGTGCACGATCTCATTGATGCGCCGCGGCGGCACGCCGATCGACACTGCGAGCTTGTTCGGCGTAATGCCGAAACCCTCGAGGAAGTCCTCCATCAAAACCTCGCCGGGGTGGATCGGCGGATAGATCTTCCGAGCCGGTTCACGAAGCCATACGAGCTCCGTGTCCCGGTCTACGAGAGATCTGATCACACGTCGATCATATAACGCGGAGCGTCAATAACGCTAGACGTTAAACCCGAACTCCACCGAGTTCCGGTACGTACGGACATCTGACTCAGGCCTGCCGCAGTGCGCACTGGCCTGCGGCGATCGGCTCAAGCGAAGCGGACCCAACGAGCCCATTCCTCTTGCGACCGATAGCACAGCGCCTCCCACGCCGCCTCCCCGAGAGTGTTTCCCGAGAGGACCATCGCGTCGAAACGGATCGCGCCCAACTCCCTCAGATGTTCTTCTACAGCTCGGACGAGTAGCCGACCGACCCCCTGGCCGCGCGCGCTTGGATCGACTGCGAGGCGGTAAAGGTGCGCCCGCCACCCGTCCCAACCCGAGATGACCGTGCCGACGATCGCGCCGTCAGCCTCAGCCATTCAGCCACGAGAATGGAGTCCGGATCACGGCGCAGCAAGTTCTCCACGAGTTCGGCATCGTCCCCGGGGCGCGACGCGTTCTCCCCTGCCGCTGCCCCGAACGCGTGCGCACCGTTGTGGTGCGATGAGACGCAGTCATGCCACTTCCAGCGGCGTGATCGCAGCGACCTTGTCGCTCAGTGCACGACGCTCGATTCGCAGTTCATAGTTCGCCTGGAGGCTCATCCAGAGCTCCTCGGATGTCCCGAAGTACCGGGCCAGTCGGATCGCAGTATCCGCAGTGATCCCCCGCTTGCCATGCACGATCTCGTTGATCCGCCGCGGCGGCACACCGATCGATACCGCGAGCTTGTTCTGCGTGATGCCGAAGCCCTCGATGAAGTCCTCCATCAGGATCTCCCCTGGATGGATCGGCTCGATCAGGTCGGCATCAGTGGTAGTCGATGAGTTCGACATCTTCCGCACCTCCATTTCTCCAGACGAAGCAGATCCGCCATTGGGCATTCACCCGGATGCTGCGCTGACCGAGACGATCTCCGACCAGCTTTTCCAGCCGGTTGCCCGGCGGGATCCGCAGGTCGTCGACATCCTTCGCCGCATGGATCAACTCAAGTTTGCGCAGCGTTGCACGCTGCACGGTTCGATCAACACCCTTGACGTACTGCTCGCGCCAGATGCGCTCGGTGTCCTTGCTCCCGAACGATCTGATCACGCGCCGAGTATATAACGGAGAACGTCAATAACGCTATACGTTAAATCTA
Source organism: Aeromicrobium sp. (assembly GCA_035401705.1). Lineage (GTDB taxonomy): Bacteria > Actinomycetota > Actinomycetes > Propionibacteriales > Nocardioidaceae > Aeromicrobium. The sequence continues at coordinate 22,836 of DAONBX010000023.1, forward strand.
AATTCCACCACATCGCCGTCGGCCATGACGTAGTCCTTGCCTTCCATCCGGACCTTGCCGGCGGCTTTGGCGTCGTTCATCGAACCGGCCGCGATTAGGTCGTCGAAGGAGACGATCTCGGCCTTGATGAAGCCCTTCTGGAAGTCGGTGTGGATCACGCCGGCTGCCTCCGGAGCGGTCGCACCCTTCTTGATCGTCCAAGCGCGCGCTTCCTTCGGCCCGGCCGTCAGGTAAGTCTGCAAACCGAGGGTGTCGAAGCCGACCCGCGCCAACTGGTCCAGGCCCGGCTCGGTGATGCCAAGGTCGGCGAGCATCTCGGCGCGCATCTGCTCGGCCTCTTCGTCGTCGCCCAATTCGACCAGTTCGGCCTCGCTCTTAGCGTCGAGGAAAACTGCCTCGGCCGGGGCGACCAGCTCGCGCATCTTGGCCTTCAGGTCCTCGTCGTTCAACTCGTCGCTGTCGCAGTTGAACACGAACAAGAACCGCTTGGCGGTCAACAAGTGCAGGTCGCGCAAGTCAGCCAAATCCAGCCCCGCGTTCAGCACACCCTTGCCGTCCTCGAGCACTTCTTTGGCCTGCTTGGCCGCTTCGAACTGCGGCACCAGCGACTTGTCCTTCCGCGACTCCTTTTCCAGTCGCGGCAGCGCCTTATCGACCGTCTGCAGGTCGGCGAGAATCAGTTCGATCGAGATCGTCTCGATGTCGCTTCTGGGGTTCACTTCGCCGTCGACGTGGGTGACGTCCTCGTCACGGAACACCCGCGTCACCTGGCAGATCGCATCGGAGTCGCGGATGTGGGACAAGAACTTGTTGCCCATCCCCTCGCCCTCGGACGCACCGCGCACGATGCCTGCAATGTCGACGAACTCGACCGTGGCGGGCAAGATCCGCTCCGAACCGAACACCTCGGCCAGCTTCTCCAAACGCGGGTCGGGCACGCCGACAACGCCGACGTTCGGTTCGATAGTCGCGAACGGGTAGTTCGCCGCGAGGACGTCGTTCTTGGTCAGGGCGTTGAAGAGGGTCGACTTTCCTGCGTTGGGCAGGCCGACAATTCCGATGGATAGAGCCACAGGGCAAGAGCCTACTTGCGCGCGCTTGGCGAGGTCCCAGAGCCTTATCCATGATTCGAGACAACGTATTTGACATCTTCAGTGTCACGGAGTGTTACAATTTGTGAGCCGCGTCACAGGGGCGCGCATTTTCACCCTTGAGGTTCATGTGAATCGCTTTTCAAAGTTTGCCGCCGTCACGGCAGCAACGACCCTCGCCATCGGTGTTTTCTCGGCCACCCCGGCATCGGCAGCCACGTTCTACGACCCGCCGGCAGACCTGCCTAGCGGCAACGGCACTGTCCTTCGCACCGAGCCAATGAAGCTCGCACTAAACCTCAACCTGCCCGGTGGCGCTTCGACCATCCCCGGCAAGGCCACCCGAATCATGTACAAGTCCACCGACCAACTCGGCGTGCCCGTCGCGGTCACCGGCGCCTACATCGCGTCGACTAAGAAGTGGACCGGCAAGGGCGAGCGTCCGCTGGTTGCGTTTGGCCCCGGCACCCAGGGTCAGGGCGACTCTTGCGCCCCGAGCAAGTCGCTCGAAAGCCTGATCCACATTGAAAATGGCGAGTTCGGCATCGGTTACGAAGTCCTCAACATCTATGACTTCCTCAACCGTGGCGTGAACGTCGTCATGACCGACTTCGTCGGCATGGGTACGACTGACCGGGTCGCCACCTACACGAACCGCGAAGACATGGGCCACTCGCTGCTCGACGCCGCACGGGCCGCGATCAGTATGCCTGGCAACTCGATCAGCACCAGCGCACCGATCGGCCTGTACGGCTACTCCCAAGGTGGCGGCGCTGCCGGCGCGGCCGCCGAACTGGCCCCGTCGTACGCTCCCGAACTGAACATCAAGGGCTCCTACGTTGGCGCTCCCCCGGCCAACCTGCTCGAGGTCACCAAGTCCGCGGACGGCGCCGGCCTGGTCGGCGTTATCGCCTACGCAATCAACGGCCTGATGGCGTACTACCCCGAAGCGCACCCGCTGCTGGATTCGAAGGTCAACCAAAAGGGCCGCGACGCGCTGGAGAAGGCCAAGACCCAGTGCATCGGCAGCACGCTGACGTCGTTCGGCTTCACGAAGACCTCCAAGTGGACCAAGGACGGCAAGTCCGCCTACGAGACCGTCAAGAGCGAGCCGCTTTTGCTCAAGGCAGTCAACGACCAGCGCATCGGCAACCTGAAGCCGTCGATTCCGGTGCAGGTCTTGACCGGCACCCAGGACGACTTGGTCGATCACGGTCAGGTCAAGCAGTTGGCCAAGGACTGGTGTGGCAAGGGCGTCAAGGTTGATTACGTTCCAGTGATCCAGCCAATCGGTTCCTTCGGCACCGGCCTCAACCACCTCGGCCCGGCCGTGACGAACTTGCCTTCGTCGCACAACTGGCTGATGGACCGGATGGCCGGCAAGTCGGCAACATCGAACTGTGGCCTGCTTTGGCTGATGCCGTAGTCGATTAGATCCCCCTAAAGTCGGGCGGAGTTTGGGCCAACTGGCTCAGGCTCCGCCCGATCTGTGTTGCGCGCTACCCACTTCCCCGAAGCGCTGCGCTAAAACTGTCGGAGCCAACTGGCACGCTCGCCAGATGGGAACTTCGACAGCATTAGCGTTCATCATCGTTTCGGTGTTGGTGGCCGGGCTCGCCGGTCTACTCGGCTACCTGGTGGGCGCCAGAAATCGTCCGGCGACCGCCGAGGAGTTCGATTTGGCCGGCGCGGCGACCGCCCGCGCGGTCGAACCAGTGCGCGAAAGTCTCGACCGGTTCGATAGCCGGTTGCGTGACCTCGAGTCCAGCCGGATCCAGTGGCACGCCCAACTGCGCGAACAGGTCGAATCGGTGCGCACCACCAGCGAGTCGCTTCGGGTCGAAACCGCCTCGCTGGCGAACGCGCTACGCCGCCCCGAAGTGCGTGGCCGCTGGGGAGAACTGCACCTGCAGCGCACCGTCGAACTCGCGGGCCTGACCGAACACTGCGACTTCAATACTCAAGTGACCACCGACGACGGCTCACTTCGGCCCGACATGGTCATTCGGTTGGCCGGCGGGCGCAGCATCGTGCTCGATTCAAAAGTGCCGCTCGACGCATTCCTTGACGCGACCGCCTCGGCCACCACGACCGAGGCAGAACGCGCCGAACAGGCCGCCCATCTGCAGCGGCACGCCCGCCAACTTCGCGGTCACGTCGACCAGTTGGCGGCCAAGGCGTACTGGCGCCAGTTCGATTCGACACCAGAGTTCGTGATCTTGTTTGTGCCCGGCGAGTCGTTCCTGGCCGCCGCGCTCGAAGCCGATTCTGGTCTGCTCGAGCATGCGGCCGGGCGCAGGGTGATCTTGGCATCGCCGACCACGTTGATTGCGCTGCTGCGCACCGTCGCCCACGGTTGGACCCAAGACGCCCTCGCCGAGAACGCCCGCGAAATCCATCAGGTGGCCCGCGAACTCTATGAACGCCTCGGCACCGTCACCGGCCACATCGACAGGCTCGGCAGTTCGCTTGGGCGCGCCGTGCAGTCATACAACGACACTGTCGGGTCGGTGGAAAGTCGCCTGCTGGTCAGCGCCCGGCGTTTGCACGACCTGAAGGTCGATGAGACCCCACCGACACGGCCGCGACTGATCGACACGACACCACGGCCAATAACCGCGCCAGAACTGCGCGATGAACTAACGTCATGAACATGAGTTCGCCGGCCGCCGGCGCCTTCAAGGCGTTAGCTCAGACCCCGGCCACGGCAGCCAGGTATGACCTGACTAGTCGGGCGGCGGTGCTGTGTTCGGTGCTCGCCCTCGCGGCCGTGACCGGCTTGGACCTGATCGACGGCCAACTCGGGATCGTGTTCGCGGTCGGCTTCATCCTTGTTGTCATCACTGCCGCCGCCGCGGTTCAAGAAAACGGCTTGTTCGTAGTCGGCGTGATGCCCCCGTTCCTGCTCGTTGGCATGCTGCTGGCGGTGGCCGTGATCGCACCCGATTCGATCGTGATCGCTGGCCTGCCAGAAACCGCAGGACCGCTCGGAATCACTTTGGCCGCGGCCATCGACTACGCCGTCACCTTGTTGATCGGCTATGCAATCGCGCTGGTAATCATCGTGGCGCGGATCTGGGGCATGAATCCGCAAAGCCAACCTGCCCACTAGCAGGCTCGGCCAGCGAGTCAATCTGCCGCAGGAAAAGAATCCAGGTAGGCACGCGGCGTCATGATCGCCGGGCTCGGCAAATCTAAGGCTAAAAAGTGCCTATCCCCGGTAAGGATTACCTCGACTCGCGAGGCAATAGCAGCATCCAGAATGGGTTGATCGTCTTTGTCAGCGATTCTTTCGCCGGATGGAATCGCTAATGCGGTCTCGTAGTCAATACCGGCGAGGAAAAGTTCCAATGGAACTTCTAGATCAGGACGTTTCCGAGAAATAACTTCATGGAGTTCAGCAATGATCCACTCAGTTAAGACGAGCCGTTCGTTTGAAAGAACGTTGATCAATGCAGCTGCAGGCGTGGAATTAGGAAAGAGTAGCGCCGAGATGATGACATTCGTATCGACTAGGACTCGCCTCACAAGACCTATTTCCGGGCCGAACGGGCTGCATCTACTAGCGTCTGCACGTCGTCATCGTTCTTAACCCCAAGGTCGGACGCCGCACCTGTGAAAGCCTTCTGCGCAGATGCAAGTGCCGAAAGCGCAGCATTCGCCACGACTACTTCACCGTTCGGTTTCTGGACGAACAACAATTTGTCACCGGGAACCAACTGGAGGTGTCGGCGAATTTCAGCTGGGACAGTGATCTGCCCGTTAGCAGAGAGCTTCGCAAGGTTCATCGGACTCTCGATTCTTGAGTACTCAAGGATTCTTTGAATTCGAGTCTACGTCTCATCTGCCCAAGAACGAAGTGTCTATCAACAGGCTCGGCCAGTTGGCGGGACCTACTTTTCGTAAACGCCAGCAGCCTTCATGTCGCGGCGCAACTCCGGCGGCAACGCGAACATCAGTGACTCTTCGGCCGTGCGGATCGCCTTGGCGTCGCCAATCCCACGCTCTGCCAAGAACCGCAAAACGTCTTGAACCAGATCGTCAGGCACGGAGGCACCCGAAGTGACGCCGACGGTTTTCACGCCGCCGTCGAGCCAGGCCTCATCAAACTCGCTGATGTCGTCGATGCGGTAGGACGCCTTCGCGCCCGCCTCAAGCGCCACCTCGACCAACCGGACCGAGTTAGATGAGTTGGCCGAACCAACCACAATCACCAGATCCGCATCTTTGGCGATCTCCTTGACCGCCACCTGCCGGTTCTGGGTCGCGTAGCAAATGTCATCGCTTGGCGGATCCTCAAGTTGGGGGAACTTCTCGCGCAAACGTCGAACCGTCTCCATCGTTTCGTCGACGCTCAACGTGGTCTGCGAAAGCCACGAAAGTCGCGTGCCCGGATCGAACTCCAGCGCCGCCACATCGTCGGGATGCTCCACCAAAGTGATGTGCTCTGGCGCCTCACCGGCAGTGCCTTCGACCTCTTCGTGGCCGGCATGCCCGATCAACAAAATCCGGTAGTTCTCTTGAGCGAACCGGCGAGCCTCGTGATGCACCTTCGTCACCAATGGGCAGGTCGCGTCGATCGTCTTCAGGTCACGCTCGGCGGCCTGGGCGTGAACTGCCGGACTGACGCCGTGCGCACTGAAAACAACCGTCGCGCCCGCAGGCACCTCGTCGAGTTCCTCCACGAAGATCGCGCCACGGTCGGCCAAATTGGCGACCACATGCTTGTTGTGGACGATCTGCTTGCGCACATAAACCGGCGCACCATACAAATCGAGTGCCTTCTCGACGGTGATTACCGCCCGATCGACGCCGGCGCAGTAGCCGCGCGGGTCAGCCAAAAGAACTTGGCCCGTGCTGGGCATGCCTAAATCGACCTGGGAGGACATGCCCCCACTCTACCGGCCCACGCCAGCGCTCACCTGCGCTCGCCAGCAACGCTCGCGCTCTAAGGTGGGCACATGGCTTTGGAGAGCAGCGAACTGGCACCGGTCCCGCTGCGGACCATCGCCGAAGGGCTGAAGGGGTGGATCGAGCAGCTCGGCTCGGTTTGGGTCGAAGCCGAAGTCGTCCAACCGAAGCGAAGCGGCTCCACCTACTTTCTGACCCTGCGTGATTTGACCGGCAACTTCAGCATCTCGGCAATCGCCTACCGTTCGGTCGTCGAATCGTCGACCAGTCCGATCACTGACGGCACCCGAGTCATCGTCCACGCCAAAGCCGAGTACTACTCCCCCAATGGCCGCCTGTCGCTGCGACTGTTCGAGATCCGGCCGACCGGCGAAGGCGAACTGCTCGCCCAACTGGAGCGGCGCCGCCAACTATTGGCCGCCGAAGGTCTGTTCGAGACGCGCTGGAAGAAGCCACTGCCGGTGGTGCCCCAAGCGATCGGACTGATCACCGGCAAGGATTCGGCCGCCGAACGCGACGTGATCGAAAACATTCGCGACCGTTGGCCAAACGCGACCATCGAGGTGCGCCACGCCCTAATGCAAGGCACGCAGAGCGCGGCCGCAGTGATCGCAGCGCTAGCCGAACTCGACCAGGAGCCTGCCGTCGACGTGATCGTGATTGCTCGCGGCGGCGGCTCGCTGGAAGACCTGCTGCCGTTCTCCGACGAGGCACTAGTGCGCGCCGTGTTCGCCGCCAAGACTCCGGTCGTCAGCGCGATCGGCCACGAACCGGACATGCCCCTGCTCGACCTGGTCGCCGACCTTCGCGCGTCGACACCAACGGATGCGGCCAAACGAGTTGTGCCTCACGTTGGTGACGAGCTCGCTGCGCTTGCCGGAGCGCGTGACCGCGCAAGGTACGCAATCTTGGCCCGGTTGAGCCGCGAACAAACCGACCTAGCGGCCTTGCGAAGCAGGCCCGTGTTGGCCTCTCCGCTAACGACCGTCCAAACTCAAACCGAACTGATCCAGGCCCAACGCCAGCGCTCGGCCCGAGCGATCGAGGCTCGAGTTCAACGCGCCACCGACGAGATCGGCCACCATTTGGCGCGCGTGCGCGCCCTATCGCCACTAGCGACCCTCGAACGCGGTTACGCCGTCGCGCTTCGCCCCGACGGGGCTGCCGTCCGGTCGATTTCACAACTAGCGATTGGCGAAGAACTCGTCCTAAACCTGACCGACGGCAAAGTCGTTGCCCAGATCACCGAACTGCAGGAGAACCCCCATGACTGAACAAGCAGCAGGTTTGGAATCGCTGACCTATGAGCAGGCTCGCGATGAACTCATCACGATCGTTGGGCGCCTTGAAACCGGTGGAACGACCCTTGAAGAGTCGTTGACACTTTGGGAGCGCGGCGAAGCGCTGGCCGACTTGTGTAACAGTTTCCTCGCCGGCGCGACTGCAAGAGTCGCCGAAAAGACCGCCCAAACTCAGGCCGAACAGTCTCAGGCGGAACAGTCTCAGCCGGAGTAGCGCACCAGCGACCGAAGGTATTCCTCAATTTCGGCTTGCTTCGCGGTGCCAGTGACCACCACGGCCTGATCGCCAACCTCGCGCGCGAACGTCAAGTCCTTGCCGGGCCCCTTGGATAGGTACCAGGTTTGCCCAGCGACTTCGACCGTGCCGGCCGGCTTGCTCTCGCTGGCGCGATCACGAAGCAACGAGTCCATCGAGCCGACCTTCTGCGAAAGTCCGATGTATTCGCCCGATGAGTCCAAAACTCCCAACTGCCAACGGTCGTCGACCACTTTCGCCGAAGTGGCCCGCCACGATTTGGCTAGCTCGGCTGGGACGAGCGGCACGAAGCCGAGCCGCGGTTCGACCCCACTGGCAGCCAACTGCCAATCGACGTCGTTGGTCGGCTTGTCGGGGGTCACGGTGACCAGTCGGCCGACGAACCAAACCCCCAGCACGATCGCGCCCAGCACCAAAACCGAGCGCAAGACGTCGCCCATTGCTGGATTTCCGCGGGAGTATCCGCTCATCGTGCTCCTGTCCTCTCGGCCAGTTTGCGCCGATCACCCCGCCAGCGTAGCCGCCGCCCCAGTTACGATGGGCCTGTGGATCGACTCAAGCCCGCAGTGGCCGCCCCCGACCGAAACCTCGCACTCGACCTAGTGCGCGTCACCGAGGCCGGCGCCTTGGCCGCTGGCCGCTGGGTTGGCCGCGGCGACAAGAACGGCGCCGACGGCGTGGCCGTCAACGCGATGCGTTCGATGATCAACACCGTCGAGATGAACGGCATCGTCGTCATCGGCGAAGGCGAAAAAGACGAAGCTCCCATGCTTTACAACGGCGAACACGTCGGCGACGGCAACGGCCCCGAATGTGACGTGGCCGTAGACCCGATCGACGGCACCACCTTGACGGCCAAGAGCTTCGGTAACGCGATCTCGGTGATGGCTGTTGCTCCGCGCGGCTCGATGTATGACCCGTCGGCCGTGTTCTATATGGACAAACTGGTTGCCGGCCCCGAAGCGGCCGACAAGGTCGACATTCGCCTGTCGCCGGCCGAGAACATCGCGATCGTGGCCGCAGCCAAAGGACTGGACGTCCCCGATGTCACCGTGTGTGTGCTGGACCGGCCTCGCCACGACGAACTCGTCGCGCAAATCCGCGCGACCGGCGCGCGAATCAAGTTCATCGCCGACGGCGACATCGCTGGCGGCATCAACGCTGCCCGCTCCGGCACCGGCGTTGACCTGCTGCTTGGCACTGGCGGCACCCCCGAGGGCATCATCACTGCGGTCGCGATGAAGTGCCTCGGTGGCGTGATCCAGGGCAAACTCGCTCCCCGCGACGACGAAGAACGCCAAAAGGCCATCGACGCTGGCCTGGACCTCGACCAGATCCTCGGCACCGACGACCTCGTTGACGCCGACGACTGCTTCTTCGTCGCCACCGGCATCACCACCGGAAACATGCTCCAAGGCGTGCGATACGGCGCCGGCAGTGCGATCACCGAATCGATCGTGATGCGGTCGCGGTCGGGCACGATTCGAACCATCCGCAGCGAGCATCGTCTGTCGAAACTCGCCGCCTACTCCACCGTCAACTACGAAGGCTGAAGCCATGGTGCAGCGTGGAACCGAACCGGTAACCGACGAAGCAATTGAAGTCTCGGATGAACTGTTTGCCCACCTGCCCAACGGCCTAGATCTTTGCTATCAAACCTTCGGCGACCCGAAAAACCCGACGATCCTGCTGATCATGGGCCTTGGCGGGCCGATGACGTGGTGGACGAACGAGTTTTGTCTAATGCTCGCCGACCGCGGCTTCCACGTTGTGCGTTACGACAACCGCGACACCGGCCGGTCGACGAAGCTGCGCCACCATCGGGTTTCACGCAAGAACGTCGTGGCCGCGTTCATCGGCCGCGGGACTGCGCCGTATGGCCTCGAAGACATGGCCGATGACGTGATCGGCCTGCTCGACCACCTGAACATCGACGCCGCCCACCTCGTGGGAGTCTCGATGGGCGGAATGATCTCGCAAGTCTTGGCCGTCGAATACCCCGACCGGGTCCTGTCGCTGACGTCGATCATGTCTTCGCCTGGCCGGCGCAAAGTCGGTTGGATTCACCCACGGATCGTGCCAACCATGTTGGCTTCGGTCGGGCGAACCCGAACCGAGTTCGCGGAGAATTCAGTCAAGAACGGCAAGGCGATCGCTTCGCCGGCGTTCCCGACCGACGACCACCTCGCCTATGTGCAGGCGCTTGAAACGTACGACCGCGGTTGGATCGGCAGCGGCGTCCTTCGCCATATGCTCGCGGTGCTCACTCAGGCCGACCGCACCGAACGCCTACAAGCAGTCACGGTTCCCACTTGGGTGATTCACGGCACGAACGACCAGTTGGTAAACAAGTCCGGCGGCCGAGCGACCGCCGACGCGATCACCGACGCCAGGTATCAGGAGATCGCCGGCCTCGGCCACGACCTGCCCGCGCAACTGTATGAGACGTTCGTCGAATCGATCACCGCAAACATCGCTAGGACCAACTAGCCTGCTTCACCCGAAAAGCCGGCCCGAAAGTCGAGTCGGGCCCGGTTCGACTTTCGGTTGGCGCACCCTTCTCGCACACTGGGAGTATGTCCAGCGCGGTCGACCCGGAAGTCACCTCGGCCGAGACGGTCGCCCTAGTTCGCCGCTGGCTCAAAAATGCCGAACTGGAACCAGCCGACCCGGCAGCCACGCAGTTGGCCGACCTGCTGCGCGACCCGGCCGGACTCGGTTTCACGGTCGGCTTCATCGACGGGGTCATTCGGCCCGAAGACCCACAAATTGCTGCGCAGAACTTCCGTGAGCTGGCAAAGTCGATCCCCGGATTCGTGCCATCGCATCTGCGGGCGGCGATGCGGGCCGGGGCGCTGGCCAGTCGGGTTGCGCCAGGCCCAGTGATGGCCACGGTTCGAAAGACGATGCGCTCACTCGTGTCGCATCTGGTGATCGACGCGAGGCCAAAACAACTCGGCCAGGCGATCGGTCGAATCCGCGCTGACGACAACCGGCTCAACCTGAACCTGCTGGGCGAGGCCGTGCTCGGCGAAGGTGAGGCCGCCAAACGGCTCGCCGGCACGCTGACTTTGCTTGCGCGTCCAGACGTGGACTACGTGTCGATAAAGGTGTCGGCCACCGTCCCCCCGCACCAGTCGTGGTCGTTCGACGAGGCAGTGACCGACATCGTCGAAGCGCTGCTGCCGCTGTATCAAACTGCCGCCGCAGCCAAGTCACCGAAATTTATCAACCTCGACATGGAGGAGTACCGCGACCTGGACCTGACGATCGCGGTGTTCACCACGATTTTGGATCGACCCGAGTTCACTAACCTGACTGCCGGAATCGTCCTGCAGGCTTACCTGCCCGACGCGTACGCCGCGATGGAACACCTCCAAGCTTGGGCGGCCACCCGGCGGGCCCGCGGCGGAGCAGCAATCAAAGTACGAGTCGTCAAGGGCGCGAACCTGCCGATGGAGCGCGTCGAAGCGAACCTGCACGACTGGCCGCTCGCGACCTGGTCTTCCAAGACCGAAACCGACGCCAGCTATAAGAGCGTCTTGGCGTGGGCGCTGACGCCGGAGCGAACTCAGAACGTGCGCATCGGGGTGGCCGGACACAACCTGTTTGATCTGGCGTGGACTTGGTTGCTGGCCGGCAAACGCGAAGTCAGGTCGGCACTGGACGTCGAAATGCTGCTCGGGATGGCACCAGAGCAGGCGGCCGCGGTTGGCCGCGATGTCGGCCACCTGTTGCTCTACACGCCGGTAGTTGATCCGGCCGAGTTCGACGTGGCAATCGCCTACCTGGTTCGCCGACTCGAGGAGGGGGCGAGTTCGGACAACTTCATGTCGGCGGTGTTCGAACTGTCGACCGACTCGGGCCTGTTCGACCGCGAAAGCCGTCGGTTCGAGGACTCGCTGGCACTGATGTTCACCAGCGCCCCGGCGCCGAACCGGCGCCAAGAGCGCCGCAGCGCCGAAGCCGCTTTCGGTCCGGACTTCACCAACACCGCCGACACCGATCCGGCTCTGCCAGGCAATCGCGAGTGGGCCAAAACGATCCGCGCCAAGGTCGACAGTTCGACCCTCGGCGCGGAGTTGGTTGCCGCCACCACGATTACCGACCCGGCCAAGTTGGAGACCGAACTGGCCACCGCGGTTGGCGCCGCCGCGGGTTGGGGCGCGCTGCTGGGGCGCGACCGGGCCGAAATCTTGCGAAGCTGCGCGGCGGAACTGCAGCGCCGCCGCGCCGACCTACTCGAGGTGATGGCCGCCGAATGCGCCAAGACACTCGACCAAGGCGACCCGGAAGTATCCGAGGCGGTGGACTTCGCCCGCTACTACGCCGACCGCGCCGAAGAACTCGACCAAATCGATGGCGCGAACTTCGTGCCGGTGCGGTTGACGCTGGTGGTGCCGCCGTGGAACTTCCCGGTGGCGATTCCGGCCGGGTCGGTGCTCGCGGCGCTGGCTGCCGGGTCGGCCGTCGTGATCAAACCCGCCCCGCAGGCGAGGCGCTGCGGCGCAGTCATGGTCGAGGCGTTGTGGGCCGCGGGCGTGCCACGCGAGGTTTTGCGACTAGTGAATGTGGGCGAGGACGAGTTGGGGCGCGAGCTAATCGCCGACCCGAGAGTCGACCGAGTCATTTTGACTGGCGCCTACGACACGGCCGCGCTGTTCAGGTCTTTTCGCGCCGACCTGCCGATCTTGGCCGAAACCAGCGGCAAGAACGCGATCATCGTCACGCCACACGCCGACTTGGATCTGGCAGTCAAGGACGTGGTCGCCTCCGCCTTCGGTCACGCGGGGCAAAAGTGTTCGGCCGCGTCGCTAGTGATTCTGGTTGGCTCGGTGGCCCAGTCGGTGCGTTTTCGCCGCCAACTCGTTGACGCGGTGCGGTCGCTGCCGGTCGGCTGGCCGAGCGACCCGCGCGCCAAAGTCGGCCCGATCATCGAACCGGCGGCCGGCAAACTCCTCGGCGCGCTCACAAGCCTCGATGGGCGCGAAACGTGGCTGGTCGAACCGAAACAACTCGACGACTCTGGTCGCCTGTGGTCCCCGGGCGTGCGCGCGGGGGTAACGGCCGGCTCGCCGTTCCACTTGACCGAATACTTCGGGCCGGTCCTTGGGGTGATGACCGCCGAATCGTTGGCCGAGGCGATCGACTTGCAGAACGCGGTCGACTACGGCCTGACCGCTGGCCTGCACTCGCTGGACTTGGCCGAGCAGGAGTACTGGTTTGACCGCGTCCAAGCCGGGAACCTGTACGTGAACCGCACGATCACCGGCGCGATCGTGGGCCGTCAGCCGTTCGGCGGGTGGAAGAAGTCGGCCGTTGGACCGGGCGCGAAAGCAGGCGGACCCAACTACCTGTTCGCGTTGGGTGGTTGGACAACGCGGCCGGCCACCGCCGACACTGCACCCACCGAGGCGGTCGCGAGGTTCGTCGACCGCGCCCACGCCGCACTCGGACTGAGCCGCGAAGACGGCCAATACTTGGCACGGTGTGCCGCCGCAGACGCCGCCGCAGTTGCCGAGCAGTTTGGCGTCGTCACCGAGTTGTCTGGGCTTTGGGCCGAACGAAACGAGTTCCGCTACGTTCCCACCGACTGCCTGATCGCATTCGGTGACGCTGCCCGACCAGCCGAGGCCGCCCGGGTGGTCGCGGCCGCGCTCGCCTTTCCGGGCGCGAAGTTCGCCGTGCGGGGCGAAAACCCAGTCGCCGGGCACCTAGCCGAACTGGCGAACGTCGAGTGGACACAGACCCTGGACGACTGGATTCGGGTGCGCCTCGTCGGCGGTTCGATCGACCAGTTGGCGACCGAGTTCACTAGCCGTCCAGACGTGGCCATTTGGACGCAGCCGGTCACCGAGGCCGGGCGGATCGAACTGCTGCCGTTCGTGCGCGAACAGTCGATCAGCGTGACCGCCCACCGCTTCGGCACCCCGCTAACCGGTAAGTCTGTCCTCAGCGGTCCGCTCGGCCCTAGGCGCTAGTAATCTCGTGGGGTGACTGAAGCAGATTTCCGGTACTCAGACCTCCTCCCAACTGGCGCGGACGACACTCCGTACCGGCTCATCACCACCGAAGGCGTGTCAACCACCAAGGTCGGCGACCGCACCTTCTTGAACATCGAGCCCGAGGCGCTGCGCTTGCTGACCGCCGAGGCGATGCACGACATCAGCCACTACCTGCGACCGGCCCACTTGGCCCAGTTGCGCAAGATCATCGACGACCCCGAATCGTCGGGCAACGACCGGTTCGTGGCGTTGGACCTACTCAAAAACGTGAACATTTCCGCCGGCGGCGTGCTGCCAATGTGCCAAGACACTGGCACCGCGATCGTGATGGGCAAGAAGTCCGAGGGCGTGCTCACTGGCACCGACGACGCCGAGTTCATTAGCCGCGGCGTGTATGACGCCTACACCAAACTCAACCTGCGTTACAGCCAGTTGGCGCCGCTGTCGATGTTCGAGGAGAAGAACACCGGCACGAACCTGCCCGCACAAATCGAGCTGTATTCGACGCCAGGCAGCCTCGACAAGCCCGAATACAAGTTCTTGTTCATGGCCAAGGGCGGCGGTTCGGCGAACAAGTCGTTCCTGTTTCAAGAGACCAAAGCGATCCTCAACCCGAAGCGGCTGCTGAGCTACCTCGACGAAAAAATCCGCAGCCTCGGCACCGCCGCCTGCCCGCCGTACCACCTAGCGGTAGTCATCGGCGGCACGTCGGCCGAGTTCGCGCTCAAGACCGCAAAGTACGCCTCGGCGCACTACCTCGACAACCTGCCGACCGAAGGGTCGATGAGCGCACACGGCTTCCGCGACCTCGAACTCGAAGAAGAAGTTTTCAAGCTCACCCAGTCGTTCGGCATCGGCGCCCAGTTCGGCGGCAAATACTTCTGCCACGACGTGCGAGTCGTCCGGTTGCCGCGCCACGGCGCCAGCTGCCCAGTAGCGATCGCGGTGTCTTGTTCGGCCGACCGCCAAGCGCTCGCCAAAATCACCCCCGACGGCGTCTTCTTGGAACAACTCGAAACCGACCCGGCGCACTACATGCCCGAGGCCGGCGTCGCCGAGGACATCTCCGGTGGCGAGGTCGTCAAAATCGATTTGAACCTGCCGATGGACGAGATTCGCGCCGAACTGAGCAAGTACCCGGTGAAGACCCGACTGAGTTTGACCGGCCCGCTGGTCGTGGCTCGCGACATCGCCCACGCGAAAATCCAGGAACGCCTCGACGCCGGCGAACCGATGCCCGACTACCTGAAGAACCACCCGGTCTATTACGCCGGCCCCGCCAAGACTCCCGCCGGGATGGCGTCGGGTTCCTTCGGGCCGACGACCGCGGGTCGAATGGACTCCTACGTCAAGAGTTTCCAGGCCGCCGGCGGTTCGATGGTGATGTTGGCCAAGGGCAACCGCTCCAAGCAGGTCACCGAGGCGTGCGACGAGTTCGGCGGCTTCTACCTCGGCTCCATCGGCGGTCCGGCCGCGCG
>DAONBX010000024.1:0-36554 GCA_035401705.1 Aeromicrobium sp.
CCTCAACGCGCAACTCGACCTGATCTGGCAGGACCGTCACCAAAACGCGAGTTCCATGCAACGTGAGTCGGTAACTGAGCCCCTCCCAGTCAGCCGGCAATCTCGGGTCGATCGTGAATTGGCCTTGGTGATCGCGGAAGCCACCGAAGCCACACGCCAACATGCTCCAGACGCCGCCGGCCGATGCCACATGGACACCATCTGCGGCGTTATTGTGCCGGTCAGCCAAGTCCACGTAGAGGGCGCCGTGGAAGTAACGCAGCGCCAGATCTTGGTAGCCGACTTCGGCGGCGATAATCGATTGAACGACAGCAGAGAGCGTTGAGTCCCCGGTGGTGATTGGGTCGTAATACTCGAAGTTGGCTTGTTTCTGTTCGTCGGTGAAGTGGTTTCCCTGCAGGTACAAGGCAAGCACCACGTCGGCCTGCTTCAGCACTTGGAAGCGGTAGATCACCAACGGGTGGTAGTTCAACAGCAGCGGTCGCTTCGCCAGCGGCGTGTTGTCTAGGTCCCAAACCTCACGCTCTAAGAAGTGCTGATCCTGCGGATGAACACCGAGATGTTCATCGAACGGGATCGCCATGTCTTTGGCGGCGCGCTCCCAGTCCACTACCTCGGTCGGATCCAAGTTGAGCCGCTTGAGCAGTTGCTCATAGACCAAACCGTCACGCTTTTGCACCTGCCGCACCCCGTAGGCCGCCGCGCGCAGGTTGAACCGCGCCATCACGTTTGTGAACAGATTGTCGTTGACCACGGTGGTGTACTCGTCCGGCCCAGTCACGCCGTGGATGTGAAACGTACCGACTGCCTCGTCGCGCCAAAAGCCCAAGTCAACCCACATCCGCGCGGTCTCAACTAGGATGTCTATTCCTTCACGGGCAAGGAAGTCTTCGTCTCCGGTTGCGAGGAAGTACTGCGTCAACGCGTACGAAATGTCGGCGTCAATGTGGTACTGCGCGGTGCCAGCAGCGTAGTAGGCCGAGGCCTCTTCGCCGTTGATCGTCCGCCACGGAAACAGTGCACCGGCCTGGGAAAGTTCGCCGGCGCGCTCGCGGGCCGAATCCAGCAGGCGGTACCGGAAGCGCAGGGCGTTTCGGGCGATCTCGGGGCTCGTGTACGTCAGGAACGGCAGGACATAAACTTCGGTGTCCCAGAAGTAGTGCCCGCTGTAGCCCGAGCCGGTCAGACCCTTCGCCGCAACCCCGACACCCTCAGCGCGCGCACTGGCTTGGGCTACCTGGAACAGGTTCCACCGCACGGCCTGTTGCAATTCGGGCTGGCCGTGGATTTGAACGTCCGACCGCGCCCAGAAATCATCCAACCAAGCGCGCTGGTTTTCGTATTGGACTGCGATGCCCTCTTCGTGAACTCGGTCGAGAGTGCGGCGGCAGCGGTCGACCAATTCATTGACTGGAACGCCGCGCGACGTGTGGTACGAAATCAGTTTGGTCAACCGAACCGGCTTGCCCTGTTCGGCATCAACTCGGTAGGTGATCTTGGCGAGGTCGTCCTCGACTCGAATCCGCTTCGTGTACGCCGATTCTGTTTCGAGCAGGTGGTCTGCCGCAACCGCCAAGGTCATCTGGCTTTCAGCGCAGCGATAACCCAACTCGACCCGACCGGCGTCGACATCACCGAAGCTGTACTGAGGTTCAAGCACTCGCCGCGCGATGGTTTCGGACTTGCGTGGGTCGTGGCC
Organism: Aeromicrobium sp.; assembly: GCA_035401705.1. GTDB lineage: Bacteria > Actinomycetota > Actinomycetes > Propionibacteriales > Nocardioidaceae > Aeromicrobium. The sequence goes on from DAONBX010000024.1 coordinate 1,700, forward strand.
TTCACCCATCGCCTTGGCGCGGACGTGGTACTCGTCCTCGCCGTCTTGGCGGTTCAGGATCTGCGAGGAGATCGCGATCGGGGCGTGATCGTCGAGCAACGTCACTTCGAACTGCAACACCGCAAGGTGGCGTTGGACGAACGAGACCAACCGACTTGTCACCACTCGCACTCGCTTGCCCGAAGGAGTGCGCCACAAGATTTCGCGACGCAATACGCCGTTCTTGAAATCTAGAGTGCGTTCGTATTCGACCAAATCGGCGAAACTTATCAGTAGCGGTTCGTCCTCGACGTAAAGCCGAATCACCTTGGCGTCGGGCACGTTGACGATCGTTTGACCAACCCGAGCAAAGCCGTAAGCCTCCTCAGCGTGCTGGATCGGCCAAGTCTCGTGGAACCCGTTGATGAAGGTGCCGTGCATGTACGAGTCGCGGCCTTCTGGGACGTTGCCGCGCATCCCTAGATAGCCGTTGGCGACCGTTAGTAGCGTTTCGGTGACGCCCAGATCGTTTGAGTCTGGGTAGGCCTCGACTAGTCGCCATTCGTCGACGAGCCAGCGGGACCGGTCGACAAATTCCTCAGTCTTGGGAGCTTCGTGTGAACTCATCGCAACTCCGCTAGGTCGTCTACCACCAGGTCGGCGCCGTTCGCTCGCAGCACCTCGGCTCCGACCCCACGGTTGACGCCAACGACGAGCCCGAAATTTCCGGCGGCCCCGGCTTGGACACCGGCCACCGCATCTTCAAACACCACTGATTCGGCCGCCGGGACGCCGAGTCGACTAGCTGCGGCCAAATAGGTGTCAGGGGCGGGTTTGCCAGCAATTTGATCAGCGGCAGCCACCTCGCCGTCGATGATCAACTCGAATCGGTCTAGTAGACCCACGGTGGCCAACACTTGCTTTGCGTTTCGCGAACTCGAAACCACAGCGAGGTGTTTGCCAAGTTTGGTCAAGTCGTCGATGAGCGCGACTGACCCGTCAAAGACGCGAACCCCGGCCGCGAGTTGCTCGGCGAAGTAGCCGTTCTTCCGGTTCCCTAGGGCGCAAACGGTTTCACCACTTGGGTCATCGGTCGGCTCACCAAACTCAATTTCAATCCCACGCGAAGCCAAAAAAGCCTTAACGCCCTCATAGCGCGGACGACCGTCGACGAACTTGAAGTAGTCCGCGTCCGTGTACGGCGAAGAACTTCCTCGGTCGGTTAGGAATTCGTTGAATAGCCGGTCCCACGCTCGCATGTGGACCTCGGCGGTGTCGGTAATTACTCCGTCTAGGTCGAACAAGGCTGCCTTGAATTTGGTCCAGTCCACGAATTCAGCCTAAGCCGCCCAGATGACGTTGCAATGAACTATTCATCTCAACGGATGGTTACTTGGCGGCTGTTCAGTTCGCGGCGCGAAGTTCGCTCGGCCGTGGTCAGCTCGGCGGTCAGCGTCAGCGCCTGCTCAAGTCGACCGGCAAAGTCGGCGGTCGCCTTATCCAAGTCGGCCGCAGCTACGTCTACAACTTCCCAGACGGGCGCCAACAGCCCATGGGCTCTGAATATCCCGATCAGCACCGTGCCGTCGGTCAGAGAGTCTTCGCCGGCGGCCCGCAAACGCGCGAGCGCGTCGAGCAAGCAATCTTCGTCTTGGGGCATGATCCAGCGAAGGTAGGTGTGGTCACCCATATCGGTTAGGTAGGCAGTCTGGACTGAACCGAGTTTGGTCGTTGGCGCGACCGAAGCATTCGCTTCTTCGAGTGCGGCAACCGCGGCTGAGTTCTGCCGGTCTGCCTCTTGCAGCCACCAGTTGAAGTCGTCGTGCAGTTCCAGCTCAAACCCGCCTGCGGCATCAACGATTTCATCCAGCCGCGGACCGACTCCCGGGTCGGTCATTTTGATTGGGGTGCCTTCGGGCGTCTGCTTTGCCAGTTCGACAACGTGGGCAAGATCGCGGCTGATGTCGCCGTGATTGTGCATTACCTGGAGCCCCACCCAGATTTCACCGTCGGGCCGCACCAAGCCGGCACCTGCACCGGGCACCAGCGAGCAGATGCGCACCTTGGTTCCGTCGGTCAACTGAACGACTGCGGTTGCCGAGGGCACAAACTCACGCAAGGCGACCCAGTCGGCCTCGTTGGGCAGCCCGGCAAAAGTGCGGGCTACGAACGGCATGCGCTCTTTGGAAGGTTTATTTCGTCTCGACTTCTTACCCATGACCACCACGCTAGTGGGCCTCGGCGAACGAGACTGTACCGGTTTAGGTTTAGGCCAGCATGAGTTCGGCACGAACCTTAGTGCCGTACGAGGAGTCGACCGACCAGGTATCGGCTACCCGACTAATAATCGACAGTCCGCGGCCGCCGAGCGAATCCTCATCGAACGGTCGGGGCGTCAGATTGGTGTCGCGGCCAGCATCACGAACACTCAGTTCGAGTCGCCGCGAGTCGAGGTTCCAGCCGATTTCCATCGTGCCGTCAACGTCTGGCGTGCCATGGGCAACCGCGTTGGCGATCATTTCGCTCAGGACGATCAGTGCATTGTCGATTAGCCGCGGTTCAGCACGATTTACCGTCAAAAAAGCAGCCAGTTTGGTTCGTGCGATGCTCGGTGTCGAAGACTCAAAAGGGAGGCGAACGACGTCATGGCTGTCCACCATGGATCCTCCTCTTGTTCTGACCCCGAATTCACAACTAGTAAAAAGTAACTAGTCATCGGGTCAGAATCAAGATTTTTCTTTTAGACTCACTCGAGTTTCGGGTCTTCAGGGTTGACCTGCCCTGAAGAAGTGCCGGCCAAAGTAGGCTCAGCCGGCACGTACGGCGGTGGCGGGACCACCACATATTCGACGGGTTCTAGGCGTTCTCTGGTGGTCTGCAATCCACGGCGCCGCGCCCACCATTCCACCGCCGCCCAGAAAACAAGACCCATAAACACGGTTGGCAGCACTTCGTTGAAGAAGCCGGCGCCTTCACCGCTGGAGTCAACTAGGCCGAACAAGTCAAGGCCCATCAGCAGCAGATTGTTGACGATGTGCAGTGCGACTGCTGCCTCCAGCCCACCGGTGCGGATCGTCACTAGGGCCGCAACCAGACCAAAGATCGCCACCGACAATAGGCCCCAGAAGTTGTAGAGGTGCCCGGCGGCAAACAGCGCGGTGGTGACCAAAACCGGCACCCAAATTCGCTTAGTCCACGAACTGATCAACTGCATCAGGGCGCCGCGAAAGACATATTCTTCGGCGGCGGCCTGGAACGGAACGACCAACATGACCACCAGCAGCGACCAACGCTTTGCCCCTGACGGGAACGAGAACTCAACCGGTTCGCCGGTAACGGCGGCCAGCAGAATCGAAAACCCCAGGAAAGCTCCCACAATCAGCAGCGCCAGGGCAAAACAGGAGGCGAACCAACGCCATCGAAAGCGCCCCTCGACCGAGTGCAAGTAGCCCAGATGCTTAGGCCAGATGGCCCAGATCGCAATCAGCACACACGGCAGCAGGACCGCAATTGATCCCAACTGCACGAACAGAATCCCTGGGTCCTCCAAGGAAATCTCAGTCATCGATTCGGCCGCGTCCGCCGAAAGCGCGATCAAGACAACCGCCAACAAAATGTTGAAGACCCCAAAAGCGCCCGCGGCGATCACTGCCGCAACTGGAAGTCGCCAGTGTTCGAAGCCGGGGGTTTCGCGGGCAAGTCGGTTGTATTTGGTCACCGAGGAATCGTGACACACGCAAAACGCCCCCGTCGCCTGTATTCACAGGCGGCGGGGGCGCAGATGCGCGAAATTACTTCGCTGCAGCCTTCAGGCGCGAGCCAGCGCTGACCTTAACGCCGAAACCGGCGGGGATGTTGATGGTCTCGCCGGTGGCGGGGTTGCGGCCGGTACGGGCCGCGCGAGCAACGCGCTCGACGGAAAGAACGCCCGGGATCGAAACCTTCTCGCCCTTGGCGATCGAGTCGATCACCAAATCGGCGAAGGCCGTCACGAACTCGTCAACGTCCTTCTTGGTGCTGCCGGTCTTGTCGGCCAATGCGGCCACGAGATCGTTGCGGGAAAGTGCCACGATTCTGCTCCTGATCGAAGATGATTATTACTTCGCCAGTCTAGAGATCGTGACACCCGCTAGTTACTCGGGGTACTCCGCGTGTCGCGGATTTTCAGGGCCATTTTGGCGTTGGCCCATCGACAAGGTCGCTTATTTGGTCCAAGTAAGACGCTCGGTCTAGGGTCCGGACCCCCAGCGAAGCCAAGTGCGGCGTGCTCCATTGGGTGTCAATCAGCCAGTCGGGCAACGTCGAAATCTTCTCCACGAGGGCGACTAACGCCGCTTTTGACGCATCAGTTTGGTGGTGAAACATCGATTCACCGGCAAAGAGCGAGCCGACAGAAAGGCCGTACAAGCCCCCGACCAGGTTTCCGTCGCGGTCGCGCGTCTCCACGCTGTGGGCGTAGCCGAGGTTGTGCAGACGCAAATATGCGGCCTTGATCGAGCGAGTTATCCAGCCGCCGGGACGTTCGGGATTGGCGCACGCGTCCATCACCTCCTCAAAACTCTGATCAAAGGTGAAGCGGAACGCTCGCATCGACCGCCGCAGGGACCGCGAAACATGAACGTCGCCGGGACCGAGCACTCCGCGTTCAAGCGGCGACCACCACATCAACTGACGTCGATGCGGCATCGGAAAGGCGCCAACCCGGTAGGCGTCAACAATCGTTTCGGGTTCAAGATCTGCTCCACCAGCGATGCAGTCGTCGACCGGCCACTCGCCCGGGTCGAAATGCCACCGCGATTGCGGAAGTGGGACCGGCGCCATGGAGTAAGCCTAGAGAGGAACCCAACACGCAGTCAGGTGGGCAACTCTATGATTCCCTCATGGGTTTGATGAAGGATCAGGTTGCCAAAGCAACTGGGAAGCACGTGGTGCCGAATCTTGCGGCCAACTATGTGCGCAGTGTGCTCGACATGGCAATCGACGGCATCGGCCCGCTCAAACCGGTTGTTGAGACTGCCGGCGCCAAGCTGGCCGCCAACGGCGGCGATGTGGAAAGGGCGATTACGGCGCTGGTGCGCAGCCACACCAGTCTGGCGGGCCTGCAAGGCTTCGTGACGAACCTCGGCGGGATTGCACTGGCGCCGGCGACGGTGCCGGCCAACGTGGTCGGGGTGACTCTCGTCCAGTGCCATCTAGTGGCAGGGATCGCACATCTTCGCGGCTACGACATTGAGGATCCGCGCGTTCGAAACGCCACGTTGGCGGTAATGCTCGGCGAAGACACGGTCAAGGACATGATCAAAGGCAAACGGCTGCCTTCTTCGCCGATGGCGCTTGCTACCTCGCCGGTGCACGATCCGGTCCTAGATGAACGGATCGCCAAGGAAGTAACCAGTGAGCTCGTTGGTCGCACCATTGGCCGCCGCGCATTGATGCTTGCGGGCAAGAAGATCCCTCTGCTTGGCGGCGTAGTCGGCGCCAGCGCCGACGGGTTCGGCACTTGGCAGGTTGGCCGGTACGCCCAAAGCGAATTGAAGGACCGGCGTCGCGTGAATGATTCAGTTCGTCGCTAAAGCCCTAACTACTGCCGACGGACTCGGCCGGCCAAGGATCTCGGCCATCCACTGACTCGTTTCGACAAGTGCCGCCAAGTTGACCCCGTGATCGATACCCAGCCCGGTCAACATCCAAACCAAGTCTTCGGTCGCGAGATTCCCGGTAGCGCTCTTGGCGTAGGGGCACCCGCCCAAACCGCCGGCCGAAGAGTCGAACGTAGTGATGCCGACCTTGAGCGCGGCGTAAACGTTCGCGAGCGCCTGGCCGTAGGTGTCATGAAAATGCATCGCGAGTCTGTCGACCGAAACGCCTGCAGCGGTGAACTCATTGACGAGGCTGGCAACGTGCCCGGCCGTGCCAACACCAATCGTGTCGCCCAGCGAGAGTTCGCTGGCGCCAAGATCGAGCAGCCTTTTGCCGACCTCTACTACCTGAGTCGTTTCGACCCGGCCCTCCCACGGGTCGCCAAAGCACATCGAGACGTAGGCCCGCACGTCCACACCGGCTTCGAGTGCTCGGGTGAAGACCGGCTCGAACATTTCAAACTGGCCGGCAACGGTGGTGTTCAGGTTCTTCTCGGCGAAGGTTTCGGTCGCGCTGGCGAAGATGGCGATATGGCGCACGCCGGCTTCAAGGGCGCGATCAAGGCCGCGCTCGTTCGGCACTAGGACCGGCAACGCAATCTCGCCGCCGACCGGAAGTTGATCGATCACTTCAGCGGCGTCGGCCAACTGCGGGACCCATTTTGGGTGGACGAAACTTGTCGCTTCGACGATCGGGAGGCCGGCCGCGATTAGCAGTTTGATGAACTCGACCTTCGCGTCGACTGGAACGATCTTCGACTCGTTCTGGAGGCCGTCGCGGGCGCCGACTTCGTAGATCGTCACCTGCTTTTCGAGAGCAAGGTCCGGTTCGACCATCGGCAGAGCAGCCATCACGCCTCCTGCGCTTCGACATGGAACAGCAGGTCGCCCAACTTCACTTGGCTGCCTACCTGAGCCTCGACCTGGGTGACTAGGCCGCAGTGTGGGGCGGTCAAAGCCAATTCCATTTTCATCGCTTCGACCGCACCCAGTCGAGCGCCGGCCTCAACCAGGTCACCGACCGCGACGTCGACGGCAATAACCGTGCCGGGCATTGGCGAAACAACTTCGGCGTCACCGAGGTGGATCACGCGCGGCCGCCGGGTGCCGTCGGGACGTTCAAACAACCACGACTGACCTTCGGCGCCAACCCAAACTCGCGGGCCGCCGGCGAATATCGGGGCATAGTCCCAGCTCGGCTCGGTGACGTCGTAGCGTTCGCCCTGTTCGTCGACCACGGGCCGAACGATTGGCGCTGCCGGGCCAGCCGAGCGCCAGGCGTCGTCCGCGATTGGCCAAAGCACCGCCGCAGCGGCAGCGATCGCCACCGGCGGGACAGTTGGTTCGCTTAGAACTTCAGTCGGCGACGAATCGAGCCAACCGGTGTCCATCCGCGCCTCGCCGAAAGTTGCTGAGCCCACTACGCGGCGCAGAAAACCGAGGTTGGTTTTCGGGCCGAAGATCGCCGCCGAATCTAGCGCCGTCAACATCGCGGCAATCGCTTCGGCGCGATCGTCGGCCGCGGTGATGATCTTGGCAAGCATCGGGTCGAAGGCGGCCGACACCTCGGCACCGCTAGCAAGTACCGACTCGATCCGGGCCTCGGCTGGCCACCATAGGTCGACGACTTGGCCGGTTTGGGGCAGGAACCCGCTGTAGGGGTCCTCGGCATAAACCCGAACTTCGATCGCGTGGCCGTCAGCCGGGATCTGCTCTTGGGTAAGCGGCAGCGGATCGCCGGCAGCGACCGCCAACTGCCAAGCGACCAGATCAGTGCCGGTGACTTCTTCGGTCACCGGATGTTCGACTTGCAGTCGGGTGTTCATTTCGAGGAAGTACGCCTCGTCGCCACGGACCAAGTACTCGACCGTGCCGGCGTTTTGATACCCGACTTCGCGACACAAGTCGACCGCGGCGGTTCTTATCCGGTCACGAACTGACGCCGACAGGTTTGGTGCGGGGGCTTCCTCGACGACCTTTTGGTGTCGGCGCTGAACCGAGCAGTCTCGATCCAGCAGGTGCACAACGTTCGAATGGTGATCGCCGAAGACTTGGACTTCAACGTGACGGCCGCCTTCGACATACTTTTCGATCAGCAGCGTGTCGTCGCCGAACGCGCTTTTTGCCTCGCGGGCCGCAGTGGCCAACGCGGATGCGAGTCCGGCCGACTCGGTAACGATGTGCATGCCCTTGCCACCTCCGCCGGCCGCGGCCTTCACCAAAACCGGGTAGGCGTCCGCCGGAACGGCGTCCGGCTCGAACCGAGGCGTCACCGGCACGCCCGCGCGTTCGGCGACCTCGCGGGCCCGGTCCTTTCGGCCCATCAGTTCGATCACCTCGGCAGTCGGCCCGACGAAAACTAGGCCCGCATCGGTGACGGCCTTGGCGAACTGTGCGTTCTCAGACAGGAAGCCGTAACCGGGGTGGATTGCCTCGGCACCCGTTTCCAGTGCTGCGGTCACGATGGCGGCTGAATCGAGGTAGGTCGGCACTTCGCGCACCTGATCGGCGAGGTCGAGATGGGCGGTATCGCCAGCCACGTAGATGCCAACGGTTGCGATTCCAAGTTCTACACACGTGCGAAATACCCGGTCGGCGATTTCGCCGCGGTTCGCTACTAGGACGGTTTGAAAAGTCATCAGATCACATCCGGAACAGGCCGAAGTTCGGCTCAGGGATTGGGGCGTGGGATGCGGCTTGCAGGCCGAGCGACAACACCCTGCGGGTATCGATCGGGTCGATGATGCCGTCGTCCCACAGCCTGGCGGTGGAGTAATAGGGCGAACCCTGAACTTCGTATTGGTCCCGGATGGGCGCCTTGAACGCCTCCACCTCTTCGTCGGTGTTCAGGTCGGTGCGCACCGTCGCCAGAACCGAGGCGGCCTGTTCGCCACCCATCACCGAGATGCGCGCGTTGGGCCACATCCACAGGAATCGCGGGTCGAAGGCCCGGCCGCACATGCCGTAGTTTCCGGCACCGAATGAGCCACCGATGACGACGGTGAACTTCGGCACAACGCTCGAGGCGACTGCGGTGACTAGTTTTGCGCCGTCTTTGGCGATGCCGCGGTTCTCGTACTCCTTGCCGACCATGAAGCCGGTGATGTTCTGCAAGAACACCAGCGGGATGCCGCGCTGGTTCGCCAGTTCGATGAAGTGCGCGCCCTTGAGTGCCGACTCGCTGAACAGGATGCCGTTGTTGGCCACGATGGCAACCGGCCAGCCGTCGATGTGCGCGAAGCCGCAAACCAGCGTGTCGGCGTAGAGCGGTTTGAACTCGTGCAGCCTCGAGTCGTCGACGATCCGGCTGATGACCTCGCGCACGTCGTATGGAGTGCGCGAATCCACCGGCACCACGTCGTAGAGTTCGTCGGGATTTTCCCGCGGCGGCATTGGCTCCTGGCGAGTGATGGTGACCGCCTCGGGCCGAGCAAAAGTGCCAACGGCCGAGCGAACCAGCAACAGGGCGTGATCGTCGTCTTCGGCCAAGTGGTCCACTACGCCCGAAGTCTTGGCGTGGACTTCGCCGCCGCCCAACTCTTCGGCGGTGACGATCTCGCCGGTCGCGGCCTGGACCAGTGGCGGCCCGCCCAGGAAGATCGTGCCTTGGTCGCGCACGATGATCGACTCGTCGCTCATCGCCGGGACGTAGGCGCCACCGGCGGTACATGAACCCATCACCGCGGCCACCTGTGGGATCTGCTGGGCAGACATGTTCGCTTGGTTGAAGAAGATCCGACCAAAGTGTTCGCGGTCTGGAAATACCTCGTCCTGCTTGGGTAAGAAGGCGCCACCCGAGTCCACTAGATACAGGCAGGGCAGGCGGTTTTCGGCGGCGATCGTTTGGGCTCGCAGATGCTTTTTGACTGTCAGTGGGTAGTAGGTGCCGCCCTTGACGGTCGCGTCGTTCGCGATGATCATGCAGTCGCGGCCCGCTACCTGTCCGATACCGGTGATGATGCCGGCGCTCGGTACCGCGAAGGGGTCATCGCCGTACAGGCCATAGGCCGCGAGGGCGCCGATCTCGAGGAAGGGCGAGCCCGGGTCGAGTAGCCGATCGACGCGGTCGCGAGGCAGCAGTTTGCCGCGATCGAGATGACGTTGGCGTGCGCTTGCTGAACCACCAAGGTGTGCGCTGGCGGTTCGGTCGCGCAACTGGGCGACGAGGGATTTCATGCTCACAACTTCTTGCGGATCCACAACACCTAGGTTAACACTCACTAACCTATTGGCGTTAAAGTAAGGCTGTGACCACTAGGCGCGAGCAGTTACTCGAGACCGCAGCCGAGTTGTTCGCCGAGCGCGGCTTCCACGGGGTCTCGGTAAATGACATCGGTGAGGCTTGCGGCATTTCAGGCCCCGCCCTCTATAAGCATTTCAACAGCAAGGACGACCTGCTGGCTCAGTCGCTGACGTCAATTAGTGAGCGCCTGCTGGCCGAAGGACAGTCGCGGGTTTTGGCTGCGCCCGATGCGACGTCCGCACTCGATGCCCTGGTCGCTTGGCATGTGGAGTTCGCGCTCAACCATCGGGCACTGATCGTGATCCAAGATCGCGAGTGGGCGAACCTGACGCCGGCGGCACAAGCCAAGGTGCGCCAACTGCAGTTGGCCTACGTGGACCAATGGGTCGAGACGCTGCGCCAGCTGCGCCCAGACCTCGACCCGATGACTGCACGCGCCACCACTCAGGCCGTGTTCGGCCTGATCAACTCGACTCCCCACTCGGCGAGGATCAGTTCGACCCGAATGTCTCGGCTGCTGGCGTCGATGGCTCGCGCTGCCTTGTTGGCCGGCGAAAACTGACCGTCGCCACGGCGACGCCGACCATCATCACGACCGCGCCGATCGCTTCAATAGCCGTGGGCAGTTCGCCGAAGGCGAGCCAAGCGGACGCAAGACCTACCGGCGGAACTAGCAAAATGTAGGGCACAACTTTTGCGGCAGGATACTTTGCGACCAGTGAATTGAAGATCGTGTAGCCAACGAGCGAGGAAAGCACGACGGTGTATGCCGTGCTCAGCCAGACGCCTGGGCCGAATCGCCCGACCGCTTCGGCGATCTCGGTAGGGCCGTCAACAACCAGCGACACTGCTAGACACGGCACGGGAACCACGAGCGCCGACCAGACCACCAACGAAAGCCCGGACTGCACCCGCGCGGCCCGGGCGATCACGTTTCCGATTGCCCACGAAAGCGCGGCGGCGATCGTCACCAGCAGGGGCACGAGCGGCGCATTGACGCCGAAACCCCAGCCGACGATCACCAAGCCGGCGGTGCCAATTGCCGCTCCGATTAGTTGTTGGCCGCTGGCCCGTTCCCTCAGCACGGCCCAGGCGATCAAGATCGTGAAGATCACTTGCGCCTGCAGGACTAGCGCGGCCAACCCGGCAGGCATGCCGATCGCCATCGCTAGATAGAGCAGACCGAACTGGCCGAAACTCATGAAGAAGCCAACCCCGACCACGATCCAGGGTGAGACTTTTGGTCGCGCAACAAGAAACACCAGCGGGAACGCCACGAAAAAGAACCGCAGTGCCAAAAACAGAAACGGCGGCACGTCGTCAAGACCGATCCGAATCGCAACGAAGTTGCAGCCCCAAATCACCGCGACCAAGATCGCGAGCAGACTGTCGCGTCGGGTCACTGCGGCGCCATCGGCAGCGACATCACTGCAGGCACGGGTTCATCCAGCGCCAACAGGTCAAGCACCATTCGTTCGTGTGGCACCACCGGATCGGGAAGGTCCGCTAGGTCAAACCAGCCCATGTCGGCGGCTCGATCGGGTTCTTGCAACTTCGGGTCGCCCGACCAGCGAGTGGCCTCAAAGAACACATCGAGTCGCTGCTCAACTGGCGCGCCGCCCCGTTCAAATCGATGCAAAGCGGTCACCGGCACGAGGTCGACTGGATCGATCGTTACTCCGGCTTCCTCGAAAGACTCACGAACCGCGGCCTCGTGGACGGACTCACCGGCATCGACGTGGCCGGCGATCAGTGCCCAGTGTCCGTCGCGATAGCCGGTGCCAGCGCGCAAGTGCAGCAGGATCTGGCCTTCTCGGCGCAAGAGCACGTAGACGGCGGCAACCAAGAGGGTGCGTTCCTGCTCGTGATCGTCCTCGCGGTAGCGAACAGGCTCGGTAGTCATATGCCTACTGTGACAGGTCAGCGTGGGCGTGCCGCAGCGTCCGCCAAGAAACGAACGCCGCGGTCGCGGCGACGACGATCGCCGCGCCGGCGGTGTATTGAACGCCAAGGTCAAACGCGGCGGTCGCCGAATCACGCAGTAGTCCTTGAACTGGTGCAGTGAAGTCGTCGGCGAAAGCCATCGTGCTGCCTAGGGTTTCAAAGGCATTCTCGTTCTCACCAAACTTCGCCACGGCCGGAATCGTCAGGTTCTGGCGGAAGGTGGCGGTGAGCACGCTGCCCAGCACGGCCGTACCCAATACCGCGCCGATCTCGTAGGCGGTCTCCGAAATCGCCGAGGCCGCGCCGGCCTTTTGCGGCGGAACGCTCGACAAAATCAGATCGTTGGTGATCGTTTCGGCCAAGCCAATACCGATGCCTAAGACGGTGAAGGCCACTGCCACTGACACCACCGTCGGGTGTCCGGTGAACGCGGCCATCGCATAGCCGACCGAGGAGAGCAGGAAACTCATCGGCACCAGGACGCGAACTGGAACTTTCTCGACCAGTCGAACAGCGGCGAAACCGGCGATCATGGTCGCGAACAGGCCCGGCACCAACACGAGTGCGGACTCAAGCGGCGACAGTCCCAGCACCAACTGCAGGAGCTGGGCGCCAAAGTAGAGGAACCCGGCAAGTCCCATCAAGCTCAACGCATTTGCGACCAGTGCGCCACTGAACACGGGATTCTTGAACAGCGACAGGTCAAGCAGCGGCGAGGTGCTGGTGCGTTGGCGGCGGACAAAGGCCCAGCCTGAACCGACGCCGAGGGCAAGGGCGGCCAGAACGGTGTCGTCGAGTCCATGGCTCGCACCGTGCTTGATAGCAAATACCAACGGCACCATTGCGGTCAGCGATAGAACGATTGAGATCGGGTCGAATCGGCCCGGGTTCGGGTCACTCGACTCGGGGATGACCCAAAGTGCTGCCGGAATGAAGACGAGGATCAGCGGGACGTTGATCAAAAAGACCGAACCCCACCAGAAGTGTTCGAGCAGGTAGCCGCCGACAACTGGGCCGAGGACGGCACCGCCGGAGAACATTGCCGCCCAAGTCGCAATCGCGAGACGACGGTCTCGATCGTTGATGAAGATGTTGCGAATCAGCGACAGCGTCGACGGCATTAGCGTCGCGCCGAAGAACCCCAGCAGTGCCCGCGAGAAGATCAACATTTCGGCCGAGGCGCTAAACGCTGCGAGCGCCGAGGCCAGCCCGAAACCTACCGAGCCAATGAGGAGCAAGCGACGTCGACCGATCCGGTCACCGAGGCTGCCCATGGCGATCAACAGGCCGGCCAGCATGAGCGCGTAAAGGTCAACGATCCACATCAGCTGATTGCCGGTGGGGCGCAATACCTGACTGATTTCGGGTAGCGCGAAGGCCAGCACGGTGTTATCCACCGAGACCAAGAGAACCGGCAGCATGAGCACGCCCAGCGCGATCCATTCGCGCTGGCCTGCTCGGGTTGGGCTAATTACGGACACCCGGCCACTGTACCGTCCAGACGGTACAGTTTCAAATCAGTTGGGCTGCCTGTTGGCCAGTTCACTAGGCTGTCTGCATGCCGCAGCAGCGAAGCACCCGCGACCGCCTCCTCGACGCCTTCGAGCAGTTGCTGGTCGACGAGGGCAGTCGCGCGGCAACCCTGGATGCGGTGGCAGCGGCCGCCGGCGTGTCCAAGGGGGGCCTGCTCTACCACTTCGGCAGCAAAGAGACGCTCGTCGACGGAATGGTCGAGCGACTGCGCGAACAGGGCGAAACTGACGTCGAACTAATGCGAACGGCCGACGTGGGTCCGGTGGAGTACTACCTACAAACCTCGGTCGCCTCGGGCAGCGACTTTGATCGGGCGCTGATCGCCGCCTCGCGGATAGCTCAAGAAAACACCCACCAAGCAGCCGACGTGCTCGCCGAAATCCGCGACTCTTGGTTCACGGTTCTAAAAGAGGACCTAGACGACGAAGCACTCGCCCGCACAATCCAACTGATCGGCGACGGTCTCTACTACAACGACTTTTGCGGGATCAGCAATCCGACGGCACTAACCCACGTGCGTGAAGTGCTGGCCCGGCTAACCGCACCAACCGACTAACCGCCGCTTGAGGTCGGTCAGGACTTTCGTAGTTCGAGGAAGATCGACGGGCCGAAGTCGCTCTTGGCGAGCGGCTTTTGCAGCACCTTCTCGACCGCGACCATCAACGACGTCGGCAGGATCTTCTTCAGTTTCTGACTGCGCAGGTTCGAGACCGAAAGTTTGCCCTGCAACACCAGACCCGCATCGGCCAACTGGGCGACAACCGTGTCGATGTTGTGGTTCACGAACGCGATCGCGTCGGGCTCATCGGCGGCAACAGTGCGAATGCTGACTGGTTCGGCCGGCAGCTCGCGGCCTGCCTTCTTGAAGGCTCGGCGGTTCTTGTAGTGGCCGTAGTTCGCCACTTCGATAATTGCCGTGCCGCCGGGGCGAAGAACGCGAGCGATCTCGGCGAACTCCTTGGTCGGCTCGGGAATGTGGTGCATGACTCGCACCATCGTGATCAGGTCCAACTCGCCATCGGCGAACTGCAGCGCATCGGCCTGCTGGCGAGCCTTGATGACGTCGGTTCCGGCTAGGAACTTTTCGGCCGCATCAAGTTGCGTTTGGCTCGGCTCAGCCAAGGTGACCTGGTCGGCGTATTCGCGAAGCAAAATCGCCAAGCGACCGAAGCCACCACCGACGTCGGCGGCCTTCGCGAACCGGCGGCCTTTGAGCAGACGGCGGATCGCCACTCGCTCCGCACCGTTCTCGTAATCGCGGTTGTTCCAGTAGGTCGTGTAGTCGTAACCACGGTCGTACTGGTCGGCAACCTTCTTGCTCGGCTTCTCGTCACTCACCGGGCAACCCTAACAATCAGCGCCGCGAACCGAAAAACGGTCAGCGGCCGAATGTCCGCGGACCGAACTCTGCCTCGGTCTTGGACATGCCCGCTTTGCGAGCGATCGCCGTGTTCGGGGACTTGAACATCTTCTGCTGAAGGCGTCGTTCGAGCCGGAACGCTTGACGCACCGAACCGCGACGGGTCTTGTTGATCAACCGCTTTGAGGCCGCCACCGAGTCGGGTGAGCGAGCCAAGAGTTGGTCGACTAGTTCCATCGCCGGTTTCGTCGGATCATCGGCAACACCAGAGGCAATGCCATAACTAACGGCCTGCTCGCCCGAGAACACCTCGCCAGTCATTACTAGACGCTTGGCCAGGTCGGCGCCAACTAGTTCAGCCAGCGGAACCGTGCCGCTCATGTCGGGTACGAGACCCCATTTGGCTTCGAGAACCGACCACTGGCAATCGGGCGTGGTGAACCGGAAGTCCGCCGCCAGGGCCAACTGGATGCCGCCGCCGAAAACGTGACCGCGGGTGATCGCGATAACCGGCACCGAAAGTTCTTGCCAAGCCCATAGCGGACTCTGGAAGCGGTTGGTTCCTTTGAAAATGTTCGGCAGGAAGTAGCGCATAACGCGCTTTTTGTCGGTCATGACGGCAGCGAAGTCCAAACCGGCGCAGAACGAGTCGCCGCGGCCCTCAAGCAGAACCACCCGCACGTTCGGGTTGGCTTCGATCTGCGCGGCCGCGTCGATCAACCCGTCAAGCAGGTCGAAAGTGATCCCGTTCAGCTTCTCGGGACGGTTCAACCAAACGTGGGCGATCGGTCCATCAATTTCGACTTCAACATGCTTTTCGGCCATAACTTCTAGGGTAGTTCGTCAGGGTTTTGGTCAAGCACCTGCCGGGCCAATCCGATCATTGACCGAACTGGATTCGCTGATTCTGGCCAAGCCGAACCGACCAACACAACGTCAGATTTGAACGAACTAAGTATCGACCTCGGCTCGGTTGGTTTAGCGGGCCGCCACGAACACAAGATCACTGCTTCGGGCTTGGCCTGGTCGACGAAAGCGGCCACCGCGGCACTATCAACTCGCCCACCCAAATCGGTAACTTCGCAGCCCGCCTGCGCCAACACGGCTGCCGTAACGGCGATCGGCAGGCTTTGGATTGGGTCGCTCAGGGCCGCAACCACCACTTTTGGTGCGGTCGCAGTAGTGGCGAACGGGCCGAGCGCGCGGATGACGTTCTCCACCCGCGTTCGCACCAATTCTTCGGTGGCCGTAGCCATCGCGCCGGTCGCGGTGCCTGCACGGATCTCGGTCAATGCGACCGCGATTACTTGGTCCCACGCCTCGGCGATGCCGTTGCGACCAATTGTCGATTCGGTGATCGCGGCGATCTGCTTTGGGTTCCGAGCGGCCGCGGCCGAAACGAATTCGGCGATCTGGTGCTCGCGCAGCAGGTCGGTGCGGCCGTCCTCGCCGGCCGCAACTGCGGCCGCAAGCTCTGCCGGTGACATCTTCTTCACGAGTTCGGCGGCGTCTCGCGGCGCCATCCCTTCGGCGATAAATGAAGACATGGTGGCGACTCGATCGGCGTCGATAATCGTGTAGCGCCGGTGCCCGCCAGGCGTTCGATGAGTCGGCCCGATTCCGTAGCGCCGTTCCCAAGTGCGCAACGTCGGTCCGGCGATCTGCAGCAGCTGTGAAAGCGTGCCCACGGTCCAGCGCCGGTCCATCACCAAATTCTAAACTTATTCAAGGGTCTTGCACTTTGAATAAGTTGGCGAGTACGGTCGAAAACACGCAACTGAAGCCAGCCGTCAAACCGGGTAAAACCAGACTTAGGGGCACAGGAACATGGTCAACATCAAGCGACTACCAGCGCCGATCATCGAGTCCTACGAGTGGCAATGGGAAGGCGCCTGCATGGGTGAGGACTCGGCAGTCTTCTTCTCACCCGAAGCCGAGCGAGGCCGGCGGCGTCAACGACGCGAAGACGCGGCAAAGCAGATCTGTGCGAGTTGCCCAGTGCTCGCCCGCTGCCGCGAGCACGCCCTGACTGTCCACGAACCTTACGGAGTCTGGGGCGGGCTGACCGAGTCCGAGCGCAGTGCAATCATCGCCAGTCAGACCCCCGCAGCTAGCTGAATTTCGTTGGCTTCGATCAGCCGACTGCGACCCCGAAAATGAGGCCGATGACATAGGTGGCGACCATGGTTGCCGAACCCATCATGATGTTTCGCCAGATCGCGCGGCCGCGGGGGGCGCCACCAAGAGCGGCACTTATCCAACCGGTCAGCAGCAAACCGAACAGGACCGCGAGGGCGGTAATCCAGACCCGGTTTTCGCCTACCGGGAACAAGATGATCAACAGCGGTATGGCCGCGCCGAGCGCAAAAGAAACAAACGAAGATCCGGCAGCAACCCAAGGGTTAGTGAAGTTTTGCGGGTCGATCCCGAGTTCTACTTCCGCGTGGGCGGCCAGCGCGTCATGTGCCGTCAACTCCACCGCAACCTGTTGGGCTAGGTCAACAGATAGTCCGCGCTGACGGTAGAGGTCGGCCAACTCGGCGAGTTCCGCCTCCGGCATCTCGGCAAGTTCTTGTTTTTCTTTCTCAATCAACGCCTTTTCGGTGTCACGCTGAGTGCTCACCGAGACGTACTCGCCACCGGCCATCGAGAACGCTCCGGCCACCAAGGCGGCCACACCGGCAGTTGCGATGGCGGCCACGTTGTTTGGGGTCGCGGCGGCCACACCGATAACGACACCGGCAGTAGAAACAATGCCGTCGTTGGCGCCTAATACCCCGGCACGCAGCCAGTTCAGTTTCTGGCCGGTGTCTTTGGCGTGCGGTTCGTCAGGGTGCTGACCGGAAACGATGTCGGTAGTCATGATTTTTCTCCTGCCAGATTTGAGGTCTTCGTTTTCGTCGCTTGCATCTTGCGCTCGGACCGGGGTCCGATAGCGCGAAGTGCACCAAGAATCGCGACCAAATCGACGAGTTCTTGCAACCAGGCACCCACCAGTGCTGGCAAGTAACCAAAGGCGGCCACGAGCATCAAGGCGACACTGATGATGATGCCCAACCAAATACTCTGTAGCGCGATTCGCACGGTGTCCTTGCCAATTCGGACTGCTCGCGGCAATCCCAACAAGCTGTCGAAGCGGTTGACGATATCGGCCGACTCGCTGGCCGCCGTCGCGCCTCTGGCGCCCATCGCAAACCCGATGTCGGCGGCCGCCAGCACGGGGGCGTCGTTTAGTCCGTCGCCGACCATGATCAGCGGCCTTGGCTGCACTTGGCTGACGATTTGGACTTTCTCACTTGGCCGGCACTCGGCGTGAACTTCGCAGATTCCTAGTTTCGCCGCGATCGGTTCGGCGGTGGCCGCAACATCACCGGTGACCATCAGCATTCGGTCGATGCCCAGTTCACGCAGTTCGCTCAACGCTTGATCTGCCTCGGCCCGCACCTGGTCGCGCATCACGATCGCGCCGGCGAACCGATCATCAACGGCGACATAGATCGACAGTTCCCCGGGGTTTAGTTCTGCGCGCTCAAGGTCGGGCGCGAACTTCGTTAGCCAAGATGGCTTACCGACCCGCACCGTCACTTCACCCGTTGGTGAATCGACGTCGAATTTCGCTTCCACCCCATCAGTCGCGACTTCGCGCGCCTGGCTTGCTTCGAGCAGTCCGCATTTCAGGTCTTTGGCGGTGGCGATCACCGAGTGAGCGAGCACGTGGGAGGAGTAGATCTCGGCTGAGGCCGCCAGCTGAAGTAGCCGGTTCTCGGTGAAGCCTTCGCTCGGCACGATTCTTTCGAGTTTTGGTCGCCCACTAGTGATCGTGCCGGTCTTGTCGAACGCCGCCGAGCGAGTTCGGGAGAGTTGCTCGAGGGTTCCACCACCCTTGACGATTAGGCCGAATTTGGCTGCTCGGCTCATTCCGCCGAGGAACGCCACGGGAGCGGCAATGAGCAGTGGGCACGGGGTGGCCACCACCAGCACTTCGGCGAACCGCACCGCATCGCCACTAACTGCCCAGGCGACGCCGGCGATGAACAGCGAGAGCGCGGTAAAGGGAACCGCGTATCGGTCGGCGAGGCGAACGACCTTCGCCTTGCTGCTGGCGGCCTGCTCGACTAGTCGGACGATCTGTTGATACTCGCTGTCGGCGGCTTCGGCCTTGGCTCGCATCGAAACGGCGTTCGCGCCATTTATTGCGCCGCTGGCTACTCGTTCACCTGAAGCGCGATCGACTGGCAGGCTTTCACCGGTTAGTGACGACTCGTCGAATACGCCACGCTCAGAGAGCAACACCGCATCGACCGGCACGAGGGCGCCCGGGCGAACCAACAACCGGTCTCCAACTTTGATTTCCTCGACCGGGACCTCTTTGGTCACTTCTTCTGCGCCGGGGCCGGACTGGTCCGTGAGGATCAGGGTGGCGGTTTGGGGCGCCTTTTTCAGTAGCGCCGTCAGTTCTTGTTTAGACCGATTCTCGGCGTAGTCCTCCAACGCCGCGCCACCGGTGAGCATCAAGACCACTACCAACGCGGCCCACGGCTCGCCGACAAGGACAGCGGCGGTGATCGCGGTGACCGCGAGAATGTCTAGGCCGGCGTGCCCGTTGAGCAACTGGCGAATCATCCCGACTGCTTCGATCGCCGCGATGATCAGCGCATAGCCGCCAACTAACCACGGCGCGAACTCCTTGGCCGGGGTCGCCAGCAAGAGAAGTCCAATCGCACCGATCAGCAGAGTCGCAAATACCAACGGATAACGCTTGATGGCGGTGTGAACAGCGATCATCGCCCTACTCTGGCGCACGCGCATTCGTGGCGCAGCGAAAGGTTTACCTGACTTGGGATTTGCCAGTCACCTGACGCAACTAGTTCACGATGGAAATGCCTGTTGCCGATGCCGCAGATTCAAGTGCGCCCAAGTCGGTGACGTTGTCGAACCCTGCGGCTTCGAGCATGGCAACTGCTTGGCCCGAACGGTTCCCAGAGCGGCAGTAGACGAAGTATTCGTCGCCCGGGTCGAGATTTGGAATCGCGGCGGCAAAGTCACCCGAATTGAAGTCGAGCAGTTCGGCACCGTCTAGGTGGCCGGCGGCGAACTCCTGCGGCGTACGCACGTCCAGCACGACTGCATCCGGGCCGACCTTAACGCTGTCGGCCTCGGCCGTGGAGCAGCCTGCCAAACCGACCAGCAGGCCTAATGCAATTAGCGGAAATAGAATCCGTCGCATTTTGGTCAGCGGCCGAACATCCGGGCAAAGAAACCGCCCTGGTTCGCCTTAGCGGCATCGATTTCGGCCTGAGTGTGTTTGCCGTTGCACCACTGTCCGGGGGGCACGGTCGCCTTCACCGAGGCGATGTGTTGCCCGCAGCCGGCCCAAGTGGTCTTTCCGCACGTCCGGCAGGTAACTCCTCGACACATGGCGCAATCCTCAATTTCTCTTCGGTGATACCCCAAAGGGTATTTATGAATGCCATAACTATACCCATAGGGGTATAGGAGTTGTCGAGTTGCGAGCGCTGAATCAGACGACTACTGCGTGGTCCGCAACGGAACTTTCACGTCACCACCGGCTTCTTCAGTGATTCGATCTCGCATTTGCACCACCGTGGGCTCCGAGATGAATCCGCCCGCAAAAAGTGCCTGCCCTTGACGGAACTGCGCACTCTGGCGGATCGCCTCTTCAGGAGCAAAACCGAAAACCTCGGCGAGCTCGGCCAGATCCCGCGGCGCATTCACCCGCATCAATGCGAGGTTGTCGCATTGGGAGAGCACGTTCGGGTGGATCTTCGTCGGCCGTTGCGTAGACAGCAGAAGCCACAGGCCAAACTTTCGGCCCTCCGCCGCGATCTGCACCAACTGCTCGGTCAGGGCCCGCTCGACGGCCGTCCGGGGTTCGGGGTTGCACAGGTTGTGTGCCTCGTCGATCACGATCAAGATCGGTCGACGTTCCTCGCGCCGCGCCCATAGGTGTTCGAGCACTGCAAGAGCCGCTACCTTCGGCTCGGCCGGATGGGCGAAGCCGCCCAGGTCCAGCACGGTTGCTCTGGGCCGCTGATCGATTACGTCCACGACCGATTCGGCACCACGAGCCCACAAGTCCCATTCGAGCACTTGAAGGTTTTCCATCCGGTTCGCGAGTCGGGCCTTTGACGATTCCCCGGATTCGCGCAGGCGCCGCAACATCTCACTCGAATCGAACTTCGCTGCTTCCTCTTTTACTCGGATCAAGACGTTGTACTCGTCGGCATCGGCAACTGGGTCAAGCTGCAACACCGCCGCCTTGGATGAAGCTTCAAGTTCGGTGTATCGAGCGTGCAACCGCTCATGAACGCTAGCGCCGGAGCCGAAAGTGCGGATGTCAGTCTCGGCAATCCGTTCCACCTCAGCCTTGGCCGCCGTGCTCCGAGTCTCGCGAATCCGGGTGAAGTCACCGTTGGGGTCCAAGATCAGCATCGGCAACTCGGTGTGCATCAGCAACTGCTCTAAGACCACGCCAAGCGCATAGGTTTTTCCGCTGCCACTTTGGCCGCACCAGAACGTGTGGCGATTGAATCTCGACGCGGCCAGTTCAACTGCGGTGCCGTCAGAGTCCAGCGAAGAGCCAATTCTCAGATTCGTCATTCGATCCCGTTTCCCTTTGTGATTACCGCAATTGACTTCGCGATGCTTCCCAAATGTTGCCCCACTGACTCTAGAGGGACACCAAATTTGTCAGATTCAAAGGAACTCGTGACGGTGAGTTACCTCACGGACTTGCAGATGTTTGACAAGATGACCCAATGACTTACCGGGTTCGACAAAAAGACCGCGCAAAAGCACCTTCTAGGCCAATATTGCCTAACCCAACTTTGCCGAAGGCTTGCGTGATTGGCGCCGGCTCCTCTGGGCTCGCCGCGGCCAAGTCGCTCTATCTAGCCGGGGTTCCGTTTGATTGCTTTGAGAAAGGCGATTCGATCGGCGGAAACTGGATGTTCGACAACCCGAACGGCCAGTCTGCCTGCTACGAGACGCTCGAAATCAACACCTCCTGCGCCCGGATGGCGTTCTCGGACTTCCCGATGTCGAAGAGCTACCCGCCTTATGCGTCCCACAGTCAGGTCCACCGGTATTTCGAGGAGTACGTGGATCACTTCGGTTTCCGCGCCAAGATCACCTTCAACACGACCGTTGACCACGTCGCCCCAGACCCTGACGGTGGCTGGCTAGTTACGACCAGCGCCACCGGCGGAGGCGAACCGCACACCGAGCACTACGACGCGGTTTTGGTGGCCAACGGTCACCACTGGGATCCGCAGTGGCCCGATCCGGTCTACCCGGGCGATTTCGCCGGCGAGCAAATCCATGCTCACGACTACCGCGACGCCTCCATCTTGGCCGACAAGGACGTCGTCGTCGTTGGCGCCGGCAACTCGGCGATGGACATTTCGGTCGAGGCGTCCTACACCGCTCGCAGCGCCACCATCTCGATCCGGCGCGGCCAATGGGTGATGAAGAAACTCATCGCCGGAGTGCCGCTGGACCAGATCACGGTGCCCGAGTGGCTGCCTTGGGCGGCGACCCGCATGAAGTTGCGCATTGGAGCCACCATCTCTGGCAGCCTCAAGAACTACGGCCTGCCGACGCCGCCACATGCGCCGGGCGAGTCCCATCCGGTGCAGTCCCAAACGATCCGTGACCGCCTTGCGGCCGGCAAAATCACCGTCAAGCCCGGGATCTCGCGCCTCGAGAGCGATCGGGTCGTGTTCACCGATGGCACCAGCACACCGGCCGACCTCATTGTGTGGGCCACTGGCTACAAGGTGACGTTCCCGTTCTTCGACGAGGACTTCTTGGCCGCCAAGGACAACAACCTGCCGCTTTGGCACCGGGCCGTTCACCCGGACCACGATGGGCTCTACTTCATCGGCCTGCTTCAACCAGTTGGCGCGGTCATGCCGTTGGCCGAATCGCAAAGCAGGATGGTCGCCGAACTGCTGTCTGGCAAATACTCGCTGCCGTCCAAGTCGCAGATGCGGCGCGAAATGGACGAGGAGCATCGGGCCTACCTTCACCGGTTCTACCAGTCGGCCAGGCACACCATGGAGGTCGATTTTGACGGCTTCTTGTGGAAGATGAAGGGCGAAATGAAACGCGGTCGCGAACGCGCCGCCAACGCATCTAAGGTGAACGCATGACCAACCCGAATCAGTCGCCACGCCCCGGAGCTACCCGCGTCGCCGCCGTCACCGGTGGTGCCCAAGGAATCGGCCTGGCAATCGCCAAGGATCTTTACAAGGCCGGCTACTGCGTCGCCATCGGCGACTTGGATGCCGCGGCCGCTACTTCAGCCGCCGAAGCACTTGGCCCACGAGCGGGCGGATTCGCCCTCGATGTGTCAAAGAGCGAATCGTTTGAGAAGTTCCTCGCCGACTCGGCCGCGCATTTCAGCGATATCGACGTGCTGGTCAATAACGCCGGCGTCATGTGGGTTGGCCGCTTCGACGAAGAGCCAGAACGGGCGCTTCGGTCCCAGCTCGAGGTCAACTTGATGGGCACGATTCATGGCGTGAAGCTCGCTGCGCCGGCAATGCGGAAGCGCGGCCGCGGCCAGATCATCAACATCGCGTCGGCCGCGTCGCTGCTCACTACTCCTGGTGAGGCCACTTACGCCGCGACCAAGCACGGCGTGTTCGGTTACCTCAAGGCCGTGCGTGAAGAGCTCAAGTCCAGCGGCGTGATCATCAACGTGATCATGCCGGCGGTCGTCGACACCAAGCTCGCCGTTGGCACCTCCACTGGCGTGGCCAAGATTTTGCAGCCCGAGGACGTCGCCCAAGCGGTGATGAGTGTCATCGGCCGGAGTAAGTTCGAGGTGACGATCCCGGGCTACGTTGCTCCACTGAACCGCTTCATCAACATCTTGCCCCGACCAGTTCGCGAATGGGTGTTCGGCGCAATGGTCCCGAACCAGGTCAAGGACACTGACGCTTCGGCTCGCGTCGAGTACGAAGCGCAGTTCAAGAAGGACGACAACAAGTAGTCGCTTGGAGATGGGCCCCGAGCGGCCGGGCCATCTCACCGTCGCGCCTTAGGGTCGCAGGAGCACCTTGATGGCGCGGCGCTCATCCATTTCGGTATACGCGTCGGCGACTTGCGACAACGGCAGTTCGAGGTCGAACACCAGACCGGGGTTGATTTTGCGGGCAAGCACCAGATCGAGCAGGTGCGGCAGGTAGGCGCGCACGTGCGCCGGTCCGCCCTTGATGCCGACGTTGTTCCAAAACAGGGCATCGGTGGGCAGGTCACCGTGGGGAACACCGACGAGGCCAATGTCACCGCCGGGCCGAACCGAGCCAACCGCCTGAAGTCGTGCTTGCTCGGTACCCACGCATTCGAGCACCCGGTCCGCGCCGATGCCATCGGTGAGGTCCTTGATTTTTGCGATGCCGTCTTCGCCGCGCTCGGCAACGATGTGGGTCGCCCCGAAAGCGCGGGCGACCGCCTGCCGTTGCTCGTGCCTGCTCATTGCGATCACCGTTGAAGCCCCCAACTGGACGGCAGCGAGCACGGCAGACAGGCCAACGGCGCCGTCACCCACGACCGCGACGCTGTCGCCTGGCCCGACACCAGCGCTTACTGCGGCGTGCCAACCCGTACACATCACGTCCGAAAGGGCCAGCAGGCTGGGGATGAGGTCGTCGTCGGGCATCGCAGGTGTCGCCAGGAGCGTGCCGTCCGCCCACGGGACACGGATCAATTCGGCCTGCGCACCGTCGTATCCGGAGCGGTGCAGGCAGTTGGCTTGGGCGTTCTTGCGGCAGACCGCGCACGTGTTGTCGGTGGCCGTGAACCCGCCGATTACGAAGTCGCCGGGTTTGACCGACGTCACCGCCGAGCCGACCTGCTCGACGACTCCGCAGAACTCGTGACCGATCGGTGTCGGCTTGTCGACCGCAGTGATCCCGCGGTACCGCCAAAGATCCGAACCGCAGACGCAGCTGGCGACGGTGCGCACGATCGCATCGGTCGACTCGATGAGGGTCGGGTCGGTGCGTTCCTCGAACCGGACGTCGCCGGGTGAGTAGATGACTGCTCCATACATAACTTCAGTTAATCACCAAGACTCGTCTCCTGACAGGCTCTGGCAGGACACCCCTGCGCGAGCGGGCACCGGGGCTCCGCGTGCAATACGAAGCTGCCAAAAAGGCAAAGATAAACGGTCCGGACGCCCCTTTGACGCTGGCCCGGACTCGGAAATGACAAGTGTCGAAACCGCATATCGGCTAGCCTGCAATTGCATAAATGGCCGACCTCGCGGGCCGCGGGCCCGGACTCTCGACCTGCACACTCTCGGAAAGACAGGACTTGGCACATGGAAACAAAGGGGCAGATGGCCCGCCATATGCCCCTAGCGCTTTGGCTCGCTGTCGCGGCAGTCGTCACAGCCTTCGTCGTTGCAAAGGTTGTCATTGCCGACACCCCAAGTGGACCCGAGGCCAAGAGCGTTCCGAAGACCATTGAAACCGTGGACCCGAACAGGGACTCAGATGGTGACGGGATCGCGGACCGCTTCGAAACTGCCGGCTGGCACACGCAGAACGGTCGCGTCTTCGTAACGGATCCCACTAATCCCGACACCGACGGCGATGGGCTGACCGACGGCGAAGAGGCCGGCCCGAAGACTTCGAAATCGAGTCCAAAAGAAGTGTTCCAAGGAGTCTCTGACCCCACGAAGGCAGATTCAGACGGCGATTTCCTTGACGACGCATCCGAAATTGATGCGGGCACCAATCCGTGGTCCAAGGACACCGATCGCGACAAACTAGATGACTTCGAAGAAATTGAGTTCGGGTCCGACCCGCGCACCACCAATGTGGACGGTGACCATCTTGATGACGCCGCGGAACTGCGTGAGGACACCGATCCCAACGTCTATGACCTAACCGGGATGCAAGCGGCTCACGCATTCACCGTCGCGATTGCTGCAGGAGATTGGGAATGGGGAGCCGACCGCGTCGGACGACTCAATGACAAACAGATCAACTCATGGCAATACCTGGCAGGGGCCGTGTCACGAGGTTTCGTGCCCGGCGCCGACGCAACGGACGTCATCGCGAATTTGGCCAAGGGGGCGTGGACGGCAGCCATGATCAGTTTGGTTGCGCTCGTCCCATTTCTTGGCGACGGAGCAAAAGCCGGTGACGCACTATTTAGCTTCGCGAAAAAGGGCGGGAAAGCAACCCAGTCAGCAATGGCTTTAGTGGCGCGAAACCCTTCGCTTAGCAACGACTCCAAGATCGAAATCACTCGCAAAATTGTCCGACGCGACCCTGACAAGGCCCGCCTGTCGCAGGATGCGGCTGTCCGAGGGAAGCCGGCCCCTCCCGCCTTGGCGCATTCACGTCCGATCGCACGAGACCCGATTCAGAATGCACTGAAAGACAAGAAGGTCGCGGAACTTCAAGAACTGGGTTTTGTCGATATCCGAGTCAATCAGCAACAAGTCAACGCGAAGGGCGTTCGAGTCGGAACGAACCGCCCAGACATACAAGCGACCGCACCAGATGGGACGCGGCATTATTGGGAATATGACAAGAAGTCCTCTACCCGAGGCCCGGCCCACCAAACCAGAATTTTGAGCAACGACGACAGCGCGAAAATTTGTCTGCTCAACGAAACAGGCGGGTACAAGAAATGTGCTTGATGGGCAAGATTCCGGCGATGGGGGTCGAGTTTGCCGGTGCATTCGGGTTCGTTGGAGCTCCGGTCGAGCAGGTCGCTCACGAGCTGACCGCCTGGCACGAAGAACTCGGATTTCGCCCTAGCCGACGCGATTCAAGCGCCGGTCTCAGCAAATCGGCTCAGCTGCTTCTTCCACTGACGTCGAAGCCGTACGGCCGGAATCTCCTCGTAGGCACCCGATCTCCAAGTTGGACCGCTTACTTCGATGCCAGTACCCGCGGGGGCGACCCAAGAGGCGCCACATCGGTACTCGCTCGGCGCCTAGGAACCGCCTACGTCGTCGTATACTCCATCCCTTTTGCCGATGAGGAAGACGCTGTTCCCGGCATTAGCGGAGCGCTCCAATGGGAGTACTCGCCCGATGCGCGAGGGGACATTCGGCGCGAAGTTGCCCTCGTGGAGCAGGAAGGGTCGTCGGGCCTCCACTTCGAGGCGTGGGGCCCGCTCCAGGAATGGGAGTACTCGGACGCCTACTCCAAACGTCGAAAGCGGGACCGGTTCAGCTCGGAGCTCATTGCCGAATACTGCCGAAATCTAGGCATTGAACCTTTCGACCTCGCCTTTTACACTGGGCCGTCCGTTCTGATCGAACGGACGACATGAGAGCGTCCGCGCGATCAAGTGCAGGTATACCCTGAAAGCAGCCGCATGCGGATCCCACCGTCGCGTCTACTCAAAATCGCCACGCCCACAGTTCGAGGTCGAACACCGGACCGGGAGCGTCGCTCAGGTGGTGGCAGGACGCCCGTGCCGCCAGTAGCCAACGAAGTCCACGTGGCTCTTGGGCACGCCCCATTCTTGGACGAGGTGTCGGCGTGCACCCGTGGCCAGACCAGACTCTCCGATGAGGTGCGCGTGGACGGCACCGTCCAACGGCGCGGTCTCCTTCAGTGCGGCCAGCGCGAGTTGTCCCGGCCGGCCCGTGTCACCGGCGGCCTCATCGCGGTGAATCCACCGTACGTCCATCGCCGGCGGGACTTGGAACTCTTGTCGGTCGCCGGCCGTGGGCACCTCGATGATGGCGATCCCTCGCGCTGTCTGCGGCAGTTCGGCACTGATTCCGGCTAGCGCGGGTAGGGCTGTCTCGTCGCCGACGAGCAGGGTCCAGTCGTGCGGATGGTCGGGCGAGAAGGCAATGCCTTGGTCCAGGAAGCCCACCCGGTCGCCGGGGTTGGCCGCGAGCGCGAATTTGGCCGCCGGACCCAGACCGCCGGCGTCGTCCTGGTGAATCACGAAATCGATATCAACTTCGCCGACGTCGGGACGGACTTCGCGCACTGTGTATGCCCGCACCCAGGGGCGCCGAACCTTGGGCGTGGCGAGGTATTGCAGGTACCAACCGATCTCGCTCGTGCGAGTCGGCAGTTGCAGCGCGTCCTGTCCTTCGCGGGCGAAGAAGAGCCGGCACCAGTGATCGTGCCCGCGCGGAACCAGATCTTCCAAGCCGCCGAGAGTCAACCGCACGAAGCTCGGGCTGATGTGTTCACGCTGGCGCACGTGGGCCAGCGTGAACTGGCGATCAGTCGGTGTGTTCTTCTTTCGTCCCATTAGGCAAGGATACCCTTACCTAAGTAGAGAACAGCGGCCTGTCCCAAAAATAAAAACTCCTGAACCACCCAATTCTGAGGGTTCAGGAGTTTTCGATCTCTTGGGAGATCGCAGCGTGCGCGAGGGGGGATTTGAACTGACCTCGACCCCCTCGCGCCGCGAATCTGCACCGGGCGTTTAGCCGCATAAAATCAACGATCTATGGCATCTGACCTGTGGATAACTCCACCGCGATACGCCGCCCTACAGGTTGCTTAGCACTTTCGTTAGCACTTTTCGCGGCGAGGACTGGCCCATCAACGCGTCGTCGTTCTTCCTCAGTTGCGGGGCACCGGTGGGCCGAGCCAGAGCAGGGTGACGAAGAGTGCCGTGACGAGCAGGATCAGCAGGATGATCGACAGGAGTAAATGTCGTAGTACCCAGGCCTGGACATGCTCGATGAACCCGTGCGGTGCCTCACCGCCGGGTGCGAGCCGCCAGTCGCCGGCCAGCAGTCCTTTGCGATCGACGAGGATCTCGAACGGCACGGTGGCGAATGGCACGATCGCGAGCAGCAGCCCGGTGAAGCCGAGTCGGAGAGGCCATCTCTGGTTCACCCATACGAAGCTCGTGGTCGCGGAGTAGCACAGGAAGACGAATCCGTGGATGCCTCCGGCGATCGGGACGAGGTTGGCGACATCGAACGCGCGGAGAATGAGCGCCGTGATGAGACCGGCCCAGGTGAACATCTCGGCGACGGCGAAACTCCGGAAGAGCATGCGCGGGCTGATGGTCTGGGATTTCTTTGTCGTGGTCATGAAGGATGAGCCTCTTACTGTGCTGACGGGTTGGTGAGAGTCGAAGCCGATCCACGACGCAGGCGCAGGGCACCGATGAACCCGAGCGCGAGGAACACGGTCGCGATCAGGAGCGCCCAGCGGGTCGCATCGGCGAATCCGCTCGTGAGGGCGTCGACAGCTGTCGCAGTCTGATCGCCGAGACTGCTACTGCTTCCCTGTTCGCGGAGTTGCATGATCGTGGTGCCCGCCGATAGGCGGGTGGCGTCCGCAAGCGAGTCCGCCTCCGCGCCGGTGAGTCCCGCGCCGCCGAGGGCGGTGGGGAGAGTGAGCGCAAGGGAGATCGAGAGCGTCGCTCCGGCGAATGCGGTACCGAGGGCGGAGCCGATCTGCCGGACGGTGCTCTGGGTGGCCGATCCCTGGCCGGAGACTTCGACGGGGATGTCCCGGAGGACGGTACCGGTGAGCTGCGCGGAAGCGAGACCGAGGCCGAGGCCGTAGACGAGCAGAGGGATCGCGATGAGCCAGCCCGGGGTCGCAGGCCCGAGGATGAGGGCGAGGACGAGGACGCCTGCGACTTCGAGGCCCAGCCCGATGAGCACGGTTCCGGGCGCGCCGAACCTCGCGGCGAGGTGCCGGGCCGCGGCACCGGAGAGGAACGCGCCGACGGCCATCGCGGCGAGCACGAGGCCGGCGCCCATGACGTCGAGGCCGAGGGCGTTGATGAGGTAGAGCGGGAGGACGAAGATGATCGCGAACTCGCCGACGGCGACCATCGCGGCGGTGAGGTTCCCCCACGAGAACGTGGAGAACGAGAACAGGCCGAGGTCGAGGAGCGCGGCGCGCTGCACCTTCTCGCGGTGTCGTTCCCAGATCACGAACAAGACCAGCGCGACTGCGGCGATCCCGAAGGCGACGGGCACGGCAGAGATCACTGCATCTTTCGGCCACACCCATCCGAAGACGGTGAGGTCGCTCTTCGGGGTCCACCAGCCCAAGTCTGGGCCTTCGATGACGGCGAACACGAGCGCCCCGAATCCGATGGCGCTGAGCAGTGCGCCGTCGACATCGACGCCGGGGCGCTTCTTCTCACCGCGCGTCTCGGGCACAGTGAAGAGCGCGGCGACGAACACCAGCACGCCGAGTGGGAGGTTCACCAAGAAGATCCAGTGCCACGAGGCCCACTGGGTGAGCGCGCCACCGGCGAGCGGGCCGACGGCGGCAGCGCCCGAGATCACCGCGCCCCACACCCCGAACGCCGCCGCCCGGTATTTGCCCCGGAACACGGCGTTCACGGTGGAGAGGGTGGAGGGCATGATGAATGCCGCCCCGACCGCCTGCACCGCACGCGCCCCGATCAGTACCCCCGCGGTCGACGCGGCGGCGGCGAGCAGACTACCGGCGACGAACACGATGAGACCTGCGAGGAAGAGCCGTTTGCGTCCCCACCGGTCCGCGAGATTCCCGGTGGAGAGCAGGAGCGCGGCGAGTAGCACGGCGTAGAGGCTGTTCACCCATTGCGCGTCGGTGAGGTCGAGGTGCAGGTCGCCGATGATGGCGGGCAGCGCGACACCGACGATCGTGCCGTCGAGCACGATGAGGCCGAGCCCGATGGACAGGACGGCGAGGCCGAGCCACTCCCGCCGGGTCGGCGCGCTCTCCTGGGCGGTCGGTGCGGTGGTCATGGTCAGGGTCAGGCCGCTGCGGCTTCGGCGGGCACGGGCGTGCGGCCGGTGACGGCGCGGCGGAGTGCGACGAAGAAGACGATCATGCCTGCCGTGATCGCGATGTGCCCCAGTCCTGCGATCCCCGCGATCATCGCGTTCGATTCCCGGCCGAGGACGGTGAGGATGCCGTGCCAGATGAGCATCGCGGAGGTGAGGATCACGCCGGTGTTGTAGAGCCAGAAGAACCAGGCAAACAGTTTCGGGCTGCGGGAGATCGTGAAGACCTTCTCGATGACGAGCACGATCAGCAACACGATGAACCCGAGCGTGAGCAGGTGCGTGTGGGCGAGGCCGAGCTGCGTGAACTGGCCCTCGGGGAAGTCGTTGAGCTTGGTGAACTCGCGGTAGAACAGGCCGGAGGCGACACCGGCGAGCATGTAGATGAACGAGGCGTTGAGCAGTTTCTTCACGGGTCAGGGGTTCCTTTCGATGGGCGGATGTCTGGTCGCGGTCAGATCAGGCCGGTCTCCTGCGCGACGTGGATCGCGCGGGAGCGGCTGTCAACACCGAGCTTGGTGAAGATGTGGACGAGGTGGCTCTTGACGGTGGCCTCGGTGACGAAGAGGGCGCGGGCGATCTCTTTGTTCGCCGATCCGGTTGCGAGGAGACGGAGCACGTCGATCTCGCGGTCGGTGAGACGTGGGAGTGGGCTGCGCATGCCCTTGAGTACGCGGGAGGCGAGATCGGGGGCGAGTACCGTGTCGCCGGCGGCGGCACGCTGGATGCCGTCGATGATGACGTCGGGGTCGACTTCTTTGAGGAGGTAGCCCGCTGCGCCTGCTTCGATTGCCCCGAGGATTTCGGCGTCGCGATCGAAGGTGGTCAGGATGAGCACCGCAGGGGCGGGGTCGAGGGCGCGGAGCGCGGTCGTGGTCTGGATGCCGTCGATGCCGTTGCCGAGGCGCAAGTCGCAGAGCACCACATCGGGGCGCAGATGTGCTGTCAGGGCGAGTGCCTCCTCGCCGGTGGCGGCTTCTCCGACGATCTGCAGAGTCTCCGCCGCATCGAGTACGGCACGGAGCCCGCTGCGCACGACCGGGTGATCGTCGACCAGGAGCACGGTGGTCATGGCATCTCCTCTGTGGTGGGGTCGGCAACGGTGGCCGAGGCTTGGCCCGGACGGATCGGGAGGTGGATGGAGAGGGCGGTGCCCTCACCGGGGGTGCTCTCGATGTCGAGGCCGCCGCCGAGTTCGCGGAGGCGGGCTCGCATGAAACGCAGGCCGTAGCTCGATCCGGCGTCGGCGTCCTGCTCCCAGGCGGGCTGGTCGAAGCCGGTGCCGTCGTCGAGGATGTCGAGCCGCACGGTGTCGTCGGCGTCGATGAGGCTCATGACGACACGGGATGCTCTGGCGTGGAGGCGCACGTTCGCGAGGGCCGATTGTGCGGTGCGCAGGAGCGCGACTTCGACCTCGGTCGGCAGAATCGGCATCGAGTCGTCCACATGCAGCTCACCTTGGAGCCCGGTTTCGTCGCGGATACGGTCGAGCATGCGTTGCAGCGCGGCGGCGAGGGCGTCGTCTTCGAGTTCCGCGGGGGCGAGCGCAGCGACGATGCGGCGCACATCGGCGAGGCTGTCGCCGGCGAGGGTCTCGACCTGTTCGAGGGTGCGCGCCGCGTCTGGGTCCTCGGTGCGGCCGGCTCCGGCGTGGGCGAGGAGTCGGATCGAGGAAATCGCCTGGGCGATGGTGTCGTGGATGTCGCGGGAGATGCGAGTGCGTTCGGCGATGGCACCCGAGTGGCGTTGGGCGAGCGCGAGTTCGTCCTGCAGCTCGGCGGTCTCGGCCTGGGCTCGGGTAAGCGAGGTGACGAGACGTTCGCGTTCGGCGGCGTCGCGGAGGAGTTGCAGGTAGCCGCGTGAGATGCCGAAGGCGAAGATGCCGCCGATGAGCGGCCCGAAGATGTTGGCGTAGCTTGTAGTGCCGTGGTGCAGGATCGGCGCGACGATCACGACCGTGAGCACGAAGCCCGAGAACAGCAGCCCCGAACGGAGCGGCAACAGGTGCCCGGCGAGCAGCCAGAGCAGGAACGCGAGCCATACGAACTCGGCGGAGACCGCGACCGCGGCGATCCAGATCGCCGCGAACCCGAGCAGCCACCACACCGCCAGGCTGCGTGAGTGGGTCTTTGACGGCAGGATCGTGCCGGCGGTGTGCCAGCCGAGGATCGCGATACCGGAGATGATCGCCGCGGGCATCCCTACCCCGTCGCCGATGGCGCGGATGACCCCGATGACGGTCAGTGCGACCGCCATGAGGTGCTGACCGATCTCCATCGCCCGCACCGTCGTCCCCGCGACGGCCGGGCCGGGCGGGTCAGTGGACGTCAATGGAAGGTGTACGAGACTCATGAGTTGATTCTCCCTGGCGGGCATGCAGCTTTCCTGGCCACCAGATGCGATCCCCGGTGAGGCTGAAGATCGCGGGCACGATCACGGTGCGCACCACGAGGGTGTCCACCAGCACGCCGATGCCGACGATCAGGCCGAGCTGTCCGAGGGTGACAAGCGGCAGGACACCGAGCGCGGCGAACACCGCGGCGAGCACGATGCCGGCGCTCGTGATGACGCTGCCGGTGTGCGCGACGGCTTCGACCATGCCCGCACGCGTCCCCAGCCGCGTGGCCTCGGTGCGTGCCCGATGGACGAGGAAGATCGTGTAGTCGATGCCGAGGGCGACGAGGAACAGGAACGCCAGGATGGGCACCTGGAGGTCGAGGGCCTGTTGACCGAACAGCACCCGGCTCAGCCAGGCCCCCGCCCCGATCGCGGCGACCGCGCTGGCGAGGTTCACCAGGAGCAGCAGCACCGGCGCGACCAGCGAGCGCAGCAAGAACAGCAGCACGAGGAAGCTCACCGCGAGCACCAGCGGCGCGATCAGCAGCAGGTCGAGCTCGTTGCCAGCCCGCGCGTCCAGCTCCGTCGCGACCGTGCCACCCACCAGCGCTTCCGCGCCACTGATCGGGTGCACCGCGTCTCGCAGCTCAGTGATCTGAGCGAGGCTCTGCTCGGTGCCAGGCGAGTACTCGCTGGTCACCATCACCTTCGTCAACGAGCCGTCATCTGTGGTGCCGGCGGGGTGGGCGCGCACGACGCCCTCGACCTCGCTTGCAGCGGACGCCACCTCGCCCGCAGCCTCGCTGTCGGTGATGATCCAGATCGGCTGCGCCTCACCCGGCGGAAAATGCGCCGACAACGTCTCCAAACCCGTCGCCGACTCCGACTGTACACGGAACTTCTCCAACTGGTCCAGGCCTACCGAGGTGCCGAACAGTCCGGTCGCCATGACCGCGAGCAGCGCGAGCCCCGCCAGTAGACTCGCCACGGGTCGCTCCGACACGCGGGAGGCGACCGCGCGCCAGGCCCGCCCCTGATTGGCTTCTTGTCCCGGTCGCGGGATGAACGGCCAGAACACGCGGCGTCCGCACACCGCGAGGAACGGCGGCAACAGCAACAGCACCGCGACCAGCGCGATCAGCAGCCCGAGCGCGGCCGGAACACCCAGCCCGCGCGTCATCGGGATGGTCGCGAACAGCAGCGTGAGCAGTGCGAGCACCACCGTGAAGTTCGAGGCAAGGATCGCGGGCACCGTCTTGCGCCACGCCGTGCTGAGCGCCACTCGATCATCCTCGGTGCGCTGCAACTCCTCCCGATACCGGGAGATCAGCAGCAGGGCGTAGTTCGTGCCCGCGCCGAACACAAGCACGCTCACGATGCCAGCGTCGAACTCCAGATTCCAGAACGAACCCGCCGCCGCAGTAACCCGGCCCGCGAGCCCATCGGCGAGGGCGACCACGATCAGCGGGAGCAGCCACAGCACCGGCGAACGGTAGGTGACGATCAACAGGATCGCCACGATCAGGATCGTCACCAGCAGCAACGTGAAGTCCGCACCCTCGAACGCCGCCGCAACATCCGCGCCGAACGCCGGGCCACCCGTGACGTGCAGCACCAGTCCGGCCGGGATGTTCGCGCTGAGCTCGCCGCGGAGTTCCTTGATGACCTCCGCAGTCTCGGTATTGTCCGCACCGACGATGATCGGAGTGACGAGCACCGCAGCCCGCCCATCCTCGCTGACCATCGGCCCCGATGACTCACCTGCCGACTGCGCGTCGAGCACCGGAAGCAGACCCGTGAGGGCTTCAACATCCGCGTCGGAGAGCGCCGCTCCATCCTCGCGGGAGGCCACCACGAGCACCGACTGGCGATCCGAGTTCGGGAACTGCTCCATCAGCTCGCTCACCTGCATCGACTCCGACCCCACCGGGGCCTGCCCGGTGCGCGCCGATGCCTGCGCGCCGCCGAAGACACCGAACAACACCGCCATGACGAGCACAGCGACACCGAGAGCGATCCATGCGCCTCTGCGCGAGGTCAACCGATCAGAG
>DAONBX010000025.1:0-35422 GCA_035401705.1 Aeromicrobium sp.
CAGAGGTGCTCCATACCGATCGCGGTCAGGCTTGGGCTTGCGAAATGATGTCGTCGATTGCGGCATTGAACCCGCCGCTAGTCAGCGACGACCCCGAAACTTCGGAGACGTCCAACTCGGCAATCGACTTTCCGACTACCTCGTCGTTGATGCCCGACTCGAAAAGCTTCTGGAACTGCGCTGACTCCCCCGAAGACGCTAGTCCGTCCACATCAAGATCGGTAACGGTGCCGTCCGCCGCCAGGGTGAGCGATACTGCAACCCGCTGAACCCCTGCCGGGCTTTGGTAAACACCCTCTGCCTCGTAGTCGCCGGCAACAAATGCGTCCGAACCGGACGCCGGTGCTGCGGAAGTCTCACCCGACTGCGCAGTCTTCTGTGCCGCAGGTTCGGCGCTCGAGCCGCAGGCCGCTAGCAGCAACAGCGCGGAGGTGGCCGTGGCGGCAGCCAAAAGTCGTCGCTTGGTCGTAGTCATTTCGGCTCCTGGCCAGCTTGGTTGGCTTGCATTACTTATTGCGTGTCCTAACCCTAAACAACGCGCCAAAGGTCGCGCACACAGCAGAACCTAGAACCGGCCATAATCAACACGTGAGCAGCCAGCGTTTGTTTCACCTGATTCCAGCCGAACAGTGGATCGAAGTCGACGGCAGTGACGAATATGAGCCTGCCTCCCTTGCAAGCGAAGGGTTCGTCCACCTGTCTACCGCCGCCCAAGTTGCCGGCACTGCGGCGATGTTCTTTGACGACGAGCCGGACGTGATTCTGCTCGAAGTGACGGTCCGCGACGACGACCCAAGACTGAAGTGGGAAGAGAGCATCGGCCCGTCCGGGGTGGAGAAGTTCCCGCACTTTTATGGCCCCCTGCCGACGGAGTTCATCACCTCGGCGACCCCCTGGGCGCAGGCGCAGAACCCGGCCAAACAGTTGCGCCGGCTCACTTGGCAAGAGCGCGCCGAGGGGAGTCCTCCCCTGCCGGCGACGGCCCACGATGCCCGAATCCGCCTAGAAGCCGGCAGCAGACGGTTCGCGCGACTTGGCGAACCGGGCGCACGGCACACCCGTCTGGTTAGCGTCGAGGCCTTCGGTTTGCCGCTGGCCGAAGACCAAGGCCTGCCGCAGGAGCCGTATGCGGCCGTGCTGAGCTGTTCGGACGCGCGCGTGCCGGTAGAACTCGTGCTGGGTGCCGCAGCGAATGAGCTGTTCGTGGTGCGAGTCGCTGGAAACGTGCCCGGCCGCGAGTGCTTGGGAAGCCTGCATTACGCCGCAGCCGCCTTGCCGACCATGAAGGTGATGACCGTCCTTGGCCACTCCGGCTGCGGCGCAGTCACCGCAGCAGTGGACGCGCTGCTGCAACCGGAGTCTTATTTGGCGATCGTCCATGACGCACCGCTGCGGTCCATCGTCGATGCCCTGCTGGCCGGGGTGCGGCTGGCCGTTCGCGCCGTGGAACTTGAGGTAGGCGCCAACCCACTGCGTCTTGCTGGCTCACGTGAAGCGCTGATCGACCTTTCGGTGATCGCCAACGCGGCCATCACCGCACATGTGCTGGCTCGCGACCTAACCGGCCGAGATGACGTCGATGTCCTCTGGGCGACCTACGACTTGCACCGCAGGCGGATTGGCAGACCCGGCGAAAAGCATTGGCAATCCGGCCTGCATACCGCGCCCAGCGACGAAATCGAACTAGATCAGGTTCTGCGTGAGGCCGCAAAGGCCGCGTTCGCGCCACTGTCAGATCGAGTGTGACGTTCGTCCAGATACCGGTCAGCGATCCCGAAGTATGGATTGACCTCTTAGGCTTGACTTATGACTGTGGACAGAAAGGTGCGGGTTGCCGTCGTCGGCGCCGGCCCGGCAGGCGTGTACGCCGCCGATATCCTCACGAAAACTGAAGACCTCGACGTAACCGTCGACATCATCGACCGCGACCCGACCCCGTTCGGGTTGATTCGCTACGGCGTGGCGCCAGACCACCCGCGAATCAAGGAAATCATCAAGGCGCTCAAGCGAGTGATGTCCAACGACGACATCCGTTTCTTCGGCAACGTCAACTTCGGCACCGACATCAAACTCGAGGACCTCCAGGGGTTCTACGACGCTGTCGTGTTCGCCACCGGCGCTCGCCGCGACCGCGATCTCGACCTGCCAGGCATCGACTTGAACGGTTCCTACGGCGCCGCTGACTTCGTCTATTGGTACGACGGTCACCCCGACGCCGCCCGCGACTGGGACTTCCAGCCGCACGCCAAGCAGGTGGCGGTGCTCGGCGTCGGCAACGTCGGCCTCGACGTGGCCCGCATCTTGGCAAAGACCGCCGAAGAACTGCTCGTCACCGAGATCCCGGACAACGTCCACGAGGGGCTAAAGCAGAACGCCACCACCGACGTTCACGTGTTCGCCCGCCGCGGTCCGGCCCAAGTGAAGTTCACCCCGATGGAACTTCGCGAACTGAGCCACTCGCCAACGATCGACGTGATCGTTCACCCCGAAGGCTTCGAGTTCGACCACGGTTCAATGGAGGCACTCAACGCCGCCAAGAGCCAGAAGTTGGTCGTGAAGGTGCTGCAGGACTATCTCGCCCGCGAGCCTTCTGGCGCCGACCACCGGATTCACATCCACTTCTGCCAGAACCCGGTCGAGATCCTCGGCGAAGACGGCCAGGTAGTTGGCCTGCGCACCGAGATCACCGAACTTGACGGCACCGGCAACGTTCGCGGCACCGGCGAGTTCAAGGACTGGCCAGTCCAAGCGGTCTACCGCGCGATCGGCTACTACTCCGACAACCTTGCTGGCCTGCCGTTCGACGCCGCGAAGGGCGTACTGCCCAACGACGGCGGACACGTGCTTGACCTTGACGGCAGCACAATTCCAGGCGTCTATGCCACTGGTTGGATCAAGCGCGGTCCGGTTGGTTTGATCGGCCACACCAAGTCCGACGCGGCCCAAACGATCTCAATGCTGGTCGAGGATCTGCCGAACCTAAATGCACCGGAGCACCCCGAGCGCGAAGCATTCGATCACTACCTCGACAGCCGTGGTTTGGCGTACACGACGTGGGAGGGCTGGGAGAAGCTCGACGCCCACGAAATCGCCTTGGGCGAGAACGACCCGCACCCGCGTGAACGCAAGAAGGTTGTTGAACGCGACCAGATGGTCCAGATCGCCAACGCCTGAGACCGGCTGATCTGCCAGACTCGGCCTATGACCCGAA
This sequence comes from Aeromicrobium sp., assembly GCA_035401705.1. Taxonomy (GTDB): domain Bacteria; phylum Actinomycetota; class Actinomycetes; order Propionibacteriales; family Nocardioidaceae; genus Aeromicrobium. Next base: position 3,212 of record DAONBX010000025.1, read on the forward strand.
CGCTGTTGCTGATGCGCCACGGAAAGGCCGCGTGGCCAGACGTGCCCGATCACGAACGGCCGTTAGCCGAGCGTGGTCGACGTGAGGCCGCGCTGACCGGCGAATGGCTGCTCGGCCAGTTCGGCCAATTTGACGCCATTTTGTGCTCGACGGCCACCCGAACCCGCCAGACGGTTGACGCCACCGGGTTGATCGCGCCGACGACTTTTCACGACGAGATCTATGAGGCGTGGCCGGGCCAACTGCTTGAGGTCATCAACCAGCACGCGCCAGCGGAAGCAGAAACCCTGCTGGTCGTTGGGCATGCGCCGGGCATTCCTCAGCTGGCAGCAACGCTCGCCGACCTTGAATCCGACCCGACCGCCGTCGCCGGGCTTCGCAGCTACCCGACTTCAACCGTTTCGGTCCTTTCGGTGCCGACCGGCTGGGCGACCTTGGAGGCAGGTGGCGCGACGCTAACCGCCGTCACCACCTGCCGTTAGGTACTCGCGCACCTGCGGTCAAGGGACGATGACGGCCTGCAACTGGCACGGCCCGTCCGGCGAGGCCGCCAGTGCGGTTACCTCGAACGGAACTTCGTCGCCTGCCTTAATGTTGGGCAAATCGACAGTTCGGGCGGGGCCCTCGCGCTCGCCGATGAACACGATTACCTTGAAGTCTTGGTTCTTCTTGGCGGTGTTTTTCACCGTGCCTTTGGCCAGCCAATTTCCCGCCTCGTCTTTGCGACAAGTGAACGAGGTGATCGCCATCGGGTCTATCTGACCGGCCACTGACTTGGCCGCGGAGGTGTTGGTATTGGTTGCCTCGGTCTTTGAGCCGGTCGACGAGTCTTTCCCGCCACAGGCGGACACAAAGACAAGCGGCAGCAAAACCCAAGCCCAACGACGCATACCCAATCTGACCATGCGCCGGACCTTAGGCGTCGCAGGCACCAGCGCGTTCGGCGATTTGAGTGATCGCTTCAGTCCCGACTCGACAGCAACCGCCAATCCAGCGGGCGCCGGAACCGATCCAGTCCGGCACGAGTTCGGGGTCGTAACTTGTCGAACCGAACCACTGACTGTTCTCGGCGTCCCAGATTTCGCCGGCGTTCGGGTAGGTCACACCCGCCTTGCCGGTCTTGGCAGCGATCTTCATGGCCGCCAGAACTTCGGTAGGTGGGCAGCAGTTCACGCCGACTGCGACAACGGAGTCGACCGCGGCGGCGATCGCGAACGCCTCGGCTAATTCTTGACCTGCACAAGTACGCCCACCGTCGGTTGAGTAGGAGAACCACGCCGGATAATCAAACTCGGTCAGTAGTTTCGCTAGCACTGCTGCTTCGTCGGTGTCTGGGATCGTCTCGATTGCCAGCAGGTCGGGACCGGCCGCGACGAGTGCCTCGATGCGTGGTCGATGAAAGAGTTCTAGCTCTTGGGCGGTCAGCCCGTAGTGGCCGCGATACTCCGAGCCGTCCCCCAAGATCGCGCCGTATGGACCGACCGATGCCGCCACGAGACGGTCGCTTGCTTCGCCTGCTGCTTCTTTCGCGAGTTCGACGCTCAGCCGCAACAACCCAGGATCAGTTTCTTGGTAGCTGGCCGTGGTGGCGACGTCGGCGCCGGCTTGAAAGTAGCCGCGGTGAACTTCGAGGATCTCGGCCGGTTGCTCTCGAAGCACGCTGGCCGTCCAACCCTCCTGGGTCAGATCATGACCACGAGCTTCGAGCGCATTGGACAGGCCGCCATCGAGGATGTGCATCTGTCCAGTATTGCGCTTCCGTTCAACGCAGGTGACTTACCGTTCGGCGATCATTCTGGGCGTAGCGCGTCGGAGAAGGCACACTAGTGATGCACACCACATCGTTCAGGAGTTTGCATGATTGTCCCGTTGACCCTTCGTGACTTCCTCGACCGCGCGCGCACCGTATATCCGGAGCGAGTCGCGGTCGTAGATGAACCCGATCAGGTCGCCGACTCTTGGGGAAGCCTGACGTATGCGCAGGTCTACGCCAAAGCCCGCAGCCAGGCCGCCACCTTGGACGAACTAGGAGTGGCCCAAGGCGCCCGAGTGGCGATGATCAGCCAGAACGCTGCCCGACTTCTTACGTCCTTTTATGGCGTGGCCAATTGGGGTCGGATCTTCGTGCCGGTGAACTTCCGCCTCGCGCCGGCCGAGGTCGAGTACATCGTCGGACATTGCGGTGCCGAGGTCGTCTACCTCGATCCTGAACTCGAACACCTAGCCGATTCCTGCGGTTCGGCCAAGCACGTATTCGTTCTTGGCCGCGACGACGACCAGATTTGGGCCTCAAAAGCCGAGCCGGCCGAGTGGATTCCGGACGAGAACGCGACGGCGACGATCAACTACACCTCCGGCACCACCGCACGGCCAAAAGGCGTCCAACAAACTCATCGCGCGCGTTGGGTGAACGCGACCACCTTCGGCTGGCATGCCGGCCTCAACGACCGCGACGTCTACTTGCACACGCTGCCGATGTTCCACTGCGACGGTTGGGGCCTGCTCTATTCGGCCACCGGGATGGGTGCCAAACAAGTGGTCCTTCGCCAAGTCGACGGAACCGAAATCTTGCGGCGCATCGACGAGCACGGCATTACCGTGCTGGCCTGCGCACCAGCGGTGCTGACGGCCGTGTTGGATGCGCTGCCTGCTTGGGAGGGAGGCACCGGCCGCGACCAGGTTCGCTGCATCGTCGCCGGTGCGCCTCCACCCACCCGAACGATCCAGCGCGTGCGCGAGGAGCTCGGCTGGGAATTCATCCAGATCTACGGCCTCACCGAAACTTCGCCGTTGCTGACGATGAGCCGGATGCGCGAGGAGTGGGACGATCTGGAGGGCGTCGAACAGGCGAGGCTTTTGGGTCGCGCTGGCGCGCCGACGATCGGCACCCGAATCATGGTCAACGATTCAGGCGAGATCTTGGCGAAGAGCAATACGGTGCTCGAGTCGTACTGGCAGAACCCCGAAGCCACCGACGAGGCACTGGCCGGCGGGTGGTTCCACACCGGCGACGGCGGTTCCTATGAGGACGGCTACGTGACGATCGCCGACCGCAAGAAAGACGTGATCGTCTCTGGTGGCGAGAACGTCTCCTCCATCGAGGTCGAGGACGCGCTCGCCTCCCACCCGGCAGTTCGCGAGGTCGCCGTGATCGGTATCCCAGATGACAAGTGGGGTGAACTCGTGCTCGCGCTAGTGGTCGCCGATCAGGAAGTCACCGAGGAAGAGTTGCGCGAGCACACGCGCGGCCTGCTGGCCGGCTACAAAGTGCCCAAGCGAGTTGAGTTCCGCGATGAGCTCAGTCGAACCGCGACCGGCAAACTCCAAAAGTTCAAACTTCGCGCCCACTACTGGGAGGGTCGCGACCGCCAAGTCAACTGAAGCCAGCCGCGAACCGGCTGTGGACGCGGCCGACTAAAACCAGCTGGGTATGGCAGGTTGGCGGTCAAACAGCGACACTGGAAAGGTGATCGAGTTGACCGAGCCGCAAGTGTGGACGTTGATCGCTGCGTTCGCGTCGATGTTGTTTGCCCTCTTGGCCACGACTTCGGGCTATTTCGTTCGCGAATTGCGCAGTATGCGAAATGAGTTGGGCGCCGAGATCCGCGGAATGCACGGCACGTTCGAGGCCGAACTCATCGGTATCCGATCGGAAATGAATGCTCGGTTCGAGCGGGTCGACACCCAGTTCGAGCGGGTAGACACCCAAATTGGCGGGTTACAGACTGAAATGAACTCGAAGTTCACTCATTTGGATCGCGATGTCCAGGCGATCGTTCGCCACGTCTTTCCTGATCGGAACTAGGTCACTTGCGCCGGCGCCAAAGCGCCACCTGATGGCCGGCGTAGAGCGCGGGCAGGTTCTGCGGGCCTTGGGCGCGCAGCAGTTCGTTCTCTAGCTCCACCACCCGAGATTGCAGGGCGGTCACTTGGTTTTCGAGGGCGATAACTCGTTTGACGCCCTCGAGCCCCAAACCTTCGGCAGTCAACTGCGCGACCATCCGCAGCAACTCGACATCGCGTAGTGAATAGCGACGGCCACCACCGCTGGTTCGACCAGCAGCAACCAAACCGATCCGGTCGTAGGTGCGTAGCGTCTGCGGGTGCAGTCCGCTCAACTCCGCGGCGATGCTGATGACAAAAACCTTCGCCTCCGGTCCGGGCGGGATGAAGTCACTCATTTGTCGCTCCGTTCAATCGGGCGGCACGAAGCGTCTCGACCGCTGCGCGCTGTTCGTCGGTGAGCGTCTTTGGTACCTCGACCTCGACGGTCACGAGCAGATCGCCACGGGAGTTGTCCCGCTTGGTCGCGCCCTTTCCGCGAGCCCGGAAGGTGCGACCGGCCGGAGTGCCGGCCGGAACCTTCAGCTTCACGGTGGAACCGTCGAGTGTCGGAGCTTTGACTTCGCCGCCAAGCACCAAGTCGTCGAACGGGACCGAAACCGAAACCGTCAGGTCGTCGCCCTTTCGGCCGAACCGGTCGTCGCTCTCGACGTGAACGACTAGATACAGGTCGCCGGCCGGGGCACCCGAATCGCCCTTGCCGCCCTTGCCGCGAATCTTGATTCGTTGACCGTCGCGGACCCCGCCGGGGACTTTGACGTTGATCGTGCGACTCGACGGGGCGCGCCCGGAGCCGGAGCAAACCTCACAAGGGTGCTCAACGAGCAAACCCCGACCGCGACACTGCGAGCAAGGCTCGGTCATCGCGAACACGCCACCGGAGGCGCCAGTTTGGACGCCGCTGCCCTGGCACTTGGTACACACTTTCGGCACGCTGCCGGGCTTTGCCCCGGTGCCGTGACAGTTGCCGCAGGGTTCATCGCTGGTCAACCGCAGCGGCAGCGTCGCACCTTCGACCGCTTGACGAAAGGTGATCGTCGCTTCGGTTTCGAGGTCGTCACCACGACGCGCCTGCGGCTGACGCCGCCGGCCACCGCGGGAACCGCCGCCACCGAAAATTCCGCCGAGAATGTCACCGAGGTCGAAGTCCGCGGCAGCTCCATGGGAGCCGCCCCCATAGGAGCCACCGCCGAAGCCGCCCTTGAACTGGCCGAACAGCGTCCGCTGCTCGTCGTATTGCTTTCGTTTGTCGGCGCTACCGACAACTCCATAAGCCTCCGAGATCGCCTTGAACCGTTCTTCGGCCTCGGCGTTTCCGGGGTTGGAGTCGGGGTGGTTGTCACGAGCTAACTTGCGGTAAGCCTTCTTGATTTCGGCAGCCGAAGCGTCCTTCTTCACGCCGAGGACTGCATAGAAATCTTTCGTCGACCAATCAGTTGGTGCGTTCATGACAACCCTCCCCTCCTCTCAGTTCATTCGCCGTCGCTGGCGACGGACTCACTCGTTGTTTCAGCGGCGACACCTGGATCGACCACGCCAACTACTGCCGGGCGGAGCACGGTCTTGTTGACGAGGTAGCCGGTTCGCATGACCTGCTTGATGCTGGTCACGAGCACATCTGGATCCTCGCCCGCATGGAACACCGCCTCGTGCAGGTTCGGATCGAACGGCTCTCCCTCGACTCCGAAGGATTCGAGGCCGAACTTGGTTGTCACCGCAGTCAACTGGTCGGCTACTGCTTTGAAACCGCCGGTCAACTCGCCGTGTTCATCAGCGCGGCTCAGGTCATCGAGCACGGTCAGTAACTCGACCAAAACCTTCTGCTTGCCGGCCTCGATCGCTTTGACGCGGTCGTCTTCGACGCGACGCTTGTAGTTGATGAACTCGGCCTGCACACGCTGCAGGTCACCGGTGCGTTCGGCGAGCTGGTCCTCCAGCGAGGGACCCGCAGCCTCAGTGGGCGCGGGCTCCTCGCTAGTGGGCAGATCTTCGCCGACCGACTCGATAACCTCGTCGGGTTCGGTAACCGGATCGGTCACTTCTGGTCACCCTCGTCGTCAACGATCTCGGCTTCGACGACGTCGTCGTCATCGCCGGTCGCTTCACCCGAGGCACCCTCTGCGGCCTGAGCCTGCTCGGCAGCGGCCGCGTACATCGCTTCGCCCATCTTCGAGCTGGTGGTACCCAGCTTCGTGACGGCCTCAGTGATCGCGTCGTTGTCGTCGCCCTTGAGCGCTTCGTTTACCGCGTCAATATCGGCCTGAACTTCGGCCTTGACGTCCTCACCGATCGTTTCGCCGTTCTCAGCGAGGAACTTCTCGGTCGAGTGGACGAGCGACTCGGCCTGGTTGCGAACCTCTACCGCTTCGCGGCGCTTGCGGTCCTCTTCGGCGTACTCTTCAGCGTCCTTGACCATCTTGTCGATGTCGTCCTTGGACAGGGCCGAACCGCCGGTGATCGTCATCGACTGCTCCTTGCCGGTGCCACGGTCCTTGGCCGAAACGTTGACGATGCCGTTGGCGTCGATGTCGAAGGTGACCTCGATCTGCGGCACGCCGCGCGGGGCCGGCGGAAGCCCAGTCAGTTCGAAGGTGGCGAGCAACTGGTTGCCTGCCGCCATTTCGCGCTCACCTTGGTACACCTGAATCGCTACCGACGGCTGGTTGTCGTCGGCGGTGGTGAACACTTCCGAACGCTTAGTCGGGATGGTCGTGTTGCGCTCGATGAGCTTGGTCATCACGCCGCCCTTGGTCTCGATGCCGAGCGACAGCGGGGTGACGTCAAGCAACAGAACGTCCTTGACTTCGCCCTTGAGCACGCCGGCCTGCAGGCTCGCACCGATCGCCACAACCTCGTCGGGGTTTACGCCCTTGTTGGGCTCCTTGCCACCGGTGAGGGTCTTGACCAATTCGGTCACTGCGGGCATGCGGGTCGAACCACCGACTAGGACTACGTGGTCGATCTCGGCCAAGGTCACGCCGGCGTCCTTGATCACGTTGTTGAACGGCTTCTTCGTCCGGTCGAGCAGATCGTGGGTGAGCTTCTCGAAGTCGGCGCGAGTCAGCGTCTCGTCTAGGAAGACGGGGTTGCCATCAACGACGGTGATGTAAGGCAGGTTGATAGAGGTCGAGGCAGAGCTGGAAAGCTCAATCTTGGCGCGCTCAGCTGCTTCGCGGATACGCGGCATCGCCATCTTGTCCTTGGTCAGGTCGGTGCCAGTGTCGGACTTGAACTTCGTGACCAGCCAGTTGACGATCGCTTCGTCCCAGTCGTCACCGCCGAGGTTGTTGTCACCGCTGGTGGCCTTGACCTCGATGACGCCGTCACCGATTTCCAGCAGGGACACGTCGAAGGTGCCGCCGCCGAGGTCGAAGACGAGGATCGTCTGGTCGTCGGCTTTGTCCAAGCCGTAGGCAAGGGCGGCCGCGGTCGGCTCGTTGATGATCCGGCTGACGTTCAGGCCGGCGATCTCGCCGGCTTCCTTAGTCGCCTGACGCTGGTGGTCGTTGAAGTACGCCGGAACGGTGATCACCGCGTCGGTCACGGTCTCGCCCAAGTAGGCCTCGGCGTCGCGCTTGAGCTTCTGCAGAATGAACGCGCTGATCTGCTGCGGGTTGAAGTCTTTGTCGTCGATCTTGGTCGACCAGTCAGTGCCCATATGACGCTTTACCGAGCGGATCGTGCGATCGACGTTCGTGACGCCCTGACGCTTGGCGACTTCGCCGACAAGCACTTCGCCGTCCTTGGCGAAGGCAACGACTGAGGGAGTGGTGCGAGCGCCTTCGGCGTTCGCGATAACGGTGGGTTCGCCACCTTCGAGTACGGCGACGACGGAGTTGGTCGTGCCGAGGTCAATGCCGACTGCGCGGGCCATGGTGCCTCCTAGGTTGAGCGGGTTTCGCTAGTTGAAAACTGTGAGTCAATTGACTTGAGTCATACATTATCAACTTTGCCCAAGCCCGATTCATTCCCCACTGCTGCAAAAAAATTTTGCCGCACCTCGACTTGTACCCACCAGTAACCTTTGAGTCATGTCGCCGCGCAAAATCTTCCGTTACGCCGCCATCGCTGAAGCAGTCACTTGGACGCTGCTGCTCGCGGGAATGTTCCTCAAGTACGTCACCGAAACCACCGAGCTGGGTGTGCGCATTGGCGGCATGGCGCACGGTGTCGTGTTTATCGCGTATTGCTTGATCACCGTAGTGGTGGCGATCGACGCTCGTTGGACCCTAAAGCGCACCGCACTGGGTCTGCTGGCTGCGATCCCGCCGTACTTCACCGTCTGGTTCGACGTCGCAATGGACCGCCGCGGAGCCCTCGCGCAGGATTGGCGGTTGTCGACCGCCACGCCCTCGAACGCTCTTGAGCGACTCGCCTCCTGGCTTATCCGTCGGCCCGGCCAAGGGATCGCTGCCGGCTTGGTCGCGGTCGCGGCCCTAACTTCGGTGGCACTCCTGCTGGGCCCGCCGGTTGGCTAATCGGCCAAAATCTGGCCCCGCTCAGGCTAGTCACAGGTAGGCTCGGCAAACTATCGCTTGCCTTATCTAATTCCCAAGAATCGAGAACCAAATGCGGAAGTTGCTGACCATCCCTGCGGTCCTGATGTTGTCAGTGGCCACTCTCTCGGCCTGTAGCTCCTCAGATGCAGACAAGCCGAAAGACTGCCCCACCTATAAGTCAGGATCTGCCAGCGACTCGGTCAAAGTCACCGGAAAGTTCGGCGAGAAGGATCCAAAGGCGACGTTCGACAAGCCGCTAAAGGTCAAGGCCGACAGCCTGCAGCGCACGATTCTTGACGAGGGCGAAGGCAAATACACCACCGACGGGGCACAAGTCGAAGCCGTCATCAGCGTCTTCAACGGTCGCACCGGCGAGAAGTCGCTAAGCGAAGAAGCCACCCTCACCGCCGGCGACACACAGACTTTTGAAGCCTTCCGCGCCGGCATTGAATGCGTCCGCGTCGGCTCTCGCGTCGTCACGACCGTCAGCGCCAAGGACGTCTACGGCGACCAAGGTTACGAAAGCCTCGAGATCAAGGCGACTGACTCGCTGGTAATCGTCACCGACGTAGTAAAGACTCGCGAGCCCATCAAGGCGTCCAAGTGGACTACCGGTGCACCAGAAGTGACGTTCAAGAAGACCGGCGAACCCGTACTCACGCTCAGCGGCACAGCCCCCAAGGACGTCACGGTCAAGGTCCTCAAAGAAGGCACCGGCGAAACCGTTAAAGCCGGCGACTTGGTCACGGTCAACTACCAGGGTCGCACTTGGCAAGACAACGGCAAGATCTTCCAGCAGACCTGGATCAAGGGCGGCCAGCCTGCCCAACTGAACACCAGCCAAGTTGTCGAAGGGTTCAAGGCCGGACTCGTCGGCCAAAAGGTCGGCACCACCGTAATGATCAGCATCCCGGCCGAGTTCGGCTACGGCAAGGAAGCTTCGGCTGATAACGAACTAGGCGGCAAGGACTTGCTGTTCGTGGTCGAGATCAAGTCCATCGACAAGGCCGAGTAACTAGGCCCAGCAAATAGACCGCACCGTCGGGTGGGATCAGGTAACTGATCCCACCCGACGTTTGCTTTTCCCGATCCCGCCCAACCACTTCTTGACAGCCCCAATCACGCCTCTACCGTTGTCCACTGCCGGAACATCACGACGATTCAGCAGCACCACTGCCAGCACCAAGATGCCAAGTGCGATCGCGGTCATGGCAATCAACGGCGCCCACCTGAGCGGTTCGATTGGCACGTTGGGAACGTGTTGAAAGACCGAAACGCCCCGAAGCGACGCCGGAATTCCCAGCAGGTCCCCGTAGATTCCGAACAGCACCGAAACTAAGACGAGCAGCCATGCGAGACCAAACCAGGCAGGCCGCCAGGAAACAAGCAGCAGGCCAACTGAGGCCAGCAGCCAAGCCGGCGGCACGCGCACCAGTTCGGCGACAAGTGCGTCGGTGAGCCCGTCAGCGCTAAACCCGTCAGCACTCATTGCGCCGGCGCTGAGTCCGGTGGCCAAACCGGCTGAAACTTGCAGCAGCACTACCCCGGCGAAGCTGAATGCACTCAGCGACAACAGCATCCGCGAACGCGAAATGCCCGTAGCCAGGACCGCTTCAAGGCGACCGGTCGATTCTTCAGTTCGCCAACTGCCCACTTGGGCAATCGCCCAGCATGCGGCCGCGATCCCGAAGATCTGAGCCATCACCGCGACGTACGAATCTGCGATAGCGCCGACGCCGCCGAGCGATTCCAGAATTTGCTTGAACTGTGGAGTCGTATCGACGAAGTCACCCAAATCAGGCAGAAGCGAGCCGACAAAGGCCCCCATAAGCGCCATTACGAGGAGCCAGCCAACGAGGGTGCGCCAGCCCAACCGTGCCACCAACGTTCCCGGACCGGCGAGAAAACGCGAACGCGGCCGCCCAGATCCAACGGCAAATAGTCCGGCGCCAAGGTCACGCCGTAAGGCAACCGCAAAAGCAACCCAGACCAAGAATCCGGAAACGGCGAGCGCGACGAATACCGGTCGAAGAGTGAAGTCGCCAAATGGGTCGACCGCGGTGTACCAGCCAAATGGGTTGAGTGCGGTAAGCGTTTCCAGTCCCCGCAGGTCGCTGAATCCGCGCAATGCATAGGCCAGCAGCACGGCACAGATAGCGACCGCCTTCGCGGCCCGAGCGGTGGCAGTCATTTGGGCCGCTACCGCCGCGACCGCTATCGCGACCAACGCCGGGACCGCCAACCCGACCGAGTGACCGGCCAACTGGCCCGCACTCGCACCACGACCAAACAAGGCCGCCGAACTTGCCGCAGAGGTGACCAGCACCAAGACCAACGCGGCAAGGATCGCCGCCGCGAGACTTGCGCCTCGACCGAGCCTGCCCGCAGCTAGGAGTTCAAGTCGGCCGGCTTCTTCCTCGGCTCGCGTGTGGCGCACGACAGTCAGCGCTGCCATCACGGCGAGCGCCGCAGCCATGAACAGGCCGACCCGCCAGCCGACCGTCGACGCGACTGTTTCGGGGTGCTCAAACCTGCCCAGAAGAAGTGTCATCGCCGGGGCCAGCGAGAGCGATTTCTGCAGGTTGATTCGGTCAGCCAAGGTGGGAGCCAAAGTGGACATCTGAGCCGCCGTGGCCAGAAAGGTACCTACGAAAACGAGCGTGGTCCAAGCAATCCAACTGCGCTCTCGGCGGGCCGCCAACCACAGCATTTGTGACAACCCACCGAACGACTTCATGAAGCGCCGCCCGCGTACTGACCTAGGAATAGCTCTTCTAAGGAGGGCGGCTCAATCGTCAACCCAGTTGGCGCCAACGAAGCCACCGTCGCCAGCACCGTCGCGAGGTGGTCATCGTCAACTTGAATGACCGTCCGGGCTCCTTTGCGATGCAAATTGTGGACGCCGGGCAGGTTCTCAAGTCGTTGAGTGTCGTGGCCGAACTCGGCCGAGAGAGTAGACCGGGTAACGCGGCGCAACTCGGCAAGTGAACCGGTCAAAACCGCGCGCCCTTTGCGAATAATCGTCACGTCGTCACACAGCGCCTGAACCTCAGCGAGGATGTGACTGGACAACAAGACGGTGGTGCCGCGGTCAGTTGCCTCCCGAATGCACTGACGGAATTGCTCCTCCATCAACGGGTCAAGGCCCGAGGTCGGTTCGTCCAGAATCAGCAATTCAACGTCGGCGGCAAGAGCGGCAACGAGCGCGACCTTCTGCCGGTTCCCTTTGGAGTAGGCCGCAGCACGCTTCGACGGGTCGAGTTCGAATCGTTCAATCATCTCTTCGCGCCGGTCTGCTTTGGCCGCAACGCCACGCATCGCCAACATCAGGTCGATCGTTTCGCCGCCGGTCAGCCGCGGCCAGAGGGCGACATCTCCGGGCACGTACGCAAGCCGCCCGTGCAGTTCGACGGCGTCAGCAACCGGATCAAGCCCCAGTACGCTCGCCGTGCCCGAGTTGGCGCGATAAAGTCCCAACAACACCCGGATTGCCGTCGACTTCCCGGCACCGTTTGGTCCCAAGAACCCATGAATCCGACCGCCAGCGACCTGAAGGTCGAAACCATCGAGCGCTGCGAACGAGCCGAACCGCTTCACTAAGCCTGAGACATTGATGACTGGGTCCATAAGTTCATCTTGCCCCCGCGACGGTCCAAGTGGGACGGTGAACACGTGAGTGAACTTCATGACCTCGATGCCCATGACTTGGCCGCCGCGATCGCAGCCGGCCAAACTTCTTGTGTCGAGGCAACCAGACACTTCCTGGATCGGGTAGAACGCGAAGAACTTGGCGCATTCATCACCGTCACTCCAGAGCAAGCACTGGCGAGGGCCGCCGTCTTGGATGCTCTGGCCGAAAAGCCGCCCTTCGCCGGAGTGCCGACTGCGTTCAAGGACCTGACCTCCACCGCCGGTGTTCGCACGACGATGGGTTCGACGCTGCTCGCACAGAACGTTCCCGACCACAACGACCATGTGGTCAACCTGATCGAGGCCGCCGGATTCATTAGCTTGGGCAAGACAAACACGCCAGAGTTCGGGCTCAGTTCCTATACGGACAACGATCTCGTCGGACCTGCTCGCTGCCCGGCCGACCCCAGCCGCAATGCCGGCGGCTCAAGTGGCGGCGCCGCAGCAGCCGTCGCGGCCAAACTCCTGCCGCTAGCGCCCGGAAGCGACGGCGGCGGCTCGATTCGGATTCCGGCGTCGTGCTGCGGAGTGATTGGGTTCAAGCCGTCGCGCGGTCGCGTCGGTGCCGGACCAGACAGTCCAACTTGGAATGGACTAGCCACCGATGGCGTGCTGGCGCGTAGCGTGCGCGACACGGCGGCGGTGCTCGACTTATTGGCCCGACCGATGCCTGGCTCCTCGCGAGTTTGGCCGGCCCCGGTCGTGCCATTCGCAAAGGAGTTCAGTCAAGAGCCAAAGCGACTGCGAATCGCAACTTGGACCGACCCTTACCTAGATTTCGTTCAGGCATCGGTTGGCTCAATCGCTGCGGTTGCCCACGCTCGGGAAATGCTAGCTGCTGCCGGGCACGAAGTGGTTGAGATCGCGAATCCTTGGCCTGCTGAACTTGAGCCGCAGTTCAATGTGGTGTGGTCGGCCGGAATGGCCGCAGTTCCACTGCCGGCCGAGGTGATGGGCATGCTTCGCCAGAACACGCGCTATTGGCATGAGCGGGGCGGTAAGGCTTCAGCGGCCGAGCTGGCCGCAGCGATGGGGTTCCTAGAGTTGACGACCAATTCGGTCAACGCTTCACTAGCCGATTTCGACTTGTTCTTGACCCCGACCCTGGCGCTGCCGGCACAGCCGAATGAGTGGTTCACCGAGTCCGGTGACCCGGCCGAAGACCATCGGCGAGAGCTGCTGTTCACGCCGTATACGGCGTTGATGAACATGAGCGGCCAGCCGGCCATCAGCCTGCCGCTGCACGTTCACGAAGGGTTGCCGGTCGGCGTCATGCTCGCTGGCCACGTTGGCGCTGACGCCCTGCTGTTGCAGGTTGCGAACCAGCTTTCTGGCTGACTCAGTTTCGAGCAGTCATGATGATCGGGTCACCGTCGGTGATGGCGATCGTGTGCTCGCTGTGCGCGCCTCTAGAACCATCGGAGCTGCGGATCGTCCAACCGTCTTCATCCATCCGAATCTCGTCGGTCGAAGCCAGCAGCCACGGCTCGATCGCGATCACTAGGCCCTCGCGCAAACTGAAGCCCCGCCCTGCTTTGCCGTCGTTGGGGATGTGCGGGTCACCGTGCATTGTGCGCCCGACGCCGTGTCCGCCGAACTGCGTATTTACTGCGTAGCCGTACTCGCGTGCCGTGTCGCCGATGGTGGCGCCGATATCCCCGATTTTGTTGCCCACCCGAGCCACCTCGATCGCCCGAGAAAGCGCAACCTCCGTTGCCTCGATAAGTCGCAGATCCTCTTCGCGAGGTTCACCGACAACCACGCTGACGGCAGAGTCACATACCCAACCATCAACGCTGACGGCGAAATCAAAACTGACCAAGTCGCCGTCCTTGATCTTGTAACGGTGTGGAAGTCCATGAAGAACGGCGTCGTTGACGCTTGTGCACAAGACCTTGCCGAAGGGACCGCGACCAAAAGACGGCGCGTAGTCGATGTAACAAGACTCGGCGCCACGCTCGGTAATCATCCGGTGCGCCAGTCGGTCCAACTCCAATAAGTCCATCCCGACTTCGGCCGTGTCGACCAAAGTGGTCAAGACTTCGGCGACAAAACGACCAGCTGGCCGCATGTCGTCGAGTTGGCTGGGGTTCAGCAGCTCGATCGCCATGCGGCCAGCCTACGGCCGAGGGTCAGCGGCGAATGTTGAAGGTCACCGAGTTGCCCCGCTCCAACAAACCAGGCGCGGTGAAGGTGGCCGTCCGAGAAACGGACTTCGCTTTCTTCTTCTTCGCCTTCTTGCCGTTCTTCGCCTTCTTCGCCTTCTTGGCTTTTTCAGTCCACGAGACCGTCAGCTCGCCACGATCAGCCGAGGGTGTGCTCTCGATTGCGTCGAAGAGCTCGCCGAGGTCCGCGTACTGGAACCCTTCTTCCTCCGCGGGCGCATCTGGATCGACCAAAGGCGCGAAGTCCACCATGGCCGGGCCGACAGCGTTCTTGCCGAGCTTGAACGAAACGGCGGCACCGACCGACAGCGACTTCGGTTTACCATTGACGTAGTTGCGGTAGATCGGGCGAATCTTGTGCGTCTTCTTCGCCTTGAGCGTCCGGCCGTCCAGGTTCGCCCACGTCGAACCCACCAGAACCTGGGCTCCGGCAATTCGGTACGTGAGTGCGTCCTCGCTGACCAACGTGGCCGTTGACTCGACCGACGTGATTTCGAGATCGGCCAGATCGGTGCCGCTAAGCTTTTCGAGGTCATCGACTAAATCGGCGAAAATCACGTTGTACAAATAGCCGGAATACGCATAAACCTGCGACCGGCTTACAACCCCGGCCTGACCGCCAGGCAACTTGTAGGAAATCTTCCAAGCTTGACGTACTGTGCCTGTTCCGCTGTTGTCGAGCGAATCCAGAATTCCAGTAACGCTCGTGTATGCCGCGAGGACGGAAAAGCCCTGCCCTGGAATTCGTGAGTTGTAGACGTCGATGACGCCTCCGCTGTCACGGATAGTCGCAGTAACCGGGAAGCTCCGGTCCAAACCAATCTCGCCGCGGATGGCGGCGAAACGATCCTGAGTGATGGTGCCGATCTGCTGGCCGATCTTGGAGACCTGCTTGTACGAACCTTCGACTCCAGTCGAATCGGTTACGACCAGCGCAGCCGAAGCATTGTGCATTGAGAGGGAGGTTTTCCCTTCCCAGCCCATCGGGTGGCCAAAGGCCCACACGGTCGTTCCGCAGATTGCGGTAACTGTGCCGACGCCACCCATGAATACGTCACCGGAGGAAGTGCCAACTGCAATGTTGCCGCCGGGCACTAGCGGTTCAGCCATGGTGGACTGTGCCGGCCCTGCGGAGTAACCACCCGCGCGAAGCGGGTCAAACCGAGATTCCTTTGGCAGCGTGGCCAGGCTCTTGTTGAGTCGTTCGACTGCCGCGTCACTGCCTGAAGCAACCTTCGGTACCCGAAGTTGGGTCGCCTTAGTGCCGGCCAACTTCTTGGACAATTCAGTTGAAGCGCCTTCAAGGTTCGCCCTAGTGATGCGCACTGACGTCGAACCGCTCAAGTCGCCGGCACCTGCGGACTTCATGAAGTCAGCCGGAGTGACGCCGGCAATCGGCAGGTTGTCGGCGTTGAGTCCGTACGCGACTGCGCCGATTAGGCGACCGTCTTGGGCGTAAACCGGCGAACCAGACATGCCGGCCCAGATGCCCGCCGGGCGAGCACCCGAATCGATGCCAGCACCAGACATTCTGAACAGCAACATGTTGCGGCCCTTGCCGAGCGCGTTTTCAATGTTGCCGATGTATTTGCCGGTGAACCCTTCAGGAGTGGTTCCCTTCGTCACGGTCAAGCCGGTGACTTCAGTTTCTGACCCCGCATCAGAATTGAAGGTGTCGACAACCTCTTGCTGCGTGACCATCGGCTGTGTGCCGTCGGTGCAGAAGAACCCATCGACTGGTGGCGCGGCTTGGGCAGCTGGCACGGCCAGTGTCGCCAGCGCGACCCCGGCAATTGTTGCGCCAGACAGCCAGCGCACAGACATTCTTTTCATCAATTTCCCCCATCAGGTGGACTGTTGGTAACGGGGCGTTACGCACCCCAAGAGCCCTGAGGATAACTGGCGATACCGGTCAGCTTTGAAGAGTGCCGCGATATTGCTGCATTTTTTCCATCCACATATCCGGAGCGGCCGACTTGAACGCGCTCATCTGGGCCACTGACTCATGCGGCAGCGCCAAGAATCGACCCTCGTCAATCGCCTTGAGTAATGATTGAGCCGCAACTTCGGCCGCCAGCATTTCGCCGGCCCCGGCGACCGCAGCGTGAGCCAGCCGGACGTCCGGATCATCACTGCCATCAGCCTGATCGACCATCGGCGTCGCGACTCCCATCGGACAAAGCGCACAAACCTGAACGCCTTGATCGCCATAGGTCGCAGCCAACCAAGTGGCAAAGCCAACTGCCGCATGCTTGGTGGCCGAGTACACGGGCGATCCCAACTGCGTCAGCAAGCCCGCCGCCGAAGCAGTGACGGCAAAGACGCCGGGCTGCTCGGGGCTCCAGCGCGGAACTAACGCACGAGCTGCGCGGACGTGGGCCATTACGTTCACCTCCCACGACAGCGCCCAGTCCGACTCTGGGGCGGCTAGTCCAAACCCGTTGAACACGCCCGCGTTCGCAACATAGAGGTCGATGCCACCGAACTCGGCGTCGGCTTTGGCAAGCAACGCCGCGATACCGGCCTCGGCCGCGCAGTCGACGCTCAGCCACGGCTGAGCCAACCTAGTGGCCGCGGCGACCAAGGGTCCTTCGGCAAGATCGACTAGCAGAACTCGATCGCCTCTGGCCACAAGCGCTTCCGCGATCGCCAAACCAATGCCGCCGGCAGCGCCGGTGACGACACAGCGCTTGCTCATCGACTGTTGTGGCGCTTCAGTTCGGCCTTTGCCAGCGAATTCTTGTGAACTTCGTCTGGGCCGTCAGCAAACCGCAGGGTCCGAATCCCGGCGTACATCTGGGCCAGCGGGAAGTCCTGACTGAGCCCGCCGCCACCGTGAACCTGGATCGCCTTGTCGAGCACCCATTGCACCGTTCGCGGCGTGGCGATCTTGATCGCCTGGATTTCGGTGTGCGCGCCCTTGTTGCCGACGGTGTCCATCAGCCAAGCGGTTTTGAGCACCAATAGTCGAAGCTGCTCGATGCGCACCCGAGACTCGGCGATCCAGTCGCGGATGACGCCTTGATCGGCAAGCGGACGGCCGAATGCGACTCGGTCCTGCGCGCGTTCGCACATCAGGTCGATGGCGCGTTCGGCGATGCCAATCGAACGCATGCAATGGTGAATGCGGCCCGGCCCGAGCCTGGCTTGAGCGATGGCGAATCCGTCGCCCTCACCAGCGATCAGGTTGCTGGCCGGCACTCGCACGTTGTTGAACCGTAGTTCTGCATGCCCGCCGTGATCTCGATCGTGGTAGCCGAAGACGTGCATTCCGCGGACCACTTCAACGCCGGGGGTATCACGCGGCACGAGGATCTGCGATTGCTGTCGATGGCGCGATGCGGTCGGATCGGTCTTACCCATCACGATGAAGATTTTGGCGTTCGGGTTCATCGCACCGGTAATCCACCACTTGCGACCGTTGATGACGTACTCGTCGCCGTCACGTTCGATCCTGGTCTCGATATTCGTCGCATCGCTGGAGGCAACGTCCGGCTCGGTCATGGCGAACGCAGATCGAATCTCACCGGCAAGTAGCGGTTCAAGCCACTGTCGCTTCTGCTCAGCGGTGCCGAACTCGTTCAGCACCTCCATGTTCCCAGTGTCTGGAGCCGCGCAGTTGGTCGCCGGCGGCGCCAATTGAATGCTTCGGCCCTGGATTTCGGCTAATGGCGCGTACTGCAAATTCGTCAGGCCAGCACCACCCTCACCGGGCAGGAACAGGTTCCAAAGTCCGCGCTTTTTCGCTTCCGCCTTCAAGTCCTCTACTACCGGCGGTATCGCCCAAGAGTCACTGTCGTAGTTCGCTTGGATTTGCTCGTGTGCCAGCGGTTCGGCTGGATAAACGACCTCAGCCATGAAGTCAGTCATCTTGGACATCAAGCCCAAGGTCACGTCGTCGAAAGCGAAGTCCATTTCAGGCAGCCTCAGCCATCACGTAAACGACCTCGGCGATGCAGGCAGGCTTCTCGACTCCTTCGATCTGGACTACGAAGGTGAAAACAACCTGCGTGCCGATCGCGATGTCGGTGGTTTCCTTCAAGGTTGCCGTTGCGCGTACCCGCGAGTCGACCGGCACCGGGTTCGGGAACCGAACTTTGTTCGCACCGTAGTTGACACCCATAATGACGCTTTTGACCGAATAGATCTGCTCGGCAAATACCGGTAGCAGTGACAAGGTCAGGTAGCCGTGCGCGATGGTTTTGCCAAACGGGCCCTTGGCCGCGAGCTCTGGATCGGTGTGGATCCACTGATGGTCACCGGTGGCCTCGGCGAACTTGTTGATTCGCTCCTGGGTCACGTCGATCCAGTCGCTGGTGCCGATTTCTTGACCGGCAACGGCCTTCAAGTCGGCAAGGGTTTCGAACACGTTCACAGACATTGAGTCTCCTCTGACTAAGCGCTTGCTTAGTGGCACCGTACTCCGGATCGTCGCTTCGGGCAACAGCAAACGGCTTTCTGCCCATCCAAAAATTGTTCGATGGGCTTGGTCAGGCAACCAGTCGGGTGTGACACTGAGTTACGTGAACGATGAACCAGGCCGCCGCCGCGAGCGAATGGAGTTGAAACCGACTCCACAACTACGGCCCGAACGAGTTGTCGCTGGGCTGCTGACCCTCGTCCTAGTCATCGGCGCAAGCTGGGCCCTTTGGAACTACGTCGGCACGAACGTGCTGGGCAAGCATCGCCAGGGCCAGATGGCAACCGCTTTGGCGAAACAGTGGGAAGGCAACCGCAAGGGGGATGCATCGACCGACAAACTTCGCTTCGGTGACGTTTTTGCCGTCATGCAGATCGAGCGCTTTGGCAAAGAGTTCAAGGTTCCGGTAGTCGCCGGAGTTGACGACGTCTCGCTGTCCTCTGGCGTTGGCTGGTTCCCCGACTCACAACGCCCAGGCGAACTCGGGAACTTTGCGGTCGCGGGGCACCGAGTCACCCACGGTCAGCCATTTGGCGACTTCCCAGAACTAAGAGCAGGCGACCTAGTCAAGGTTGAAACCCGGACACACGTATTCACCTACGAACTACAAAACTCCGGCAAAGACTTGACCGTCGGCCACACTGATACGTGGGTTATTCAGCAAGTCCCTGAGGTTGCACGCAAAAAGAAGAACCAGCGCTCAACAACCGAACCCACCGAAGCAATTCTGACGATGACAACTTGCTCAGAAATCTTTCATACCGACAACCGCTCGGTCGTATTCGGCAAACTCGTAAAGACAGAGACCGTCGACCCGTAACGTCGCGCCGAACCGCGCCACTTAGCTAGTGGTTAGATCCGAAACAAGCCAGTCGCCGTCGACCTTGGTCATCTTCACTACAACCGACAGCGCAGCAGGTGTACCGACGACACCGGCGATCGTCCTGTGTTGGTCAACGAAGGCCAGCACCCGGACCGTCGATTCGGAACACTCCTGACCGCACTCCAACGGAGCAACCTCACGCACTACCGCCTGCACATCAATTTTTCGGCCTGTCGCCGTTGCGACCAACTGGGGCGACAGTTCGGTGTACTTCTTGGCGAATGACGTGGTCATCAGTTCAGTTGCCGAATCAAGATCCTTCTCGATCGACGCATATTTATAACCGAGGATCTTCGGCAAAGACTCTGCCGCAACGCCGGTGGCCGCATCATTTGCTTCGGCTTGGCCCGAGGCAGTCGCTTCGGCGCGGTGAATAATAAAGAAAGAAACCAAGGCAAAGATCACTGCTAAAGTCGCAGCCAGCACTAGCAACCTCGACCGGGACACGAGGGTCATTTTCATTTCGACTCCTCGTCGCTTGGCGCCTCGGCCTCGACCGTCACATTGGCGAAGTTATCGACCAACCATTTGCCATTTTCCTTCACCAGTGAAATCCGCCACCGCAACCGCGGTTGGCCGAACTGCAAATTCTCCGGCAGTGTCGTCACGGTAATTGAGGCGAGCGTCTGGGCGCTGTCAGCATCCATGCTCGATATTGCAACCTGATTCACTGACCCTTTGGAAACGATTTTCGTCTCCGCAAAATTGGCCAGCAAATCCTGAGTCGAAGCCTCGAACTGTTCAGCGAGATCGTCGGTGAGCAGCGGTTTGACCTTCTTCACGTACGGGTCCAACTTCGTGACGTCGTACGTATTTATTGCGGCTGCGAATTGCTCGGCAACAGACCGAACTTCCTGGCGGGCGGCTGGATCCTCATAGGGAGCCAACTGCGGCCCCCGGACCAGCAAGATGACCCCGACCACGAGCGAGACGACAGTCAACAAAACAAGTGCGACGTACGGTAACCGCGACCGTTTCAACGGGTCACCGCCGGACCTAGCATCATCCACTTCCAAGACTCCTTGCCAAGGTCAGGCGCCGCGGGGATCGTCGAGGCCTCATTGGTCAACTGCAGTTGACGTGTCGCCACATCGTACGTGCCTAACACCGTTGTATTCGAGGCGCCCGTGGCCGAACTTGACTTGGTCGAACTCGAGGACGAACCACGCGGCGTCGACTTCCCACACGTGAAGGAGCGGTTCCACTTTTCAGCCGAGCGGTCAAACGGAGTTGGCTGCTTCGCGCTTTCGCGATAACCCTTCAAGCACGGCTCGTTTTCGGGCTGAAGCGTCAGGCTCATCCTCGCCGAAAACTGACCTGTTCGAGAATCCTTCGCGATGATCGAGTACGCGCTCTCGACACCATAGGGGGCAATAACCAACACGCCTCGGATGCCATCAAGGTTGGCTTTGACCACCGAGTTCAGTCGGATCGCGTCACTTAGCAGAACTGAAATATCGGCCGCGTTTTCATCAATAACCTTGCGCATCGTGACCGCAGTTGGGGCACCAACGTCAATGGCCTTGCGGATGTCCTTGTCCGAGGAGCGCACCGCTTTAGTCAGATCCCGAAGGTTCGTCGCAAAAGTCTCAATATGATCGGCAGAATCAACCTGAGTCTGCAGAACCGCGTTCGAGTTGCGGATGAGACTGGCTGTCACTTCATATTTCTGGTCAGCGGTGGTGATAAACGACTCGGAGTTAGCGATGATCGAGCGCAGGTCATCTTCGGTGCCCTCGAAGGCCGAACCCAATTCGGAAACGACCGTACTCAAGTCGTCTGGGTTTACCGACCCCAAAAGTGCGTTCACATTCGTCAACAACGTCTGCGCGTCGATCGGAATCTGGGTTCGCTCCCGAGCGACAACCGAGTCCTCGTTCAGGTACGGTCCCGAGTCTGTCTTTGGCTGGAAGTCCAAGAACTGCTCACCAACTGCGGACCGGTTTGCCACCACAACCACGGTATCGGCGGGAATCGGCGGGGCCGAACCGTCGATATGCGCTTCGACTTTGACTCCGTCACCGTCAAGCCACATGTCAACAACTCTGCCGACGCTCACGCCTCGATAAGTCACATCGGCCGTGGTGAAAATGCCACCAGATTCGGCCATTTCAACCGTCACGGTGTAACCGCTGCCGAAGATCCGGTCGACTCGAGCGTAATTGAGCCCAATGAACGTTCCGATCAGCAGCGTGCCGATAACAAAAATTGAGAGTTGGATTCTGACGCGGCGGGTAATCATGGCGCCACCAACGAACCGGCCATCACGCCTGAAATGTCATCGGCAGTAAGCGCCTTCTTCAACTCAGCGCGCTCGGCCTCAGTCATCAACCCAACTGTCTTAGAAAAGTCCGTGTTGAAGTCGATCGACACGTTCATGAAGTGCCCCATTTGGTAGGCGGCTGCTTCCTTTGGTGTTTTACCCAAAAGCGAATCCGGGAACGGGAAAGTTGGCAGGACCTGCAGCGAGGTAACTAGGGAATCACCAGCCGAGGCCAGGTTGTCCAGTACCGGTGCAAGTGCCCGAATATCGGCAACCACTGACGCCTTGCTCTCCACAATCACGTCAGAACCAACAGCGCCCAGATTGGCCAACGAGTCGAGCATTTTGACTAGGTTCGCCCGTTGAGCGTTGACCACCTGCAGCGCTTCTGGCAGGTCGTCTAGGGCCGCATCGATTGCGACTTTCTGGTCGTTTGTCGTCTTGGCCAATCGATCGATCTGTTCGATTGCGCTGACGATTTCGGCTTTGGATTCGTCGGCCACGGCAACGAACTCGTTTAGCCGCTGTACCAGCGCCTTAACATCGGACTCATTTCCAGAAAGTGCGGTATTTAGTTCCCGGCTGATCACTTGCGCCTTGCCCAGCGCGCCGCCGTTAAGCACCAGCGACAGCGAAGCAAGCACCTGTTCAATTTCGGGCGTATGCCCCGAGCGAGCAAGCGGAATCAGGTCGCCGTCTGACAATCGGCCGGTTCCGCCGCCATCCTCGGGCGGCGCGAGTGAAACGAACTTCTCGCCCAAAATTGACGTCTGTCGAATTGCTGCAACTGAGGTGTCCGGGAGCTTTACGTCATCGTTCAGCTTTACGGTGACTTTTGCTTTCCAGCCCTTAAGTTCAATGTCGGTGACACGGCCAACCGTTACGTCGTTGACCTTGACCGCACTCTGCGGAACGAGATCCAGTACGTCATTGAATTCAATCTGGACCGAGTACGGATTCGAGCCCAACGCGGCGCCGCCCGGTAACGGGATATCCCCGACGTCAGAGAAACAGCCCGCAGTGAGCAGAATTGCGCCCAACGATCCGGCCAAAGCCGTCGTCGAAAGGTTCCGGTTGCGCATCACGCCACCCCCATCATCGACGCCAGTGAGTCTGGCGCGCTGGCCGGTGCGACCGCGCCTGCTTTGGCTTTGCCAACTGTCTCTGCCTGTGCGGCCAACTGGGCCAACACGTCAGCGACTGCATAGCAGGCTTCCTCATAGTCCGGATTCTGCGCACTCGCAGCGCTGCAGTACCCGCCGACTTGGTAGGGATCTGTCAGCACGCTGAACTTTCCACTCTTTGAGCCCTTGAGCGAACCACGAGTGTCCAAGGTTCCAGTGGTTGGGTTGTATGCGGTTGCAAGATTGCCAAGCGCGGTCGGCCCGTCTTTGAGGATCTTGGCCAACTGGCTGCGCTGCTTCGCCAAGGAACTAGTCACGTCTGCCAGTCCTTCTACGTTCCTGCGGATTCCAGTCCGGTTCTCCGCGACGTACGTCTGAATCTGCGCCAAGGCCCCGGCCAACTCGCGAACCGCGACCTGCAGGTCGTCACCCTCGTCGGCCAGCACATCAGAAACGCCCGCAAGGCTCGAGTTGAACTCGCGGACGCTCTGATCATTGGTTTCGAGCGCGGAAACAAACTTCTCGATCTTCTCAACCGAGGCGAACATGTCGTCTTTGGACCGGTCTGCCGTCTCGGAGAGTTTCGCAAATTCCTCAATGCTGGTGCGAATCTCCGCGCCCTTGCCATCCAGATTTTTCGCCGAACTCGCGAGTACCTTGCTTAGCGTGCCGTCTTTGTTTACGCCCTCGGGGCCAAGAGTCCGGGCGACTTGGTCGAGCGCGGCGAAAGTCTCATCGAGTTCAGTCGGCACACCTGTGCGTGAGGCATCGAGGTGCGCGCCATCTTTAAGCTTCGGGCCGGTCGTGTAGGCCGGGGCCAGCTGGACGAAACGGTCACCCACTACTGACGGCGAAACAACTACCGCGCGCACATCAGCGGGAATCTTGTACTCGTCATCCCAGACGATTTTTACTCGAACCGTCTTACCGCGAGGCGTTATTTTTGCGACCTTGCCGACGTTGACACCGAGCACCCGCACCATCGACCCCTCGTACAAGGACACCGTGCGATCGAAGTCGACCGTGACCGTGTTTTCTTTCGGGCCCCACACGACGCGAGCCGCGCCAGCGAGCAGGACCACAGCCAAAAGCGCTGCACCGATCTGAACCACTCGGCGCGAGAGTTTGAACTTCCCAATGGCGACGCTCATAGTCCACCCTCCAAGCCCAGGATGCTGAGAAGGTTGTAGATGTAGCCGTCCAGCCAAGGGCCGTTGGACGAATTGTTCGCAACCATCGCGTAATAGGCAGGCAACTGGTCAATTGCCGATTGAATGTTCGTTTCGTTCTTCTGCAAAACAGCGACCACATCCGCGAGCTGGGTTAGCGCGGGTTTTAGGTCTTTGCGAGTTTCATCGACTAGGCCATTGACCTGCTTCGACATATCGGTGACCCCGACAAGAACCGCATGGATCGCATCACGTCGAGCGGTGAGCGCATCAAACAGAACCGTTCCGTCTTCGAAAAGCTTCACAAATTCTGCGTTCCGGTCTGCCAATACTCCCGACACTCCGTCGATGTTCTTAAGGAGAGTTTCGATCTCCTTGTCCCGCGCGGCCAGGTTGGCCGAGAGCTCCGACACACCAGCAACGGCGGACTGGAACTCCTTAGGCGTCTTCGCCGCAATGTCGTCGACCGTTTGCAATGCTGTCGCAAGCTGCTTTTGGTCAATCTCGTTTGAGTTCTCAGTCAGGCCTGAGAAAGCTTGGACAATGTCGTATGGCGCTCGGGTACGCGAAGTCGGAATGACGGCCCCTTTGGCCAGCGTTCCGGTTCCTTCCGGCTCCAAACTCACGTACATCGTGCCCAGCAAGGACTTGATCCGAACTGAGGCGCTCGTCTGGCTCTTGAGCTGATCGCGTTCCTTCTTGACCCGGAAAATGACCCGAACGCGATCACCACGCAGCTCCAGTGCGTCGACCTCGCCAATCAAGACCCCGGCCAGACGGACATCGTCGCCCTTCTTAAGCCCGCCAACTTCGGTGAACTCGGCCGCATACTTTGGGCCGCCACCGATGATCGGCATGCTGCCAACCTGAGTCGCCAGCAGCAACAGGGCTGCAATCACGGCAAGGCTGATTGCACCCACTACCGCAGCGTTGCGCTCACGGAATGGCTTCATGTCCTTCAGCTTTTTCATTTGCACCGTTCCACGCCCGATCCGGTCACCGTGACGCGCTTTGTTGTCTTGAAGGAACGGGTCGATTCCCAGCCATCAACGCCGCTCAGTGCTGGGACCTTTCCGTTCACACCCAAGTCACACACGTAGAAGTTGAAGAAGGAGCCGTACTCCCCGGTCCGGCCCAACCGGTCGATCTTGATGGGCAAAATCGCCAAGGTGCGGTCAAGATCGGCCCGAGCCTGCTTGGTGCCGATCTTGGCGGTAAGCCGGCGAAGGTCACGAATATCGGCGGTGAGCGCCGGGCGTGCTTCGTGCAGCAACCCAGCCGTCTCACCGGTAACCGAGGCAATGTCATCGAGCGATCCGGTCAGGACTCCTCGATCGTTTTTGAGTCCGGTGACTAACTGCTGCAACGTAGAAATGGCAGTCGAAAGTTCGGTATCTCGCTCGTTGAACGAGGTTAGGACTACGGTCAAGTTCTCGATGACCGAACCAATCAACTCGTCACGGTCCGCCAGCGTTTGAGTCAACGAACCGGTATGAGCCAGCAACGATTCAACGGTGCCGCTCTCGCCCTGGAACACTTGGACTAGCTCGTAGGTGAGCTGATTCGTGTCCTCTGGCGAAAGCGCGTCGAAGAGCGGCTGGAAGCCGCCAAACAGGTCGGTCAAATCAAGAGCGGGAGTGGTTTGATCAAGACCAATCGTTTCGCCCGGCTTGAGCCTTGCGGACGACTCTCCTTCGCCCTTGGTCAGAGCGATGTATCGCTGACCGATCATGTTCCGGTACCGCAGCGCCGCGTCGGTGTTCTGAGTCAGTGGCACATCAGAATCAACCCGAATCGTGACTTCTGCGCTTGAGCCGGTCAAGAGTTTTACCGAAGCAACGTTGCCCACTCGAACGCCGGCGATCCGAACGTCATCGCCTTTGACCAGACTGGTTACGTCCGAAAAGACCAACTTGTATTGCTTGGTGTTGCTCAAGGCGACATTTCCGATCAGTACCACCAAGAGCGCAGTCATCAGGCCGGTGACGATCAAGAAGGTCATCAACTTAGCCAGCGCGATGCTAGTTGTGCGATCCAATCCGGTTCGGCTCATGAAAAGCTCACCTCTGCTCCTCTAAGTACCGGCCCAAAAAGCGGCTGAGCTACATCAGGCACATCTTCAGGAGAAACACCTAGCGCAGCACCAACGATCGCATCAATCTGCTCGGCTTCTAGGTCCCCGCCGGCCAATGAGGAAGCAGACGACGACTTCGTCAGCGGCGCACGCTTGCCCAGATCGCTGCTAATGCCAAGGGCTCGAAGTAGATCGTTGTTCAACCCGGGCGCCGGACGAGTCGCGTTGTATTTCGGATTCGGCAAGGTGGCACAGCTTCGTTCTGCTGCTTTGGATCCGCCGGAGACGGAACGGGGCTTGTCTGCTCCGGTGTATTGCCGTGGCGAACGGGCCGCAAATTCGATGCTCACGTGTGCTCGATTGTCACGGAACGTGTTGTCGATTGCTGGCATCAATTGGTCGATGCTCGTCAGCACACACCCCAACGTCGGCGAGTACTCATCCAGCAGTTCAAGGGCAGGACGGGACTCTTTGGACAAGGTGATGAAGTCTGCGCCGGACGAATCGACCAGGTTCTCGGCTGAGGTCGCAAATGCCGCGGTTTCAGTAAACAGCGCTTGTAATTGAGCGCGCTTGGCCGTGATCGTATTTCCGGTGACAACGGCGTTGCTCAACGTCTGGCCGATTTCGGGCATAACGTCCGCATACGTCTGGGCCGTATCTCCGAGCAAGGCGACGTCCTTTACGATCTCGTCGGCCAACGGAGTCATCTTCTTTAGGTACGCAGAGAGCGTCGTTAGCGTCGTGCCAACCGATTCACCATTGCCAGATAGCGCACCGGACACGGCGGTCAAAGTCAACGACAAGTCCTTGGGGTTTAGCGCAGTAAGCAGTGGGTCGAGGTCCACAAGGAGTTCTTCGACTTCGCTCGGCAACTCGCCTTGAACGATCTTGTCGCCAGCCTGAATGGACTTGCCCGTAGAAACCGCACCCGGTCGCAACTCAACAAACTTCTCGCCAAAAAGCGTCTTCGGCACGATGTATGCCTCGACGTTGGCCGGAATGTAGGGCTGCTGAGCCGGGTCGATCTTCGAGTGGATGATCGCTACTCCACCAGCAGACGTGATGCTGTCGACTCGACCGACAATTACGCCTCGAAGTTTTACATCGGCGTTCTCGCTCAGTTGCAGACCAATGCCGTTGCTTTGGATCGTCACCGGAATATCGTCAGAAAACAACTTGGTGAAGGCTGCGTACGTGATGAACACCGATCCGGCGATCAAGCCGATCATCACAACACCCAGCATTCGGACGACGCCGGGTTTATCTAGGGTTGAAGTGCGCGCCATTAGCCAGCCAACCTAACGGTGGTAGTCGTTCCCCAAATTGCCATCGAAATCATCAAGTCGGCAATGTTGATCACGACAATCGAGGTACGCACTGCCCGGCCGACCGCGATACCAACACCAACTGGTCCGCCGCTAGCGAAGTAGCCGTAGTAGCAGTGGATCATGATGACCAATACGGCGAAGATGAGCACCTTCAGGAATGACCACAGGACGTCTTGGGGTGGTAAGAACAGGGAAAAGTAGTGGTCATAAGTACCTGGGCTCTGGCCGTACATCCAGGTCACTGTGAACCTAGTGGCGACATATGAGGCGAGCAGGCCGAGCATGTAGAGCGGGATGATCGCGATCATTCCGGCGACCACTCGAGTCGTGACCAAGTAAGGCAGCGATGGGATCGCCATCACCTCGAGCGCATCTACCTCCTCGGAGATTCGCATCGCGCCGAGCTGGGCGGTAAACCCACAGCCGACGGTGGCCGCAAGCGCGATACCCGCGACGAGCGGAGCAATTTCACGGGTATTGAAGTAGGCGGAGAAGAAGCCCGCAAAGGCGCTCGTTCCGAGTTGCTCCAACGCACTGTGGCCCTGCATGCCGACTTCCATGCCGGTGAAGAAACTCATGGTGACGATGACGCCGACCGTTCCACCGATAATTGCCAAGGCCCCGCGGCCGAAGACAACCTCGGACAGCAGTCGCAAGATTTCCTTTGGATAGGAAACGATTACTCGTGGGATCCAGGCGATAACTCGCAAGTAGAAAGCGAGTTGGTGACCTAGCGCGTCGAGTACCCCGATGGGCGCCGCAGCGGTGTTCTTGATGATTGTCATGTCACAACGCCTTCGCCGGAATGAGCTGGAAGTAGAGCGCGCTCATTACGAAGTTCGCGACGAACAACAGCATGAAGGTGATGACCACCGATTCCATAACCGCTTGGCCGACGCCTTGCGGCCCGCCATCGGCGTGCATCCCTTTATAAGTCGAAACGATTGCGGCGATCAGACCGAACACGAGAGCCTTGGCCATTCCTTGCCAAAGATCTGGAGTCTGGGCCAAGGCAGTGAACGACGCCAAGTAGGCGCCTGGGGTTCCGCCTTGAAGCAGCACGTTGAAGATGTAGCCGCCGACCACACCGACCACGCTGACGAGCCCGTTCAGGAATACCGCGACGAGCATGCAGGCAAGCACCCGCGGCACCACAAGCCGCTGGATGGGGTCGATGCCCAAAACCATCATCGCGTCTAGTTCTTCACGAATCTTTCGAGCACCCAGATCGGCCGCGATAGCCGACCCACCGGCACCGGCAACCATCAACGCCGTGGCAATCGGTCCCGCCTCGCGCAGAACCGCCAAGACAGCAGCCGAGCCGACGAACGATTGGGCACCGAACTGTTGGATGAGGCTGCCAGTCTGCAACGCCACCACTGCACCAAATGGAATCGCCACCAGCGCAATCGGGACGATCGTCACTGACGCGATGAACCACGCCTGCTGAACGAACTCACGGAACTGAAAGGGCCGCTGGAAGATCGCAAAGAAAACGTCCAAGGCGAAAGCGAATAGCTTTCCAGCCGTTGCGAACGGCCCGGCTATCGACTTGACCGCGTTCACGCCACACCGCCCGCCGACAACGACTGCGGGGATGGCGTATGGAAGCCAGAGCCATCGTCGAGGAATGACCCCGGCGGCGGAACGACGCCGTTTGCCGCGCACCATGCACCCGGCTCTGCCTGCGTGGCGCGGCGGCGGCCATCACTTGGCAAAAGCTGCATTGGGATTGGTGGCAAGTCCGGCAGGGTCGAGTGGTCCTCGGCCGCCAGTTCGTCGGCATCCTTCTCTTCGCTCATGCCGATCGGGCCAACGGTCTGCGCATTCAAGAACTGACGAACGGCCGGTTCCTGGCTCGAGAGCAGCATCTCGCGCGGACCAAACATCGACAGGTGACGGTGATAGAGAAGTCCGATGTTGTCTGGCACAGTTCGGGCCGTATTGATGTCGTGAGTAACGATCAAGAAGGTGGCTTCAGTTTCGGCGTTCAGGTCGACCATCAACTGGTTGATGAATGCCGTTCGTACCGGGTCGAGGCCAGAGTCGGGCTCATCGAACAGAATGATTTCGGGGTCGAGCACCAATGCCCGGGCCAGACCTGCACGCTTGCGCATACCGCCGGAGATTTCTCCGGGAAGTTTCATTTCCGCGCCAACCAAACCGACCAACGTCATCTTTTCCATCACGATGTCGGTAATTTCGCGCTCGGTCTTTCGCGTGTGTTCACGCAGCGGGAAGGCGACGTTATCGAAAAGCGTCATCGAGCCGAACATGGCGCCGTCCTGGAATAGCACACCGAACAGCTTGCGGATCTCATACAGGTCACGCTCGCTGCAGGTCGCGATATCGGTGCCCTCAATGAAGATGTGGCCCTCGTCGGGCTTGATCAGACCGATCAGTGCCTTTAGGAACACTGACTTGCCGGTACCCGAAGGGCCAAGCATGACGTTGATCTGCCCAGCGGGAAGAGTCAGGGAGACGTCTTTCCAGATCGTCTGGCGGCCGAAGGCTTTGCTCAGTCCTTCAACGCGTACTTCGACTCCCATCAGGGCTCCTTCTAAGGCTAAGACCCGGCAAATGCTGGGCTAAAACGTGGGCTTCTCAGGCCTCAACACGGCGATGAGAACGGACATAAAGTGCGACTCGCAAGACAGCTAGAGCACCGAGCAAGCCAAGAATTCCTGCCCCTAACGACGAACCAGTTGCCGGCAGTTCAGAGGTTTGGTAATTCACCGAGTCAACGTCTTGTCCGGTTGTTACCGATCCCGAACTGAGTCCCTCAGCGCTGACTCCGTATTCGGGTCCGTCGACGATGACGGTGTTTGCATCGGGGTTGGTCGGATCAATGAAGTCAGGGTCGGTACCGCCACCTGGGTTTTGGGTGGGCGTAGTCGACGGCTCGTCGGTGTCGCTGGCTGGCAGCGGGCATGAAGCCTCAGAACAACCGTTTCCAATGGGAATTGTGCCGATCACACGAGCGTCCCGTGCGTTCGAATCACGCGTGCAATTTAGATCAGCTTCCGCGATGGAATCTAGGACCGGCGGATCCATCACCGAATGCAGAACGAATGTTGGTGGCATCTGGACATAGATCAGGCCATCACCGTTTGGTGCGCTCGGCACCGAAACGGCCCCAACCTTTCCATTTGCCACGATCGAAACTTCACTATCGGCAACCAACGGGACCCAGTTCTTAACGATCAGGTCCTTGACCGGCTCAACCCGCCGGTCAATCTGCTTTCCGCCGACGCCGACCGCCTGCAAAATCACATCGGACGTGGACGAGCCTTTGACTCGCTCAACCTTCATGTTTTTCATCATCCGATTGACCAACTTCGGCGGCATGAACAAAGTCAACTCAGAATCAGTGGCCGGAACGGTCGAACCAGCGGTCACCTTGTTAGGCAAAGTCGTCTTGGCCGTTACATAAAACTGCTGCGGGCCCTGAAGTGACTGGTTGATCGTCGGGTTGGTCGCCTTACAGGTGTAACCAACCCTGGTGATCGTCACGTCTTGCGCAGACGCGGGCGCGGCAGTAAATAGCTGGAAGCCAGCAGCCAGCAACCCCGCAGCGACTGCTAACCGCAGTCCCCTCTGCGCAGCTGTGAAAATCTCTTGCATCCGGCTCCCCCTAGAAGCTGGTTTATTTGAACTCCTGAGCCACCCAAACTCAGGACAAGTCGGAAAACTGTAACCCGAAGTTGCATTGTGATGCAAACCACTTTTACAAAATTTCGAGCATCCGCCAGAAAGCCTGAAGTGTTTGCTAATGCACAACGGCCAAATTCTCGGACTCGGAGCAGAAGCGGAGAGGCAACCGACTGGTTACCTCTCCGCTTTCAAACTCCTGATCAGGTTGACCGATCAGCAGCTGACTACTGTCGCGTGCGGCGCCTCCAGAACAACAAGCCGGCACCCGAAACGATGGCCAATGCGCCAAGCACCCCGATTGCAAAACTGGGGCCACCGGTAGATGCCAGTACTTCTTCTTCGTAATAGACATCTTCGGTGTCGCTGGCAGCTACCTCGAACTGTGCCGCAGCAAGTACCCGCCCGTTTTGGCTGATGATCAGCGTGTGCTGCCCTGGCGTTGCATTTGCCGGAATGGTGACACTGATCTGGTTAGCGCCAGAAACCGTCTTCGTTCCCAAGTTGACCGGCGTGGAGTGCATGACCGCCTGAACCTGTTGTCCCGCCCAACCGTAAGGGAAGCGAACGGTCATCGATTCGCCCGCGACCACCGAGTCGGGC
This sequence comes from Aeromicrobium sp., assembly GCA_035401705.1. Taxonomy (GTDB): domain Bacteria; phylum Actinomycetota; class Actinomycetes; order Propionibacteriales; family Nocardioidaceae; genus Aeromicrobium. The sequence continues at coordinate 34,927 of DAONBX010000025.1, forward strand.
ACCTGGATCTCCACGGTTTCTGGGCCAGGTGTTGGAATCGTGGTCGGGGTTGTTGTGGGCGCCGTCGTTGGAACCGTGGTCGGCTCGGTCGTTGGAACCGTCGTTGGAACCGTGGTCGGTTCCGTAGTCGGCTCGGTCGTGGGCTCGCTGGTCGGCCCGGTCGTTGGCTCTGCCGGAGCAGGGACAACCGGGATCGCACCCAAGGCCAGATCCGCAGGACCAACACAGGTCAAGTCCGACGGGATCTCATCTTCCTTAGCTGGATCATCCAAGTTCTCCACGAAGATCGTCGCGTCAATCGTGAAGTTGGCCGGCATACCCAAGACGACTTCACTGGCCACATCGGACGGAGTAGAAATCGCCGGAACCGTACCCGCAGCCGGAATCAACCAAGGCGCACCAACAGTTTGCGGAATATCGGTCCGCGGTGCAGCCAAACGTGGAATCGGCACCTGCAACGACTTACCCGCCGACGACAACGTCATCACCGAATCAG
>DAONBX010000026.1:0-35268 GCA_035401705.1 Aeromicrobium sp.
TGGTGGGAACCGTGGTCGGAACCGTAGTCGGCTGAGTGGTCGGGACCGTGGTGGGAACCGTGGTCGGAACCGTAGTCGGCTGAGTGGTCGGGACCGTGGTGGGCTCGACCGTGGGCTCGGTGGTCGGGTCGACCGTGGGCTCGGTGGTCGGCTCGGTGGTCGGCTCGGTGGTCGGCTCGGTGGTCGGCTCGGTGGTCGGCTCTGGTTCCGGGATGACAACCGGGATCGAACCCATTACTAGGTCAGCCGGGCCGGTGCAGTCGAGCGTCGCCGGGATATCGCCGCCATCGACATCAACGATGGTCGCAACAATGTTGAACTTCGACGGCATGCCCAAGACGACGCTATCGACTGCGTAATCAGGGGTGGTGATCGCCGGAGTGTTACCGGTTGCCGGAATCAGCCAAGCAGCGCCAACTTCGCTCGGAATCGGGGTCGACGGTGCCGCCAGCTTTGGAATGTTGGCGATCGTGGTCTGGCCCGCGGTGGTGAGCGAAACGTAAGAGTTGGTCGAACCGCCGCTTGCCGACTTGCCGGCGAGCAGATCAACGGTCGACGAGCGTAGCGACTCAGGCATCGTCAAGGTGATGTTGACGGCGGTGGCCGGAATGACCTGGCCGGGCTTCACCGTGCTGGGCACCACGGTCGAAGCCTGGACGCCAACAGTGTGGGTACGAAGGTTCAAGCCGCCGGCGATGACGTTGCATCGGTAGTTCAGCTGCTTGGACAGTTCCATGGTGTCGGCAGCAGAGGCGCTACCGGCGGAGAACATGCTCAGTGCCCCCGCACTGATCACAGTGGCAGCGCCTACGGCGACTGCCTTTCGGGTGTTTGACAGATTCGTCACAAGGTGTCCTTCTATGGGAGTTGTGTCGCCGCAAAGATTGAATCGATACGACGACAAATGTGATAGACGACACACATGCTATGGGTTCGTAACCCGAAGTGCAACTAATGTTTACGATTTTCTTAAATGGCGGTTACATTTTTCTTGGGGCTTAGTGTCACCCGCCCAGCTGTGGCAATTTTAGGTGGCGATTGCAGCCTCTTTTGCGGCTCGCTTCGCCTTTCGCAGCGCCTTAGACTCCGGCGAGTTGCCGACCTTGTATGGGTCAGCGGGCTTTTTTGAGTACTTGGCCAGTTGGGTTGCCACGCTCCAAAGCTGCTTCGGAAGCGGGCCAGTGTTGTAGCGCAGGCCGTACTTTTGGACGAGTCGTTTTACGTCGACACTGACCTCGCCGTACCGGCGAGCAGGGATGTCCGGAAACAGGTGATGTTCGATCTGGTGGCTCAGATTGCCCGACATCAAATGCATGAGCTTTGAGCCGGAGATATTTGCCGAACCGAGCAACTGACGCAGGTACCACTGTCCGCGGCTTTCGTTCTGGGCGTCCTCTTCCAAGAAGGTCTCAGCGCCGGCCGGGAAGTGCCCACAGAAGATGATCAAGAAGGTCCAGATGTTGCGGGCGATGTTGGCCACAACGTTTGCACCAAGCACCCAAATAGGCGCAGACCAGCCCATGATAGGGACCAGCGGCAAGGCAAGCGCAGGGTAGATGACGTAGTCCTTGAACACTTGGCGGCGAGTCTTTCGCAACGCCCGCGCCTTGTGCTTTTTGAACTCTTCCTTGCTCATCCGGCCGTTGATGTAGTCCGATACTTCGAGGCCGTGATACATCACGCCCCACTCGAAAAAGACCATCAGGAAGAACGCGGCAATCAAATTGAATCGATGACTCGGGTACCAGGGTTGGTCCTCGTCGATGCGCAACAGGCCATAGCCGATGTCACGATCCATGCCATGGATGTTCGTGTACGTGTGGTGGATGTAGTTGTGGCCGTGCTTCCAGTCTTGCGCTGGGGCGACGTTGTCCCACTCGTAACGCTTGCCGTCGATCATCGGATCGTTCATCCAGTCGTACTGGCCGTGCATCACGTTGTGGCCAATTTCCATATTTTCCAAGATCTTGGAGACCGACAACATGATCACGCCGGCAATGAACACCGGTGGAAAGATCGGCAGGAAGATGGCGATCCGGCCAAAGACTTCGAACCACTTTTGGACCCGCAAAACTAGGCGGATGTAGTTGGCGTCTTCCTGCCCAAGGTCATCAAGAACGCGCTGGCGCACTGCGTCTAGCTCGGCACCGAACTCGTCGAGTTGGTCGCGCGTCATCACGTCCAGTCCGATGGTTGACGCGCGGTCCGGGTCATAGAGATCGACGAGCGGGATGGGCGCCTGGTTGTGATCGTGGGCGGAAGCCGGTGGGATCGGGGCGGGCTTGGATCGGTTGAAAAGTTTCATCGTGTTTCCTTCACAGTTCCAGCGCAACGTCGCCGACTGGCACGTTGACACAGATCTTGATGGTTTCGTCGGTGTCGGCACACACTTCGCCACTGATTACGTGACGAACCGCGCCATGAAGTTTCTTGACTGCGCAGGTATTGCAAACACCCATTCGGCAGCCATATTCGGGGGAGAGGCCAGCTGTTTCGGCCTGCTCCAAAATTGTTTCGCCGGAGTTTTCGGCCGAGGTGCCGCTGGCGTCGAAGGTGAGGGTTCCGGTCGCATCGGCCGCAGTCAGATCCACGGAAGGAACCTTGAAGTATTCGGCGGTGAGTTGGTCGCCGGCGCCAGCTGCGTCATAAAGCTCGGTGACCTTTTGGATGAGCCCGGCCGGACCGCACACCCAGGTCGGCGTCGTCGCGAGGTCGATTCCGAGTTTTGCCAAGTGTTCGGCGGTCACGCGGCCGGCCAATTCGGCATCGGGTTCGGGTTCGCGGGTGTAGACCCGCACCATGTTCACGAAATCTAGTGCGGCCAGTTCGTCCAACTCGGCCGAGAACATCTCGTCTTCTGCCGATCTGGCGTAGTGCAAGAAGGTGACGTTTCCGGTGTGCGACTTGTCGGCCAAGGTGCGCAGCATGCTCATCACTGGCGTGATCCCAGAGCCACCACTAATCAGCAGCAGATTGCTGGGCACGACTTTGGGGAGGACGAAGTCGCCGGTTGCAGGGGAGAGGAAGACGACCGTGCCAGGCTTTAGTTGGCCCGCGTGCAGGAACTGGGAGACATAGCCGTCGGGATGAGCTTTGACTGAGACGGTGAACAGTCCGTCTTTTCGCTCTGCTGAACTGGCAACACTGAAAACTCGAACGCGGCGGGTTCCCTCTACTTCGACCCCGAACTCGACGTGTTGGCCGGGGCGGAAGCCACGCCAAGTGCCGTTTGGCTTGATCAGGACCGTGCTGGCCGATCCGGTCTCCGCTTCAACGGAAACGACCTTTCCGCGAACGGCGCTGACGGTGAGCATGGGGTGCAGCAGGCCCAAATAGTCGTCTGGGGTGTGCGGCGAGGTCATTTTCGCGACAGCAGGCGAGGCTAAGGCGGTTCGGATCAATCCCATGGTGCTCCAACATCAAAGTGTGCAAGTTGGCGTTCAGTGAACGCACGTTCACTAGAGAATGTCATTTCATTGACGTGCAAGTCAAGACGGCGTGCCGTGTTTCGGAACACGTGTTCACTGAAACTCTAAGTGCCGGTGGCTCTAGGCTTAGGCTGTGACCGCGACGGCAGCAAGCACCAGGCAGCAGCAGAAAGAGCGCACTCGCTCTGCACTGTTGACTGCTGCGCTTGAGTTGAGCCAGGAGCAAGGCTTCGCCCAAACAAGTCTTCGGCAGGTCGCCAAGCGTGCCGGCGTAGTGCCGGCGGCGTTCTATCGACATTTCGAATCTATGGACGAGTTGGGGCTGGCCCTAGTCGAGCGGTGCTTTGGGACATTGCGCGAAATGATCCGAGATGCGCAACGTGACCCGGAAGTTTTCGACCACATCATCGATGCCGCCGCCGAAATCCTCGTTGCCGCGGTCAAGGAGAACAAAGCAGACTTCGGTTTCGTGTCTCGAGAGCGAGTCGGCGGATCTGAAGTCGTTCGGGCAGCAATTCGCCATGAACTGGAACTGTTCGAAACTGAACTGGCAGTCGTCCTTGTCAAGTTGCCAAACATTGAAAACTGGAGCACTGCGGACGTTCAGATGGTTGCGCGATTGTTCGTGCGCAACATGGTTGCCGGGGCCGAGGAAGTAGTCGAGATGCCCGCCGGTCGACCCGATCTTGAACAACAAATAATCGAAGGCGCGAGGCGGCAAATGAGGCTAATCGTGCTGGGCTTCAAAGACTGGCGGAGCTAATGGCGAACCGGTACTTGGACCCGACTTCGCGGACCCCGCGCGAATGGTTCACCGTGGCGGCAATCGCGATTGGGCTGGCCCTGATTTTTCTGGTTATTCGGCTACTTGGAAGTGGTGGAGCTTGGCTGCTACCGGCGGCCCTAGCGGCGATCGGGGCAGTGAACCTAGTTCAAGGAATCCGGGCCAAACGGCTGCAATAACGGGTGCTTTCTTGGGGCGGACGGGGCTGATGCGGCCGCAGTCGATCAGTGCGTAGCAGGTTCTCAGATTGGCCACGCCTCTTGGGTTCCTAAACACCACGAATGTGTGCATAACTGGAAACAACGACATCTCGGGAGCAGCCAATCGCCTCAGGAGTACTCGAGATGCGCACACTTCGAAAGAAACTATTTGTTATCGCTTTAGCTTCGGTTACCGCCGCGGCAATTGCCGCACCCGCGACTGCGTCGGGTTCGCGACCCAAACCCTCGCCGAAGCCGACCGTCCAAGTCATTGCCGCCGGGCTTGAAGGCCCATTTGAGGTTTCGGCCGCCGGTCGCAACCTAATAGTCACCGAATCGGGGAAAGGCCGGGTTTTGTCGGTCGATCCCCGTAAAGGCTCGGTTCGCACTATCGTCGACGGGCTGGGCGAGGGAGCACCAAGCGGCGCGGTCAAAATCGGGCGGCGAACCTTCATCGTCACCGGTGAGGCAGGCGGCCCTCCCGAGGCCGAAGCGCCGGCGCCAACACCGCCGTATCCGGGGTCGTCCGTGCTGGTAGCAACGCGAGGGCGAGTTCACCAGCATGCAGATCTACTGGCGTTTGAGTTGGCAAATAACCCCGATGGTCAAACCCAGTTCGGGCCTGACGGTGCACCGCTCGACGCGCTCTCCAACCCCTTCTACGTGATCGCGCAGCGCGGGCACTTCGGCTCTTTGCTTGTGGCCGACGGGGGAGCGAACGCAGTCCTTCGGGTGGATTGGCGAGGACGTGTTTCGGCGTTCTTCGTGCCCCCAACGGTAAACACCGGTGCATGTGCGGGCCGGCCAAACAATGACGAGAAAACAGTCGGCTGTGATTCGGTGCCGACCGGTTTGGCGTACGGGCCGCGAAACACGATCTACGTTTCGGCGCTCACCGGAGAAGCGCCCGGGGAGGGGCGAATCTACGTGTTGAATGCTCGCACTGGACGTGTACTCAAGGTGATCAGCGGATTCACCTCGCCAACGGGTGTCGCAGTCAGACCAGACGGAACAATCTACGTATCTGAGGTCATGTACGGGGCACCGGAAGCTGAACCTGGCCCAGACTTCAACCCGGCCAATGTCGGGCGAATCGTCCGGCTATCGCCAACTGGCAAACGCTCCTACGCGCAGGTGACAATGCCGACCGGCGTGCTTTGGCACCACGGAAAGTTGTATTCCTCGGCGTGGTCAATTGCCGGGTTCTTGGGTATTTCCGGTGCCGGTCAGGTCGTCTCGGTTTCAGACGCGGCTTTTGTGACGCCGCCCAAGTCGTAGCGAGACTTTTGACTAGTTCGGAAGGATCCCGTGTCGAGTGATGCCGGCCATGACGCGAGCGGTTTCTTCGATGTTCAGGTCGATCTCGCGAAAACTCGCGTCAATCGCCGAACCCCAACACATGCCGATACAGATTGGAGTAGTGATCTCTGGCGCGTAAACCTGCGGCCATTCGTCGGCGCCATGGCGAACTACTTCCGTGAGACTGTCGACAAATGGCGCGACGCTCTTGGCATAGAACTTCTGTCCCGCGTCTCGCTCGGTGAACAGGACAACGCCAAGCAGTTCGATGGTTTCGACAAAGATCGTCAACAGTGATCGGTAGAAAATCTGGACCACTTCGTCGGGGCCGTCGGCTGTTGCGGCTTCTCGGGTCACCTCCGCCACTAAACCGCCAAGACGCTCGTTGAGCGGTTCGACGATCGCCGCGTCGAAGAGTTGTTCTTTAGATTCGAAGTGGCGGTAAAGAAGAGCCACGTTGATGCCGGCGCGGTCGGCGATGTCACCGATTCTGGCGCCGTCGGGGCCGACTTGCAGGAACTCTTCACGGGCGGCAGCCAAGATTTGAGCTCGGCGTTCAGGCCCCGAAAGTCGCGTCATCTTTGTCGCCTCCTAGCCGTAAGCATAGGACTCAGGAACCCAATTCTCAGGTAGTTCACAGTTGTGTTGGTCCGCGACCGGGCGTAGCGTCGAAGACGAAGCAGTTTTCGATGTTTTCGAACGGAAGGAGACTCTCATGTCCGTCACACATCATCTGCATTTTCATCGGCATACCCCCACTAGGGCAAAGCCACAGCCCGTCTCGATTCCAGGTGCCCCGACCGCAACTGGTGGCGTAGTGCTCGCGACCGCGTTTGCCGTCGCATTCGCAGGTTGGGCTTTCGGCCTATTTCAGATCATCTCGGCACCGAAAGGGGCGAACGTAGAACTGTGGACGGCACTTGCAATCGGTTCGGCCTTGGCCATTTTTGTGTCGTTCATTTGGAAGAGTTTTCGGGCTTGACGCGGTCGGGCTAACGGTTTCGGTAGGCTCCTTGCTTAGCCCAATTTGCCGAGGAGCCCGATGCCAAACCCGCTTGAACTTGCCGCCCGACTCCCCGAAGGTTTCGCGCTCGGCGCGGCGACCGCGGCCCTACAAATAGAGGGGGCCGCAGATCAGCGGGGCCGCTGCGGTTGGGACGAGTTCGCCGACGCGCCAGGCCGGATTGCCGACGGCTCTACGCCGGCGGTTACTTGTGATCACGTCCACCGACTCGATGAGGATTTGGATCTGCTCAAGGGCGCCGGATTGGACTCCTACCGGTTCTCGATTTCGTGGCCGCGAGTTCAACCGACTGGTTCGGGGCCGGTCGATGCGGCTGGGCTCGACTTCTACGACCGTCTCGTTGACGGATTGTTGGCGCGCGGGATTTCTCCGATGGCGACGCTTTACCACTGGGACACTCCACTGCCGGTCGAGCAGGCCGGCGGTTGGACTAATCGCGACACCGCGAAGCGACTGGGCGAGTTCGCGGCGATCATGGGCGAACGCCTGGGCGATCGAGTGCCAGAGTGGGTGACCGTAAACGAGGCCGCGACCGTCGTGATGAACGGCTACGGACTCGGTGTGCACGCGCCCGGTGAGGAACGGCTCTTCAAGGCCGGTGCAGTCGCACGGAACATGCTGCTGGGTCACGGCTATGCGGTCCAAGGTCTGCGGTCGGCCGGGGTCTCGGGGCGAATCGGCATCACCAACACGCACACCCCGTGCACGCCGGCCGAAGACACCCGCAAAGACAAGGCGATGGCCGGTCTGCTGGACTTCATTCACAATCGCCTGTTCGCCGACCCGGTGCTTTTGGGCCGGTCGCCCGAGGTGCCCAAGGGCCTTGGCATGGCACTTGGTTTCCTGCTGCGGCGCGTGTCGCACATGTCGAAGGCCGATCTGGCGATCATCAGCGAACCGATTGATTTTTACGGGTTGAACTACTACTTCCCGAGCCTGGTGGCCGCGGGCGCTGATCTGGAAGGGAACTCTCCAGACGGTGAGTCCGAAGCGGCCAAGGACCTGCCGTTCAGGTTGCTGGACTGGCCCGGACTGGAGAAGACCGGCTTTGGTTGGCCGATCGACCCGGACGGACTTCGCCGGCTCGCGGTCTCGATGGTTGAGCGTTATGGCGACCGGCTTCCGCCTGTGGTGATTACCGAAGGCGGAGCGAGCTTTGAGGACAAAGTCGGCGCCGACGGCGTCGTCAACGACACCGACCGGATCAAGTTTCTCGACGGTCACCTGAACGTCGCCGCCGATCTGGCCAACGGCGCGGTTCCCGGATTTGACCTGCAGGGCTATTGCGTCTGGAGCCTGATGGACAACTGGGAGTGGGCTGCCGGGTTCACCCAGCGATTCGGGCTGGTTCACGTCGATTTCGAGTCGCTGGCTAGGACGCCGAAGGCTTCCTACGGCTGGATCCGTGACGTCCAGAGCGCTCGGGGAAGAGTCACCTCCTGAGTGCTCGATCGTGGCCCAAGTGCGACCTAGGGTTGAAGTATGACCGTTCTTGGCACTGCAACTTTGGCCGAATTGGTGATCGAGGATCACCGCCGCGCACCGATTCTTGAAGGTTTCGGCTTGGACTATTGCTGTGGCGGGCAGCAATCTTTGGCCGACGCAGTTTCTGTGACCGGGCTCGATTTGGCGGACGTCCAGCAGGCGCTGGAACTGCCGACTCAAGCCGAATCCACCGAGTCCACCTCGCGGGAGAACGCGGAGCTGGCCCACGACATTTTGGACACCCACCACGCGTATATGTGGGAGGAGATGCCGCGGCTTTTGGCGCTGGTCCAAAAGGTGCACGGCGTGCACGGTGAGCGTCATCAGGAACTTGCCGAGGTGCTCGAAATTTTCACGACTGCCGTCGGCGAACTCGAACCTCATATGACCAAAGAGGAACGGTCGGTGTTCCCGTCAATCAACCGGTTGGAGCGAACCGGCCAGTGGTCGGCTTCGAGCCCACTGGCAGACCAAGTGGCCGACCTCGTCGATGAGCACGAGGCAGTTGGTGCACTGTTCAAGCGGCTCAACCAAGTGACTGAAAACTACGAAGTTCCAGCAGATGCGTGCGGCTCCTATCGGGCGATGCTCGAGGGCCTAAAGCGGATGGAACTTGATCTGCATGAGCACATCCACAAAGAGAACAACATCTTGTTTCCGGGCGCGCTTGCGCTGCTCGACAAAACCGCAAAAGGAGCTGGCAATGAGTGAGCACGACGTTCGGATGATCCTGGTTTCGACCGACGACTTGGACGAGTCGATCAAGTTCTATACCCAGACCGTTGGCTTTGACCTCAAGTTTCGCGACGGCACTCATTTCGCCGCGCTCGACGGCGGGTCGGTGACACTCGCGTTGGCCACGTCGATCGATCATCCGCTGCCCGGACAGGTAGTGGTCGGAATCAAGACCGCGGATGTTGACGCGGCCGCCAAAGCTGTCGAGGCGGGCGGGGGAGCGATCGTAAAGGCCCCCTACGACGACGCGCACGAGCGGCGCGCGGTCGTATACGACAACAAGGGCAACGGGTTGGTTTTCTATAGCCCGCTGGCTAAATAGCGGCTGTTCGGGCGGCGATCGCCTCGGCAAGATCAAACAGGTCGGTGACGGTGTATCCGGGCCAACCGCTGATCGCGTCACGCCAGTTGAGCGGCACGGCGCCCGCACCCCAGACGCCGCCGACTAGGGCGCCGAGCACGGCCGCGGTGGTGTCGGTGTCGTTTCCGATGCGGATTACTTCGGTAAGCGAGGCGACGAGGTGGTCCTGCCCGCACGTGTGACCGGTGGCATGAATTGCGCTCCAAGCCGCTTGCAAACAGCCGACGGCCCAAGCGTTTTCGGTGAAATCGCTGGCGGGGGAGTCCTGAGCGGTCTGCAACGATTCGGCCCAGAACTCGGGCCGCGGCGACCATTGGGCGATGTCGCTGAACTTCGGGATTTGCGCCGTTAGGACGCCGTGGCGAATCAGTAGCGACCAGACGGCGCAAGCTTCTTGGGCGTACCAGTCGTAGTGAGTGAGCGCCGATACTTTCATCGCCGCGTCCACTAAACCGGCTGGGTCGTCGAGGAACGCCAACGCCAGCGGACCGGTTCGCATCAGTGAGCCGTTGCCGGCCGAACGACCGGTGCGTTCGTGGAAACTGCGCGCGGCCGCTGTTAGATCGGTGGAGGTCACTGCGGTGCCGGTTCGGTTGAGGCTCGCGAGGTCGAAGACTGCGGCGGTCTGTCGGCCAACATCTACCGCGTCGGTGGCATACCAGTCGAGGAACCGGCGGGCGATGAAATCCAATCCGGCTTCGGTGCGCGGATCCAACCCCGCTGCCAAAGCCTCGGCAATCGCGACCGCTTGGGAGGTGTCGTCCGTCCACTGGCCGGGCGGCCGTTTTGCGGGCCCGACTGCCATTGCCGGTTCTCGGCTCGGATCTGGGGCCGAGAACTCCGACCCGGCCCCGAGGGCATCACCGACGGCAGAAGCGACCATGACGCCGGCCATCCGGTCGAGCAGACCAGTTGGCGGCGTCATGGCGTCAATGTTAGGCCGTTGGGGCCGTGGATCAGGCGCGATAGTTGTAGAAGCCTTCGCCGGTGGCGATGCCGAGTTTGCCTTCGTCGATGTAGTTCTTTTTGAGCCACGCCGCGATCTGCTGGGCGGTCTCATCGCCATGGGATAGCAGGTTGTAGGGCGTGTTCAGTCCGACGACATCGTAGATCTGGAACGGTCCCAATGGCGCTCCGGTAGCGATCTTCCAGACGTTATCCACGTCGGCCGGCTCGGCATAGCCGAGGGCGGCCAGTTCGCCTGCCGCGCGCAACAACGGCACGAGCAGGGAGTTCAGCACGTAGCCGGCCTTCTCCTTGTGGAGAGGGATGGGAACCATGCCAATGGCGGCAGAGAAGTCCACGACGGTGTCGAAAACTTCGGGGTCGGTGTCGGCGGTGCCCATGACCTCGGCGGTGTTGAATTTCCAGATCTGGTTGGCGAAATGCAAGGCGAGGAAACGGTCAGGCCGGCCGGTGGCATCCTTTAGGTCGCTGGGAAGCAGCGTCGAAGAGTTGGTCGCGAAGATCGTCTTTGCGGGGGCTGCCTCGGCGAGTTTGCGGTAGATGTCCTGTTTGAGTTCGAGAACCTCTGGGACCGCTTCGATCACGAGATCGGCGTCGGCCACGGCGTCGGCCAGGTCGCTCGTGAAGGTAATCGAAGCGAGAATTTCGGTCGTTCGACCTGCCGCGGTCTCCACCTCGGCCTCGTAGGTTTTGGCAAGTTGGGCGAATCGTTCCTTGGCGGTTGCGATGGCGTCGTCGTTGATGTCGTAGGCGGTCACGGCGAATCCGCTCGTCGCGGTCTGGAAGGCGATCTGCGAGCCGAGTACGCCGGTTCCGAGGACGGTGACGTTTTTGATGTTGGTCATGCTGTTACTTCCTTTCGTTGGTTGAACCGCAGGGAGGCGAGCATCGTGATGACTGCTCCGGTGGCGGCGTAGGCGCCGATTATGCCGAGGTAAGGCCAGAGTCCAGCTCCGTCAAAATAGACGATTAGGCGCGCGGCTTCAGTTCCGGCGCCGTTCGGAATCCACGGGCCGATGGTGCGCCAGAAGGCGGGCAGCAAATCCCACTGGAACGCGCCACCTGCGCTCGGGTTTCCGAGCACGACGAACAGCAACACGGCCAAGCCGATGCCGATCGTGCCGAATACGACTTGTAACGCGGTAGTGACGGTGGCGGAGGCGAGCACGAGCAAAGCGCCTAGTGCGGCCAGCGCCCAAAAGTGTCCAGTAAGTGCACCCAGCCATTGGTCCAGGACGAGCGCGCCGCCGATCCCGGCGACAATCGCATACGGGATCATCGACGCGAGCCGGATCGCGGCTCGGTGAGGATTGGCCGGTCGCGATCCTCTCGAAACGCCCAGTAGGGCGGCCATTAGATAGCCGCCGACGATCCAGCCGATCACGGCGTAGAAGCCTGACAGGCCACGAGCGTCTTCGGCTTCCAGTGGCACGACGTCGGTGATCGTCAGGGTTCGGTCCTGCTGTATTTCGGTCTGCTCGGCGGCCTGTTCCACGGCGGTAGCAAGGGAGGCGCCTCCGCCGGTGGCGACGAGTAGTTCGTCTTGGGTGCCGGAGGTGTTTAGCACGAGGGCGGCGACGAGGTCGCCGGATTTGACTTGTTCGATGGCGGCGTTTCGCTCGGTGAGGGCGGTGGCGTCAACCGGTTCGCCGTCTAGCCCCGTGAGTTGGTCGATGACGGGCCCGGTTGCCTGAGCCGGGCCAACGACGGCGATTTTGAGGTGGTGGGGGGTCGGGTCGTGGAAGGCGCCGACATAACCGGCGATGAACCCGAGCTGAAGTAGTAGGACGCCGGCGATGAGCACGGCGGTTCGCGGTGAAATCGCTTCGGAGAGTTCCTGGCGCAAAGTCGCGGTTTTGGTCATGTGCACTGCCTTTTACAATAACGCTACGATGTGTAGCGATACTAATAGTAGCGTTACTATTGGGCCAGCGGTATCCGGCAGGGAAAATTCGAGGTGTGATTTGAGTGACGTTGAAGCAAGAGAACGAGTACCGGGGCGTCCTCGGCGCCCCGGCGTTTCGAAGGCTGTCTTGGCTGCGACTACCGATTTGGTGACAGCGCAGGGTTACGCGGGCACCTCGATCGATGAGATCGCGCGCGCCTCAGGGGTCGCCAAAACGACGATCTATCGACGCTGGCGGTCAAAAGGAGAGCTTGCGATTGACGCGCTCACCGCCGCGATGGGGCAGGCTCCAACGGATCAGGCGTCGGCCGAGGATGCGTTGGGGTCAGCGATCTCGTGGATGACCAGACGGATTCGCCAGCAGGAGGTTCGCGGGCTGCTGCTCGGCCTAGTCGCCGAGGCGACCGAAGACGCCGAGATTCGGTCCCAGTTGCGAAGCCACCTGCGTGCCCCCTTTGCGGATCGACTGACCAACGAATGGGGGCTGTCAGGCCGCGAAGTGGACCTGGCGTTCGACATCGTCGTCGGCGGACTGCTGCACCGCTTCGCCATGAACGGTCGAGTCACCAAGGCAGACTCCGATGCGTTTACCGCAGTGGCGACGAGCGTGCTTTTTGGGGGCTAGGGGGTGCTGACTCAAGGGGATAGGGGGCTGGCCTAGTGGGTCATAGGCTAGCAAATTGAGAGTGGTTTGTGCAGGTCGGAGGGCGCCTCCAGCAAGTGGCGGAGGCATTTGAAACCCCTGAATCTGATGGCGTAGCAGAGCTTGTTCTTGGAGGTCCTACGACTGTCCAGATCCTCTTCCTTTTGCACCGAACGCGGCGAGGCCGAGAATTCCGACGGTTGCCACGACAGGTGGACCTGCGTCCTTTGTCTTCTGTAGGGCCCGCGAACCCGCCTCTGCAACCTTCCCTAGGTGCCGCGGCGCCCAAGCCCGGAGGTCTTCGTCGACGCTGAGCAACTCATGGAAATTGTGGACGTCGGTGGCGACGCTGTTCCCGGCATCGATGACGAAAATAGACTTGTCTCGTGTGAGCGGGAGGCGCTTGTTTGCGCGGGCGACCGCGATGTCTATCCGGCCGAGAAGGTCGATCGTGTGTCCCGATATCAACTTGAGGCGGTCTGCGCGGTCGACTGCGAGGCCTTGTCGCCTAGCGTTCAGTGCCTCGGGTGACTCTTCCATAGCCTTGTCGAGAGCTAATACGTCGAAGGCTTCCTGTAGTTGGAAGGTGTCGGCCAGCACTGCCAGCCACTTCTGGACATCTGGCTTAACCGCTTCGACGACGGCAGCAAGCCCGCGGACACTACCGCTGTCTTCCAGCTTCCGAGCGAGCGCTTCCAATTGCAGCAGGGCGTACCCCTGAACATCGGCAAGTTTTCCTGAGGCGTTCTGGACCTCAGACCATGAATCGGGAGTGACGCGCCCCTCTAGGTCACGCATCGTCAGTGCGCGCCTGATCTGGAATCGGGCGCCACGCATGTCCTTGAGGACCGTGTCGTCCACCTTGCCGAGCACGTCGTCGACTTTCACGTCGATCCTGTCGAGATACGAAACGATTTCGGCCATCGTTTGCTGGCTGGCGACCTGAGCCATGAGCCCAGCGATGCCTGATAACGCCGCCGGGTTCGTCAGCAATGACCCTGGTCCATGTTCGGCCTGAAGCCAGTTCTTCACTTTCCCTGGCGCACCCACCATGATGTGGTTGACGCCGGGAGTCTTGGTCTGGATGAGCCCATTTTCCTTCACTAGCCTGGCAGATTCCTTGGTCAGCTTGATCCAGCGGCCAGAGTTGGCCGAGAACTCGGAGGCTGCTTGTGTGAGATCAGAACTAAGAGCAATGAGCGACCTCAGTCGTCGCAGGTCGAAGTTCTGGGAGGGACCCCACAAGCCGTTCGACCTGAGGAATGCTTCGACAGCCTCCTGTTCGCCGACGATTGCAAGGCCGTTGCCGTCACTAATGAGCCTTATATCGTTGCTGTCGGCAGTCATCTGACTCCTAGTCCTAACTTCTTCTTGTCGGCTTCCTTCTTCAACTTCGACTGACGTCTTGCTTTCTTGTTGAGGCGGTTGGCCTTGGCCCGGAGCACCCTCGAGACGTTCGCCGTCTATGCGCTGAATGTTGGCCACGAACAAATCCTAGGGAGCGCAACCGACAGGAACCGAGCGGAGTCTAGTAACCCAGCCGCGCGATGTGGTCGGCCCAGAGTTGTTCGATCGTCAACTCATACTCCGGCATCAGGAGGGTGCCGCTGCCTCGCGGTGTCCAATGTTGATTCGGCATCGCCGAGTCGAGATCGGCCAACGGCAGTGGATGGGCTGGGTCGATCACCAATTCCCAGTCGAGGTCGGCGTAGTTACCGAGCTTTCCGCTGCCGTCCCAGTGGGCTTCCTGGAAGATGCCGTCGTGCAGGGTCCCCGCTGCGATGATTCCCCGGTTGCTGCTGCCTTGGCGCAGCAAGAACACACGGTCGCCCGAACTGATGCCTCGTGTTCGTGATCCCGTGGACCAGTTTCCGGGGACGGTCCGCTTCGCGGCCGTTTCGTCGAGGCAGTGCTGAAGGTCGCTAGCCCACCAATCCCACTCGTCGGGGTTCCAAGTGAAGATGAAACTGCTCACGGGGGTTCCTCTCGTCGTCGCAGTCCTCGTGCGACGAATCGACGAGTTGTTTGTACTGGCAATACTACTGGCGAGCACGCACCTGTGGTGGAGGATTCGGCACGCCCCTGTCAGCGCATCGGGGGCCTTTTCGGCTGCCAGAATTGACGGTCGGCGTTGGCGGAGAGTACAGCTGCGAGGACGGTACGGTCCATGTCGTCAATCTCTTCCTTGGCAATTGGAACCTGTCCGGTAGGGCAGCTCACTCGAGTTTGCTGGGGGTGCACTTCATGCGCACGACAACGGAAAACCGAAGAGGTTGAATACTCCTCAAATCAGGTGTTGCAGTAGAGCCCGATGCATCTCTGCGGTTTTTTGGGAGGCGTCAGCGGTGCTTTCGGCGGGCCCGGTCAGCGAAGTCGTCAAGGGCGTTGGTGACGTCTGCGGCAACCCAGACGAGGTAGCGCTGAACGCCGGCGGCTTTCGTGATGATGCCGGCGGCGCGAAGTTGGGAGATGACGTTGTCGGCCGCCGGTTGGGAGAGGCCGGTGGCTCCCTGGACGAGGTTGGAAGTCACTGCGGGGTGGCTCAGCAGCAGAGGCAGGACACGCCACACCGCTGCTGACTTGCGGGCAGTGATGGATTCGCCCCATTTTTCGTAGACTTCCACGAGGTCGTGGGCAAGTTGGCGGCCATTGCCGATGGCAGTGAAAGTGGCTTCGGCGAAACGCGCAACGATCGGGCTGGCGTCGCCGTTGCGGAAGTCGGTTAGGGCTTCGAAGTACGAGTTGGTGTCCGACAGCAGTCCGGCGGAGACGGGGATGGTCGAGCGGGTTGTTGCGCCACCGAGCTTTAGCATCGCGTGTACGAGTGCGCGGCCAGTGCGACCGTTGCCGTCTTTGAATGGGTGGATCGTCTCGAACTGTGCGTGCGCGATGGCCGCCTGCGCGAGCAGTGGAACGTCGGTGCGCGCGATGAACGTGCAGAGGTCGTCGACGGCGCACTCCACGCGGGTGTGGTGGGGCGGGACGATCGTGGCTTTGTGTGGAGAGGCGCTGCCTCCGCCGATCCAGACTTGCTCGGTGCGGAAGTTGCCGGGATCCGCGTGACTTTGGTCGCGCATGAGCGCCTCGTGGATTGCCAAGATCGATGCTCGTGTGACGGAGTCGGCGAGGTCGATGGCGCGCTGCATGGCGTCGACGTTTGCCGCGACCAACTTGGCGTTGCTGCCGAACTTCGCCACGCCGATCTCGGCCAGCGCGAGCGCCTTTGCCCGCGCGGTGATGTTCTCGATCTGTGACGACGATGCGGACTCTGTGCGGAGAAGTACGGCGGCAAGGGGTGCGAATTCGGCGCCGGGCAGCAGGTGGGTGAGCTCGGCGTCAAAGCGCGAGATTTCTCCTCTGGCGTCGTCGGCTGCGGCGACCGCTTCCGGGGCGAGCTCGACTTTGGCAGTGCCGATGTGGGCGGGGACTGCGGCGTCGTACTTCGACCTCATGGCCGAGCGCTCGGCGCGGCTCATGGGGGAGGGGTCTTGTTGAGGTTCCCATGTGAGCGTCTCTGAGCCGACTGCCCACGGTGACTCGGGGAATGGCATCGACGCTCTCCTGAAGTATTGTTAGCTTCATTCTAACATAGGTAAAGCATCACTCACTTATGTTAGATATGCTCGGCATAGGGGGTGTCGTTGACCTCCCCGCGCACGAAAACGACGCCATCGCCCACATAAATTTGCTCCCAATGACCGTGGGCGCCTACCTAGACTCCGCCGACCGAATCTCTCACGCGGTTCGCTGACTCGGCCCTAGGAGTTGTTCCCTTGCTGGTCGCGCCTGACTACGGCTCCATCCTGCGAAGCAGTAGCGCCCAGCGTTTTCTGCTCACGTTGATTTCCAGGGGAATCGCGTGGAGTTCAGATCACCGAAACGATCGATGGTCCAGTTGCTGGGGAGGAGATTCACCGCGCCGCGGTGGATCTGGAGTTTTCCCGCGCCTGCCGGTGCCATCGGCGAGAGTGAATCAGGAGCCAGCTACGAAGAAGACCATGTCGATGAGTTTGGCCTTGGGATAAATCAGCTCGGTCGGCGCACCGGTTACGAAGTCGACCGTAGGTACCCTAAAGTCGTCGAGTGTCTCGGCGTTCGCGTCGTAGAACTCCCGAATCTTCCGCAAGGACTTGGGTCCGAATTTCGAGACTCCGAACCCGCGGCGAAAATACTGGTCGAACGCAGGCACGCAACCGAAGACCCCGAGCAGGATCTTCGTCGTGAGAACTTCCGATGCGGCAACTCTCTTGAGCCCGTTGCTTTCCAGCGCTGTTTCGATTGCCGGGTCATCTCGGAGCGCGCGGCGAACGGCATTCTCGGCCTCTAGTAACTTGGGGATCGTTTCCGCGTCGTATCCGTCGATATCTAACCCCCAGAGGTAGTCGAGGTCGTTGGCGATGAGATCGATGAGCGGAGCGAGGTGCTTCGAACTTCGCCACAGCAGGGCCGATGATCCGCGCAGCATGCCCCAACTTGCGAGGTAGAAGCCGAGTTGGAGGCAGCTTGTCTCTAGGTCCCCGGAAGCTACTAGCCGGCCCGGCTCCTTCCGGTGGGACTGGAAGTAGTTGAAGCAGTAGTCGAACGAGGCATAACGCAGGGTCGGTTCGCGCGTGCCCAGAAACCTATTTAGGTTCGCTTCGATGTCGACCATTGGGCCAGACTATTCACTTCCCCGGCGGTTATGTGCCGAATCGTCACGAGCCGTCGAAGACCACCCACGCGGAACTCCTGCAGGGTTTGGGCGGCCCATAGGACCAAACGAAACCGGCCCCCAGCCCCGCGTTTCCGCAGGGCTAGGGGCCGGTCCATCAAACCGAGAGGCTCAGATGTCGTAGTACAGCTCGAAGTCTCCGGCCGATGTTGGCTCGTGTTGTGCGGTATTGAAAGGTGCCGCTGACCTGCGCAAATGCTTATCGCCGGGGTTGATCTCTACTACGACAAGTTGGCTCGTGACGGATCTCCTGCGGTCTCACTGCGGTATTTGGCAGATGTTCAGCTGTCTGTGAGTTGGTTCGCCGCGGAGCGTGCGATCGCAGCAGCGCGTTCCCGGGTGGACTGGTGGGCGATGACATCGGGATAACGCAACTGGCGCACGCAGTAGGCAACCAGTAGGCAGTGCAGCTCTCGATCAGAGCGCTTCCTTGTCTGGAGCCATGTCAGGACAGTTTGGAAGTACTCGCTGGCCGGGCAGTTTGTGAGGAAGTCTGGGCTCAGGATGTCGTTGCACTGTTCAGCCGACGGCCAAGAATGATCACGCAGAGGAGAATCGCGATGAAAAAGGGGCCCCAGGAGCAAAGCGATCGCGTCCACCAGTTCGCTGCCGACCGTCTGGCTATCGAAGTCGATAATCACGGGCTGACCTGTGGCGGCGAGCACATTCGCGGGATGAAGGTCGCCGTGCTGAGCGGAACGGACGGTCGATGCTATCCGAGAACCTGGGGGGACTTGGATGTCAAAGTCGCCCGCCCGGCTCTGCACCGTACTCCAGTCCTCGAATGGCGTTGAGATCTCGGAGATGGGGATGTTGGCCTCCTGCCCGGAGTGCATTGCATCAAGCCCCGCGGTCAAGGTGGCTACGGCAGCGGCTGCTTGGGTGGGGTCCGAAGCCAAGAGACCAAGAAGTGGAACGGGCTCTGCTCCAACCAGTTGTTGGATCGTGACGAAGTACCCACCGCAGAAGCCACGCACGACGGAAATGGTCCCTGCGGTCAACTGCGCTGGACAGAGAGACTGAAAGCCCCCGGCTTCCTTCGACTTGACCTGGCGCTTCGCGACTACGCAGGCCGTCGGCGTCTGCTCGCTGTGGATCTTGCACATCCACACTGGTGAGTCTGTCAGGCCGCCGGCGAGGGCGTTGGCCTCAACCGACGCGCCGCCCAACTCAAATGCGACGCGCCTCAGAAGGCGCCTGTCATGACGGCTGAGCGACTCAGGGGAGTCGCACTGAATCTGTATGTCATCGAGCTCGGACAGAGCACTAGAAACTCTTGCAATGTATGCGTCGAACTCGATCGTCTGGCTCTTTTCGAAGAGTCTGACCCGATCGAACGTGTGCTGCGCATCGCGCATCTGGACTGAGCCGCGATCTGCCGTGGCAAACTGGAGGTGCTCGAAACCGGTGTGGCCGCTAAACACGACGGCGACCAAGTCTGGATGCTTCTGGAGCATCGCGAGGAGGAGTTCGTCGCCGACCTCATCCTGCGGAGCTTCGCCATGGCGGCGCGGCAGTCTGCGATCGAGGACGAGCAAGTCAATTAGGTCGACGGAAGCGTCCGCGTGCTCAAGTGCCGACACCGCATCGTTGTAATGCACGACTTCGAAACCCGCGGCCTGAAGGGCCTTCCGGGTTGCCTGGGCGGCGGCCGGCTCGTCTTCAACGAGGATGGCCCGGCTAGCCACGGCGTCGACTCCCGCGGAGTGAGAAGAATGCAGTCCCGCCCTTAGCGCTAAGTGAGATCTCGTAGCCGAGCCGCTCTGCGGCAAGGCGCATCGCGCTAACGCCAAGACCCTTGTGGCTGGTTTTTGATGATGTACCGGTGTGGGCAACCTGATCAAGTTCGAAGGACTGGCCCTCGAACCGATTTGTTATGGAGATCCAGAAGTCGCGATCGGTTACGCCGAATTCGATCCAGACAGTCCCGTCTTCGAGAGCGGCTGTTGCCTCTTGAGCATTCTGAAGCGCGTTGCCAATGATGATCGTCATGAGCCCAACATCAGTGTCAACGGCGTCATCCGTGGGAGATGAACCGTTGTTGGTGGTCAGGTCCGGTGGGCGGCAATCCGAGAGGATCTGCGCGAGCGAAACCCGCGTCCATCGAGGCACCCTGTGAGCAGCGGCAAGAGCCTCTAACCCACCGAGGCGCTGCCTCAAGAGATCGATGTTCTTGAAGGTCTCGCTGTCGTCATAGCCGGCTCCGATTTCATGTGCAGCGCTTCGCCGCAGCCAACCGATGACTGGTTCAGTTTCGTGCCGAATCAGACTGGCGAGACTCTCAAGGATCTCGGATGAGATGGGGTCTTGCTCGTAGGAGTGGGGGTGCGCTACGCGCGCCTCGTCGCCGGTCCGGGCTTTGCGGACCGCAACGCTCAACTGTCTGCGAAGGCTCGGCACGGACTCGGCCTCGAGTGCTTCGGTGAGCGTTGGCTGATGGCGGAATGAGGCGTTGGCAACGAACCATTCAATCGCTCTACCGCGCACTGAAGGGCGAGGGCTCCTGAGCGCGTCTACCGCTTCGGACTCATTCATCGCCTACACCATGGCTGTCGTAGAAGGCGGCGCGACGACGGAACGCATCTCGGCCGCCTTCCATGAGTGACGTGATGACAGAGACGATGTCACCATCATCAAACGCTCCGAGGGCGGATGCGTACCCACGGGCCCCGTCGCTCTCGAGCGAGACAACCACGGGCGCTGACCCGAGCACAGGAATGTTCGCGTTGTGGGTGGCGATGATCGTTTGTGCCTGGTGCTCACTGCGAGTCTCAAGCGCACGGACGACATGGGCAACGAGATACGCGTTATCTAGATGGTCTTCTGGCTGGTCGAGGATCAGCACGCGTGACAGTTCGGTCAAGACGATCGGCAGTGTGACCGCGCACTTCTGCCCCGTTGAGAGTTCCTCGACGCTCTTCTCGATCGATCCGTCACGAAGGCGGAAGTCGACCTCGTCTTCGAGTATGCAGGTGGCAACTGCAGCAATTGCGTCTGGTGCGGAGAGGTGTGCGACGACTCGCGCGGCTCGGTCAGGCGCGATCCCCGTAGCGTGCGCGAGTCCTTGGGCATCGCTAGCCTCTACTAACGCGACAAGCTGGCGAGGTAGGAGTGCTCGGGAAAGCGATTCCGACAACGGCCGGTACTGGAGTCCGGACCCTTGAAGGAGTTGCACCAGCGTATCCCTGAATCGCGTTGTGTCGGCGAGGTGCTCGACACTGACTACAACCCGGTTCTGGAGCTCAGCGGACACCGAATCGGCGATCTGACGGCGTGCTTCGTAAAGGCTCTCTTGCCAGTGCTCATACTCGTCGAGGACGGCGTCGCGTGCAGCTTCCAGCTCACGCAGCCTGGATGTCAGATCCTGCTTCCTGATGTCGGCGCGGGCAAGGGTCGCTAACTCGGAGTCGAGGTTTCGGAGTCGGGCCGTGACCTGCCCTAATCCAGATTCGGCAGCCTCCAGTTCCGCTCGAACAGGTTCCGCCTGAAGGCGGAGTCGATTACGTTGCTCTGCAATCGATCGTCCGTTCAATCGAAGGGCGTCAAGAAGCTCGTTAACTTGTTGCCGGGTTGAACCAAGGGTTTCGCGAAGCGCACCAAGCTTCGGGTCAAGGATGGCCGTCAGTGCTACGCCCGCGTCGGGTGGTGCGATTTCCTCAACCGCAGCGGTGAGGTCCGTCGCGAGTTCTTGGGCCCTTGTTGTCGAGGACAACGCCGTGTCGTTGAATTCCGCCTGCGCCGTTAGTTGGAGCAGTTTGGACTCCAGGCTTCGCAGAACGTCGCGTCGCCCGGCAATCTCTGCGGCGGACTCCGCTAGGAGCGCCTGCTCTTGTGCAACAGCCTCGGCGCGATCAGATTCGAGCACCTCCCGTCGCGTCGTTCCCTCCTCCAATCTGTCGATCTCAGTGCGTACGGCGGCCAGTTGCTGTGTTAGAGAACTTGCGTCCTCCAGGGAGGGCGGAGTCGCTTCAACAGATGCGCGTATGTCGATGAGATTGAGGCGACTCGCGGAGCTCGACGCGATTCCTTCGAGTTCGTTTTGCCCTAGAGCGAGCGCCATCGAAGTTGTGTTCACCGACACTCCGCTGCCGGACGCATCGACGACCAAATGCAGGGAAGAGTCTGTGTCCTGGAGTTCGAGGATAACCT
Source organism: Aeromicrobium sp. (assembly GCA_035401705.1). Lineage (GTDB taxonomy): Bacteria > Actinomycetota > Actinomycetes > Propionibacteriales > Nocardioidaceae > Aeromicrobium. The sequence continues at coordinate 21,692 of DAONBX010000026.1, forward strand.
CGCCAGCTCCGAGCATCTGGGTGACAGCTTGTTGCTGACGCCGTGCGACTGCCTCGTCGGCGTGCTGAATTCCCAGCGCATGACGGACGAGCTCAAGGAGCGTTGTCTTCCCAGCGCCACGCGGTCCGATCACAACGTTCAGCCCGGGTTCCAGTCGTACATCCAGGCCAGCGAGGAAGCCGCCGTTGACTCGCACACGTGAGATCCACACGTTTCTATCCTCTCTTCGCCGTGGCTACGCACGGGCACTGGTGATGGCGATTCGGGGAACGGCGAGTCATGGCCCTAGGCATCCGATCGGGATGACGTGGACGCCGTCCTCGCGGCGGCCGGCGACGCCAGTGCTGGTGATGACGCCGAGCGCGGCGGGTTCGCCGTGGCGGCCTTTGTCGACGTTTGCCGCGAAGCGCAGTAGCGCGGCGGCTGCGTTGTCGACGTCGCGTGGGTTGAGCTTGATTTCGAAGGCCGCCCACTTGTTGTCGTTGATGGTCACGATTGCGTCCACTTCGTTGCCGTTCTTGTCGCGCCAGGATTCGACGGTGCCGTGGTGGGGCTGGGCGTAGATCCGGAGATCACGCACGACGAGCGCTTCGAAGTGGAAGCCCGTTGCGAGTGGGTCCGCTCGAAGTTCGCTGGTCCCGATTCCGAGAGCGGCGGGTCCCAGGGAGGGGTCGACGAAATAGCGAACTTCGGCGGTGCGGAGCGGCGTCTTCGAGCGCATGTGGGGTCGCCACGCCGGCGAGTCTTCGGTGAGGCGGAGGCGTTCCAGTGTGTCGAGGTAGCCAGTGATGGTCTCGTGCGCGATGGGGCCGGCTTCGCCGCCGACATCCTTGGCGAGCTCGGACATCTTCACGGCTTGGCCCACGTTGCGTGCGAGAGAGGCGAATAGTCTGGTGAGGTTGCGGGGGTTGCGGCGGTGACCCATCAGGGGGATGTCGGTCTCGACGATTTGGTCGAGGTAGCCACGCAGCCAGCTGCGGGCGTCCCCCTCGTCGTAGTCGATGATCTCGGGCCACCCGCCGACAACGATGCGCGTGAGCAACTCGTCGAAGCTCAGATGTGTGCCAAGGCCCGTCTGGCGTTCGCCGTCGAGAAGTGACGTGAGCGAGACTTCTCCGTTGGAGTGCCCCGACTCGAAGAGGCTCATGGGGCGCATCCGCAGGACGCCGATGCGCCCTGCGCCGGAGTGGCGACTCGCGTCATCTCGCGGCCGGGCTGATCCGGTCAGAATGAAGTCGCCCCGCGAGTGGCGGTCGTCGACCTGGCGGCGGACCCGGTTCCAGATGCTCGGCTCCAACTGCCACTCGTCGAAGAGGATGGGAGTCTGGCCGGCAAACAGAGAGTCGGGGTCGAGTGCCACCCGGGCTCGGGCGGCATCGTCTTTGTCGAACTCGTAGGTGGTCTTGGCGACCTGCTTGGCTGTCTCCGACTTTCCGCAGGCTTTCGGCCCCTCGATGAGGATCGCCCCGATCGCTCGCATCTTCCTGGCGAGCTCGTCGTCTGCAACGCGGGGTCGGTAGTCTTGCATGGGGCAACCCTACCGTTTGCCTACCTTTAACTCGAAGATTTGGACAAAGCGAAACTGAAGTTTCGGATGGATTGCAGTCGAACTTTCGCATAACCGCAGGTCAGAAGCCCCGTCGGCGCGACGCGGCGACGCGACACGCCGATTGAGCGTCCGAACGTGTGTTCGGGGCGGGGGTAGCCTGTTGGTGATGCCGGGCGACGACTCCTCGGCAGTGCGTGAGTCCTCCGGTGCATCGGGGGCTGCCTTTCACAACTTGATCAGGCGGCTGCGGCATCCCTGGGCAACTCGTCTGAACCCCTCGGTGAGGAACGGAAGGACGAGCAGATGAGCGTCGCAGCAAGACTCGGAGTGGAGGACCTCAACGGTCCATTGATGGCTGCAGCACGGGCAGCATGGCCCGGATGGGTTGAGACCGATCCGGAACTGGGCGTGGTCGAGGACCTCGCCGACCTGCGCCGATGGGTGGACAAGGCCACGGCCGCGAAGGGCGATGTCGTGATGGTGAAGCTGGCCGCACTCGCCGTCACCGACGACGACGCAGCCGTTGCTCTCGCCTGGCTGATGGTCCCGAAGATGGCGAGACTTGCGCGCCGCCTCGCCGACGTCGCCGCAGACATCGACGGGATGGTCGCAAGCCAACTGTGGATCGAGATCCGCGCCAGGCAGCCTCTGACGCACAGCGTCTCCACGACGCTCTGGTTCAACCTCAAGCGTGGCATCCTCGGCGAGTTCGGCATTGGTGACGCAGGCGAGCGGGCCGACAAGACCTGGGCGTCGACGACCACGGTTGACAGCGTCGGGGACATGGCGCCGTTCACCGACGAGGCGCCCGAGTTGCAGCGAGTGCTGCGCGTCCTCTTTCAGCACCTCATGGATGCAGGCGAGCTGACGATTCGGGATGTCAAGATCCTCGCGGCGGCCGCTGACTACGCCGACTGGTTGGACAAGCCAATGCGGGGTCGTGCTGGTCTCACTTCGCCGGACGCACTTGAAGCCCTGACCAAGTTCGAGCCGAGGAAAGCCCGGACGAGGAGGCGTGAGGTCGGCATGCTCCTGGATCGCATCGCGGTGCTTGCGGCTGATCTCGACGTCGAGATGCTGCTTGCTCAGTACCCCGACGACGGCGTCTCGTTTGGCGATTGCGTCTATGGGTTGGGGAGTCCTCGGCAGGCTGCGGCGATGCGCAACTTCCGCGATGACGAAGTGTCGATGGTCCGAGCCCACATCGCTACGTGGGACTCGGTGACCGAGCGGTGCGGTACTCCCGACATTTGCCCCGAGTGCATTCGCGAAGACGGCAAGCGCGAGATGGCGGCCCTGAAGAAGGCAGGCTGACCTATCGCGCGCCGGGTCACGTAGCGAAAGGACGAACGCCGACGACGTGCGTCTTGAGAATGTCGGTAAGCATCGCGTCGAGCGCGACTGCATCGGCCTCCTTGAGCCAGGCCTCTCCGCAGCATTCGCAGGCCGTGATCGGGACACCAGTGACAACGGCGATGTGGCCGTCTCTGTCATCGACGTAGGGCCGTGTGGTTGGCACCCGGACACCCTCGCCGCAGCGGTTACACGTCATGGCTCAGGATCTGCGGTTGGCCAGGATCTCGCGATCCAGCTCGCTGCAAGTACGAGTGGCGACCCGGAACTTCAGGAACAGTGCGTCACGCACTGCCTCGACGATGGTGGCCAGGCGCTCGTCCGTCCCCGCCCAGAGGTCGATGGCAACTTGCTGCCCCGGGTAGTCGAACGCCAGCTCAACACGGAACTCTGCATTAGAGGGGAGATTGAGGGTAGGCAAGAGCGCCTCGACCTCTTCGATGAGGCCGAGATCAGGAAACGCGATCGTCTCGTCAGCCATGGCTCCATCCTACGTTCAGGTCATCGGTCACCAGGACTTGTCGTCAACCATGGTTGGGACCTCCGAAATCTCGTCTCAAAGCCCGAGTGACGGGCCGGACTGCTGCTGGCTATGGTGCGGGAACGGGTCGATGCTCTGCGGGGCGCGGCCCTTCTTTGGGGTGGCGAGGTCCTTGACCCGGTAGGCAAGCGCGGACGTCGGGTGGTCGACGGGCAGGGGCTTGCGGGCGGCGGCGAGGTCGAGGAGGCGCCCGGCGTCGAGGCCCTTGCGGGCGAGTTGGTCGAGGTACTTCGCCAGCTCGGGTGTCTGCTCGTCGTGCGTGCCGACGTACTCGACGATGCGGTCGGCCCAGACCTGCACGGCTTCGCCATACCTCGCACCGATTCGCTTGGTGAGGTGGCGGTGGTACGACGCCTCGCAGTCGTCGTGCGGCACCGGGCCGGCCATCGTGCGCTCGTCGTCGGGGACACCGGTGGCTGCGCGCCAGACGGCCACATCACGGCGCAACTCCGCGGTGAGAACGTCGCTGTCATAGCGCTCCATCCATTCCGGGAGCACGGGATCGGCGGCGACCTCGGCCGCCAGCGACATGACTCGACGGGATCGTGCGGCGAGGTAGGGGCCCCAGCTCGGGGTGCGAGGCGACGTCGGCGGGGATACCGGCAAGCCAGGGGAGCGGTCCGTCATCGGCAGGCTCGGCGCGCAACTGCGAGGTTGCAAGTGCGACGGCGTCGGCGAACCGCGCAACTGCGTCCTGCAACTGTGCGGCGGGCGATGCGGCACGGGCTTGCACCGACGTTGCGGAGACGGCCGCACCGTCACGGGCAAGGATCCTTTCGAGCACCTCGGTCGCCGTGAGCGAACGGTCAAGTACCGGCGACGGCAGGGCGTGGGAGGCCTCGGTGTCGAGCACGATGTGGGCGTGGTTCTCGACGCGGCCACGGGTCAGCATCGTGTAGAGCATCTGGCGGTCCTCGGTGCCGGTGACGATGCCGTGGACGACGTCAGTGGTGATGCCCTGGGCGGTGTGGACGGTCGAGGCGTAGCCGAGTTCGACATGCTCGGTGACGTAGTCGGCAGGCAGGGTCGCATGCAGCCGTGACGTGGCGTGCCGCACGGAGAGGGCGCCGTCGGCGCGTACGTCGGCGACGATCCAGCGGTCGCCGTTCTTGACCCAGTCGGTGCCGCTGACCCCGAGGCGACGGTCGTTCCGGCGACTGATCACCACATCACCGGAATGCGCCTGGCAGCCGTCGGCCAACCCGACCGACGTACCTGACAAGTCACGCGACGCCTGCGCCCGGAGGTTGAGTTCGCGCACCAGCTCTCGGGTGGGAGCGAGCATCAGGCAGTCACGACCACCAGAACGCTCCCGCGACCACGCGGCGAAGACGTCGTCGAGGCAGGAGTCGACGTCGCCGACGTGGACGCGGTCGTTGTCCAGATAGAACCCGAGCGCAGTCCGGTCGCCGTCCCGCATCGCCAGCGAGGCTTCGCCCTCGGCAAGGTCGCCGAACCGCATCAACTCGTCGAGCCGGATGACGCCGTGCGTGGTGGCGATGTCGCGCAGCACACCACCGGCGCCGATGGCGGCGAGCTGCCGATCGTCGCCGATCAGTCGCACCGACGCGTCCCGCTCGACGGCAAACTCGATGACCGTGGCGAGCGTGAGCGTGTCGGCCATGCCGGCTTCATCGATCACCACCAGCGTCCCCGGACCGATGGAGCCGACCAAGTCGGACGAGGGGACGTGCGCCAGGTCGTGGGTGAGCTTGGCGAGCGTCTCGCACGGCATCCGGGTCGCCTCGGCCAGTGCAGTCGCAGCGGCGGCCGATGGTGCGAGCCCGAGCACGTTGCAGCCGCCCTCGGTCCACACGTTCGCCAGCACCTGCATCGCGGTGGTCTTGCCCGACCCGGCCGGGGCCAGGGCGAGCTGCACCCGCGCCCCGCTGGTCGCCATCGCATAGACCAATGCTTCCTGCCCCTTGTTGAGCCGCACCCGATCGAGTGCGGCAGCGAGCACCGACAGCTTGACCTCGTCGGGCGGCCACGCCAGTCCGTCGTACCGTCCGGCAAGGGCGACGATGCGCTGCTCGGCCTCCAGCACGCGGCGGGTGGTGCAGCGGTTGCGGCCGGTGTGCCGGTAGACGCTGGTGCCGTCCGAACGCCGCAACCCGGCGGGTTCGAGGATCGGGTCGACGTCGGGAGTGAGGTTGACCGACAGACGCTCGATGGCGTCATCGATGATCCACTCCACGACGTCGGCCACCCGATCAGCCGGTACGGCGACCTCGCGCACCTGCCGCTGCGCCTCGGCCCGCAGGTACTGGATCTGCCACGTCGCCCGCCGTGACTCCACCTCCGCGATCAGCCGCTCCGCAGCCTCCCGCACCCACGCCGACGTGACCGACGGTCGAGTGCTGTCCGCAGGGCGGTGTGTCGAGGCCACGACGTCATCGACCGCAGGCTCCGACCCCAGGACCTCGAGGGCCTCAGCCCGCCACACCCTCCGCTGCTCGGCCTCCGACCTCGGCTCCTGCTTGGCCCCGCGCGACTCCAGGTTCGCCTGTTGCGCCAACGCCACCGCCTCCACCGGCGTGGGCGGTCGACCATGCGTCGCTTGGAACTCCCGTGCCAACTCGCGTTGCCGCACGGTGATCGCCTTGCGGCGCTCAGACCACCGATCACACAACTCGACAGGCACCCCGACGATCTCGCGCACGGGCCGCTTGTCGCGCGCCGTACCGGGTCGCTCGACGAACTCCACCCCGAGCGCCTCGACCAGCCGGCGCTCCAGCGCGGTGTTGTAGGTCTCCGACGCAGCGACCGTGTGCTCGAACAGCACCGTGCCGTAGATCGACAGCCACTTGCCCTGCCTTGTCTGCACCTTGTTCGCGACCGCGACGTGGGTGTGCAGGTCGGGGTCGCCGGCCCGGGAATCGCGGTGGGTGAACGCCGTGGCGACCAGCCCACGGGTCTCGACCTGGCGGGCACCGTTGCGCCCCTCCCGCGTGAACAGTGCCTGGCGCTCGATGAAGGCCAACGCGTCGCGAACGGCGGCGTCGTGGGCTGCCTCGATCACCCGCGCAACCTCGGGAGAGGCGACCGCCCACAGCGACGAGACCGACTTCACGGGTGAGAACGTCAGGTCGAATCCGGCCACCGCCGTCTGCCGCGGCCGGGAGTAGCGGGCGAGCGCATCTGACAGCTCTCGGGCATTCTTCGGCTCCCGCCCGTGCTCGGCGACGAACCGCTCCCGGGCGACCTCCGAGCGCACCCGGGCGAGAACGTCGTACGGCGGCTTGGACTCGCTCGTGGCGCGCACTCGCCGGGCGACCTCAGCGTTGAAGCCGTCGACGCCGGTGTTGTCGTAGGCCTTGTATGTAGCCCCGAGGGACTCGCCAGTGAGCGGATGTGACCCGGTTCCGAACAGGCGAAGCATCTGCTCCGACGTGACCGTCGCGTCGATTTCCAAGCCGTCGATGCCAGTGAGACCGGAGCCAACCCAACGCCCAGGCGACTCGCCTTTCGCTGCGTAGTAATCGTTCAGGGGAATGGCGCCCTTCTCGGTGGAGTCGAGGGCCGCAACCTGCCGGGTCAGGTACTCGTACCCCGACCCCGCCGAGAGTTTGTGGATGGTCATGGTCACATCCCAAACGGCCGCGCGCACGACGCGAGTGGCCACTGACCGGGCTGTGGATGAAAGAGGTGTGTTCGCTTGCTGTGGATTTTGGAGGCGCGTAGAGGCCTACACCGGCGTGGAGTCCAGGGGAAGGAGCTGACTGGCACTAGCGTTGGAGCATGACCGTTGTTGCCGCTGCTGCTACGCCGAAGCACGCGGCTTTGTACGTCGAGAAGATCGTGATCCGGAACTTCCGTGGGATCGTCGCCTGCGATGTGGAGTTCGAGCCGGGGCTGACACTCCTTGTGGGTCGAAACAACGTTGGCAAGTCGAGGGTCCTATCCGCGCTGCACCTGGCATTGGGTGGGCGGGTCGCAGACGTGGATGATTTCACCGTTGGATCGTCTGGCGAACCCGAGATCGATGTCATCCTCGCGCCCAGCCCGCCGCCGTCCTCTACAGACGAGGAAGCGTTCGAAGACGACGAAGGCCGGCTGATGGGCGGCGATGCGCAGACGATCAGCGACCCGCCGTTCCGTGAGCGCTTTGCCTGGCGCACGCACGTCCGACGCTCGGCCGAAGGCCTTGGCGCGCGATCTGAGTTCAAAATCCTGACGTTCGATGCCGCCCGTGGCATTTGGGTCGAGCGCACCGGCGCAAAGGACCTTGGTCGAACCGCTCGGGGGCTCGTGGCGTCGGACTTTGTCAACACGGGGCGCGACTTGATGGAGGAGCTCGGGCGTCGTGGCTCGGGTGTGCGCAAGGTGCTCAGCGATCTGGATGTTGACGACGTCACGCGAGCTGATCTGGAGCTCCGTCTGGCGGGTCTCAGCGCCGACATCGTCGCGGGAAGCGGGACGCTCGCCTCGGTAGGTCGATCGCTGGATGCGCTGAACCGCGCCGTCGGCAGCATCGGGGCTCCCGGAATCACCCCGATCCCCATCACGCTTGAGGAACTCGCCCGCTCGCTGTCGATTGACCTTGACAGTGGGCACGGCGCGCTCCCGATCAGGATGCATGGCGCCGGCGCGCGGAGCTTGGCCTCGCTCCAGATCCAGGGGGTTCTTTACGAACGGTTGCTCGGCGCCGACGGTGGATCGCTCCGCCCGCATCCTGTGACTCTTGTCGAAGAACCGGAGGCGCACCTGCACCCGCAGGCGGGGTCCGAGTTGCCGCACCTGCTGACGTCAATTCGCGGGCAGGTAATTGCAAGCACACATTCCAGCCAGGTGGTCACCGCTTCCGACCCGCGCGGGATACGGCTACTTCGTGAGGACGCGGGGGCATTGGTGGTTGTAGATCTCGGCCCCGCCGCAACTTCCGCACCTGGCATACCGCGACCATTTCGCGCGGCACTGCACACCGACGAGATGGAGAAACTCAAGCGACTAGCTGAGAGGCCGTTTGGCGAGATCCTCTTTTCCAGCGCAATCGTGGTTGTTGACGGTGCAACGGAACGCGGGTTCCTTCCGCCGGTCATCAGGCGCGCGCTTGGCGCCAAGGCGCATGGCGTTTGCGTGGTCGACCCCGAGTCAATGGCGACCCCGACGGCACTTGCAGTCGCCAAGTTCGCAAGTGCGATCGGGGTTCCGTGGTTCGTCTTCGCCGACGGCGACCAGGCGGGCGTGACAGCGGTCGAGACTCTCACAACGACCGGTGGAACTCCGGTAGCCGTTGTATGGTCAGGGAAGCCAGACAGCACTGCAGCGAAGGGCGTTTCGGGAGCGATCGAGGCAATGATCGTTGACTTCGATGAGGACGTCGGCAAGACGGCGTGCGAACGAGTTCGTCCAGACTTCGCGCCGGTCACGAGTGTGCACACGACAATGAAGAAGCTGAAGGGCTCGATTGGCCAGACCTTGGCTGAGGTGCTGCTAGATCGCTACGACGACGTCGCCACTTGGCCGGCGCCGGTCCAGGAGCTAGTCCGAGCTATCGACGGGGCTTTGTCATGACCACGATGGACGATTTCAACGAGCCGGTGCTGAGTCCCGCGCAGCAAGCGGCCGTGGACAGCGACGCGCACGCCCTCGTGGTCGTAGCAAGTGCGGGAAGCGGCAAGACCGAGGTCGTCGCTCGCCGTATCCAACGATTGCTCCTCGCCGATTCAGAGGGGAGCGGCCGGGTGCTCGCATTGACCTACACGGTGAAGGCAGCCGACGAGCTCCGCGCCAGACTCGACGTCCGGCTTGGAGCACTGGCACGTCGGGTCGATAGCGAGACCATCCACGGTTTCGCTCACAGCCTGCTTCGTACTCATGGAACTCGCATCGGTCTTCCACTAGAGCCGGAGCTGTTGGCGCGTGACGAGGATCGCGTTGAACTCTTTCGCTCGTGGCTGGCGGGTCGCGGCGACACAGAGCCAGAGGATCTCAAGAGTCGTCTCGTGGGCTTCGACTTGGCGCGTGCCAAGGGGCAAGACACTGAGGGTTTGGACGAATGGCTGCAGGCGCTTAGTGACAATGGCGCTCTCGACTATCCGGCCCTGCTAGCGCGTGCGACAGAGTTGCTGACAGTCGCTTCAGCGCGTCGCCAGATTCGGCGCCTCTACACGTCCGTCATCGTCGATGAGGCTCAGAACCTGACCAAGGCGCAGTACGACCTGCTCAGTGAGTTGGGATCGGACGAAGGTGAGATCGCCATCCCGATGATGCTGGTCGGTGATGACAAGCAATCGATCGTCAGTTTCGCCGGAGCAGATCCACGCTTCATCGGATCCTTCACCGAAGCCTTTGCTGCTGAGCGTCACGAACTCCACACCAACTTCCGATCTGCAACCGCCCTCGCTACCGCGTCAAGCAAGGTTGCAGCCGCGCTTGGTCATACTGCTGGGGAGGAGGCAGCATTCGCGGCTCAGGGCATGATCGCTGTCGAGGCGTTCGCAAGCGAAGCGGACGAGGGCGAGAGGGTTGCCGCCTGGGTAGAAGGCCTGCTGGCGAACGGCCTACCCCAGGAAGCGCTCGGCGACGACGAGAACAACTCAATTCGTGCTGAAGACATCGCGGTGCTGTCCAGGTCAGCGGCCGGTCTTCGTCTCGTAGCGTCGGCACTGACTGAGCGTGAGATTCCTTTCGCGCTGTCCAGCACGCCGAATGAGTGGCTCGCGACAGTGGCCGGCCGGATAGTTCTTGAAGCGGTGTCGCTGAAGTCTGCGCCGGATCACCACTCGACCTACTGGGAGTTGGGCAGGCTCCTGGGTGCCGATCTTGCGGAAGAGTCGGCGGATGCAGTACGAGAGGCGATTCTCGGGTCCGAGGACATGCTGGTTCGTGCGACCGCAGGCGTTGTCGACCTCGCCGATGTCACCGAGCTAGTCCCGTTCCTTCAGGCGGTGGAGGTGCCGACGGGCTTGGCCGACGCCGAGGCAGCGAATTGGCTGACTGACATGCTCCAGTTCTCGACCAGCTGGACTCAGTTTGATGGGCTCACGGCAAGGTCAGAGCTGACCTGGGCGAACTTCAAGTTGCACTGTTCCCGTGCACAGCGTGGGGACGACCTTGCCGCTGGTGTCCGCCTACTGACGGTGCACAAGTCGCAAGGACGCGAGTACGCCGCCGTTGGGGTCGTTGGCCTGAACGACGGCCAGTTCCCCGACTTTAGAGCAACGACTGAGTCGGCATTGCGGGACGAACTGCGAACCTTCTACGTCGCCATTACGCGCCCACGCCGAGTCCTCTTGCTCACGCGGGCGATGGTGCGTGACACGCGGTACGGTCCGAGAGCGACAGAGCCGTCGAGGTTCCTCTCCCTCGTGACTTCGTAGCGCTGGCGATCGCGAGAGCCTATCCGGCCACGAGCTGGAGCAGCGAGTCGTAGGAGTCGACGACGTCGTACTTCACGCCGTCCCGCTCGGCCTTGTCGTTGAGCGACGCGAAGAACTTCTTCGCACACTCGATCTTGGCGTTCTCGACGCCCTTGAGTTGGAGGGTGGACATGGAGCCCTTGGTCTCGGCGACGAAGTAGACGTGCTTGATCTGGCTGATGTCGTCGCGGAAGGCGATGGCCCAGTCGGGGTTGTAGTCGCCGACTGGGGTCGGGATGAAGAACCCGCGTGGGAGTTTCGAGTAGACAACGACCTCGTCGCTGACGTCGAGTTTCTCGACGAATGATCGCTCGACTTTGGAGTCGGTGACGACGTACTCATAGACGCTCTTCTGCAACTTGTCGCCGGCCTTCGACAGGTCCTGAGCGGTCTGGTTCTCAGTGAAGATCGAGGAGTCGTACCGGTTGTCGAGCGGGTCGTAGCTCAGGTGCTCGACGATCACGGTGGCTTTCTGCTCGTTGACCAGTCGCGCGGTCTCGGTGATGAACTGCTCCGGGTTCTGCTTGAACTTCGCGAACGTGTTCGGGTTGATGCCCGTCAGGATCGCCGCGCAGGTGCGACGTGTGAGTTGGGTCTTCTCCGCGATCTCGCCGAGTAGGTCGTACTTCACGGTCGAGCCTGCAGACGCCGCGGAGTGCTTGACCTTCGTCTCCGACACCTTGAAACCGGTCCCTGCTTCGAGTTGCTCGACTTCGAGGCCGACGACCTGCTTACCGGCCTCGACGAGGTACTGCATGACGGTGACGTTGAGAGACGTGTCGAGCACGCGGATGCAGTTCCTGATCAGCTCGGCGGAGTCGAACTCGACCTGATAGACGGCCTTGTGGTTGATCCGGCCCCACAGTTCCTGGAACTCGCGCCTCTTGAAGTTCGCTTCGTTGAAGGGAATCTTCTTCGGCTTGCGGCCGTCGGTCGGCTTGGGAACGTCGAGGTAGAGCGCGTCGACGAGGGGCCACATGAAGTCGATCACCGGCTTGAGGACCTCGGCAGAGGGCGCAGCGAGGGTTCCGTCTGCGCGTGCGTCCTTGTAGTCCTGGGTGACGAAACCGTCGTCGTCGATGTACTCGTTGCGGATCAGGTGGTTGTACAGCGCCTGGGCGGCTGCCTTCTCGAGGACGCTTGTCGACCCGTCCTCGAGCTTGATCTGTTTGCCGGTGAAGTAGTCGACGCTCGCCTTGCGCGGGCGGGCGGACAATGACTCGATGATTTCCTTCTGGAGCGCAGTGACGAAGTCGGTGTAGGACTCGTCGGTGACCACCGTCAGTTCGTTGATGTCGTGGACCGTGACAGGATTGTCCATCCGCTCACCGTGCTGATCGACCGACAGCCGCAAGCCGCGGCCGATCTCCTGACGTCGAGTGGTGGTGTTGTCGCTCTTCTTGAGCATGCCCATCACGAACACGTTCGGGTTGTCCCAACCCTCGCGCAGTGCTGAGTGTGACCAGATGAACCGCACTGGCTCCTCGAAGGAGAGCAGCCGTTCCTTGTCCTTCAGGATCAGGTCGTAGGCGTCGACGTCGTCGGACTGGCCTGCGAAATCGCCGCGGGCTGCGATCTTGCCGTCGATGGAGCGGCCGGTTTTCTTGTCGATGGAGAAGTAGCCCTCATGGGTTGAGCGCACCGGGATCGCTTCGACGTGCTGGCAGTACCGCTCGGCTGCTTCGTCGAAGTCGAGCTGGGCGAGGTAGTCGGCGAGTACCGCCTCGTACTCCTCCTCGAATACGCGGGCGTACTCACCGAGGGTGTCCTCGCGCTCGTAGTCGCGGTACTTGCTGACTTCGTCGATGAAGAACAACGACAACGCCTTGATGCCCTGCGCGAACAGTTCGCGTTCCTTGTCGAGGTGGGCGCGGATCACTTCGCGGATCTGGATGCGGCGCTTCTGGTCCTCGGCCACGTCCTCGGTCACTTCACCGGCGCCGATGATGTCGCCGTTGCTCAACTCGATGATGTCGCGGTTGGCATCGACGTCGCGGATGAACAGACCCTTGTATGCCTCGATTCCGCCAGAGACGTCGTGCAGGTTCATGCCCTGGCTCAGGCGCTTCACCTGACGTTTGATGCCCTGGGCAGTCTGGACCTCCAACTCGACCCGTGCCTTCGGGAACTCGGCGCCCTTGCCGATCTCCAGCCCGTCGACGTACAGGTAGGCGCTGCTGCCGGCCAGATGTTTGACGGTGATGCCGCGCACGGCGATCTTCTTCACGAGTTTCTGGTTGTAGGCGTCGATCGCGTCAAGCCGGTGCACCTTGATGCGCTCGGTCTTGTGGGTGGCCGAGTAACGGATGGCGAAGAGTGCGTTGAACCGGCCGAGTGCCTCCAGTGACTTGGACGGCTTCTTGGCGTCGCCCTCGATCTTCTGCGGCTCGTCGATGATGAGGATCGGCCGGTTCGCCGCGATCACGTCGATCGGTCTGCGGGACTGGAAGTCGTCGAGCACCTCGTAGATGCGGCGGGCATCCTTGCCGGTGGCGTTGAACGCCTGAATGTTGATGATCATCACCTGCACGCCCGCGTCAGAGGAGAATCGCTCTAGTTCGTGCAGGCGTGAGGAGTTGTAGATGAACGTGCGCGGCTTGGTGCCGTAGTGCTGCTGGAAGTGCTCGGCGGTGATGTCGAACGACTTCTTCACGCCCTCGCGGATCGCGATCGACGGCACGACGACGATGTACTTCGACCACCCATAGCGCTTGTGCAGCTCCATGATCGTCTTGATGTAGACGTAGGTCTTGCCGGTGCCGGTCTCCAT
>DAONBX010000027.1:0-21359 GCA_035401705.1 Aeromicrobium sp.
TCGCGACCGAACTCGACGATGCCTTGGCCGATCGAATACATCAGCACGCACAACGTCACGATGGACGAAGTCAGCAGCAGTAGAGCGCTGAAGCGATCGGCTACCAAACTTATGCCGATGTCGGCGGGCCAACCACCAACATTGAAAGACTGCGGCCCGTATTTGTCTGCCCTGAACAGCAAAGTTGCCGCAGCCGCGACGCTCAGCGACAAGATGATGATGCTGATCAGTCGTTGAGCGGCCGCAAGCCGGCCGAAAGCGAGGCACAAGCCGGTGCCGAGAAGCGGCAGGATCACCGGCGCGAGGACCAGTTGGTTTAGCAGGGTGTCGATCATTGGTCGCTCCCCTCGTAGGCCTCATCGGGAAGTTGAGTGTCGTCACCGTCGTCGAAGGTCGCCGAGGCCAGATCGCGTTCGGCACGTCGACGGATCAGGTCGTCTTCGAGGTCGTCTTGGACGTCGTCGGTGCCGGTCAACTGCCAAGCTCGATAGGCCAAGGCAAGTCCAAACGCGGTGGTTCCCAGCAAGATCACGATCGCAGTCAAAGCCATTGCTTGAGGGAGTGGGTCTGACATGGGTTCGTCAGTTATCCCGAGGATCGGCGCGGCTCCGGCCGGACCTGAAACCACTAGGAACAGTGCGTTTAGGCCGTTGCCGATCAGGACGAACCCGATCAAGATTCGCGTCAGGCTCCGCTCGAGCACCAAGGTAACGCCGGCGGCGACCAAGATGCCGACGACTGCGATTAAGGCAAGGTTCGCGCTCATGAATTCACCTGCGCTTTCGCTGCGGCATTCTCGGTCTCGATGTGGTCGTCGATGCCGCTGCCAAGACTGCGCAAGACGTCTAGGGCCAGGCCCACGACCACGAGGTAGACGCCAATGTCGAAGAACACCGAGGTCACCACGTGAAGTTCGCCCAGCAGCGGAATGGAGACGTCGAAAATGGCACTTTGTAGGACCTCGCCACCAACCAAGGTGGGTATCAAGCCGGCAAGCGCAGCGGTAGCCAAGCCCAAGCCAAGGACGACGCCGGCATCGATTGGCGCCGCGTTGTCGAGTTCCTCGCGGCCACCGGCAAGGTAGCGGATCATCAGGGCGAGTCCGGCGATCAGTCCGCCGGCAAAGCCGCCGCCGGGGGAGTTGTGGCCCGAGAGCATGAGGTAGATCGAGTAGACAACCACCGTATGAAAAATCAACCGGGTGATGATTTCGAAGACGATTGAGCGGCGTTGTTCGGGCAAGTTCGCGGCCAGCCACGAGGTGGAGTCCGCTGTGGCGATCTGCGGTGGCCGTTCGGTCTTGGCCGAGCGGTCTGTCAACAAGAAGATGAGGCTGGCGATGCCGGTTGCGGCAACGACCAGAACGCTCAACTCGCCGATGGTGTCCCACGCGCGAATGTCGACGAGAGCGACGTTGACGATGTTCTTGCCGCCACCGTACTCATAGGCCGGCCCGGCCCAGTGGGCCGAAATTGGGGTGTTACTGCGCGCGTTTACTGCGACCACCGCGAAGCCGGAGACTGCTAGTCCAACGGTGCCGCCGATGCTGACTCGAACCCACCTAGACAGGTTGAATGGGCGATCAGAAAAGAACGGCGGCAAGCGCCGCAACACGAGCACGAAGGTGACTAGGACGAAGGTTTCGACTAGGACTTGGGTGAGGGCTAGGTCGGGGGCGCCATGGGCAACAAACAAGATTGCGGTCCCGTAACCGGTTACCCCGAGCAGCAGCACCGCACGCATTCGACCGCGTGAGCGGACGGTCAAAACGGCCGCGGTGACGATACAGGTCGCGCCAACAAGTTGAAGTGGGTTGTCGGCCAAGTAGATAGCTGGCTTCTGCCAAGCCTGCACTAGGGCGACACCGGGGACCAGCACCAAAGTGATCATGATGATGCCGAGGTAGACCGGCAGGGAACCCCGTTGCGTCCTTGCCGTGACTTCGATCGCGAGTCGGTCGAGGCCGCGCATGACAAGTTGGTAGCCGCGCTCGGCCTCGGGCAGCGGCAGTCGATCTACCAGCGCGTGTTGGGCGGCCGCCACTGGTCGGCGCCAGTAGAACAAAAGCAGGCCGCCGACGAGGCACACTGCCGACAGGCCAACGGCAGGCGTTAGCCCGTGCCAGAGAGTCAGCACCCCATGATGCTTTCCGGCCGGGAACTGGCTCGAATAGGTCGAAAGGTGCTCAGTCAGGTAGGGGCCAGAGAGTCCGCCAACCAAACTGAACCCAGCCAGGATCGCCGGCACGGCGGTGAAGGCTGGCGAGAAATCTCGAGGGGTGCAGGGCTCGACACCGGGCTTGTTGGCGAACGCTCCCCAAACGAATCGGGCGGAGTAGGCCGTGGTCAGAATCGAGCCAGCCACGATGCCGACGAGCGCCGAGTTGCCCCAGCCGCCCCAGCCAAGGTCGGCCCCAAGGTCAGCGAAGGCCGTGAGCGCTGCCTCTTTGGCGGTGAAGCCCAACGTGGGCGGAATGCCTGCCATCGAAGCAGCAGCAATGACGGTGGTGATAAATAGCATCGGCCGCGCGGCTCGCATGCCAGACAGGTCGCGCAAGTCGCGAGTTCCTACCGAACGGTCGATCACGCCGACCACGAGGAATAACGAGGACTTGAACAGCGCGTGTGCGCACACCATCGCCAAACCGGCGAAGGCCGCCGATTGGGTGCCGGCCCCGACCACCGCGATCAGGAAGCCAAGTTGGCTGACCGTGCCGTAGGCCAGCAGCAGCTTGATGTCGTATTGGCGAAGTGCTCGCAGCCCACCGATCAGCATGGTGGCGATGCCGAGTCCAACTAGGGTTGGGCGCCAACCTGGCGTGCTTGCGAACGTCGGCGCCAGCAATGCCACGAGGTAGACGCCGGCCTTCACCATCGCGGCGGCGTGCAGGTAGGCACTCACCGGAGTGGGCGCGGCCATCGCGCCGGGTAGCCAGAAGTGGAACGGGACCAAGGCCGACTTAGAGATCGCCCCGACCAAGATTAGCGACACCGAAACGGTAAGTGCCGTGCTCGGGGAGGGGGCGTTTGCGAGGATCTCACTGATTTGGGCAGTGCCGGTCAGCTGGTGCAATCCCACCAGGCCGATCAACATCGCCAGGCCGCCAAAAGTGGTCACCAGCAAGGCCGTCATCGCGGCTCGGCGGTTTGCGCGGCGCTCTGGATTGTGTCCAATCAGCAGGAAGGAAAGCACCGTGGTGAGTTCCCAGAACACATAAAGCACGTACAGGTTGTCGGCCAAGACCAGGCCAAGCATGGCGCCAGCAAACGCAGTCAAAACGCCGGAGAATCGCCAGATTTCCGGGTCGTTTGGCCGAAAATACCAAGCGCAATAGACCAGCACGAGCGCACCGACGCCGGTGACCAACAAGGCCAGCACGGCACTGAGCGTGTTGAGAGTGAAGTCAAGATTTAGGCCAATTCCCGGTATCCAAGAATACTGTTCGTAGGTCGGATCGTCGCTGGTTGCCCGAACGGCGGGGGCGAGCAGCCAGCTAAAGGAAATGGCTGGGGCAAGAGCCAAAACTAGGAACGCTCGCCGGTCCAGTAACTTGACGAGGGCAGGCGCTCCCGCTGCAGCGACAAAGTGCAGCGTTACGAGGAAGACCATGGACTCGGGACTGATTCTATCTCAGTGGCTTCTCGATCTACGGACACGCAAGTGTCACAATGGTTCACATGGCTGAGTTAGAGCGTTCCGACACTTCTACTCAGCCGGCGGGTAAAGGTCCGGGCGCGCGAAGTTCCGTCGAGATTTGGGCTCGGCGATTAGTAGTTTCGCTCGTCATCGTGGTCGCCGTCGTCATTTTCTTTCAAGTCCTTTCGGCGTACGCCCCGCGCGCTTGGGCGCAACGTGTTGGCCGGGTCGTCGACGGGCGAATGTCCGCCGGGATCGCGTGGGGCCTGTTCTACGGCTCGGTGTTTTCCTTCTTTGCGGTGATGATTGCCTGGCAGGCCCGTCGGCCGAAAGTTGCTTGGCCGTTCAAGCCAGTCGTAGTCCTTGTCGGCTTGCTGGTGGCTCTGCCCAATTGGCTGACTCTGTGGGTGGTGCTGGGGACGACTGCATCCGCTCATGCGGGGGAACGTATCTTTGACGTTGAAGCGCCCGGTTTTAGATGGGCGAGTTTGATCGGGGCGACTCTCGGCGTGGTGGCGGCCCTTGTGTTGGCGGGGATTTTGGCTTCTTCTCGGCGGCGCAAAACCGAACTGTCAAACCTGAAGTCGACAATTGCTGACCAAGCGGCTGAAGCAGATCAGCGAAAGTTTGAACCCCGAGAGGATGGGCCAAATGCCTGAAGCGTCCGCGAACCCGCCGACTGAACCGAAACGGTCGGGCCCGGGGCGACGCGCAAAGAACGTCTTGCCGCCGATTGAAGGCGATCCGGCGGCCTGGTTCAACCGGCCTTTGGCGGCCCTCGATTTTGAGACCACGGGCGTAAACCCGCGAACCGACCGCATCGTGAGTTTCGCGGCACTTTCTGACGTTGGCGGAGACTTCATCGGCATGGTCAATCCGGGGGTACCGATCCCGGACTCCTCGGCCGACATCCACGGAATTACGGACTCGGACTTGGTGAGGGCGCCGATGTCGGCGCAGGCACTTCGGCCGGTGCTCTCTTGGGTGCAGGACCTCGTCCTTCGCCGGGTCGGCTTGGTCCTTTACAACGCGGCCTTCGATTTGACGCTGTTGCGGGCCGAGGCTGATCGACACGAACTCGACCAACCTGACTGGGAAGACCTGCTGGTGGTCGACCCGTACGTGCTCGACTGGGGGGTTGACCGCGAGCGGCCAGGGACTCGACGGCTCGGCGATGTGGCCGCTCACTATGGGGTAAGGCTAGATCGCGCTCACGATGCCGCCCACGACGCTAGGGCTGCTCGCGAAATTGCGGTCGCCATCGGCAAGATGTACCCGCGTGAAATGGGCACCTCGCTGACCGTGTTGATGGCGCAGCAGCGTTACTGGATTGCCGCCAGAGCGATGGAGTGGAATCGCCGCGCCCAAGAACTCGGCCGTGGACTTTCGGCCAGCGGAGGCAACTGGCCCTACGGCTGATTCAGCTACGTTTCAAAACTGAGTCAACGAGTGATTTGGCTGCGGCTTGGACTTCGGCCAAATGTTCAACGCCACGGAACGATTCGGCATAAATCTTGTAAACGTCTTCGGTTCCGGACGGCCGGGCGGCGAACCAAGCGGACTCGGTGGTCACCTTGATCCCGCCGATTTTGGCTCCGTTTCCCGGCGCTTCAGTCAGCACAGAAGTTATCGGTTCGCCGGCCAGTTCGGTCGCGGTGACGTCGGCCGCGGTTAGCTGTCCGAGCCGTTCCTTTTGCGCCCTCGTCGCCGGAGCATCGATCCGCGCGTAGGCGGGAGCACCGTAGCGTTCGGTCAGTTCGTGGTAGAGCACACTGGGTGACTTGCCGGTGGTAGCCATAATCTCTGCCGCCAGCAACGCTAGGATGATGCCGTCCTTGTCGGTCGTCCAGACACTTCCGTCCAGCTGCAAGAACGAGGCGCCGGCCGACTCTTCGCCGCCAAAGCCTAAGGTGCCGTCGAGCAGCCCAGGCACGAACCATTTGAACCCAACCGGAACTTCGACCAGCGGTTTGGCCAAGCCGTCGGCAACTCGGTCGATCATCGAAGACGAAACGAGAGTCTTGCCGATCTGGACGTCGGCTGGCCAACTTGGCCGAGCCCCGCCGAACAAGTGAGCGATCGCGACGGCCAGAAAATGGTTGGGGTTCATCAGTCCGGCATCGGCGGTGACAATCCCGTGCCGGTCAGCGTCTGCGTCGTTGCCGGTCGAAATGTCGAACTGGTCGCGGCCGGCGATCAGCGAGGCCATTGCGTCCGGTGACGAGCAGTCCATTCGGATCTTGCCGTCCCAGTCCAAGGTCATGAAGCCGAACGTAGGGTCGACGTTCGGGTTGACCACCGTCAGGTCGAGGCCGTAGCGATCGGCGATTTCGCCCCAATAGGCGACGCTGGCGCCGCCGAGTGGGTCGGCGCCGATCCTAATTCCGGCTATCTTGATCGCTTCCAGATCGATGATTGACGCCAAATCTTGAACGTACACATCGAGGAAGTCGTAAGTTCCGCACGCGGCCAAGGCCTGCTCAAACGGGACCCGCTGAATCTGGTCCAACCCCGCAGCGAGCAGCTCGTTCGCGCGCTCGGCGATCTGGGCCGTGGCCGAACCGTCGGCCGGACCGCCGTGGGGCGGGTTGTATTTGAACCCGCCATCGGCTGGCGGATTGTGTGACGGGGTCACCACGATCCCGTCGGCCAACTCGCTGCTGCGGTCTCGGTTGGCGGTCAAGATGGCATGAGAAATCGCTGGCGTCGGCGTGAACCCGTTGCGACTGTCGACGAGAACGTCCACCTGGTTTGCGACGAGAACCTCGATCGCGGTTTGCCACGCCGGCTCCGAAAGTGCATGCGTGTCGCGGCCGATGAACAGCGGGCCAGTGATCGCTTGGCCGGCCCGGTATTCGCAGATCGCCTGCGTGGTGGCGGCTATGTGGTCGTCGTTGAAAGAAGTGTTCAGGCTCGAGCCACGATGACCACTCGTGCCGAACGTGACCTGTTGATCGACGTTGGCCGGGTCTGGGTGGCGCGAGTAGTAAGCCTCGACGAGTTCGGCCAAGTCGACTAGGTCTGCCGGCTCAGCCGGTAGTCCGGCGCGTGGGTCGCTCATATGGACATTTTGCCCGGTCCGGTTTCTGAGGTGGGCCAGCAGTCCGTGGCTTGAGTCGGATCAAAGCCCGCAGTCTTGGCCGCCAACCACACGGTGGCGGTCGCTAAGAAGAACAGAGCTAGCCCATAGGTGAACATGATCGTTAGGCTCGTGACTGCGCCGTCGTTGACTCGGCCGGCAATCCCTAGCGCGATGACCGCGTCGGAGAAGAGGAAGAGCAAGCCGCCAATTCCGGCGCGCAGGTCGACCGCCAGCGCAGTGGCCGCAGTGGTCGAAAGTAGAAATGCGTAGACCGCGACGGGAACCCGGAGTCCGCTTTCGAGCCCGCTCCATGCCCAAGCCAGCACGCCGACCGCGATCAGCGCCAAGACCACAGCGATCCACGGCCGTTGCTTCAGTCCCGCTATTGCACCTTGGCGCACGAAGAAGGTGACGAAGCAGACATGAGCACCCGCAAAGGCCGCCATCCCGGCCAGGAACCAAGCCTCGTTTAGGTCTAGGAAAAGGTCGCCGAAGAAACAGAACACCAATGCCAAAACGATTATCCGGGGGCCGCCTTGCTGCAGAACCCAGCCGATCAGCAGCGGAGCAAGAAGGCACTTGGTGACGGTGTCCCACGGCGTCGCCTCGGCCGCAAGTAAAGCTAAGTGGGCGACGAAAGCGACTGCGAATGCGCCGATCCACGGACTGCGAAGCGAGTTCATCAGTTCAATTTATCCTTGATCACGATGCGTCGCCGCTCAGTAAGGCGACATGAAACCGAGGTTGTTTCGAGTCAGCCCGGGGAACACCGTACCGACACCGACCGAAGGGAATCGAGCTTCCAAGATCTCCGAAAGTACGTTCCGATAGTCGGTCGTGACGTTCAGGTCGCCGTCTCGCAGGTTCGAGCCCGAGAGGGTCGGCCAGTTCGCGTAGTAGCCGCCCTTGACGCCTGCACCGAAGGCAAAGACGGCATTGCCGTAGCCGTGGTCAACGCCAGCCGCGCCGTTTTGTTCGAGGCGCCGACCGAACTCGCTCAACGTCACCACGGTCACTCGTGAAGCGTGTGGGCCGAGGTCTTGGAAGAACGCCTTGAGACAGTTAGCCATCTCCTTGATCTGAGAAGCGATCCGCCAACTGACGTCGACGTGGTGATCCCAGCCGCCGAAGTCAACGGCGATTGCCCGAACACCCACACCTGACTTGATCAGGGCGGCCGAACTTGCCAGCGCCTGGCCGAGTTCGGAATAACTGGGTTCATATTTGGCGCCATTTTGTGGACCCTGCTTTTCGATGGCGGCAATCGCACCGGCTCGCTTGTCCAGCACGAGGGCGTCTTGGCCGGTACGACCGATGACCGAACCGGCATCTTTGTACATGCTCGCCAAGGCGGTGCGCACCTTCGGGCCGATTTCAGCATTGTCGCCCCAAGGGACTGAAAGCGATTCGAAATCGGAGGTCGCAAACGACGGTTCGGGGCCAATCAGCGAGGTGGGCATGACGGTAGTGCCTACCTGGACGCCATCAAAAACATCGTTCGAAGCGAAACAGCCGATCATCCGGTTTAGCCAGCCAACGCGCTCGGCCGAGCCGGCGTCGGCGTCCTCGAGCAGTTCCATCGCTTCAAAGTGGGAGCGGTTCGGTACCGGCATGCCCACAGCGTGAATGGCGGCCATTTTTCCGGCAGTCCACAAGTCCGCCAGTGGCGCAAACGCCGGGTGCAGGCCGAAGGTGTTGTCCGGGGCCAACAAGGTGTTCTTGGCGACGGCCACATTCGGTCGGGCCGCGTAGTACGCCGATTCGGCGTGGGGCACCAGCATCGAGAGTCCGTCGGCGCCGCCGCGCAACGAAAGCACCACCAGGATGTTCTCGTTGGTTGCGCCAAAAGCGGTCGAGGTCAGGACCTGGCCGAACATCGACGTGGCGACTCCGGCCATGCCAACCAAACCGGCCGAACGCAACAGGTTCCGGCGAGTTAGGCCATAGTCGACACAGGAGTCGTCGTGTAGGTCGCTCATCGCAACATCGCCTCCGGCGCATTCAGGATCGCGGTTCGGATCAGGGTGAGCATCCACGCCATATGGTCGTTCTTCTTTTCCCAGTCGTACTTGAAGACGTGGCTGATCTTCTTGTCCACCAAGGTGGCGACGGCGCTGACGACGTCATCGGTGGCTCGGCGGCCGGTCATCATTACTGCTTGGTGGTGAATCAGGTCCGCAAGCGGTAGCGGCCAAACCGGCGGCGACAGTTCGCGTGAAGTCGGCCGTTCGGCTTGCTTTAGTTGGCCATTTGGTCCTGCGGTCCACGTGTGGTGTGTCCACGACCGAAGCATTCTCGCGGGGGAGAGATATGTGTCGGATTTTTCGGGGAAGCCGTCAGGGCGCGGCCAAGAAAATGGGGCCTGGCCGGTCCAACTGCAGAACCAAGCGATGTTTTCGACCCGTGAATCTGAGCCGGCGCCGGTATGGGTGATGTCGCAGGCTCGCTCGGCGGCGATGACGTCCTCGATTGGGGTGCGAGCCTTTTGCATGGCTGAAGCTTTGAACGCCGGGTGGGCGATCAGCGTGCGCAGGCAGGACTTGATGTCGGTGTCACTGTCGAGGTAGGTCTGGGCAACCGCGTCGATCACGCTTTGCGGGGCGTCGTCAGAGACGAACCGAGCGCAAAGCCTGGCGGCGATTCGTTTTGCGGTTCGCGGGTGAACGGCCAACCAATTCAAGTACCGGGTTAGTTCAGCGCGGCCGTCAGCGGCGGAGTTAGTGAAGGTCTGGCCCATGATCGTGACCGGGCCGACGTAATGTAGTTTCGGGTCGTAGCCGGCTGCAAACCCGTCGAACACCTTGACGGTGAAGCCAGTGAGCAGGCGGGCCGAGTTCTTCACGTCATCTTCGGAATAGTGCGGTTGTGCCGCTTTCGGGTCGGGGCGCCCGACGGTATAGAGCTCGAGGAGTTCTCGACCGAGGTTCTCGTTGATCTTCTGGGCGGTGTTTCGATAGTTAGTGAGGAATCCGCTCATTGCCGGGTGGACGACGGCCGCGTTCAGCAGTTGCTTGTACGAGGTGAGCGCGTTCGGGCGAATCGCCTTGGCGTCGTAGTCGAGTCGCCAGGGGAAACTTGAGTCTTCGCCGACCGGAATGTGCAGCAGGTTCGACCAAAAGTCGACCATCATCTCGTGGACTTGGTTAGTGGCTGCAACGCGTCGGGCCACGCTGTACATCGCGAAGTCGTTCCCGTATTGCCAGCCGCCGTACTTGCCGCTTTGGGCCATGCTCCACGCCGTGGCAGGCGAGTCGCCTAGTCGTGGGAACCAGTTCAGCGTCGCATTCGCGTCTGGGTCGGGGTTGACCTGGAATTGGTCCTCCAGCCACGCGTAAACGTCGCGATGGCGCAGCACTTGGGCCGCGAGGCGCGAGTTGTAACCGAAGGTGAACCGACGCACTACCTGCTGGGCGGACTCGGGCAGCAGGGGTTGTGTCCCTGGGACGGTAGCCATTAGCAAACTCCCGTCGTCTTGGTGGATTTGGTTTCACTCGCTACCAACACCGTCACCCAATGGGCCGATTTGGAGTCTTTGATCGCGACTCCGAATTCGTACGAAGGGGCGGTCTGGCAGACCGAGAGCAGTCGGTCTGGTTCGCCGTAGGGCGAGGACAGCCAGGCCTTAATGGTTTGATCGATAACGGCTGTGGCGCTTGATTCTGCGCCGACTGCGCGAGTCACTGCGTTGACCGTAAAACCGGCGCAGGCTTTCGCTGGCAATTGGCGCCCGGCGTCCTTGTGCGCGTCTGAGCCAGGGTCGGCCGCTGCGCCTTGGTCGGCCATCCAGGCCGAGTGTTCGCGGGCGTACGTTGTCAGGCAGTCGTTCGCACTTTGCGCATCGCCCTGATGGACGGTGGGGGCATAGGACTGGCGGACAGTCGCGATGGCATCGAAGAGGTTACTTTCCGCCGGACTGAGTTCGACCTTTTCTGCTGGCGTGGTCGGGCTGGTTGTTGGGGCCGGTGTCGGGGCAGTTGGCGCCGTGGCCGTTGCGGTAACGGCGACAACTGAAGAAACGGCGGCTTTGTGGGTATGGGACTTCCCGCCGAGACGATGTTTTAGTTTCGGGGCCTGCGCGCGGTACTTATTCACACCGACCGCCGGCGCGTGCCTAAAAGTGGCAGTCTTGCGCACGGTTTTCGTCCCGACTGTACGCCAGGAACGCCGGCTGGCGTCCCAGCGCTGGAGCGTCACTTTACGCGGGTGGTTAGTGACGGAGGTGACGCTTAGTGAGATGGGGGTGCCGGCGGTAGCAGTTCGCACGCTCGCTGCCAGGCGGAGGTCTTTCCCGGAGTTTGCGCCGGCGCTCAGCAGCGAGATGGAGGTTGATTCTGGTGTTGCTGTTCGCATCGAAACGGCATACGCAGTTCCAGCAAGAATCAGGGTCACGACTATGACCACGGAAAGTGTGGTGCTGATGTTACGAGTGTGACTCACGAGACTCATGATGGCCCAAGTGGAGGGGTGCTGCAAACCCCCCAAAGGGATCTAATTTGGCAAACGCGGAACTTTTTTCGCTCAAATAACGGCGGTATCTGAACTGCCGTATCGAAGTATTAGTGCGACTAGTCCCACCGGGCTATTGCTGTCGCCAAGAGGCAAAAAGAAACGACCCACCATTTCAGTTGGTGGGTCGTTCTCGTTTGGCTAGTTCGGTTCAGGAAGCTCGTTCGCTGCTGGTTCCAGAAAGCAAGCCTTGGTCGCCGCCGTCGCCTACCAGCGACGCCAGCATCTGGCGAACGTTGGCCAGTTGGGCGTTGATGCGATCTCGGCGATCGGCGATCTCGGCCACTTCGTTCTCTGATTCGATCCGAATTCTCTCGGCGGTGGCTTTGGCTTCGGCGATCAGCGTGGCTGCCTGTACCTTCGCCTCGTCGACAGTGAGTTCGTTGTGTCGTTGCGTTTCGGCACGCTCGGACTCGATTTCAAGTCGAACGCGCTTTGCTTCTGCTTCAAGGTCGGCAATAACCCGGCTGTGTTCGGCGAGGGCACGCGACATCGACTCCTCCGCCTCTTTGCGGCGAGCGGCATCGGTGATTACAAAGTCTTCTTCAGCCTCGGCAACTCGGGTTACGTGAGCCTGCCATTCGGCCTCGGCCTTGTCGTGTGCCTCTGCGATGCGCTTTTCGGCCTCCGCGTTTGCGCTGGCGCGAGTCTTGGAGCCGTATTCGTCGGCTTCCTTACGCACTCGGCGAGCGGCGTCAGCCGCGTCGGTGCGCTGGGTGCGAGTTTCGCGCTCGGCGTTTTTTCGCAGGTCCTTGGCCTCTTCTTCTGCCAAGGAGAGGATTTGACCAACGCGCTCACCTAAGTTGGCGAAGTTCGGTTCTTTGAGCGATCCAACCTGGGATTCCAGCTCGGCGATCTGCTGGCGTAGCGACTTAGTGTGCTCTTTGAGTGTCGCGATATGGGCGTCAACCTCGGCTGGGTCGTAGCCGCGCATGATGGTACGGAAGTGAGACGTGGGGCTGCTCATGGTGTGACCATTGTTTCAGATGTGGCGCAATTGCGCGAGAGGGAATGTGGCGCATTCAGCGACAACCCGAGACCGCTGAATAAGTTGATTCTTCCAGAGGAGGCGGCTCAGAACGAGTCCGGAGGCGATAAAATCTCGCTTTTGTGACTATTTTCACGAAGGTTTCCGGTGGGCCCCGTGGGACTCGAACCCACAACCCGCGGATTAAAAGTCCGCTGCTCTGCCAATTGAGCTAGAGGCCCCCCGGTTGTGGCGTAAGCCGCCGGGGACGGCCGCAGGCGGCCGATCAGTTAGAGAGCCTACCGGGGTCGGGTTGGGCGGGGTAATCAAGGGCGAGCCGAGATGGAAATTTTGCCAGCTGCGGCGTCGGCCGTTCACAGGAACCTCACAACAGACACACAACGGCGGCACACCGTAGAGGGTCAAAGTGGTGTCAATGAATCCGACACGAGGAGTAGTCGCATGACAACCACACCCGATCCCACCCAGACCCCGGAAGGCCCGGCCTACGAGGGCCGCCTCCTAGTTCGTCCCGACGACGAGGTCGTGGACCAGGGCGCCGGCTTCGACGTCACTACGCTCCTCACCCGTCGCCGGGTGCTGAGTATCGCCGGGGTCGGTGTGGGCGCGCTCGCGCTGGCCGCGTGCGGCGCGGGCGGCGCGGGCGGCTCCGGCAGTTCGGCCACCTCCGGCAGTTCGGCCAGCTCGTCGACGTCCGATGGCGAGATCCCGCAGGAGACCAACGGGCCCTACCCGGCGGACGGCACCAACGGCGTCAACGTGCTCGAGGAGTCCGGCATCGTGCGCAGTGACATAACCTCGAGTCTGGACGGCGGCACGACCGTCGACGGCACGCCGCTGCGCTTCTCCTTCAAGCTCACCGACATGACCGCCGACGACGCTCCATACGAAGGTGTCGCGGTCTACGTCTGGCACTGCGACGCGCAGGGGCGGTACTCGATGTACTCAGAAGGTGTCGAAGACGAGACCTACCTGCGCGGCATCCAGGTCGCCGACGCGAACGGCGAGGTGACCTTCACGACCATCGTCCCTGGTTGCTACACCGGTCGCTGGACCCACATCCACTTCGAGGTCTACCCCGACATCGACTCCGCGACCAACGTCGAGAATGCGATCGCGACCTCGCAGGTCGCGTTCCCGCAGGACATGCTCGACGACGTCTACGCTCTCGACGCCTACTCCGGCTCGGCCCAGAACCTCGCCCAAATCGGCAGCCTCGACAACGACAACGTGTTCAGCGACGGCTACGACCTGCAGATGGGCACGTTCACCGGAGACGCCAAGTCCGGCTACACCGGGTCGCTCTCAGTCGCTATCGACACCACGACCGAGGCCGGCGGGGGCGGCGCACCGCCGAGCGGGGGCGGCGAGGGAGGTGCCCCGGACGGCGGCAATCCTCCGCCGGGCGCCCCTGGCGGCCCGAGCTGACCACCCTCCACCTTTTCCCGACCCTCAAAACCCTAGGAGAACCACCATGTTGAACAACCTCACGGGCTGGCACGCCCTCGTCATCCTCGCCATCGTCCTGCTCGTCTTCGGCTCTTCGAAGCTCCCCGCGCTTGCCAAGAGCGTCGGCCAGTCCGTCAAGATCCTCAAGGACGAGGTCCACGAGAGCCAAGCCCCGACCGCGGTCGGCACCGCCAATGCGGCCGAGCCCACTGCGGCCGCATCCGCCCCGGCGACCGATCCGGCCGCCGCCACCGGGCACCCCACGTCGTGACCGCCACCGTCGCGCGGGGCACGATGCCCCTCGCGGGCCACTTCCGGGAAGCGCGTCGCCGCAGCACCCGTGCGGCGGTGGCGTTGCTGGTCGCGGTGGTCGCCGGGTTCGTGCTTTCCGAACAGATCCTCGACCTGCTTCGCGAGCCGGTCGAGGAGCTCGCCCGGTCCCGCAACGCCAGCCTCAACTACGACACGGTGACCGGTGCCTTTGATCTGAGACTCCGGATCGCGATCTTCGCTGGCGTGGTCCTCTCCAGCCCCGTGTGGCTGGTGGAACTGTTCGGCTTCGTCACGCCGGGACTCACCCGCCGCGAGCGGCGGTACACCTTCGGGTTCGGTGCCGTTGCGGTGCCGCTGTTCGCGGCCGGCTGCGCGTTCGGTTTCCTGCTGTTCCCGCACATGGTGCGCATGCTCACCGGCTTCTCCTCCGACCAAGACACCACCATCCTCAGCGCGCCTTACTACGTGGACTTCGTAATGAAGATCGTCCTGGCCATCGGGGTGGCTTTCGTGCTTCCGGTGTTCCTGGTGGTGCTGAACCTCCTTGGCATCCTCCCCGCCGACACCCTCCGCCGCGGCTGGCGCTTCATCGTGGTCGCGATCGTGCTATTCAGCGCACTCGTGACACCGGCGGCCGACGTACTCTCGATGTTCCTCGTGGCGGTTCCCATGTCTGCGCTGTTCGCCGCGGCGTACGCCTTCGCGCACCTGCACGACCGCCGTGCCGCTCGCCGTCTCGACCTCATGACCGACGCTAGGAGCCTGAGCTGATGTTCGGCCTATCCTTTGAAAAACTGCTGCTCGTCGCGATCGTTGCGGGTGTGGTGATCGGACCTCAACGGCTGCCCGCCTACGCCCAGCGCCTAGCCGAGATCGTCCGCTCGCTGCGTGCCTTCGCCGATGCCGCTCGCGTCCAAGCGGAGCGTGAGCTCTGGCTGCCTGTCGATCGCTCCGAAATGGATACGCTCGACCTCCGTCAATACGACCCCCGTCGGATCGTCCGTGAAGCTTGGGCGGAGGCAGGCACGACCGCCCCGGGGCCTCAGGAAGGGCCGGAGGAGCCGGACGGCCCCGACGTCGCGGATCCCTCGAGTCCTGCAGATCCCGTCCTCGACCCCGCCGTGCTGGAGGAGGCGAGCCGGGTTCGGCCTGGGCAGCGATACCTCGTGACGGGCTCGGCTGCACACCCACGACGCGTTCTGATCGACGCGCTCCCCGCGGAGGATCCGCGCCGTCTCGCCGCTGCGGCAAGTCCAACGGGTGAATTCAACGGGTGAATTCAACGGCTTGCGAAGAATCGCCGAATCTTGCGCATCGAACGGTAGAAAAAGCCTCGGACAGTAGTTCGTTCGATCCGTTCGATCCGTTCAGTCAGCTCTTCAATTCGCCGCTGTTGAGCAGTCAACATCTCGTCCCGGTTGGCGCTAACGCGCGCATGGCGGGTCCCGGCACCGTGGTACGCAGGATGATTGAACGGGTAGTCATATCTCGAGGGGCTACGAGTCAGGTCGATCACCATTGCGTGACGCAACCAGTCCAGCCGTGACGCGACCTCGGAAAGGTCTGGGGCCGCCAGCGTGTGCACGGCTTCGGGTAATTGCGCGTGTGCGAGTCGCTCGTCAAAGGCTGAGCCGTCTTTGTCGTCCTGCCAGCGATGCTCGAGCCCGTTTCGCTCCAAGAAGGCCAGGTAGCGGCCGAACCGATCGGACATGGCGGAGTTGAAGCCAGAAAGGTCAGTTGCCTCATAGAGCTCTTCGGCCCGAACCGGCGTATCGAACGATGGCTGGATCCGATGCGGCATCTGGTGATATTCGGCCAGCTCAAGGGTTCGTGAATCGTGGGCCAGCATCATCGCTGGCGTGCCGGCCAAAAGTGCAGCGACATTGCCGTGGAAGCGGGTGCCGTAGGCGAAGTCCTGCTTGGCCAAGAAGTCGTACCAAGTCCACGTGTCCAAGAACAGTCGCATCCGGTCTTCTTGGTAGAGCCGGTGGCCAAGGTGGACGGGTGCCAGTTCGTCCCTCACGTGCGGATGTGCCACTCCCCAAAGGAGCAGTCGTAGGTCGTGCGCGTCTTGGCCGATGTAGGTCAGGTTCGGGTGACGCTGGGCCTGTTCGGTGGCGAATGCGCCGATGCCAGCCACCTCGGGAGTCAGGTTCAACGCCATCGTCGACTCGGCCGAGACCGCATCGACCCGCTTTCGAACGTGGTGGTCTGGTCCGTGCAGGAAGAGCGAAGGACAACCGATTATGTCCACTGATGACTCAGGGAATCCAAGGTCTACTAGGAAATCGCGAGTGAATTCGCCCCGCACCCCGATCGAAGCTGAGCGGTCCAACACGGCAGAAACAAAACGCTTAGTCGAGTCGCGAACGCCAGCCAGGGCGTCGAAGGATCGGTCCGCCGGCGCCTGGGCGCCAATCCCCACCACGGTAGTCGGGATTTTGAGTTGCTCAATCAACCGAGTCAGGTTGTCGAGTTTGTCGGCGAAGTCCGATCGAAACGAGTTCGCCATTGGGATGACGAACTGATCGAACTGTTCGTTGACTACATTGGCGTCACTTGTCGAACTTTTGCGACGCTCACTCAAGGTCGAATTGGCGACCAATTCGTGCGGCTCGATCGCCAGCGATTTCCACACCGAATGCTGGAAAAGGAAGTTGCCGCTGTTGGAGTTGAACACGTCTTGGGTAAGCGTCGTCTCGGGTACGACTGCCGTGAACGGGTCTTTGCCCGCGCGGATCAGGATCCGAGCCATGGCCTAAGTCTGGCAGAGCCCAGCGCGAAAGCAGTGTGGTGCTCGACACATCGCTTGCCGAACGCGGCTAAGCCAGTTGTAGAATGACCATGTCAATTTGTCTGGTACCCAAATCGGGACTGGAACGAAAGGCAACAAACATGACGCATCCTCGCGTGGGGGTGGTCGGCGCCGGTCGAGTCGGTGCTGTCTTGGCCGCCCGACTCCAACGAGCCGGATTCGAACTGGTCGCCGTTAGCGGCCAGTCGCCTGCCTCTTTGCTGCGGATCCAGACGCTGCTTGTTGACGTCCCGGTCCTCAGCCCAGTTGAGGTTGCCAAGTCCGCCGAAATCGTGATCCTCGCGGTCCCCGATGACGCCCTAGCCGATGTTGCGGCCGAATTGGTCGAGCAGGTGGGACCGGGTCAGTTGATCGCCCACACCAGTGGTCGCCACGGCCTTGGGGTGTTGGCGCCGTTGGCGGCGGCGGGTGCCCGGACGATCGCGTTGCACCCGGCGATGACCTTCACTGGCACCGAAATTGGTTTAGATCGTGGCTGTGTATTCGGGGTCACGGCTGAAGCTGGCGACCGCGAAGTAGCCGAAACGCTCGTCGGTGAACTTGGCGGTTCGGTGATGTGGGTGGCCGAAGAAGATCGGGCGACATACCACGCATCGTTGGCTCACGGCGCAAATCACCTGAGCACGATCGTCGCCCAAGCGATGGACTTGCTGCGTGAAATCGGGGCACAGGACCCGGCGGCGGTATTGCGGCCCCTGCTGACTGCGGCGCTCGACAACACGTTGGTTTATGGCGACGCGGCCCTTACCGGTCCGGTCGCGCGCGGTGACGTCGACACCGTGCGGGCGCACCTGGCGAACCTTCACGACCCAGCAATCGCACACACCTACGCTGCGTTAGCTGCCGCCACTGCAGAACGGGCAGAGAAGACCGGTCGAATTGATTCGGAAACGGCACACGCAATCGGTGAAGCCGTCGACGGTGAGCGGGTCCGCTGATGCCCACGATCGCGCGTACCGCAGCGGAACTTCGCGCCGCGACTGTCGGCACGGTGGCCCTCGTGCCCACGATGGGAGCCTTGCACGACGGTCACGTCAGCCTGATGGAGCAGGCGAGGCCGCTGGCGCAGACACTCGTTGTGTCGATATTTGTGAATCCGACCCAGTTCGCGCCAGGTGAAGACCTAGACGCGTACCCGCGGACGTTTGAGGCCGACTTGGCTCGCTGTGACGCCGCTGGCGTTGACGTCGTTTTTGCGCCATCGGTCGAGGAAATGTATCCGGCAGGACTCGACGGCGCGATCACGATTGATCCCGGTCCGTTAGGCGCCGTCCTCGAGGGAGCCCAGCGGCCAACTCACTTTCGGGGCGTGCTTACCGTCGTGGCGAAACTGTTCGGCCTTGTTCGTCCAGATGTCGCGGTGTTCGGCGAGAAGGACTACCAACAGTTGGCCTTGATCCGGCTGATGTCGCGCGAGCTTCGACTGGGTGTCGAGGTCGTCGGCTGCCCCACGGTCCGAGAAGTAAGCGGGCTGGCGATGAGTTCAAGAAACCAATACCTGACCGACAGCGAACGCGAGCGAGCGGCCGCAATTTCGGCAGCCTTGCGTAGCGGTGTCGCCGCTGGCGCCGAAGGCGCCGACGCGGTGCTAACGGCCACCGCGAAAATTTTGGCCGACGCTGGAATCGACCCTGACTATCTCGTCCTGACCAGCCCCGACTTGGGACCGGTTCAACCAACTGGCGAAGCCCGACTGTTAGTTGCCGCCCGAGTAGGCAAACCCCGTCTGCTCGACAACATCTCCGTAACCCTAGGAGCCTGAAATGCTGCGAACCATGATGAAGTCCAAGATCCACCGCGCCACGGTGACCCAGGCCGATCTGCATTACGTCGGCTCGGTGACGGTTGACGAAGACCTGCTAGACGCGGCCGACCTGCTGGCCGGCGAACTCGTGCACATCGTTGACGTAACTAACGGGGCTCGACTCGAGACGTACACGATCGCCGGCGAACGGGGATCGGGCGTAATCGGCATCAACGGCGCGGCCGCCCACCTAGTGCATCCGGGCGACCTCGTGATCATGATCGCCTACGCCCAGGTAGACGATGCCGAAGCGCGTGAACTTTCGCCGAGCGTGGTTTTCGTCGACGAATCGAACAAGATCGTCACCCTCGGAACCGATGCGGCCGAAGCGCCGGCAAATTCGGATCTGCTGCGTGGGGACTTGGTGCACGTATGACCCTGCTGGCGGTTGACGCCGGCAATACCGACACCACGATCGGACTGTTTGACGCCGATGAACTGGTCGCGCAGTTTTCTGTGTCATCAGATGAACGGCGCACCAGCGACGAATGGTTCTTGACGATCGACGCTTTTTGGCGCCGAACCCAAATCGCCGAGATTACTGAAATCGTGATGTGTTGCACCGTCCCGGCGCTCGCCGAAGCGCTTCGTGGCACGTTCGAGCGGTATTTCGATTCGGTTCCGGTATGGATCGTTGGGCCTGGGGTCAAGACCGGCCTCGCAATTCATACGGACAATCCCAAAGAAGTCGGCACCGACCGAATCGTCAATGCGCTCGCGGCAAAGGAGCTTTACGGCGGGCCGGCGATCGTGGTGGATCTGAGCGGGACAGCCACGGTCTTTGATGTGATTGACGCTCAGGACCGCTATCTCGGCGGCGCGATCGCTCCCGGAGTTGAGGTTTCCCTCGAAGCGCTTGCCAGTAGCAGTGCTCAACTGCGAAGCGTCGAAATGGCGATCCCACGAAATGTGATCGGTAAAAATACCGTGGAATCAATCCAGGCCGGCACAGTTTTTGGTTTCGCCGGGCTTATCGACACCCTGGTCGAGCGGATGGGCGAATCTCTTGGAGTCGACCCCGATCACCTCACGGTCGTTGCCACCGGAAATCACGCGGAAGTCGTGTTGAGCGAGTGCGAAACGATCACCACTCGAAATCGCACGCTCACTCTTGAAGGGCTTCGGTTCGTCGCCGAGAAGAACCGCTGAACCGCGTACCCAGCGCTTCAAACGAATGCGGGTCGGGCCGCCGAAACGTTGTTGGTGGTCACTGCGTCAACGCCAATGTTGTGTAGTCGTTCGATCGTGCGTGGATCGTCGACCGTCCAGGCCGTAATCGTGCTGCCTACGTGGTGTATTGCCTCGACGAGCCGGCGATCGATTCGTTTGGCGTTCACATGGAACTCGTCGAAAAGTTGAAGGTCGTCAGCAGACGGCGCTCGATTCGTAACGAGTCCGACGCTGTTATGCAGCGGCAGGGCCGCTTCAGCGATTTCGCGATCAAAGCTCATGATGGTCACGTTCGGCCGGTTGCCTAGATCATCGAGCACGGTTCGCACGAACCGGCGTGGATCGCACTTTGTGGCCTTCAACTCGACGACTAGGCGCACGCTGGTGTCGGTGAACACGTGGGCAACATCGCGCAAGGTGGGCACCGGGACGCCGGCGAACTCCGCTGACTTCCAGCGGCCAGCATCGAGGCCGGCGAGTTCGGTAAGGGTGAAACTGTTGACGGGGAGACCGACTTTGGCTCGGTTCACTTCGCGCAGGTTAGTGGTGCGCATAGGTGTGCGGTCATGCATCAGCACAACGGAACCGTCGGCGGCAGGTTGCACGTCGAACTCGACGCCATCTGCGCCAAGACGGACTGCTTCGCGAAGCGCGGGCAGGGTGTTTTCTGGGTGGGTAGCGCTTTGGCCACGGTGGCCATTGATCCGCAGGAACTCGGTCATATCTCTACGGTGTCTGTCGAACCTGACTAAAAGATGAACTGCGCCTAAGCGTTTGGGAAATTACTCGGCGGCCAACTTGACACGCTAGCCTCACGTGGTGAGGATTTTGCGCAGTGTTGCCGGCATCTACTGGTTCTTTAGTCGTTGGACGTACAAGTCCGGACCGGCTCCGACGGGCTCAGGAATTATGGTTGCTGCGCCGCACACCTCGAATTGGGATTTCATCCTCATGCTGGCGGTCGCTTGGCGAAGTGGCCTCCGGCCATACTTCTTGGGCAAGAAAGAACTGTTTCGCGGGCCGATGGGGCCCGTCATGCGGGCATTTGGCGGGATTGCGGTAGATCGGCAGAACCCGGCAGGTTTGGTCGACGAACTTATTGCCCGGGCCAACTCTGACGAGTTGTTCCAACTGGTGATCACCCCTGAGGGCACTCGAAAGAAAGTCGACCGCTGGAAGTCGGGTTTCTACCGGCTGGCGATGGATTCCAACCTGCCGGTGACACTCGCCTACTGTGACCGGACCACGATGACCTCGGGTCTGGGCCCGACCATCACCCTGACTGGCAACGTCAAGGCCGATATGGACATCATGCGCGACTTCTTCGCCGACAAGGCCGGGGTGAAGCCCGCTAACCGATGCGATCCGATCTTGGCTGATGAATCTGGGCTCGCTTAGTTCAGAATCGGTCGCCACGCCCGTCGATTCGGACCAAAGAGCGGGCACAACTAGACTTGGGCCTCGTGAGCCAAACGCCTGAACTTCCCGAAGATGACCTGCCCGAGCAGTTGCGGGTGCGCCGCGAGAAGCGTCAACGGCTAATCGATGCTGGCATCGACCCTTACCCGCTGCTGATCGAGCGCACTCACACGATCGGCGAAGTCGTCAGCACCTACAACGCTGAAGAGCTCGGTGC
>DAONBX010000027.1:21459-34889 GCA_035401705.1 Aeromicrobium sp.
ACCCTCGATCGCAACGGCTACATCGAGGTGGAGACCCCGGTCCTGCAACACACCAACGGCGGCGCCGCGGCTCGGCCGTTCCACACGCATCTGAACGCTTTTGACGAGTCGTCGCTGTTGCGGATCGCGTTGGAACTGCACCTGAAGCGAGCCCTTGTCGGTGGCATCGACAAGGTTTACGAGATCGGCAAAACCTTCCGCAACGAAGGCGTCGACAACACTCACAACCCTGAGTTCATGATGCTCGAGGCGTATGAGGCCTACGGCTCTTACGACACCATGGCAACCCTCGTTCGTGAACTGGTTGTTGATGCCGCCCGGGCAGTTGGCAAGACGGTAGTACCGGGTCGAGATGGCAGTTCGATTGATCTTGAAGCGCCGTGGCGTCGGGCAACCATTCACGAACTCGTCGGTGAGGCCACCGGCACGAACGTGGATGTAACCACCGCAGAATCTGTCCTACGTGAACTTGCCCAAACCCACGAGGTCAGCCTCAAGGACGGCTGGGGTTCTGGCGAGATCGTGCTCGAACTTTTCGAAAAGCTGGTCGAGCACACCTTGATTCAGCCGACGTTCGTTTGCGACTACCCGGCGGCGGTTCGACCGCTAGCCAAGAAGCACCGCACAACACCAGGGCTCGTTGAGGCTTGGGACCTAATCATCAACGGTGTCGAACTCTCGCCGGCCTACTCAGAGTTGAACGACCCAGTTGTTCAACGCGAGCGACTCGAGGAGCAGGCTCGGCTGGCTGCGGCAGGCGACCCCGAGGCGATGGACGTCGATGAGGACTTCTTGCGAGCTTTGGAGTTCGGCATGCCACCGGCCGGTGGCATTGGGGTCGGTGTGGATCGGCTCGTCATGCTCCTACAGGGAATCGGAATTCGCGAAGCGATCTTGTTCCCGATTCAGCGACGCGAGTAGAACTCGGCGAAATTGACCGATTCTGCCGTCAGCGAACGGTGGAATCACCTGCCACGATCAACGGTTTAGTTAGTTGGACAGCAAAGTGAGGGTTACCGCTTCACGTCTATGCTGAAGAGAACAGTCCAGCAGAGGGGACGACGATGTTCGAGAGATTTACCGACCGGGCCCGCCGAGTCGTAGTGCTTGCCCAAGAAGAGGCACGCCTTCTTAGCCACAACTACATCGGCACCGAGCACATCCTGCTCGGTCTGATTAGCGAAGGCGAGGGCGTTGCTGCCAAGGCTCTGGAGAGCCTCGACATCTCGCTTGAGGCAGTCCGCGGCCAGGTTGAAGACATCATCGGCCAGGGCCAGCAAGCCCCCAGCGGGCATATCCCGTTCACTCCGCGCGCCAAAAAGGTGCTCGAGCTGAGTCTGCGTGAAGCGCTGCAGTTGGGGCACACCTACATCGGCACCGAGCACATCTTGCTCGGTCTGATTCGCGAAGGCGAAGGCGTCGCGGCGCAAGTCCTCGTCAAGTTGGGTGCTGACCTGAACCGAGTGCGCCAGCAGGTAATCCAACTGGTCAGCGGCTTCCAAGGCAAAGAGTCTGAGACCTCAGGTAGTAGCTCATCCGAGGCGCCAGCGGCATCGAGCGCCGTGCTCGACCAGTTCGGTCGCAACCTCACCCAAGCTGCCCGTGAAGGCAAACTCGATCCAGTAATCGGCCGCGACGATGAGGCTGAGCGGGTCATGCAGACCCTCAGCCGCCGAACCAAGAACAACCCGGTCCTAGTTGGCGAACCCGGCGTCGGCAAGACCGCCGTGGTCGAGTCGCTTGCTCAAGACATTGTGCGCGGCGACGTGCCCGAGACGCTCAAAGACAAGCAGATCTACACGCTTGATCTTGGTGCGTTGGTTGCTGGCTCGCGCTACCGCGGCGACTTCGAAGAGCGGCTCAAGAAGGTCCTCAAAGAGATCAAGACCCGCGGCGACATCATCTTGTTCATCGACGAGATTCACACCCTCGTTGGCGCTGGTGCTGCCGAAGGCGCGATCGATGCGGCCAGCATCCTCAAGCCGATGCTGGCGCGCGGCGAGCTTCAGACCATCGGTGCTACCACGTTGGACGAATACCGCAAGCACTTCGAAAAGGACGCTGCGCTCAACCGCCGCTTCCAGCCAGTGCTGGTCAACGAGCCGTCGGTAGCTGACACCGTCGAGATCCTCAAGGGTCTGCGTGACCGCTACGAGACTCACCACCGCGTGACCATTACCGACGAGGCACTTTCGGCTGCTGCCACGATGGCCGACCGTTACGTCAGCGACCGCTTCTTGCCGGATAAGGCGATCGACTTGATCGACGAGGCCGGCGCCCGGCTGCGGATCCGCCGGGCGGCCACGCCGCCGGAGTTCAAGGAATTCGACGAAAACATCGCCGATGTTCGCCGCCGCAAAGAAGGCGCGATTGATGCTCAAGACTTCGAACTCGCGGCCAGCCTGCGCGACGAAGAAAAGAAGCTGATCAACGCGCGCAATGAACGGGAGCGGGCGTGGAAGTCCGGCGACCTCGATCAGGTTGCCGTAGTCGACGAACACCTAATTGCTGAAGTATTGGCAAAGGCGACTGGCATCCCGGTTGGTCAGTTGAGCGAAGAAGAGTCCAGCCGACTGCTCAACATGGAAGAAGAACTCCACAAGACCGTCATCGGCCAAGACGAGGCAATCCGGGCGCTCTCGCGGGCGATCCGACGTACCCGTGCTGGGTTGAAGGATCCCCGCCGCCCGGGCGGTTCGTTCATCTTTGCGGGCCCTTCGGGCGTCGGTAAGACGTGGCTTTCCAAGGCGTTGGCCAAGTTCCTCTTCGGTGACGACGAGGCGCTCATCCAGCTCGACATGTCCGAGTTCGGCGAGAAGCACACAGTTTCGCGGCTGTTCGGCACGCCACCGGGCTACGTCGGCTACGAAGAGGGCGGCCAACTCACCGAGAAGGTGCGCCGTAAGCCATTTAGCGTGGTGCTCTTCGACGAGATCGAGAAGGCGCACCCAGATATCTTCAACTCGCTGCTGCAGATCCTCGAAGAGGGACACCTCACCGATGGGCAGGGCCGAGTCGTCAACTTCAAGAACGCGGTCATCATCATGACCACGAACTTGGGCGCGCGCGAGATCGCCAAGGGCGTGAACCTTGGCTTCTCCCAGGCTGGCGACGCGGTCGGCACCTACGAGCGGATGAAGGAGCGGGTCGGCACCGAACTCAAGCAGCACTTCCGCCCTGAGTTCTTGAACCGGATCGACGAAATCATCGTGTTCCCGCCGTTGACCCAAGATGAGATCTTGCAGATGGTCGACATGATGGTCAACTCGCTGGAGTCGCGACTTGCCGAGCGGGATATCTCGATCGAGTTGACGACCGCAGCCAAGGAGAAGTTGGCTTCCACCGGCTTCGACCCGGTGATGGGTGCTCGTCCGCTACGCCGGACGATCCAACGCGAGATCGAAGATGTCATGGCAGAGAAGTTGCTCTACGGCGATCTTCGTCCCAGCCAGATCGTGCTAATCGACGTTGTTGACGGCGAGTACGTCTTCACCGGCACTTCCAAGGCCGACCTTGAATTGACTGGCCTGCCGCCAGCGGTCGAGGCTGGTGCGGGTTCAGAAGACTGACCCGCACCACGCTTCGGCGTGGCGAGTCGGCGCAGTGGCTTCAGTGCTGGCCGATAACGTGTTCTGGTGAGCAACCGGCGAGTTAGCAAAGACGTCTATTGGCGTCGGCGCTTGCTCGTGTTGGCCGGACTAATCGCCCTACTTTGGATTGGCATCCAAGTCGTCCAGATGTTTGGTGGCGCCGAAAAAGCGCCTGACAAGGCCGCAAAATCGACCCCCACCACGGCTTCGGCAACTCCTTCAGCGACTGAGCCTGCGCCCGATCAGGTCATGGTCTCCTTGGACACCTCAACTACCCCATGTAAGCCAGAGAACCTGCGGATACTCCCGTCGGTGGCCCCCGGGCAGTACGCCGGCGGACCCATCGCGATGGACTTGATGATCGCTACCTTGGATTCAGTGCCGTGCACTTTCGAGCCGACCGCCGCCGAACTGTTAGTGGTGATCGACGCGAAGCGAGCGCCAATCTATGACTCCTCGGTTTGTCGGACGGCGTTCTTCACCGCGCCCGTGCAGATTGCCGGCGGGTGGGCAGCGGTCACCCCGGTCGAATGGTCGGGTAAAGGCTCGGGGAAGGCGTGCGGCGCGGGTGAAGGTTTTGCCGGGCCAGGAACCTACACGGTCAAGGTCGGCACTTATGGCGGCGAACCGGGGGCAGCGACGTTCACGATCGTGCGCCGGCCAGCAGAGACAACGACGCCAACGACTGCGCCAACCGCAACCCCGGCACCA
Source organism: Aeromicrobium sp. (assembly GCA_035401705.1). Lineage (GTDB taxonomy): Bacteria > Actinomycetota > Actinomycetes > Propionibacteriales > Nocardioidaceae > Aeromicrobium. The sequence goes on from DAONBX010000027.1 coordinate 25,761, forward strand.
ACTTCTACCCCGGCAACAAAGCAGACTCCAAAACCGCAGTAATTCGGCCTGACCTGACTAGGGCGGCTCAGACGTAGCGTTCGAGCATGCTCGACTCGGCAAGTCGCGAAAGGCCATCGCGGACCCCACGTGCACGCAAGTCGCCTACGCCCTCTACGGCCTGGAGATCGTCCAGACTCGCGGCCAGCAGTCGCTGCAGAGTGCCGAAGTGGACGATAAGGCGCTCCACTACGGTCGCGGGCAGTCGCGGGATGCGAGCGAGCAAACGATAGCCATGAGGCGAAACTGAAGAATCTAACGTGTGGGTGTCGCCGATCTGCAGGGCCACGGCAACTCGACCCAGGTCGAGTACGGCCTCTGAATCCAGTTCGGCCAAGCTTTCCAAAATTTCTGGAATTAGCTCTTCAGAGCCTGTTGGCAGGTAGTCGCGCACAATCAGGGTACGTTCGGCGTCCACCCCGGCGATTAGTTCGTTTAGCTGCAGTGAGAGCAGGCGGCCTTCGGAGCCAAGTTCGAGGACGTACGTCTCGATTTCATCGGCGATCCGGCGAACCATCTCAAGCCGCTGGGCAACAGCAGCGACGTCGCGGATCGTGACGAGGTCCTCAACCTCAAGTGCCGAAAGGGCATCGGAGACTTCGTCGAGACGGGTGCGATAGCGCTCGAGCGTCTGCAACGCCTGGTTTGCCCTTCCGACGACAGCGGTTGCGTCTTCGAGCACGTAGCGGTCGTCATTGAGGTAGACCGCGATCATGTGCATTGACGCCGACACCGAGATCACCGGCACGCCACTTTGACGAGCTACGCGCTCGGCAGTTCGGTGACGGGTACCAGATTCAGTCGTCGGGATTGACTGGTCGGGCATCAGGTGGACTGCGGCGCGCACGATCCGAGAAGCGGACGAGTCGAGAATGATCGCGCCGTCCATCTTCGCAAGTTCTCGCAGGCCGGTAGCAGTGAATGGCACGTCGAAGGTGAAGCCACCGGTTGAGATCGAATCGATGAGTCGGTCCTGGCCGAGCACGATCAGGGCACCAGTTCGGCCACGCAGAATCCGTTCCAAGCCTTCGCGAAGCGCGGTTCCGGGCGCCACTGAACTCAGTGTTGCTCTCAAATCCAGTGCGGCCACCGCGAATCCCCGTTCTACTGACTAGTCGCGCTCATCTTAGGGCAGAGCGCGTAGCGCAGCAGACAGATCCGCGGCACGAAGCACGCGAAGTCCAACTTGGTTTAGGTCTTCGGCCCCGGCCGGGACGATTGCGTGGGTGAAACCGATCCGGGCGGCCTCGCGCAAACGGGACTCAATTCCGTGAACGGTTCGAACTTCGCCAGCGAGGCCAACCTCGCCGATCGCGACCAGTCCGGCCGGCAGGGGAGTTCCGCCGGCAGCCGAAATCACTGCCAGTGCAACCGCCAAATCAACGGCCGGCTCATGGAGCCGGGCGCCACCGACCGAAGCGGTGTAGACGTCATGCTGACCCAGCGAAACGCCGGTCTTGGTCAGTACGGCGAGCAGCATTGCCACCCGGGAGGCGTCCAGCCCGCTCGAGGAGCGCCTCGGCGAGGGGGTTGTCGCTGGCACGGTCAACGCTTGGACCTCTGCCAGCAGTGGGCGCCTGCCTTCCATCGTGACGGTCACGCAGGTGCCTGGCACTGGGGACTCGTGGCGCGAAACGAACAATCCGGTCGGGTCAGGGACTTCCACAATCCCGGCGTCGACAAGATCAAAACAGCCGATCTCGTCTACCGGGCCAAACCTGTTCTTAGTAGCGCGGAGTAGGCGAAGGCGACTTGTGCGGTCGCCTTCGAACTGCAAAACCACGTCAACTAGATGTTCGAGCACGCGCGGGCCCGCAACTGAGCCGTCCTTGGTCACGTGGCCAACCAACAAGACGGCGATGCCTTCGGCCTTTGCCCGAGCGATCACGGTGGCGGCCACTTCGCGCACTTGAGTGACCCCGCCGGGCACGCCGTCGATATTTGCCGAACCGATGGTTTGGACGGAGTCGACAATCACCAGGCTTGGCTTCACGGTGTCGATGTGGGTGAGCAGCCCGCCCAAGTCTGTTTCGGCCGCGAGGAAAAGTTCATCGGCGAGCGCGCCGGTGCGCTCGGCCCGCAGGCGAACCTGAGCGGCCGACTCCTCGCCCGAAACGTAGAGGGTTCGCCGGCCTGCGTTTGCCCACCTGGCAGCGACCTCCAAAAGCAGAGTGGATTTGCCGACGCCTGGTTCGCCCGCCAGCAACATCACCGCGCCGGGGACCACGCCGCCGCCGAGGACGCGATCTAGTTCGGCGATGCCAGAGCCGGTTGCAGCGGCCTCGGTCGCGGCCACTTGGGCGATGGGCACGGCCGGGCTGCTTACTGGGGCTGCTGCGGTTCGGCCGGTCCTGCTGGCTCCACCGGCGACATCTACCGTCCCCCAGGATTGGCATTCGCCGCAGCGGCCGACCCATTTCGCCGTGGTCCAGCCGCATTCGGAACAGGCGAACGCGGCTGCAGTCTTTGGAGGCATGGCTCAAGCCTAAAGAACTAGGCCGACAAGTTTTGGGTTGTCCTCAGAGGCGAACGATGCCCGTTGGTGTTTCGAACTCGGCTGCCAAGATGCCAGGCGCGCCGTTTGGTGCAACCCAGCGAACTTCGATCTGTTCGAGGGCACTAACTGCCGGTTCGCCGAGCCAGTCGGCGAGGCGTTCGGGGGAACCGGCAATTTCCAAGGCGACCAAGGTGACGTCGGACTCGGCCATCTGCGACGGGTGCTCCTCAGCTGGAACGTCCCACTTGAGCACGTAGGGCAATTGCGGATCCGTGCGCATGCCGTGGACGCCGATCTGTTGCCAGTTCAGGTTGTAGCCGTCGGGACGGTGGCGATTGCCCGGGACACTATGTCGTCCGATTCGATGCTCGACCGGTTCGATGTCCTCAACGCTCACGCACCAGCCAAGCCAGCCGCCACCCAACTCGCTGCGGGCTTTGACTGCCTGACCGAACGGTGCCTTTTCGGAGGCCGGATGTTCTAGCGCCTCAACGAGTTCGAGGTACTGGCGGTTCTGCAACGGCAAGATCATGTTGTTGGTGCCAAAGCGTGGGTGAACGCCTCCGGCGAGAAACGCGGCGCCGAATTTTTCGCTCAGCTCGCTGGCGGTCGTCTTGAGGCCAGCTGGTCCGACGGCGAACGACAGATGGTCGAGGTGCATACCTTCATTGTGGCCACCTACCGCCGCGGCGCGGTGATCAGGGTCACCTTGGGTCCGCCGGATGCGGCACGGGTCGGCCATTGCTGATGAAGGCCTTGCAGTGCTCGGCCAGCACGTCATAGCCGGCTGGCCCCATCATCGCCACGAGCTCGGCTCGGTTGCTGACGTAAACCGGTTCGACCCCAACGTGAGCTTCGGTATTGGCCGAGCAGTACCAATCCAGATCGGCGCCGCCGGGGCCCCAGCCGGTTCGGGTGTATTCACCGATCACGACTTCGGTGTAGTTCTCACCGTCGCCAGGGTCGATTTCTCGAAACTCGCGCCGCAGCGGTAGTTGCCAGCAGACGTCAGGCTTGGTCGTGTGTGGTTCGCGGCCAGTAGCAAGGGCATGGGCGTGCAGGGCGCAGCCGTAGCCGCCCTCAAATTCGGCCGAGTTGTGGAAAATGCAGGCGCCGTCCACCGGACGAGTTTTCAGTTCGTCGTCCTCGTCGCGTTCGGTCCAGCCGTTTCGGTGACCTTCATCGTGCAGTTCCCATTCGGTTGGGTCGAGTTCGGCAACGAATTCGGCCACCCGAGCATGGTCCTCGTCACCACTGAAATGGGCGCCTAAGGTGCAGCAGCCGGCGTCAGGAGAGGTTTGGTAGATCCCCGGGCAGCCGTTGCCGAAGATGCAAGTCCACTTTGAGGTCAGCCAAGTAAGGTCGCAACGGAACCGTTCGCTGGCGTCGGACGGATTCGCGAATTCGACGAACGAGCGAGGAAATCCCAGGTCAATTTCGGGCACAAGCGAAAGACTAAGCCAAAGAACAAATCAGCACTCTTGCTTCGGCCGGCGACAAGCAGTGGGACACTTGGACTTATGCGCATTGGCGTTCTAGACATCGGCTCGAACACGGGCCACCTCCTTATCGTGGATGCGTTCCGCGGTGGGCCGCCGGTTCCGGCCCACTCGTACAGTGAACCGCTTCGATTGGCCGAGAACTTGGCCCAAGATGGCGCGATGACTGACGCGGGCATCGAACGCCTCGTCAAATATGTGGCCGAAGCGCGTTCGCAAGCCGAGGATAAGGGTGCCGAGCGAGTAATCGCGTTTGCGACGTCGGCGGTCCGCGACTCCCCGAACGCAGATTCGGTCCTGCGGCTGGTTCGCGACCAAACCGGTATGGACCTGCGCGTCCTGCCCGGTGAGGACGAAGCCCGCCTGACCTTTCTGGCGGTTCGTCGCTGGTTCGGCTGGTCGGCCGGCCGTATCGGCATGTTCGATATTGGCGGCGGCTCCTTAGAACTCGCAGTAGGCGCTGACGAAAGTCCAGAAGCCGCCGTGTCGTTGCCGTTGGGGGTAGGCCGGTTGACTCGTGAGCGGTTCGACCGCGGCGAAGCGTTCGCCGATGTTCGCCGCGACGTTCGCCGCGAGATCGGCGCCGTGGCCGGGCCGCTATTGCGAAACGGCGGTTTCGACCGGGCAGTCGCCACCAGTAAGACGTTTCGTTCGCTTGCCCGGATGTGCGGAGCCGCCCCACGCGCTGAGGGGCCGTATGTTCGCCGGGAACTGCGTTTTGGTGATCTTCAGCAACTGGTTGGACAATTGCGGGTCTCTACGAATGACCAGATCGCCGAACTTCCAGGAGTGTCGGCAACTAGAGCGCATCAGATGCTTGCCGGCGCGCTAGTGGCCGAAGCGACGATGGATCTTTTCGGCCTGGAGTTGCTTGAAGTGTGCCCGTGGGCACTTCGCGAAGGCGTTCTGATCGAGTATTTGGATCACCTATGACCGCGGTCGTCCTACGCTGGGAGGCGTGAGCGTGTCTAAACATCAACCTCGAGTTTCGCTGTCCACCTCTTCGGTGTACCCGGGCGGAACTGCTGCGGGCTTTGAAGCCGCAGCCAGACTCGGTTACGACGGAGTCGAAGTAATGGTTGGCCTCGACGACGTCAGTGCCGACACCACCGCGGTCAAGGCACTTTCGAAGTCTCATGGGATCGACATTGTTTCTGTTCACGCGCCCTGCTTGCTGGTGACTCAACGGGTCTGGGGGACCGAGGCTTGGGGCAAACTCCATCGAAGTGCCGAGATGGCGCTGGACGTGGGCGCGGACACCGTCGTGGTGCACCCACCGTTTCGCTGGCAACGCGAGTACGCCAAGGGATTTGTCGAAGGAATCGCGCGGCTCGAAGACGAATACGATGTCGCCTTCGCGGTCGAGAACATGTATCCGTGGCGCTCGGGCAAGCGCGAGTTCCAGGCTTACGCGCCCGGCTGGGATCCGCTGCCGCACAGTTACGAAAACGTGACCGTTGATTTCTCCCACGCATCGACCGCGCAGATCGATACGTTGAAGTTGCTCGATGATCTTGGTGACCGGCTCGCGCACATCCACTTAGCTGACGGCAGTGGGTCGTTCAAGGATGAGCATTTGATCCCCGGGCGAGGCGATCAAGGTTGCGACGTGCTTTTGGCGAGGCTCGCGCAGAACAACTTCGCTGGCCATGTCGTGGTCGAAGTCAACACCCGTAAAGCTCCCGATCGCGATGCTGACTTATTGGAGGCATTGGACTTCGCTCGCCAGCACCTTGGGGTTGCTGCGGTCTAATCGGCCCTGACCTTGTTGGCCCACCTGCTGGCCACGAACGAGCCGACGATCAGTTGAAGTTGGTGGTACAGCATCAACGGCAAAATCATCAGCGGGAAAGTACTCGCCGAGAACAGCACGCTGGCAATCGGCAGCCCGGCCGCCAGCGACTTGTTCGTCCCACAGAAGTAGATGGCAATTTGGGTGCCCCGATCGAAACGCTTCGAGGCAAGTAGGCAGTAGGCCGAACTAATCGCGAGCAAGGCCGCGACTGAGACGATGACTACGGCCGCGTCAAGCCAGCGAAGTTGTGACCAAACGCCGGCGTTGGTTCCTTTGCTGAAGCCCGCATAGACCACGAGCAAGACCGTCGACCGGTCGAATCGCAGTAGCGTGCTGCGGTGATCGTTGACCCAACCGGCAAGCCACCGTCGAGAAAGTTGACCGAGCGCAAATGGCAGTAACAACAGCAGCACGATGCGCCCGATTGCGGTGGCGGTTATTGCCGCGTGGCTGCCGATTAGAGCGGCGACCAGCAGCGGAGTGAGGAATACGCCAAGCAGGCTAGACAGGCTGGCCGCGACAACTGCAACCGCGCCATCTCCACCCGCGATCCCGGTAAAGGCAACCGACGACTGCACAGTCGAGGGGACGGTGCACAAGAACAGCAGCGCCGCAAGTAGTGCGGGACTTATTGCTGCAGGTGAAAACAGGTGGAGTGACAGACCTAGGAGCGGGAACAGGCCGAAAGTGATTGAGACGATCAGCAGGTGTGCTCGCCAGGCGGTGGCACCGTTTCTCACCTCCGCGGTGGACAGTCTGGCGCCGTAGAGGAAGAACAGCATTGCAATGCCAATTTGAACCAGAACCCCGACAACCTCGCTCGCAGTGCCTTGGGCGGGCAGCACAATTCCCATGCCGGCAAAGGACAGCAGCAGCACTAGGAACGGGTCGATTCGCATTTGGCTCACCGTATCTGGCTGCGGCTCGGCGTCGGGTGCCCAGGCGCTTGGCGAGGCTGCGATTCTTTACTCATGAGTGCGACCAAGATCGGTTCGGTTTGCGTGTTTTGCGGTTCAAGGTCGGGCACGGACCCGGAGTATGTGCAGAGCGCAAGGGAATTGGGTGCGGCGCTTGCCCGAGCGAACGTGACCCTAGTTTTCGGCGCCGGTGGAATCGGCTTGATGGGGGCGGTGGCCGAAGGCGCGCTGGCCGGTGACGGTCACGTCGTTGGAGTAATCCCCGAATCTCTACTTAAGCGCGAGAGTGGCAACGGCAATCTGCCCGAGGTGCATGTCGTGGACACGATGCACGAGCGCAAAGCGAAAATGCATGAACTGGCTGACGCCTTTGTGGTCTTGCCTGGTGGCTTGGGTACCTATGAGGAGTTCTTCGAGATTTTGACTTGGCGCCAACTCGGCTTCCATGACAAGCCGATTGTGGTCGTCGACGTGGCTGGCTATTTCGCTGCGCTGCGCCAGATCGTGCGGCACGGGGTTTCTCAAGGTTTCCTCGGCCCGGCCGATGAGGACTTGTTCGTCGTGGTGGACACGATCGACGCGGCACTCGAATTCTTAGGCATAGCCTGCTGACTTGCCCGATTTCTGGGGTCCGGCGACAGCGAACTGTTGGGGAACTACGCTCCTTGTATGAGAATCGCGGTCGTTGGCGGTGGCGTTATGGGTGGGACTTTGCTCACGGCGATGGCCGGTGCAGGGTATGAAGACCTAGTCGTAGTCGAGCGCAGTGAACAGCGGCGACTTGCCTTAGCCGATCAGGGTTTTGAGACGTCTGCGGAGTTGGCTGCCGTGGCCGGCGCCGATGTGGTCCTGCTGGTGACCAAGCCGCAAGATGTTCCTTCGGTCCTTGCCGAACTCACTGGCTTTGTTGACGCCGAGGTAACCGTGGTCTCGTTGGCCGCTGGCGTGCGCACCGCAACCATCGAGGAAGCCTTGGTTGATGGGGTTGCCGTCGTGCGGGCGATGCCGAACACGCCCGCCGTTATCGGCTTGGGTGTCTTTGGGGTTTCGCCCGGTTCGGCGGTGAGTTCGGCCAAACTGCAAGAAGTCGTCGACTTGTTGTCGGCCGGCGGTGATGTGGTTGTCCTTGATGAGTCTCGCCAGGACGCGGTTACGGCGATTTCAGGATCTGGGCCGGCGTACTTGTTTTATCTGGCCGAGCACATGATTGCCGCCGGGGTGGCTGCTGGCCTCGAGGAGGAAACGGCGCAGACCTTGGCCGTTCAGACCCTGAACGGAGCGGCCCAACTGCTGTCTCAGTCGAGTGAGTCAGCCCAAGAACTACGTCGGCGAGTTACCTCGCCGAACGGAACCACCCACGCGGCGATTACGACTTTCGACCAGTTGGGCGTCGGCGCAGGGGTCGAGGCAGGTGTCCGGGCAGCGATTGGTCGCTCGGCCGAACTAGGCTGACAGCATGGACGATCGCGCCGCGGTGGTGTTTGACGAGCGCCTAACCGATTACGACTTCGGGCCCTCGCACCCGATGGCTCCTGTGCGGGTGAAGTTGACGATGGCTTTGGCCGGCGAATTGGGTGTGCTCGACCGCCTCGATGTGGTGGGTGCGAAAGCTTCGACCGAATCTGAACTGCTGGCCGTGCACACGCCCGATTACATCGAGCGGGTAATGAATCTGAGTAAACATCCGATTCATGCCGACGCTGATCACGGCTTAGGAACCGAGGACAATCCGGTATTTGCTGGCATGCACGAGGCCAGTGCGTTGATTACTGGGGCGAGTGTCGAAGCGGCTCGACTGGTTTGGACCGGCGAACGCAAGCGGGCGATCAACGTCAGCGGCGGACTGCACCATGCGATGCCGGGCCGAGCGAGCGGCTTTTGTGTCTACAACGATGTGGCGATGGGTATCCAATGGATGCTGGATCACGGCGCCAAGAAAATCGTCTATCTAGACGTAGATGCTCACCACGGTGACGGCGTGCAGGCGATTTTCTACCACGATCCTCGGGTGTTGACGATTTCGTTGCATGAGTCGCCCAAGTCTCTTTTCCCGGGAACGGGCTACTCGACCGAGGTTGGCGCCGAGGGAGCCGAAGGATCTGCAGTGAATGTTCCGCTGCCGCCGGGGACTTCCGATGCCGGCTGGTTGCGCGCGTTCCATGCCGTCGTCCCACCGATCGTCCGCGAGTTCGCTCCTGAGGTCATTGTGAGTCAGCACGGCTGTGACTCCCATATGGACGATCCGCTCACCAACCTCATGCTCAGCGTCGATGGTCAGCGGGCGTCGTATTTGGCGGTGCGTGACCTGGCCGATGAGGTGACCGGCGGTAAGTGGGTTTCTACCGGTGGCGGCGGTTATGCAGTCGTCGATGTCGTTCCGCG
>DAONBX010000028.1:0-34678 GCA_035401705.1 Aeromicrobium sp.
CGCACGAGTCCATCCTCGCGGCGCAACACGAAGGTGGCGTCTCGGTGTTCGCGCGGCCGGCCGGACCGGTAGTTCCTGACATTAGTCACTGAATCTAGGAGATGAATGAGATGACCGAACGACTCTTAGCCCTAAGCGAAGCCGGCGTCTCAATTTGGCTCGACGACTTGTCTCGTGAGCGAATTGAAACCGGCAACCTAGCCGACCTAGTCGAGAGCAGTTCGGTTGTCGGGGTCACCACGAATCCGACGATCTTCGCCGGCGCGTTAGCAAACGGCGAACGCTACGGTTCACAAATCGCCCAGTTGAAGGCCGACGGCAGCAATGTTGATGAGATGGTATTCGCGCTGACGACCACCGACGTTCAACAGGCGTGCGACATTCTGCGGCCGGTCTTTGAACGAACCGGCGGAGTCGACGGCCGAGTGTCGATCGAAGTTGATCCGGGACTGGCTCGCGACACCGACGGCACAGTGCGGATGGCCGAGCGGCTTTGGGAGGCTGTCGATCGACCGAACCTGCTGGTAAAGATCCCGGCGACCCACGAGGGTTTGCCGGCGATTGCGGCGGCGACCGCAAAAGGAATCAGCGTAAACGTCACCCTCATTTTTGCTCTTGAGCGCTACCGCGAAGTTATGGACGCCTACCTCTACGGACTGGAGCAGGCGGCGGCCGAGGGTCGCGATCTGGCCCAAATCCACTCGGTGGCTTCGTTCTTCGTCAGCCGCGTTGACAGCGAAGTCGATAGCCGGCTGCCGGCCGATAGCCCGCTTCGGGGTCAGGCCGCTCTGGCCAACGCCCGACTTGCCTACGCCGCATTCGGCGAAGTTTTCGAATCCGAACGATTCGCAGCCTTGCGCGAACTTGGTGCGAACGCTCAACGTCCGCTGTGGGCTTCAACTGGCGTCAAGGACCCGGCATACCCAGACACGCTGTACGTCTCTGAACTCGTCGTCGCAGGCACTGTCAACACCATGCCTGAAAAGACGCTAGAAGCGTTCGCCGATCATGGCGAGCTGACTGGCGACACCGTCACCGGGCGTGCCGTGGAATCGCGTCAAGTCATTGATTCTCTGGCCGCGGTTGGAATTTCTTATGACGAGGTTGTCGAAAAGCTTGAGGTCGAGGGCCTAGCGAAGTTCGATGCGTCATGGGCCGAGTTGCTCGACACGGTACGAGCCCAACTCGATAAGGTCTGAGCCTGTGTCTGTCCGTCTGCGGGTCGACGACAAGTCTTCGTATGGGAACCAACTCGCGGCCTTTCGCGCCACGCTGTTCACGCAGCGACTGTTGGCTCAAGACCCCACGCTTTGGGGCCCGGACGCGCAGGAGGAATCAAGAATTCGACTGTCTTGGGTCGACGCCCCTGACACTTCGCGCGAACTCCTTGAACCGCTGGAGGACCTTCGCCGTCGACTCCAGCACGCTGGCATCACTCGAGTGGTTCTTTGCGGCATGGGCGGGTCGTCGCTCGCACCAGAACTCATCTGTCGTAGTGAGGGCGTGCAGCTGGAAGTTCTGGATTCGTCCCAACCGGACATGGTGCGTTCTGCCATCCATTCATTGGACAAGACGCTCGTTGTTGTTTCCAGTAAGTCCGGTGGCACGGTCGAGACTGACAGCCACCGGCGCATTTTTGAACAAGCGTTCAACGCCGAAGGCCTGCACCCGGCAGATCACCTCATCGTCGTAACCGACCCGGGATCGCCACTGGACCGGCAGGCCGCACAACTCGGCTACCGGGTTTTTCACGCTGACCCACACGTTGGGGGGCGTTTCTCGGCACTGACGGCCTTCGGTCTAGTGCCCAGCATCCTGGCCGGCGCCGGCGGCGCAGAACTACTCGACCAAGCCGCACAGACCCGCGCAGAACTTGCGGCCGAGCACGATGAGGACGACGCAGTGAGTCTCGGTGTGGCCATCGGCGTGGCCGCCAAGGAAGGCGTCGACAAGTTGGTGCTCTTGGATCGGGGCCAAACTCGGCTCGGCGACTGGATCGAGCAACTGATCGCCGAGTCGACCGGCAAAGATGGCACCGGAATCTTGCCGGTCGTGGTCGAAAGCACCGACTATCAGCCAACTGACGACTCATTCGTCATTCATCTTGGCACCGACGAACTGCCAGACCATCGCTGGTGCGCGGCCATCGACGGTCCGCTCGGGTCCCAATTCATGCTCTGGGAAGTGGCGACCGCGGCCGCCGGGCGAATCTTGGGCATTGACCCGTTCGACCAGCCAGATGTGGAAAGCGCCAAAGCCGCCGCCCGTGAAGTTCTCGACCACGAACTAGGCGATGCTGAGCCCGATCCGGCCGCAGATATTGTCTCGATCTTTGGCTCCAAAGCCTCCACCGTCGGCGCAGCCATCACCGAGCTGCTGAGCCAAGTTCCTGCCGACGGCTATCTCTCGCTGCAGTTCTACCTCAACCGTTGGGCCGGGCAGCCTGACGAAGCACTCGCCGAAAAGGTGGCCTCGAAGATCGGCCGGCCGGTCACCTTCGGTTGGGGTCCACGATTCCTGCATTCGACCGGACAATTCCACAAGGGCGGCACCCCAAACGGAGTTTTCCTGCAGGTGACCTGCGACCCGATCACCGATCTTGAAGTGCCCGGCCGCGACTTCACCCTCGGTGAGTTCATCGCCTCCCAAGCCGCCGGCGACGCCCAAGTTCTTCGCGAACGAGGGCGCCCAGTGCTCCAATTGCATCTGCACGACGTCCCTGCCGGTCTGGCGCTAATCACGGAGGCCCTGGCATGACCAACAACCCGCTCAGGGATCCGCGCGATCGCCGACTCCCCCGCATTGCTGGCCCGTGCAGCATCGTCCTGTTCGGTGTCACTGGCGATTTGGCGCGCAAAAAGTTGATCCCGGCCATCTACGACCTGGCCAATCGGGGCCTACTGCCGCCGGGCTTTGCGCTCGTCGGGTTCGCTCGCCGCGACTGGGAAGACGGCACGTTCGCTGAGTTGATGCGCGAAGCCGCAAAGGCCGGAGCCCGCACTCCATGGAATGAGACGGTCTGGGAGCAGCTGTCTGCGGGGATCCGGTTCGTACCAGGCGCTTTTGACGATGACGAGGCCTGGGTTCGCCTGGCGACCACTTTGCGAGAACTTGACCAGCAGCAGGGCACAGGCGGAAACCACGCCTTCTACCTGTCGATCCCGCCGGGCCTGTTTCCGACGGTGGTTTCCAAAATCGATCAACACAAGTTGGCGGTGGCCGATCAAGGCTGGCGCCGGGTAGTGGTGGAAAAGCCGTTTGGCAACGACCTGGCTTCGGCCAAGGACTTGAACCAACTCATCGGCAACGTATTCGAAGACGATCAAGTCTTCCGAATCGACCACTACCTTGGCAAGGAGACCGTCCAGAACATTTTGGCACTGCGTTTCGCGAATCAACTGTTCGAGCCGGTCTGGAACTCAAACTACGTCGATCACGTCCAGATCACGATGGCCGAAGACATCGGTATCGGCTCTCGGGCCGGTTATTACGACGGCATCGGCGCGGCGCGCGACGTCATCCAGAACCACTTGCTCCAGTTACTGGCGTTGGTGGCCATGGAGGAGCCGGTCTCGTTTGATGCCGCCAGTTTGCGAGTTGAAAAGCAGAAGGTTTTGGCCAGCGTCCGACCGCCGACCGACCTCGATCGCCACACCTCGCACGCGCAATACACCGAAGGTTGGGCCGGCGGCGAAGAAGTGCCCGGTTACCTGCAAGAAGACGGTATCGGCGTGAAGTCACGCACCGAAACGTTTGCGGCGATCCGCCTAGACATCGAGAACCGACGCTGGGCTGGCGTCCCGTTCTACCTGCGGGCAGGTAAGCGTTTGGGCCGGCGAGTGACCGAAGTTGCGGTCGTGTTCAAACGCGCGCCGCACCTGCCGTTCGAACACATTGACGTCACCGAACTCGGCCACAACGCCCTGGTAATGCGGATCCAGCCCGATGAGGGCGTGACGATGCGGTTTGGCGCTAAAGTCCCCGGGACCGCAATGGAGATTCGCGACGTCAACATGGACTTCGTTTACGGCGGCTCCTTCGTCGAGAGCAGCCCCGAAGCTTACGAGCGGCTTATCCTCGACGTGCTGCTGGGGGATCCGCCGCTTTTCCCGCAACACACCGAGGTCGAGTTGGCCTGGCAGATCCTCGATCCGATCATCAAGCATTGGAGCCGAAAGCGGCGGATTGACAAGTATCCGGCCGGCTCTTGGGGTCCCCAATCGGCGATCGACATGTTGGCAGCTGACGGACGCACCTGGCGGAGGCCCTAATGGATATAACTCTCGAGTCCACCACTGCCGCCAAAATCGCGCGGGCTCTTTCAAAAGGGCGTTCCGAGGCCGGCAGTCCAGCGATGGATATGGCCCTAACCATGGTGATCATCGCCGAAGAAGACAACGTCAGTGAAGTGATGAAGGCAGCCACAGTGCTCCAGCACGAGCATCCTTCACGAGTCTTGGGCGTAATCACCGGCTCCAAGAAGCGAGACTCGAATCTGACTGCCAGGATCCGGGTTGGCGCCGGTTCACCCGGTGAATCAGTACTGCTGCGGATGTCGGGTCAGCTTGTCGAGCATGCCCAATCAGTCGTGTTGCCGCTGCTGCTGCCCGACTCCCCCGTCGTGGCTTGGTGGCCAGGCAAAGGACCGCTCGTTCCGGCGGCCGACCCCATCGGCCAGTTGGCTCAACGCCGCCTTACCGATGCCGAGCGCACCGATCATCCGGTCGACTGGCTCAAAAAGATCGCGGCCGGTTATCAACCCGGAGATACCGATCTGTCGTGGACGAGGTTGACGCTTTGGCGTGCACTGCTGGCCGCCGCCCTCGACCAGACGACCGGCACGGTGCTAAGTGGTCGAATCCAGGCCGATCGAGCGAACCCGGTGGGAGTTTTGCTCCAAGCTTGGCTCGAATGTCGACTGCGTGTTCCCGTCGAGTTTGTCCACACCCCCGGGCCGCAGGTCGCCTGCGCCTCGCTGACCACAACCGAGGGTGACATTCGAATCCGCCGGACAGACACGATGACCTGTGAGTTCAGCGTCCCGGGGTCGTCGTCACGAATCGTGCCCATTCGGCGCCGTGATATCGCCGAACTCTTGGCAGAGGACCTGCGGCGGCTCGACGCTGACGAGATCTACGCCGAAACACTTGCCCACCTTGCCAAAGACTCCGGACGTAAGTGACATGGCTCAGATTGAAGTTTTTGACACTGCGGCCGAACTCGCAACCGGTGTCGCCGGCCGACTTGGCGAACGACTCGACTCGATCTCTGGCCGCGACCGCAACGTCGTACTCACCGGTGGCACCATCGCCGCAAAAATCTACGCCGAATTGAACGCCGAAAACGGCCCGTGGCACGAGGCGCACTACTGGTGGGGCGACGAACGTTTTGTCCCGGCCGGTCACGCCGATCGAAACGACAAAATGGCCGACGACACGTTTCTGGATCGCCTCGCGGTTCCAGCGGCCAATCGCCACCGGATGCCGGCACACGGTTGCGAAAAGTCGATGACTGCCGCGGCCGACGAATATGGCAAGACCCTGCCTAGCGAGCCCTTTGATGTTGTGCTGCTCGGCGTAGGGCCAGATGCGCACATCGCTTCGCTTTTTCCAGGCCACCCTCAGGTTGAGGAACAGTCGCGCAGGTGCGTCGAGGTTTTCGACTCGCCAAAACCACCCGCGCAACGGATCACCTTGACCTACCCGGCATTGAATCACTCGGCTGCAGTGTGGTTCTTAGTTTCGGGAGCAGAAAAGGCAACTGCGGTAGCTAACGTGTTCGGTGGAGCAACTCCACTGGAGGCTCCTGCTGGCGGAGCACACGGCATTGCCGAGACCGTCTGGTTCCTCGACCGCGACGCCGCGAGCCTACTGAGTTAACTCAGAAAATGACTTCGCCGGTTTTGCGGCGGCTGCGCAACGTATCTAATGCTTCTTTGAGGATGTCTGCCGCTTCAGTTTCGGAGCGACGTTCCTTCACATAAGCCAAGTGAGTCTTGTAGGGCTCAGTTTTTGGCGCCGTGAGGTGGTTGGCCGAATCAGAACTTGCCGGCATGCCGCATTTTGGGCAATCCCAAGTATCGGGGACTTCGGCCTCGATGGCGAACTGCAAAGTTACCGAATGGTCGTTTGCGCAGAAAAAGGAAACGGCTTGACGAGGAGCGGCCTCGCCGCGCTCGGCCTCGCCCATCGGGCCAGAACCGATACGGCTGCCACGAATAGCACCAGCGGCCATCAGTTGCTGACCTTAAGCAGCAGACCGAGCGCGAAAATGCAGACGACCCAGATCAAAGCCACGCCGACGGTGATTCGGTCAAGGTTCCGTTCGGCTACCGAGGAACCGCCCACTGAACTGGACATACCGCCGCCGAACATGTCGGAAAGACCGCCGCCGCGCCCCTTGTGCATGAGCACGAGCACGATCATAAGCAGACTGCTGATTGCCAGCAGGATAGAGAACGCGATGATCACGGGTAACCCTTCAGTTTCAGGCGCCGAGGTCCGGCATGTTGTAGAACCTGGCAATACCGGCGAACTCCTCGGCTACTAGGCTGGCCCCGCCGACAAGAGCTCCGTCGACGTCGGGCTTAGCCATCAGCGCAGCGACATTCGCGGCCTTGACAGATCCGCCGTAAAGAATACGTGTTGACTCCGCAGCCTGTGCACCGCAGGTCTGTGAAATGCGCTCGCGGATCGCCGAACACACTTCTTGGGCATCCTCAGGGGTGGCCACTTCACCGGTGCCAATAGCCCACACCGGCTCGTAGGCAATAACCAGATCCGCGACCTGCTCGGGAGTGAACCCGGCAAGCGAACCGTCAACCTGGTTGAGGGTGTAGGCAACGTGTTCGCCGGCTTGGCGAACTTCGAGGCCCTCACCAACACAGACGATAGGCGTCATCTTGGCAGCGATCACCGCAGCAGCCTTTGTATTGACGATTTCGTCGGTCTCTCCGTGGTACTCACGTCGCTCCGAGTGCCCAACAACCACGTATTTGCAGCCGAGCTTGGCGAGCATCGCTGCGGAGATTTCGCCGGTGTAAGCACCACCGTCATGAGTCGAAACGTCCTGGGCCCCGTAGCTGATTGAAAGCTTGTCGCCGTCGACGATTGTCTGCACGCTGCGCAGGTCGGTGAACGGTGGGATCACGACAACTTCGGACTTTGCGAAATCGTGCTTCTTGTCCGAAAGCGTCCAAGCGAGCTTTTGAACTAGGACGACGGCTTCCTGGTGATTCAGGTTAGATTTCCAGTTACCGGCCATCAACGGGGTGCGGCTCATGCGTTCTCCTCCAATACAGCCAAACCGGGCAGCGTCTTGCCTTCTAGGTACTCAAGGCTGGCGCCACCACCGGTAGAGATATGTCCGAACTGATCGTCGGCGAAACCGAGCTGTCGAACCGCGGCAGCAGAGTCGCCGCCGCCGACAACCGAAAGGCCGTCGATTTCGGTGAGCGCTTGGGCAACTGCGCGCGTTCCGCCAGCGAATGCCGCCATCTCGAATACGCCCATCGGGCCGTTCCAGAACACGGTCTTGGCTTTGCGGACAACCGCAGCGAAGGCCGCACCCGAAGCCGGACCGATGTCCAAACCGAGTTGATCAGCCGGGATCGAATCGATACTGACCACCGTGGCCGGTGAGTCGGCCTTGAACTCAGGCGCTACGACAACGTCAGTGGGCAAAAGGATCTCGACACCCAACTCCGCCGCTCGAGCCAAATATCCTTTGGCCACGTCGATCTGGTCGGCTTCGAGCAGCGACTTGCCAACTCCGTAACCTTGGGCGGCCAAAAACGTGAAAACCATGCCGCCGCCGATAACCAGCGTGTCCGCCTTGGTCATCAAGTGGTCAATCACACCGAGCTTGTCCGAGACCTTCGACCCGCCCAAGATGACCGCATACGGACGTTCGGGCGACTCGGTGAGGCGCTTGAGTACCTCTACTTCGGCCTGAACTAGCCCGCCAACAGCACTTGGCAACCGCCGCGCAATGTCGTAGACGCTGGCCTGTTTGCGGTGGACGACACCGAAGCCATCGGACACGAATACGTCTGCCAAGGAGGCCAGTTCGTCTGCGAAGACGCCGCGCTCCGCGTCGTCTTTGCTGGTCTCACCGGCGTTGAACCGAACGTTTTCGAGCACCGCGACCTCGCCATTTGCCAACTCGGCGGCGACCGCTTGGGCCGATTCGCCCACCGTGTCGGTGGCGAAGCGAACCGGCTGGCCGAGCAGTTCGCCCAACCGGGAAGCTACCGGGGCGAGCGAGAACTGCGGATCCGGCTCGCCCTTGGGACGTCCGAGGTGGGCGACCACCAAGACCTTGGCGCCGCGAGCGGCCAACTTCTGAATCGTCGGCACGCTAGCGCGAACTCGACCGTCATCGGTGATAGAACTGCCGTCCAACGGAACGTTCAGGTCGCTGCGGACCAAAACTCGTTTTCCGGACAGGTCGCCGAGGTCTTCGATGGTCTTCACCAGATACCGCCGCTCAGAGCGAGGAGCCGACAAGCGCGGACAAGTCCACGAGTCGGTTGGAGTAGCCCCACTCGTTGTCGTACCAGCCCACAACCTTGACCTGATCGCCGATCACCTTGGTCAGCGGTGCATCGAAGATGCACGACGCCGGGTCGGTGACGATGTCGGTCGAGACGATCGGATCGGTGTTGTACTTGAGCACCTTGGAGTTGTCGGCCGCGGCCTTGACGATCGCGTTGATCTCTTCAACGGAAGTTTCACGCGAGGCGGTGAAGGTCAAGTCGGTGGCTGAACCGGTCGGCGTGGGAACGCGAAGTGCGTAACCGTCGAGCTTGCCCTTGAGTTCTGGCAGGACCAGGCTGACGGCCTTGGCCGCACCGGTCGACGTCGGGACGATGTTCACGGCCGCGGCGCGGGCACGACGCAAGTCGCTGTGCGGTGCATCTTGGAGGTTCTGATCCTGGGTGTACGCGTGGATCGTGGTCATCAGGCCACGCTCGATACCAATGCCGTCGTTGAGGGCCTTGGCCATCGGAGCGAGGCAGTTGGTCGTGCAGGACGCGTTCGAGATTACGGTGTGCGCGGCCGGGTCGTAGAGGCCGTCGTTTACACCCATCACGATCGTGATGTCTTCGTTCTTCGCGGGCGCCGAGATGATGACCTTCTTGGCGCCGCCGGCGATATGCGCCTTGGCCTTGGTGGCGTCGGTGAAGAAGCCGGTGGACTCGATGACGATATCGGCGCCAACCGAAGCCCAGTCGAGGTTCGCCGGGTCGCGCTCTGCCCACGCGGCGATCTTCTGGTCGCCCACGTAGATCGCGTCGTCGTCGTGGCTCACGTCAGCATCGAGACGCCCCAAGATCGAGTCGTACTTCAGTAGCGTGGCGAGCGTGTTGTTGTCCGTCAGATCGTTGACGGCAACGATCTCAATATCGGCACCTGATGCGCGAACCGCGCGAAAGAAGTTGCGGCCGATCCGGCCGAATCCATTGATACCTACGCGTACGGTCACGAAATGCTCCTGTTTGGCTGACTTAGACGAAGAGTCGCTTACAGGCTCAGCCTACCGAGAGGCAGATTTCACTCAGCCATCGGTGAGCTGATCGGGGTTCAGGACCGCTTCGGTGTCAGGGATACCGAGCTCCTCGGCACGCTTGTCGGCCATCGCCAACAGGCGCCTAATCCGCCCAGCGATCGCATCCTTGGTCAACGGCGGCACATGCAACTGGCCGAGTTCTTCTAGGCTCGCGTCGCGGTGTTCCACTCGCAAGGTGCCGGCGAGCTTCAAATGATCCGGCACGCTCGTGCCAAGAATGTCTAGTGCCCGCTGAGCTCTGGCACCAGCCGCGACCGCCGCACGGGCCGAACGCCGCTGATTCGCGTCGTCGAAGTTCGCGAGCCGATTTGCCGTCGCGCGAACTTCGCGGCGCATCCGCCGCTCCTCCCACGCCAACAGCGTTTCGTGGGCACCCAGACGGGTCAGCAACGCGCCGATCGCTTCCCCATCGCGGATCACTACGCGGTCGCCGCCTCGCACCTCTCGCGCCTTCGCGGCCACTCCGATACGCCGGGCGGCGCCAACGAGCGCAAGTGCCGACTCGGGGCCGGGGCAACTAATTTCTAGCGCCGAAGACCGGCCGGGTTCGGTCAGGGAACCGCGGGCCAAAAATGCGCCCCGCCAAGCGGCAACTGCATCGCAGGAGTGACCGGCGACAACCTGTGGCGGGAGACCTCGAACCGGTCGCCCTCCCCCATCAACTAGCCCAGTCTGGCGAGCCAGCAAATCGCCGCCTTTCGAAACGCGGACAACGTAGAGCGTCGACTTCCGCACTCCTGCACCCTGCTGAACGATGATTTCGCTCTCGTGGCCGTAGATGTCGAAAATCTCTTGGCGTAGTCGGCGGGCGGCAGCGGCCGTATCCAACTCCGCCTCAATAACGATCCGTCCAGAAACCAAGTGCAAACCACCAGCAAATCGCAGCGTCGAAGAGACTTCTGCTTTGCGGCAACAGGACTTCGGAACCGAAATCCGCGCAAGCTCTGCCTTTACCTGGGCCGTCATCGCCATTGGTTTAGCCGTCTCCCGTCAATTTGATGTCGCCTAGTGAGGCGTTGTGCTCGGGCCACTCTATGCCCGCCGTGAAAATTATGTGGCAAAGATTCGGTTGAACATCCCTGCCAGCGCCCGCGAGTCATGCTGCCCGAGCGCCAATTGGTCGTGCACATCCCCACAAACCAACTCCGCGCCAAGGACTTTGGCCGCTTTGGCCAACTCCGTCAGATCGCCGCCGCTATGGGAATCGGCGACGACGTAATCGAGGTGCAAATCCGGGGCATGAGCGGCAAGAACCTCCAAATGTTCGCTCGGGGACAGGTGTTCAGTCTCGCCAGGCTGGCCGACCAGATTGAGCACCAGAATCCGCTTCGCGGGCGTACGCAGCAAGGCTTGGCGCAATTCGGGAACGAGCAGAGTAGGCATGACGCTGGTGAACCACGACCCCGGCCCGATGGTCACCCAGTCAGCAGAATCGAGCGCGGCAACCGCAGGCGCGCAGGCAGCTGGATCGGCCGGATCTAACCTGACTGCCAGGATCCTGCCTGGCGTCGTGGCGACCTCGACTTGTCCGCGGATTACTTCCCGGCGACCGGAGTCGAACTCCACATCGGCCTCAATATCTAGGGGCACCTGAACCATCGGCAGCACTCGGCCACGGGCGCGCAGCAACTCACCGACTAGGTCCAAGCCAGCAACCTGATCGCCTTCCATCTCCCAAAGAGCAGCGAGCAAGACGTTGCCGACCGCATGCCCAGCCAGCGGGCCCTGCCCGTCGAATCGGTGTTGCAAGATTTCGGCCCAAGCGCGACCCCAGTCATCATCGCCGCAAAGTGCAGCTAACGCCATCCGCAAGTCCCCCGGAGGCAATATCCCGAACTCCTCACGCAGCCGACCCGAAGATCCACCATTGTCGGCGACAGTCACCACTCCCGTGAGGTTCGCCGTCTCCCGGCGCAGCGCAGTCAGGGTTGCCGCCAGCCCGTGACCGCCGCCTAGAGCAACGACCGCAGGCCCGGCACTCACACTCATTCACGGCCCAAATCGCGGTGGACAACCTGTACCCGGACGTTGCGATCGCGTAGCCTCGCCACGAGCGCCTCGGTCATCGCCACGCTGCGGTGACGCCCGCCAGTGCAGCCGATGCCGACAGTGAGGAACAACTTGTCTTCGTTGAGGAAACCGTTGGTAAGCAGGCTCAGCAGGTCGACATAGCGATCGAGGAACTCTTGGGCCCGATCTTGGCGGTAGACGTATTCGCTAACCGGTTCGTCTAGCCCGCTCAGAGGACGCAGTTCCTCAACCCAAAATGGGTTCGGCAGGAATCGCATGTCGGCGATCATGTCGGCGTCAATCGGGATCCCGTATTTGAAACCGAACGAGACCACCGTGACGTGGATACCTTGTTCTTTTTCATCCTCGAATGCTTCACGAACGCGTTGGGCCAGCTGGTGGACGTTCATGCTGCTGGTGTCGATCACCAGATTCGCTCGGCCGCGAATCGTGCGCAGAAGTTCACGTTCGCGATGAAGTCCATCCACCAGCCGGTCCTGACGGCTCAACGGATGCGGCCTTCTGGCTGCTTCCTGGCGGCGGACCAAAACCTCATCGGAGGCTTCGAGGTAGACCGTGCGCACCTTCACGCCGGTACTTTTTACCGATTCGATGGCGTCTACGAGGCCGAAGAAGAAGGTGCGCGACCGAGAGTCGACAACGACCGCCAAGCGGTCAATGTCCTCCGCGTAATCAACCGAGGCGACCAACTCGGTCAGCATCCCCGGCGGCAGATTGTCTACGACGTAATAGCCGAGTTTCTCAAGCGACTTCGCCGCGGTGCTTCGGCCAGCCCCGGTCATGCCGGTGACTAGGACAAAGTCGGTGAGTTTGGACATCTGCATCCTCAGTCTTCTAAAAGTTCGCCAGTGGCGGTGTTGACTGCCGATTCGGGCTGGTTCTGGTTCAACGTCGCCAGAATGGATTCTGCCGTAGTTGCGCCAATACCGGGAACTTCGGCTAATTCTTCGGCCGTCGCAGCGCGCAATTTCTTCAGCGAACCGAAGTGCTTGAGCAACGCGGTGCGCCTCGTCTTTCCTAAACCGGGAACTTCGTCGAGGACCGACTCAATCATGGCTTTACTGCGCCGTTGTCGATGATGAGTGATCGCAAATCGGTGGGCCTCATCACGCAGGCGTTGCA
Source organism: Aeromicrobium sp. (assembly GCA_035401705.1). Lineage (GTDB taxonomy): Bacteria > Actinomycetota > Actinomycetes > Propionibacteriales > Nocardioidaceae > Aeromicrobium. Next base: position 12,724 of record DAONBX010000028.1, read on the forward strand.
GTAGATAAAGCCCGTCGCTCGTGCGTGGCAAAATCACCGGGTCCGCTTCGCCGGGCAGCCAAATCTCCTCTAGCCTTTTGGCCAGACCGCACAGGGCGATGTCGGTGATGCCGAGCCGATCGAGTGCGGTTTGTGCCGCGGCCACTTGCGGCGGACCGCCATCAACAACCACCAACGACGGCAGGTATGCGAACCGGCGCGGCTTTGTGGATTCGCGGTCTTGGCCCGGGGTTGGCTCGGCAATTTCGCCGTCCTCGGCGCGTTGGCGAGTGAATCGTCTAGTGATCACTTCATCGATCGCGGCGACATCGTTCTGACCCTCGTGACGGACTTTGAACTTGCGATACTCGGACTTTCGGGCAAGACCGTCCTCGAAGACAACCATCGAGGCGACAATTTCGGTGCCCTGCAGGTTCGAAACATCGAAGCATTCAATCCGCAGCGGCGGTTCGGCCAACTCCAACGCGACTTGGATTTCTTCCAGCGCCCGACTCCGCGAAGTCAGATCACCAGAACGCTTCAACTTGTGCCGTGCCATCGCCTGTTTGGCGTTCTGTTCAACCGTCTCCATCAGTCGCCGCTTGTCGCCACGCTGCGGCACCCGGACAGTGACTTTGCTGCCTCGAAGTTCCGAAAGCAACTCTTGGATCGACTCCACATCAGTTGGCAATCTTGGTACCAGAATTTCGCGCGCGATCGCTTCGGGAGCCACCTCCGTGTAGAGCGTCATCACGGCGTTTTCGATCAACTCGGCAAAACTAGCGTCGTCCCCCTTGTCGGCCACCCAGCCGCGCTGTCCCCGAATACGACCGCCGCGAACAGTGAAAATCTGCACCGCGATCTCGAGCGGGTCATCGACGAACCCGAATACGTCCGCGTCGGTTCCGTCACCAAGGACGACCGCCTGCTTCTCCAGCACGCGGCTCAAGGCGGACAAATCGTCGCGGTACTTGGCTGCCAGCTCGTACTCTTGCGCCGCGGCCGCCGCGGCCATTTTACTTCTTAGGTCACGCTCGAACCCGGCGGTGTGGCCGGCCATGAACGAGACAAAATCATTGACGATCTCTCGGTGCTCGTCGGGGCTGACCCGCCCAACACACGGGGCCGCGCACTTGCCGATATCGCCAAGCAGACAGGGCCGACCCGAGGACTTCGCCCGGTTGAACACCCCGGCCGAACAAGATCTCATCGGGAAAACCCGCAACAGGACGTCGACGGTGTCTCGAATCGCCCACGCATGACCGTAGGGCCCGAAATACCGAACGCCCTTCTTTTGGGCACCGCGCATCACTTGCACCCGCGGGAACTGTTCTGCGACCGTCACAGCTAGCCACGGATAGGACTTGTCGTCGCGATATTTGACGTTGAATCTGGGGTCGAATTCCTTGATCCAGGAGTACTCCAGTGCGAGCGCTTCGACTTCGGTGTTGACTACCGTCCACTCCACTGATGCGGCAGTCGTCACCAGTTGAAAAGTCCGCGGGTGGAGATTGCCGACGTCTTGGAAGTAGGAACTCAGCCGCGGCCGCAGCGACTTGGCCTTACCTACGTAGACGACCCGGCCTTCATCGTCGCGAAAGCGATAAACACCCGGGTCGGTCGGGATCTCCCCCGGCTTGGGCCGGTAGGTCGACGGATCAGCCACAACGCCAGCCTAGAGTCACTTGAGCAGCGGTTTTAGGAATCGACCCGTATGCGAGTCCGGGTTTTGGGCAACGTCCTCTGGGGTTCCCTCAGCGATTACGGTGCCGCCGCCGCTGCCGCCTTCAGGGCCCATGTCGATCAACCAGTCGGACGCCTTGATGACATCGAGGTTGTGCTCGATCACGATTACCGAGTTCCCCGTGTCGACCAGTCGCTGCAGCACCCCGAGCAGCTTGCCGATGTCCTCAAAGTGCAGGCCGGTGGTCGGCTCGTCAAGGACGTACACGGTTCGCCCGGTTGAGCGCTTCTGCAACTCTGAGGCTAGTTTCACCCGCTGCGCCTCGCCGCCCGAAAGTGTCGGTGCCGACTGGCCCAGTCGCACGTACCCCAGCCCAACATCGACGAGTGTTCGCAGGTGTCGCGCAATCGCCGGGATCGACTCGAAGAACTCAACCGCCTCGGAGATCGGCATGTCCAGCACGTCCGCGATTGACTTGCCTTTGTAATGCGCCTCGAGAGTTTCGCGGTTGTATCTCGCGCCGTGGCACACCTCGCAGGGAACGTACACGTCCGGCAGGAAGTTCATTTCGATCTTGATCGTGCCGTCGCCGCGACACGCCTCGCACCGGCCGCCCTTGACATTGAATGAGAACCGACCGGGCTGGTAGCCGCGCATTTTCGCCTCGGGCGTCTGCGCGAACAGTTTGCGAACGTGATCGAACACGCCGGTATAGGTTGCCGGGTTGGACCGCGGAGTTCGACCGATTGGCGACTGATCTACGTGGATCACCTTGTCGACGTTCTCGGCACCCTCAATCCGTTGGTGCCGGCCCGGAATCGTGCGCGACTTATAGATCTGGCGAGCGAGCGCGGCATAGAGGATGTCGTTGACCAACGTGGACTTGCCCGATCCCGAAACGCCGGTGACTGAAACCAGTTGGCCCAGCGGGAAAGTCACGTCGACCTGTTTTAGGTTGTTTTCCCTAGCCCCGATCACTTTGAGTTCTCGGCCGGGCTCTCGCGGTCGACGAACATCGGGGACGGGGATTTCGCGTCGCCCGGACAGGTAGGCGCCAGTTAGCGACTCTTCACTCGCAAGCAACTCTTCTACAGAGCCAGAGACGATCACTTCGCCGCCGTGTTCGCCAGCGCCGGGGCCAATGTCAACGACCCAATCGGCCGTACGAATCGTGTCCTCGTCGTGCTCGACCACGATCAGGGTGTTCCCCAGATTCTTAAGCCGAACCAGCGTCTCGATCAGTCGGTGGTTGTCTCGTTGGTGCAACCCAATCGATGGTTCGTCCAGCACGTACAGTACGCCGACGAGGCCGGCGCCAATCTGAGTGGCGAGACGGATGCGCTGGGCTTCACCTCCAGACAGTGACCCGGCGGCCCTGTCGAGTGCCAGATAGTCCAGGCCCACATCAAGCAGGAATCGCAGCCGTTCGTGAATCTCCTTGAGCACCCGTTCGCCGATCTGGAGTTCGCGGTCGCTCATCTGCAGATCCTGCAAGAATTCTGCCGCATCCGCGATCGAGAGATTGCAAACTTCGGCGATGCTCTTGGGCCCGAACTTCTTTGATTCAAGCGTCACCGCAAGAATCACCGGTTTGAGTCGCGTGCCTTTACAGGTCGGGCACGGCGTCTGACGCATGAACCCTTCGAGCCGTTCGCGGTTAGTCTGGGATTCCGTTTCCATATGCCGGCGGCTGACGAACTCTCTTGCCCCCTCGAAAGCGGCATTGTAGGAACGTTCGCGGCCGTACCGGTTCTTGTAACGAACGTGGACCTTCTCGCCATAACCGTTCATCAAGATGTCTTGAACCGCGGGCGAGAGTTCGCGGTAGGGAGTGTCCACATCGAAATCGAGTTCGGCGCCGAGCGAACTCATCAGTCGCAGGAAGTACTCCGAAACCTGACTGTATGCCCAAGCCGAGATGGCACCTTCGGCAAGCGACTTATCCGGATCTGGCACTAGCAGTTCGGGATCAACTTCCATCCGTGACCCGAGCCCGTGACAGTCCGGGCAGGCGCCGAACGGGGCGTTGAACGAAAACGAACGCGGTTCGAGTTCGTCGACCTGCAGTGGATGGTCGTTGGGGCAGGCCAACTTTTCGGAGAACCGGCGGTAGCGACTTGGCTCATCTTCGGCTAAGTCGACGTAGTCAACGATCACGAGGCCGTCTGCTAATGCCAACGCGGTTTCAACCGATTCGGTAAGTCGCTGTTTCGCCGACTCCTTCACCACCAGCCGATCGACCACGACTTCAATCGAATGTTTTTTCTGCTTGGCCAACTTGGGTGGCTCTTCGGCCAGGAGGTGAACCTCGCCGTCAACGATTGCGCGGCTAAAGCCGGCCTGTTGAAGTTGGGCAAACAACTCTAGGTATTCGCCTTTTCGGCCGCGAATTACCGGGGCCAATACCTGGAACCGAGTACCTTCAGCGCCGCTGAGGATTCGGTCGACGATCTGCTGGGCGGTTTGCCGCGCAATCGGTTCGCCGCATTCTGGGCAGTGCGGTCGGCCGGCGCGGGCATAGAGCAACCGCAGGTAGTCATAAACCTCAGTGATGGTGCCGACGGTAGATCGCGGGTTCCGCGAAGTGGACTTCTGATCGATCGAGACAGCCGGCGAAAGTCCTTCGATGAAGTCAACGTCCGGCTTGTCCATCTGCCCCAAGAATTGGCGGGCGTAAGCCGAGAGCGACTCGACGTAGCGCCGCTGTCCCTCGGCGAAAATCGTGTCGAACGCGAGCGACGACTTCCCTGATCCCGATAGCCCGGTGAAGACGATGAGCGCATCGCGCGGAAGGTCTAGAGAAACATCTTTTAGGTTGTGTTCGCGGGCACCGCGAATTACGAGACGATCGGCCACCCACCCAGCCTACTGAGGGCCCCCGACAAGACCGCCTTCGCGAGTATCGTTTCAGTCATGACGTACACCGGAGAAGTGACCGTTGGTGGCCCGGCTGACACGCGCGAAGCCGGAGATCTGATCATCACCAAAATCGCTGTCGGCCCGATGGCGAACAACGCCTACCTGCTGCGCTGCGCACTGACCGGCGAACAGGTGCTAATTGATGCGGCCGACCAGGCCGAAGTCCTGCTCGACCAGCTCGGCGATCGAGGACTGGCGCGGGTTATCACCACCCATGGCCACGGCGACCATTGGCAGGCGCTTGAAAAGGTTGTTGAGGCGACCGGTGCTGAGACGATTGCTGGCGCCGACGACGCCGCCGACTTGCCGATTGCCGTCGATCACCCGGTTCGAACTGGCGCCAGAATTCGAGTTGGTTCCTGCGAACTCGAAGTGATCGAGATCGTCGGCCATACGCCCGGGTCGATCATGCTGGCCTACGACGACCCCGACGGAATCACCCACCTGTTCACGGGCGATTCGCTGTTTCCCGGCGGGGTCGGTCGCACTTGGTCCCCCGATGACTTCATCCGGCTGCTCAGCGACGTCGAATCAAAAATTTTCGACCGGTTCGACGACGACACTTGGTTCTACCCCGGTCACGGAAACGACTCGACTCTCGGCGCGGAACGAGCCAGCGTTCCCGAATGGCACGCCCGCGGCTGGTGACCTGTCAGCGAACTAACGACACCGGCAAATGTTCGAGTCCGAAGACGAAACTGAGTTGACGGAACTCGAGTTCGGATTCGGGGACCGAAACGTGAAGATCTGGGAATCGGTTTAGCAACTTCGGCAGGGCGATCCGAAGTTCCATTCGGGCCAACTCGGCGCCGATGCAACGGTGAATTCCGTGGCCAAAGGCTAGGTGTCCGCTTTCGGGAACGCGCATCGGGTCGAACCGTTCAGGTTCGGCACCGGCGGACTCGGGGTCGCGGTTGGCGGCGCTAAGCGACACGAGCATTACATCGCCGGCCTTGATCTGCTGACCAAACAATTCCATGTCTTCTTTGGCGAACCGAGGGAAGGCGACCTGAACGACGGTGAAATAGCGCAAAAGCTCCTCCACCACTCGATCGAGGGTTTCGCGGTCGCCGGAACGAACAAGTTCGGCCGAGGCCGGGTCGCGGGTCAGCACCAGCGTGCTCAACGCGATCATGCCTGCGGTGGTCTCATAGCCGCCGGTGAAAACGCCATCAGCCAGCCCAGCTAAGTCGTAGTCGGTAATCGCATCGCCCTCGTCGCGAATGATCTGGCCGATCAAACCCGGACCGGGTTCTTTACGCTGACGGGCGACAGCGTCGAACAAGAACTCTCGTTGATCCGACACCGCACCAAATGCGCCGGCCGCACCGTTAGTCGCGTCGAACCGGCCGCTACCGAGTTTGGCGAAGGCCGCGGTGTCGTCAAAGTCCAAGCCAAGTAGCGCGCAAATCGTGTTGAACGGAATCGGGAAGGCAAAGACCTCAGCCAAATCTGCTTCTGGTCCGGCCGCCTCGAGCGCGTCCAGTCGCTCGTCAACGATGGTCTCGATCAACGGTTCCAGTCGGGCCAAGCGCCGCATCGTGAATTCGGGCGTAATGATCTTGCGCAACCGCGTATGCACCGGCGGGTCGGTGAAACCCAGTCCGCCAATGTCGTCAGATGTCGCTGGCCCATCGCCGGAGAAAAGGTGACGGATGTCGGTCGAATAGGTGTCACGGGCGGTCATGATCTGCCGGGCCTCATCGTGCCCGGTCACCAAATAGGCGGTGAAGTTGAACGGCAGATCCAACTTGTGCAGCGGACCCTCCTGGCGAATTTCGGCGAGCCGAGGAATCGGGTCTAGTCCGATGCGCTGCAGCGGCGCCTTCGTCGGTTCAGGGATGAATGAAAAACTCGCGAGGTCGATGCCGTTCTTTTTGATGTGCCGACGCGCGACAGTCTGGACCGTCTTTGACTTAAGTGCCTGTAACCAACTCACCGGCCAACGGTACCGGCCCAGGGTTCATCCGTGGTCACCTGCCACTGCGTGGAGCGAGTTAGGCGTCTCCGCCCACCCGTTCCGGATATTTGCGGGCGTACCAGAGACTGGCCACCGCGGTCACCACAAGAGTCACAATGATCACCGCAAGGCTCACCAAAGTCGGAATGTCCGGGACCGGGATCGGGCCGAGGTGATGAACCGGCTCGCCGCCGTTAATGAACGGCAGGTCGTTCGTGTGCAAAGCGTGTGCCACCAGCTTGAACCCGATGTAGAACAGCAAGAAAGCCAAGCCGTACGACAAGAACACGAGGCGTTGAAGTAGATCGCCAAGCAGGAAGTACAACTGGCGCAGACCCATCAACGCGAACACGTTGGCGGTGAAGACGATGTACGGCTCCTTGGTCAGCCCAAAGATCGCCGGAATTGAGTCGAGCGCGAACATGATGTCGGTGGTGCCCAACGCGATGATCACCAGTGCCATCGGCGTTAGTGCCCGCTTACCGTTTTCGACAACGATAAGTTTGAGCCCGTCCCATTTGTCCGAAAGGTTGAAATGGGTGCGCGCGAAGGTAACAACCTTGTTTTCGCCGGCCTCGTCTTCATCGCTGTTTCTCGCCAAGTTGATAGCGGTGTAGATCAAGAACGCGCCAAAGACGTAGAAAACCCAAGAGAACTGATCGATAGCAACTGCGCCAAGTGCGATGAAAATCCCGCGGAAAACGAGCGCCAAAATGATGCCGACCAACAACGCTTCCTGCTGATATTTACGCGGCACCGCGAAGCTACTCATGATGATGATGAAGATAAACAGATTGTCGATCGACAGGCTGTATTCGGTGAGCCAGCCTGCGTAAAACTCGATCCCGTACTGGCTGCCGTGGTAGGCCCAAATCCAGCCGCCGAAGGCCAACGCCAAACCGATATAGAAAGCTAGGGCCAGCACACACTCTTTGGTGGTAGGTTCGTGCGGCTTTCGCGCAATAACCACGATGTCGAATAGCAAAATCGCGACGGTTACGCCAAGGGTTATCCCCCACTCAAGGCCGGTCACATTCACAAGCAGTCCTCGGTTTCCTTCTCCGGGTCGTCAAGACACGGAGGTCTCTTCCGCCGAAAAACCGGCCCTGCGCCCCGGGGTGGCCAACAATGGCACCCGTGATGACGACACGCAAGTGATGGGAATACTCCCCTCCGCCGCTAAGTCTGACAGTCCAGCAAAACTTCCAAACTTTCAGGTTGCCGCATCGAGCATGGAACGAAGTTCTCGCTTCAACTCACCGATCTCGTCGCGCAACCTTGCGGCGACCTCAAACTGCAGGTCGGCCGCCGCCTCATGCATCTGTTCGGACATCGAATCGATCAACGCTGCCAACTCTGTTGACGGCAGGTTCGCCAGGTCCTTGGTGTGTTGTCCCAGCGGAACGACTGCACCCTTGCGCCGGTGGTCACCGGTGGCGGCCAGTAGCGCGCGAGTGTCCTCGTCTTCGCGAGCGAGCATGTCGGTGATGTCACCGATCTTCTTGCGAAGCGGTTGCGGATCGATCCCGTTTGCCGTGTTGTAGGCGACCTGCTTTTCGCGCCGCCGATTGGTCTCATCGATAGCGCTGGCCATTGAGTCGGTGATTCGATCGGCGTACATGATCACCTGACCGGAGACGTTTCGGGCTGCTCGCCCGATCGTCTGGATTAGCGAGCGCGCCGAGCGCAAGAAGCCTTCCTTGTCCGCATCCAGAATCGCCACCAGACTGACTTCTGGCAGATCGAGACCTTCGCGCAGCAGGTTGATGCCAACGAGTACGTCGTACTCCCCCATCCTCAGTTCGCGCAGGAGTTCGACCCGACGCAGGGTGTCAACTTCACTGTGCAGGTACCTAGTTCTTACCCCTGCCTCGACTAGATAGTCGGTCAGGTCTTCGGACATCTTTTTGGTCAGCGTCGTGACGAGGACTCGTTCGCCGCGCTCGACCCGAGTGTTGATCTGGTCGACCAGATCATCGACCTGACCCTTCGTCGGTTTGACGATCACTTCTGGATCCACCAGTCCGGTTGGGCGGATCACCTGCTCTACGACGTCGCCGCCGACCTTCTCCATCTCATAGTTGCCCGGGGTCGCCGACAAGTAGAGGGACTGGCCAATCCGCTCGAGGAACTCGACCCACTTCAAGGGTCGGTTGTCCATCGCGCTGGGCAAACGGAATCCGTGCTCGACCAACGAACGCTTGCGACTCATGTCGCCCTCGTACATGGCGCCGATCTGCGGAATGGTCACGTGGGATTCGTCGACCACCAGCACAAAATCGTCGGGAAAGTAGTCGAGCAAACAGTTTGGAGCACTGCCGGCCGGGCGTCCGTCCATGTGGAGCGAGTAGTTCTCGATCCCCGAACAGGTGCCAACCTGCTCCATCATTTCTAGGTCGTAGGTCGTGCGCATTCGTAGTCGCTGGGCCTCCAACAACTTCCCGTCGGCCTCGAACTCGGCCAACCGAGTGGCAAGTTCGGACTTGATGCCGTCGATTGCTCGCTCCATCACCTCCGGGCCGGCCGCGTAGTGGGTGGCCGCGCCGACGAACAATTCTTGATCGTCGCTGAGCATTTCGCCGGTGAGCGGATGCAGCGTCATCAACCGTTCGATCTCGTCGCCAAAGAACTCGACCCGGACGGCCATCTCTTGGTAGACGGGGAAGATTTCGATAGTGTCGCCCTTCACCCGGAAGGTGCCGCGAACAGAGCTGACGTCATTTCGAACGTATTGAGCCTGGACTAACGTCCGCAGTAGTTCATTTCGGTTTAGTTCGTCACCGACGCGGAACCCGATCATTCGGTTGAGGTACTCCTGCGCCGATCCGAGTCCGTAGATACATGACACCGTCGCCACCACAATCACGTCGCGGCGGGTCAGCAACGACCAAGTCGCCGAATGTCGCAGTCGTTCGACCTCCTCGTTGATGGAGGAGTCTTTCTCGATGTACGTGTCTGACTGTGCCAGATACGCCTCAGGCTGGTAGTAGTCGTAATAGGAGACGAAGTACTCGACCGCATTGTTCGGTAGCAGTTCGCGCAGCTCATTGGCGAACTGCGCCGCGAGTGTCTTGTTCGGCAGCATGACCAACATGGGCCGTTGGAGTCGCTCGGCCAGCCACGCAGTCGTAGCCGTCTTACCGGTGCCGGTCGCGCCCATGAGCACGACGTCAGAAACGCCACCTTGAAGCCGTTTGGTGATTTCAGCGATCGCTGCTGGCTGATCACCGGCGGGCTTGAATTCGGAGATGACCTCAAATGGCGCGACCTGACGGGTGAGTTGCTCGACTGGCCTCATATGCCGAGCCTACGTCCGGCCACCGACAAAACTCGATTGCGGGTTCAGCGATCGGGCTGGATGCCCAACGCCCGAATGGCCGAAGCCAAGCCGCGGTATTGACCAACCAGCAGGGTGAACTCTATTAGCTGGCGCTCATCCCAGAACGCCCGCAAACGAGACCACGTCTCGTCCGAAACATCATCGCTGGCAAGCAGTTCGTCAGTCGCCGCGAGTAGCACTTCATCACTTGGTCGCCACTTCGCCGCCGGGTCCTTCACCGCTTCAATTTCTTGGGCTGTCAAGCCCGCTTTTCGACCGAGTCGAACGTGGTGGCGCCATTCATAGGCGCTATTGCAGGTGTGTGCGATTCGCAAGATCACGAGTTCGGTTTCGCGCCGCGGAAGCTTTCCGCCGAGCATCAGCGCACCGCTGAAAACCAGCCAGGCCCGGAAGAGTCCACGGTTGCGTCCAAGCGTGGTGAACAGGTGCGCCTCTCGAACGCCGGCGCCGCGGCTGAGCACGAAGGCGAGAACCGAATTCAACAGTCCAAGTTCGGCCCGCCTGCCCGGCGTGACTCTAGCGCGGCTCACTGATCGATCCCGGCGACTGCACGTGAAAGCTGACGATTCATCATCCGCATCACGTACTCATACCCCCACGGAACCCAGCGCTGGGCAAGGTGACCGATTCGAATATCTGGCGAGGTGTAGACCCAATACTTGCGGCGCTCAACGCCTTTGAGGATTTCTTTGGCCGCATGTTCGGGCGTTACGGCGTGTCGGATGAACTGCTTCTCGACTGCTTTGACCGCCGGGGCCGACCGGTCCACCCCAACTACCTCGAGAGTTTCGACTAACGGCGTGGCGACGGCGCCGGGACAAACCAAACTCACGCCGATTCGGTGTTTGCGCAAATCGAACCGCAGTACCTCCGAAATTCCTCTCAAACCAAACTTGCTGGCGCTGTAGCCGGCGTGCCAAGGCAGCCCGAAAATGCCGGCAGCGCTCGAGACGTTGACGATGTGGCCGCCGCGACGAGCCTGGATCATCGGCGGCACGAATGCCGACAAGACGTTCACCGGACCCATCAGGTTGATGTCGATCAATCTGCGCCAGTGCTCCTCCTGGAGCCTCTCGATTGAGCCCCAGATCGAGATCCCGGCGATGTTGAAGATCAGGTCGATCGAACCGACTTTGTCTTGTACTTGCGCGGCGAACTCTTTGACTTTGCCTGCATCAGTCAGGTCAACTGCGAGCGCAACCGGAACGTCGACGCCGCGACTTTTGAGCTCAGCCGCTAACTCGTTCAGCGACGTCTGGTCAAGGTCGGTCAGGATCAGCCGAGCCCCACGATTGGCGAGTTCACGGGCGGTGGCCGCCCCAATGCCGCCGGTCGCACCGGTGACTAAACAAAGCCTATTTCGAACGTCCAGTTTCGCCATGAAGGCACCCTAGCCGCAAAGGCGACTCGCGGTAAGAAGTACAGCCGAGCCGTCAACGATCGATAACGGTAGGCTTTCACTTATGGCCACCGTCGAGCGCCGGGCACAACGGACCCGCGAAATCCTCGAAGCAACCCGCAAACTCTTTGACGAGCGGCGAATGCGCGAAGCCCAGATCGACGACATCGCACGCGCGGTGGGGATCAACCGAGCGATCATCTACCGCCACTTCACCACGAAGGAAGAGCTCTTCGCGATGACGCTGGTGGAGTACCTGACCGAGCTCGAGGTTCGACTAAATGAAGTCGGGACGTCCGGTAAGCCTCCAACTGACCGCTTAATGGCGATCACCGATGAGTTCTTCATTTACGGCGCGAAGTACCCAGCCTTCGTGGACTGCGCCCAATCACTGTTGCGCCAACGCGGCAGCGAACTGCTCGAACAGATCAGCGTTGAACGCCTCACCGAGTTGGGCGAGGTGATCAACCGCTGCTTCGCCCAGGTAACTGCGGCGATCATCGAAGGAAACGAAGACGGCACCTTCGATGTTGAAGACCCTGAACTGGTCACCAACATCATGTACACCCAAGGCTTGGGCGTACTGAACCTCGTGACCTTCCAACTGTCTATTCGCGAGCTCAACTCTGGGTTGCCGACGATGGATCACTTGCCGATGCCCGACGTCGTAAACGTCGCCAAGCGAGCAATCCTCGGCATGCTGATGCCGAACGACAAAGCTTGATCAAAGACAGCGTCAACTAAGAACGCGGGTTCGGTGACTAGGTCACCGAACCCGCGTTCTCAGTTAGCTAGTAGTTAGCCTCAGTCGCGCTCGAGGATCGCAACGACGCCTTGGCCACCGGCTGCACAGATGGAGATCAAGCCACGGCCTGAGCCCTTCTCTTCGAGCAACTTCGCCAGGTTCGCGATGATCCGGCCGCCGGTTGCGGCGAACGGGTGAGCGGCCGCGAGCGAGGAGCCCTTGACGTTCAGCTTGCTGCGATCGATCGAACCGAGCGGCGCGTCCAAACCGAGCTTGTCCTTGCAGAAGTCGGCGTCTTCCCAAGCGGCGAGCGTGGTCAGCACCTGACCGGCGAACGCTTCGTGGATTTCGTAGAAGTCGAAGTCCTGCAGGGACAGACCCTGACGCGCGAGCATCCGCGGCACGGCGTAGGCCGGCGCCATCAGTAGGCCTTCGCCACCGTTTACGTAGTCGACTGCGGCAGTTTCGTAGTCAACGAGGAACGCCTTGATGTCCCAGCCGCGACGCTTGGCTTCTTCTTCGGAGGCCAAAAGCGCGACCGATGCGCCGTCGGACAGCGGGGTCGAGTTGCCAGCAGTCATCGTGGCCGCATCGCCGAGGCTCTTGCCGAAGACTGGACGCAACTTGGCCAGCTTCTCGACGGTCGAATCGGGACGAAGGTGGGTGTCCTTCTCAACGCCGGCGAACGGCGAAACCAAATCGTCTTGCCAGCCTTCGTCCCAAGCCTTGGCGAGGTTCTGGTGCGAGCGCGCAGCGAGTTCGTCTTGGGCTTCGCGGGTGATGCCCCACTCGTTCGTAGTGATCGCCTGGTGGTCGCCCATGGAAAGTCCGGTGCGCGGCTCAACGTTGCGCGGCTGGTCCGGTGCGAGGTAACCCGGGCGAATCTTGCCGAGCAACTTGATGACCTTCTTCTTGTCACCCTTGGCGTTGGCCTGGTTGACCTCGATCAAGATCTTGCGAAGCTTGTCGTTGACAGCCAGCGGCGCATCGGAGGTCGTATCGGTTCCACCGGCGATGCCGCTCTCGATCTTGCCGAGTGCGATCTTGTTGGCCACCTGGAACGCGGCCTGCAGGCCGGTGCCACATGCCTGCTGCAGATCAGTGGCCGGCGATTCGGGTGAAAGCTTCGAACCGAGCACAACTTCGCGGGTCAGGTTGAAGTCGCGGCTGTGCTTGAGGACGGCGCCGGCGACTACTTCGCCGACCTTCACACCTTCGAGGTCAAAACGCTCTACAAGTCCTTCAAGCGCGGCGGCCAGCATCTCCTGGTTGGACGCTTGGGAGTAGACCGTGTTCGAGCGAGCGAATGGGATACGGTTGCCACCGATGACGCCGACGCGGCGAACCGATTCGGTCTTGGACTTGGTTGCGTTCTTAGTGGTCTTCTCAGCCATGTGAAACCTTTCATATGCGACGTTCGTCGCTTTCTTTGCCGTGGCGCTGTCGAGCAGGCTAGAGTCAGCCTAACGCTTTCAGATACCGATGGTATCCGAGACTTCCCGAGAGATAGGACACATCCCGCGATGAGCGACCGTTATAAGTCGATGATTCAGAACCCGGTCGGTCAGTTTCTGGCCAAGAACTTGGGTTTGCCAAACCCGCCGGAACTCGATCGCTACCGTGGCGGCGACCTCGTAGACGGCCCCGTACTCGTTGGCGGTTCGGGGCTCGTGTCCGATTCGCTCGCGGGTCATTTGAAGGCTTCTGGAATTGACTCGACCACAGTGCGCGCCGATGGCCGCCGCTACAAGGGCTTGGTGTTTGACGCCTCGGGCATCGACAGTGCCGCCGGCACGGTTGCCATCCAGGAGTTCTTCACCCCTGTTCTGCGCAGCCTCGCCCGCAGCGCCAAGATCATCGTCATCGGCCTCGTGCCCGAACGCACCGAAACCATTGGTGCGGCCATCGCCCAGCGCGGCCTCGAAGGCTTCGTCCGTTCGCTCGGCAAGGAAGTCGGCGCCAGCGGCGCGACGGCCAACCTCGTCTATGTCACCCCCGAATCCAAGGACGCCATCGCCTCGAGCCTTGACTTCCTGCTTTCGGCCAAATCGGCCTTCGTTGACGGCCAGGTCGTGCGCCTCGGCACCACCGACCTAGTCGCCGCCACTGCTGCAGCCGATCCGGCCAAGCCGCTCGCCGGCAAAGTCGCCTTGGTCACGGGTGCTTCGCGCGGTCTGGGTGCGGCCATGGCCAAGACCCTGCACCGCGACGGCGCCACCATCATCGGTTTGGATGTTCCGCCACTTCAGGGCGATCTGGACAAGTTGATGGCCGAACTCGGTGGCTCGTCCATCGTTGCCGACATCACTGCCGACGACGCTGCTGAGACGATCGCTGCCGGACTGGGTGACGGCGTGGACATCATCGTCCACAACGCTGGCATCACCCGCGACAAGCGGTTGAAGAACATGAAGTCCGAAAACTGGTCCTTGGTCGTCGACATCAGTGTTGGCGCCCCGCAGCGGATCACTGAACACCTCCTAGACAAGGGCCTGATCCGCGAGGGCGGCCGCATTATCGGCATCTCGTCGATCGCTGGTATCGCCGGTAACAACGGCCAGACCAACTACGGCACGGCCAAGGCCGGCGTCATCGGCTTCGTGCAGGCGCTCGCCCCGCAGGTGGCCGCCAAGGGCATCACCGTCAACGCCATCGCCCCCGGTTTCATCGAGACCGACATGGTCAAGACGATGCCGCTGGGTATCCGCGAAGCCGGTCGTCGGTTGAGCTCGCTTTCCCAAGGCGGTCAGCCGGTCGACGTCGCCGAGGCGATCGCTTGGTACAGCCACCCGGGTTCGGCTGCGATCTCGGGCAACGTTGTCCGCGTTTGTGGCCAGGGCTTCTTGGGCGCCTGAGATGACCGACACTCGCATCTTTGAGTCCGCGCCAGCGGGCTTGCCACTGATGCTCAAGGCTGCGCTGCCGGCGATTCCGATCGTCGGCGGCCTGCCGGGCATCAAGCACGAGACCGGCGGCCTGCCGACTACCGTGCTCAAGCGCACGCGGGTTGCTACCGATCTGGCCCACCTCGATCGCTACAACGAGGTTTGTGGTTTCGCTCGGGCCGACACCTTGCCGGCCACGTACCCGCACATCGCGGCGCACACGCTGCACCTAACGATGATGACGGACACGTCGTTCCCGTTTCCGCCATTGGGTGCGGTTCACTTGCGCAACCGCATCACCCAGTACCGGCCGATTGGTCGCGAAGAGATCTACGAACTTTCCCTTCGCACCGAGTCGAACGAGCCGCATCCAAAGGGCCGACTCATCAACCTCGTTTCCGAAGCGCACATCGGTGGCGAGTTGGTCTGGGACGAGTCCATGACGGTGCTGTTCCGCAGTCGCAACGGCGGCGACGAGCCGACTCCGGCGCCACTTGCCGGCGTCGAGCCGCCAGCAGGCGACGTGCACTGGAACCTTGGTGACGACTTGGGCCGGCGCTATGGCGCGATCTCTGGCGACCGGAACCCGATTCACCTGTACCCGTTGACGGCAAAGGCGTTCGGTTTCCCGCGCCAGATCGCCCACGGCATGTGGACGAAGGCGCACTGCTTGGCTGCGATCTCGGACAAGTTGCCCGAGTCGTTCACGGTCGACGTCGAGTTCAAGAAGCCGATTCTGCTTCCCGGCACGGTCGTCTTCGGCAGCACCACCAAGGGCAAGAAGACCACCTTCGGTGTTCAAGACGCCCGCTCGTCAGCGCCGCACGTGGTAGGGCGAGTTTCGCCCGTCTGACGTTCAGCGGTCCTTCGGGGCGCGGGTAGGGCGAATTAGCCCTTCCTGAGCCACGGTCGCGACCAGAGTTCCGTTCTCGGTAAAAACGTGAGCGGTACTGAGGCCACGCGCCCCGGAGGCCGACGGCGACGACTGGTCATAAAGCAGCCACTCGTCAGCCCGAAACGGCCGGTGGAACCAGATCACGTGGTCTAGCGACGCAGGCTGGACCTTCGGCGAACTGATAAGTAGTCCGTGAGGGACCAACGAGGCGCCCAAGAGACTGAAGTCGCTGTAGTAAGTGAAAGCTGCACGGTGGAGCAAGTCATCGTCGGGCAGTCGCTCATCGGCGCGGAACCACATCCGTTGCACGACCGGCGTGAACTGGCGACTGGGGTCGTCCTCGGGACGCGGATCGCCGACATAGCGGATATCGAACCCACCCCACTCCTTCTTCCACTGCTCGACCCCGTCAGGGCTGATGTACTTGACCAGGTCGACCATCGGCGTGGCCTCTTCAGGCCCGGGCGTCTGCGGGATCTGGTCTTGGTGCTCCCAACCTTCTTCGGGACGCTGGAACGACGCGGTCATGTAGAAGATGACCTCACCATGCTGGCGCGCGGCAACGCGGCGGGTGGCAAATGAGCGACCGTCGCGGACATTTTCGACGTCGTAGATGATCGGAATGCTCGGGTCGCCGCCAAGGACGAAGTAGACGTGCAGCGAGTGCAAGATCTTGTCGTCTTTGATGGTGCGCTGCGCGGCCATGACCGCCTGGCCGGCGACTTGGCCGCCAAAAACTCGCTTCAGGTTCGAATTTTCGGGCTGACCGCCACGAAAAAGGTTGACCTCGAGTTGCTCTACTTGGAGCAGGTCTACGACTTCAGTTATGGATGCAGGCACCTGCTGATTCTAGCGAACACAGCACGCCCAGCACCGGCGACGCCTAGTTTGATTCGTCCTTGCGTTGACGAGCCAAGAACTGCTCCAACTGATCGGCGAGTTCGTCGCCGGTGGGCAGGCTGTCGTCATCAGCCAACAGCGAATCGGCAGCGCCTCGGCTAAACGCGTCGTACTGCTGCTCCAAGCCGGCCAAAACCGACTCACCCTCTTGATCGATGATCTGCTGTTCGATCTCGACGATCGAGTCAGGCTGACGGGCCCGGAGTTCTTCGACGTCGATCGAAAGACCGAGTCGAACGCTAAGGGCATCAAGAAGTGCCAGCGAAGCGGTCGGGTATTCGATCTGCGCAAGGTAGTGCGGCACATGGACCACGTAGCCGATCGCGTCGAGCCCGTGCTGACCCATCCGGTACTCCAGCAGCGACTGCGCCGAGGCCGGAACTGTCACTTCGGCATTCCAGAAATTCTTGCGGTCAACCAGATCCTTACGAGTGCCATGCATCGTCAAAAGCGCTGGCCGAGTGTGCGGGACACCCATCGGGATTCCGCCAAGTGAAACCGTCAGGTTCACGTTGAGCTCTTCGATCATGTCGATCGTTTCGATCGCGAAAGACTCCCAACCGAAATCGGGTTCTGGACCGGCAAGCAGTAGGTACGGGCGACCGGCAACATCTTTATGTTTGGTGATCTGCAGAACCGGTTCGGTGTAGTCGCAGTAGTGATCTCGGCGAAAGGTAATCGCTGGCCGCCGGGCGCGGTAGTCGTAGAACGAATCCAAATCGAACTCGTGCATGACCTCGGCGTCCTCGGTGCGCAGCTGTTCACTGGCCAGTTGCGCGGCAGAGCCGGCGTTTAGGAAACCGTCGAGCGAGACGATCAACGGCATTGGCTCGAGTTTTGACTCGGCCCGTTTACGAGAAATCCACTTCGGTGTCAACGCAATTGCTCCGTCGTTGATTCCCCGAGCCTGGAAATTGCCTTGGCAGTGATCTGGTCGACGGTCAATCCAAGCCGCTTCAAGATCACGTCGCGCTTGGCGTGATCGAGGAACTCCTGCTCGACGCCATGTACCTGAACGGGCACGTCGATCTCGCGATCGCTGAGCAAACTCAATACGGTCGAACCCACTCCGCCTTGTTTGCCGTTGTCTTCGATTGTGACGACAAGTTGATGCGTGGCGGCCAAGTCGCCGATGGCCGGATCCAATGGTTTGACCCAGCGCGGATCCACCACGGTCGAACCGATACCGGCCTTAGCTAGTTCCTCGCCAACGCCTAGCGCCATCGCAGCCATCGTGCCGACGCCGACTAGCAGCACCTGCGGGTTCTCGTCCGCGCGCAGGACGTCGACGGTCCCGACGCGGCCTATCGCCTCGATATCGGCGCCAACTGGCCCCTTGGCGAACCTGATAACACTTGGCCCGTCAGAAATCTGGACACATTCGCGCAGCAATTCGCGTAGCCGCGCGCCGTCGCGGGGTGCCGCCAAGTGCAAACCGGGCACGAGTTGCATCAAGGACAGATCCCACATGCCGTTGTGACTGGCACCATCGTCTCCGGTGACGCCAGCGCGGTCGAGCACGAATGTCACGCCACAGCGATGCAACGCAACGTCCATCAGTACTTGGTCGAACGCCCGGTTTAGGAACGTGGCGTAAACGGCAACGACCGGGTGTAGTCCGCCCATCGCCATGCCGGCCGCGGAGGTGACGGCGTGTTGTTCGGCGATGCCGACGTCGAACACGCGATCTGGGAACTTGTCGGCGAGGGCGTCCAGGCCGGTCGGGTAGAGCATGGCCGCGGTGATGCCGACGAGGTCGGGACGGTCGTCGGCGATCCGCACGATTTCGTCGCGAAACACCGAGGTCCAACCTGCCGGGGCGACCGATTTCGCCTCCCCCGTCGAACGATCGAACGGGTGGGCTTGGTGCATTTGGTCGGCCTCGTTGGCGACCGCGATGTCATAGCCCTGACCCTTGGTGGTGAGCACGTGAACCAGCACCGGGCCGTTGAAATTCTTGGCGTTCGTCAACGCATGCTCAACCGCTTGAAGATCGTGGCCATCGACGGGTCCGAGGTACTTCAGTCCCAAGTCTTCGAACATGCCTTGGGGCGCAATGGCGTCCTTGAAGCCCTTCTTGATCGCGTGCAGCGCTTCGTAGGCGACACCGGCGACTTTCGGGCCGCCGGTCATCTTCTCTTTGATCGCGGCCAACGTCGGCTCGTAACGAGGGTTCGTGCGGATCTCAGTGAGCCGGTTCGCCAGTCCGCCGACGGTCGGGGTGTAGGAGCGACCGTTGTCGTTGACCACGATCACGAGCCGGCGGTCTCGGTCGGCGGCGATGTTGTTGATCGCTTCCCAAGCCATACCGCCCGTTAGGGCGCCGTCACCGATTACCGCGACGACGTGATCAGTTTTCCCTTGCAACGTATTGGCTCGGGCGAGACCTTCCGCGTAGGAAAGCGAAGTGGACGCATGGGAGTTTTCGACCCAGTCGTGATCGGATTCGGCGCGGCTCGGGTAGCCGGACAGCCCGCCTTCTTTGCGCAGGTCGGCGAACTGGCCGGCACGGCCGGTGAGCATCTTGTGGACGTACGCCTGGTGGCCGGTGTCCCAGACGAACTTGTCTTGCGGCGAGTTGAAAACCCGGTGCATCGCGATCGTAAGTTCGACGACGCCAAGGTTCGGGCCGAGGTGGCCCCCGTTGGCGGCCACCGATTCGATCAACAATTCGCGGACTTCGGCCGCAAGTTTGGCTAGTTCGGCCTCGTCCAGACCTTGAAGGTCGGCCGGGCCGGTCACCGCACTAAGGACTGAAGCCATTCCCCCATCGTATCTAGGCCCACCG
This sequence comes from Aeromicrobium sp., assembly GCA_035401705.1. GTDB lineage: Bacteria > Actinomycetota > Actinomycetes > Propionibacteriales > Nocardioidaceae > Aeromicrobium. The sequence continues at coordinate 32,218 of DAONBX010000028.1, forward strand.
AGCCTGCCCGACACGCCACCAAAAGGTGGCAAGGTAAAGGGGTGACGATTCATTCTGAACACCCGTTCACTCCCCGCGATGGCGCCAAAGACGCGCTGCGCCAACTGCGCGGCCGCCTCGTGGCGCCGGTGACGATCGTGGCGACTGGAGCCGGGCGCGATCGCGCGGCCTTGACTGTTTCTTCGTTGCAAGTCGTGGACGGCTCCCCCGGCCGTTTCGTGGCGATGATCGACCCGGACGCAGACCTTGGCGAGGCAATCGAGCCGAACAGTTCACTGGTCGTGAGCCTGCTCGAGGCAGGGGACGAATTCCTCGCCGAAGCGTTCGCCGGACTCGCTCCGGCGCCCGGCGGCGTGTTCACCCTGGGCGACTGGGAAGACACCGACTGGGGACCGGCCTTGGCGGGTCGCTCGTGGTGCGCCGTTCGAGTCGACGAGATCTCTACGGTCGGCTGGTCGCTGTCGGTTCTGGGCACGATCGTCCACGTCGAAATAGCCGGCCCCGGCGGGCTTTCGCACCTCCGGGGCCGGTATTTCCAAGCTTGACTGATCAGTCGAGCAGCGAACGCAGCACGTACGGCATGATGCCGCCGTTGCGGTAGTAGTTCGCTTCACCTGGGGTGTCGATCCGCACGACCGCGTCGAACTCGACGTCGCCGGCGGTGACCTTGACGGTCTTTGGCGTACGGCCCTCGTTCAGTTCGGTGACGCCGGTGACCGCGAAGGTCTCCTCGCCGGTCAAACCGAGTGAATCGGCGTTCTGACCGGCCGGGAACTGCAGCGGTAGGACTCCCATGCCGATGAGGTTCGAGCGGTGGATCCGCTCGTACGACTCGGCGATGACGACCTTGACGCCGAGCAGCGCGGTGCCCTTGGCGGCCCAGTCACGCGAGGAGCCCGAACCGTATTCTTTGCCCGCCAAGACGACCAACGGAATACCCGCAGCCTGGTAGTTCGCCGAGGCGTCGAACACCGTGGTGACTTCGCCGTCGGTGCTGAAGTCGCGGGTGAATCCGCCTTCAGTGCCTGGCGCGATCTGGTTGCGCAGGCGGATGTTGGCGAACGTGCCGCGGATCATCACTTCGTGGTTGCCACGACGCGAACCCAAGGAGTTGAAGTCGCGTGGTTCCACGCCCTTCTCCATTAAGTACTTGCCGGCGGGGCTGTCCTTCTTGATTGCACCGGCCGGGCTGATGTGGTCGGTGGTGACCGAATCGCCCAACTTGAGCAGTACGCGGGCGCCCGAAACATCGGTCACTGGCGACGGCTCAAGCGCCATGCCGTCAAAGTACGGCGCCTTGCGCGCGTAGGTCGAGTTCTCGTCCCACTCGAAGGTGTCGCCGTCTGGGGTCGGCAGGCTCTGCCAACGCTCGTCACCGGCGAAGACGTCGGCGTACTCCTTGCCGAAGGTGTCTGAGGTGATCGCTTGCTGGATCACGTCTTCGACCTCGGTGGGGCTGGGCCAAATGTCCGACAAGTAAACCGGGTTTCCTTCGGTGTCGTTGCCGAGCGATTCGGTGGTGATGTCCATGTCCATCGTGCCGGCGATCGCGTAGGCGACCACGAGCGGCGGCGAGGCCAGGTAGTTCATCTTGATGTCGGGGTTGATTCGGCCTTCGAAGTTCCGGTTGCCCGAAAGCACCGAGACGACCGCGAGGTCCTTCTCGTTAACCGCAGCGCTGACCTCAGGGATCAGCGGACCGGAGTTACCGATGCAGGTCGTGCAGCCATAGCCGACGAGGTTGAACCCGAGCTTGTCCAGGTACGGGGTCAGTCCGGCCCGGTCGTAGTAGTCCGAAACGACCTTCGAGCCCGGCGCGAGGGTGGTCTTTACCCACGGCTTGCGCGTCAGACCCTTTTCGACGGCCTTCTTCGCCAACAACGCCGCGCCGATCATCACTGACGGGTTGGACGTGTTGGTGCACGAGGTGATCGCGGCGATCGTCACCGCGCCGTGGTCGAGGGTGAACGTCTGGCCGTCAACAGTCGCCTCGATCGGGCTGCTCGGGCGGCCGCCGTCGGTCGGGATGCAAGACATGTCGTCCCTGGTCGGGGTCTTGCCTGTGGCGTGCGATGCCGGCGGATCAGAGGCCGGGAAGGACTCGTCGAGCGCTTCGTCGTAATCACCGGTCTCCTGCTCGCCGGTGTGGTCGACGTAAGCGGCCAGCGCGCTGCGGAAGCCTGCCTTGGCGTCAGCCAAGATCACCCGGTCCTGGGGACGCTTCGGCCCGGCGATCGACGGAACGACCGTCGACAAATCGAGTTCTAAGTATTCGCTGAAGCGTGGCTCGTGATCGGGGTCGTGCCACAGGCCCTGAGCCTTCGCGTAGGCCTCGACTAGGGCGATCTGCTCGGCGCTGCGGCCGGTCAGTTCGAGGTACTTGGTGGTCTCGGTGTCGAGCGGGAAGATCGCGACGGTGGAGCCGTATTCGGGGCTCATGTTGCCGATCGTGGCGCGGTTG
>DAONBX010000029.1:0-3392 GCA_035401705.1 Aeromicrobium sp.
CGTCCTTGACGATGCCTGGGATCTGCGCGAGGCCGGCCATGTCGATCTCGTTGTCGAAGTGGCCGATGTTGCCGACGATGGCCTGGTTCTTCATCTTCTCGAAGTGCTCGACCCGAATGATGTCGAAGTTGCCGGTCGTCGTGACGAAAATGTCCGCAAACTCGACGACGGACTCAAGGCGCTTTACCTCGTAGCCGTCCATCGCGGCCTGCAGCGCACAGATCGGGTCGATCTCGGTGACGATCACGCGCGCGCCCTGGCCGCGAAGCGACTCAGCCGAGCCCTTGCCGACATCGCCGTAGCCGCAAACCACAGCAACCTTGCCGCCGATCATGACGTCGGTGGCGCGGTTGATGCCGTCGATAAGCGAGTGACGGCAGCCGTACTTGTTGTCGAACTTGCTCTTGGTGACCGAGTCGTTGACGTTGATCGCCGGGAAGAGCAGCGAGCCGTCCTTGAAACGTTCGTATAGGCGCAGTACGCCGGTGGTGGTTTCCTCCGAGACGCCGCGGATGTCCTTGGCGATGTTCGTCCAACGCTGCGGACTGGCCTTGACCGAGCGGTCCAGGACGCGCAGGACTTCCTTGAACTCTTCGTTGTCGGTGGAATCCTGTGGGGGAACTACGCCGGTCTTTTCGAACTCGACTCCCTTGTGCAGCAGCAGGGTGATGTCGCCGCCATCGTCGAGCAGCACGTTCGGTCCGCCTTCGGCGAAGTCAAAGACTTTCTCGGCTTCGTCCCAGTACTCGGCGAGCGATTCGCCCTTCCACGCGAAGACCGGGGTGCCCTGCGGGTTTTCCTCGGTTCCGTTCACGCCCACCACGACCGCAGCGGCCGCGTGGTCCTGGGTGGAGAAGATGTTGCAGGTCGCCCAGCGAACGTCGGCGCCAAGTGCGGTAAGGGTCTCGATGAGAACCGCGGTCTGGATCGTCATGTGCAGCGATCCGGCGATCCGCGCGCCGGCGAGCGGCTTGGTGGTGCCGTAACGCTCACGCATAGCCATCAGGCCGGGCATCTCGTGCTCAGCGAGCTCGATCTCTTTACGGCCGTATTCGGCTAGGGACAAGTCTTTGACGCGGTAATCCATGGGCGTAAGCCTACCGGCGAGTACCTGCGCACACACAATCAGCGCGGAAACGTGGGGGTTTCAGCGCACGCCCGGCGGCAACGCAGGCGGGAATTTAAGGAATGGACGCAAATGCCACATCTGATCGAGCAGTTCGTAGGTCCGTTCCCGGCCGTTCGGTTTGGCTCGTTTGGTCATCACTGCGTCGTGCACAAAAGCCATCTCGGTGGCGAGAACTTGGTAGCGCTTTACCGCCTCAGCCGCCGTTGGCCCGTAGCGCTTTGCGAACTGACGGCATTGACTGCGGCGATTGAATCGCACGAGCCAAGGCACCTCGGCTGGGTGGATCCAACCGCGGCCAGCAACGTGAAGCAGCGAACGCGACAGGATCTCCAGTTGGCGCGCGCGCAGCACGATCGCCAGCACTCCCAACCCGACCAAAAGCCCACCCAAGACGATGTAGGCCAGCAGGAAGCCCACTCCCCCGCCGATCACGATTGAGGCGTTCCACAAGGCGTGCAGGCCGACGCTGCTGGCGAAGCCTGCCAAGATCAGCAACTTTCGTCGCCGTGAACTAGCCGTCTGGGCTGCCACCCCCATCGCGATGCCGATCGCTGCGGTGAAAAGTGGGTGCGCCAGTGGGCTGACTAGTCCTCGAACCACGAAGGTTGCCGTCGCCATTTCTACGCCGGTGTATGGAACTTCAGCGTCAAAACCGAGGTAGCTGGCTGCGTAATAGCCGACGTTTTCCATCGCCGCGAACCCGACCGCGACCATGCCCGAGATGATCAGACCGTCGAGCACGCCGTCGATCACGCGCCGCAGCCGAATCAGAGTGAGGATCAGGAAGAGTCCTTTGGCGAACTCTTCGGCCACCGGCGCGCCCAAGCCGATCAGCCAGTTCTCGCTCATCCCCAACTTGGACATGCCGATTTCTAATGGAAGCGCGATTGCCACGGCGATGACTGCGCCCCAAACGAAGGCTGCGGCCAAATAGCGAAACGGTTCGGGTTCTACTCGGTCAAGCCACCAGTAGGTAAGCAGCAGCAGCGGCAAGGGGATGAGCGCATAAACCAACGCCATCGAGGCCCCGGTGAAGGACCCACTGGTGGAGGCAATGAATACCGCCCCGGCTAGACCCACCGCCGCCGTCAACCACACCAAAACGATCAGCAAAGTGCGACCGCGTTGGCGGTACCGTTCCACCTTTGGCGGCAATGTCATGGTCACGACGCAAATCCTAGGTTGAATTCGTGGGCGTTAGGCTTACGCCGGGCGCCCGTAGCTCAGTTGGATAGAGCAAGAGCCTTCTAATCTCTAGGTCGCAGGTTCGAATCCTGCCGGGCGCGCTTTTTCGTTTCGACGCAAAAGGCCGAGGGTTTCAGTTAGTTGAATGACTGAAACCCTCGGCCTTCGCGAACTACTTGGTCGCTGCCGCGATGGCAGTGGCTAGTTCTTGCGGCGTCCGAGCTTCGGAGTTCTTGCCATTGATGTGAACCGTGGGAGTTCCACTGACTTCACGCTCGCTCGAGAACTTCTGCTGGGTCTCATCAACCCAGGGCACGAACTTCTCGGTCCGAACGCAACTGTCCAGGCCGGTCACACCGGCATCGTTCGCCAATTTGATCAATGCCGCATCATCAGGACCAGCGCCACCTTCGGCCGGCTGGTTCGCGAATAACGCATCATGCACCTTCCAGAAAGCCGCATCCCCCTGCTCATCAACCGCGCACATGCCGAGGTTCATTGCGCGACGCGAATAATCGTTGGTGCTCCCGTTGTGCAGGAACGAGAACGGCATGAACCGAAGTTCAATGGTTCCTGCGGCCGCCTGCTCCTGCAGGAAGCTCCCACTCAACTTTTCAAAGGAGCCACACGCGGGGCAAAGGAAGTCGGCGAATACTTCTACGAGCGGCGCATTAGCCTGCTTCTGGCCGGTGGCCGGGAACGGGACGCCGTCGTCAACGAGGTTCCGTGGAGTAACCACCTCAGTCTGGGTGGCGTTCTCGTCGGCGGCATTCTTGATCGCCCAGCCGCCAACCCCGATCAGCACTACCACTACGGCCACGATCGCCAAGGAGATGACGTTGCGTTGACGGCGTTCAGTCTTTTCACGCTCTTTGCGCATCTTTTCGGCGCGCGCGGCGCGGGCCTGACGATCGTTGGTCACGAGTGCTCCTAAAAATGGCAGATCCGGTACGCGCGAAGCCTACCTGCTTGCCCAATGTGGTCGCCTGAATTCCTGCGCGGAAAACGTGGCTCAGTTCTGACGAAGCGGCTACTGCTTCAACGCTGCAATGATGCTGGCCCAGTCTGCCGGGCTCCA
>DAONBX010000029.1:3492-23928 GCA_035401705.1 Aeromicrobium sp.
CCCTCAGCAACCGGGAAATCGACCCCACCGTCGGTAAGGTTTCGCGGTGCGGCTGACACGGGCAGGTCGGCCTTATCGTCGGCGGCGTTCTTTACCGCCCAACCGCCAACCGCTATCAGCGCCACGATCACCGCAACGATCGCAACCGAGATCAGGTTACGTTGGCGGCGTTCAGCCTTTTCGCGCTCGTTGCGCATCTGCTCAGCCCTTGCAGTTCGAGCTTGCCGATCATCCGTCACAGGTCCCCCAAGAGCGCTCTTTAAATTACCCGCGCAGACTACCCTTCTTGGCCGCCCACCTGAACTGCGCCCAGCAATGTCAGTCGCGCCCACTAGGGTGGCCCTGTGAATGACAAGTTGGTGTGGGTTGACTGCGAAATGACCGGCCTCTCGTTGGAGGCAGATGCGCTGATCGAAATTGCGGCGCTGGTTACCGATTACGACCTGAACGTCCTTGGCGAAGGGGTGGACCTGATTATCAAGCCGCCGCAGGCCGCCCTCGATCAGATGAACGAGGTCGTCACCAAGATGCACACCTCATCTGGATTGATCGAGGAACTCGCCGGCGGCATCTCGGTGCGCGAGGCTGAAGAGCAGGTGCTCGACTACGTCCGCGAATTCGCCAAAGAGCCGGGCAAGACGCCGTTGGCCGGCAACTCAATTGGCACCGACCGCGCCTTCCTCGCTCGTGACATGACCGAACTGGAGTCATGGCTGCACTATCGCGTCATTGACGTTTCTTCGATCAAAGAGCTGTCGCGCCATTGGTTCCCGCGGGCGTACTTCGCCTCACCCGAAAAGGGCGGCGCCCACCGCGCGCTGGCCGACATTCGCGAGAGCATCGACGAACTTCGCTACTATCGCCGCGCAGTTTTCCAGGCCGAACCGGGCATCGACACCGAAACCGCTCGCGCTATTGCGGCCGAGATCACCGCAGGTGTCACACCGGCATAAGCGCAGCGACCGCCGTCCGGTAGACTCATCGCGCTGCGCTGAAAGAGCGCACATGGTGGGTGTAGCTCAGTTGGTAGAGCCCCGGCTTGTGGTGCCGGTGGTCGCGGGTTCAAGTCCCGTCATCCACCCCAAATTGGTCAGGTTTGAACTTCAGCTAGGCGGTCGACTCCTAGCTGAAGTTCAAACCTGAATCTTTTCCATTGACCAAGCAACCGCGTGACTAATCAACCGCGTCGCACCTGCTGAGATGCTGCCTGCGGTATGCACTGATTTGGCTCTGCTGGTTTGACTCACAGACTTCCGGAGAGAAAAGAACTCAGCGCCGGCAAAGGTTCAAGGACGGTCGAGAGGTTAGCCAGAAGCACTACCCCCATGAACACCGCGCTTGCAGTCAGCGCGAGCCCAATTCTTGCGATACCGCACGTTGGGGCAAGCAGGCGATTTGCCCACCGCATCCAAACCAGCAGCCCGGTAACAACCAAGCCGACGACAACCGCCGCCGAACACACGACGACTACAGCATGAAAGAGCCAAAAATCGCTCAGGAGCAACCGCGATGTAGGCGTCAGCACTCCCGACGCGAGTTGATCTTGCAATACTTCCATCGCTGGCGTCGTGTGATCTCGTGGCAGGAAACTCAACACCGAGGTCAATGGTGCAAAGCTTCCCTGAATGTTTGCAATTATGACGAGCAGCAGCAGAGCTGTGCAGGCCGCGACGGCAGGCATCACGAATGCGGAAAGCGACCGACGGTGAGAGGCAGCCGCTAGAACGTACGTTTTCCATAGCCGTCGTAGGAGCAGCGCGAACACGACGAAAGACACTGTCGCTACCGCCAACTTAGCTACGTGAAAGATGCACCAAAACTTTGCGGCCACCTGTAACTCGACTGCGGGTGTTGACGACCCCGAAGCGATCCAAGATTCGAAACCTCTGTTCACCAGAATCGGGAGTGTGCTGGTCGATACGACGCTGGTTCCCACCGATGCCTCGGCAATTTTTTCAGGCACGACAACGACCATGACGACCGAGGCGATGGCAGCGGACACGAGCAACTGGTCCCCAATGCGACTCGGGTTCTTCGCCCACGCAAGTACCCTCATGGCGCGGGCAGCGCACCTGTCCTCGAAGCCAATTTCGGCGTTCGTCTCACCCGCAATCCCACCGTTATCAGGTAGACCGCGAGCCAGATTTCAAAAGCGAAGATTGGAATGGCGGCGATCGCAGCAACAACACCGTTCAGCGCAATGACGTTCCAGAGTTGTGCGCTGTTACTGGTCAGCACGACGATCCCACCAATGACCCCCAGTATCGCCAACGGACGTGGTACCGCACGAGATTCCCAGAGAAGCCAACCGAGAACGATCGTGTTTACGCTGATGATCAGCCCCTGGCCGAGGAGGAACGCTGCCGCATGCATGGCCGAGGCGGCAACTGTGAACCTTTCTTCGCTTCGTGCGACAAGCGTGGTCGCGAGCATGGGGAGCGTTCCCGCGATGATGACGGAGGCCTCCACCGCGCGAAGCAGCGCGAACGTTGCCGAGCGTGCCGGCCCATATTCGCGCAACAACGCCCACAACAAGACTCCAGTCCCGACGCAACTGATAGCGAGCACGAACTCAAGGGTCACGCCACCGATCGCTGAGCCAGTGCCATAGGCGGCTACCGCAGCGACGGAACTGACGTGGGTGACGAAATAAAGGATGCCGGCGGCTCCGGCGAGACGACGTTGCGTGTGATCCATCGTGTTACTCCTCAACTGGTATACGGCGTATACTTATTCAGGAAGAATAAGTGTACGGTGTATACATGTCAATTCGTTCGGGCCGCCCACGATTAGATCGAGTTCGTGTTATCGACACGGCGATCGACCTTGCCGATGCCCACGGACTAGAGGGCACGAGCATGCGTAACGTGGCCGAAAAACTCGACGTCACACCAATGGCGCTCTACAAACACATCGCCAACCGATCACAATTGGTGGACGAGATGCTCGATCGCGTGCTCGAGGAGATCGCATCGACACCTCCCGCCGACGACTGGGCAGATGCCGTCCGAGCCCGCATCCTCGCGGCCCGCCGGGTTCTGGTCCGGCACCCCTGGGCTAGGGATGCCATCGAATCGCGGCCGCTGGCGACACCTGCGGTGCTCGCTCATATGGATTCACTCATGGCGCTGATGTTCGATGGTGGACTCTCGCCCGAGCTGGTGCACCATTCGATGCACGCGCTCAGCACACGCATGTGGGGTTTTACCCGTGACGTACTCCCGACGCCAAAGCCTCCGGATGATCCGGAAGAACGCGCGCGAGCCATGGCCGATTTCGCGGAGTCCTACCCCGCAATTGTTCGGATGGCCACAACTTCTCCCCACGCAGGCCTCGCCTGCGACGACGACGCCGAATTCGAGTTCGCCCTCGACTTGCTCCTCAGCGGCATCGAACGCCTCAACGAAACTAATCCGAAAATGGGTGTTGACCAGGCGGGCCGAATGCTCCCTACAGAACCGGGATTGTCGGGTTGATCGGCCGGTTCAGGCGACGAGTGCTTTCATTCACGCAGCACCTTGCCGGGCACCGGTAGCGGGCGCCCAGGAACGTGTTCGTCTTGACCGCGCCGGCGTCGGCCGCGTCAGCTAGAGGGGTCAAATACCCGTCGATCTTCTCATCGACCACGACGATGTCGGCGTCGATCTGATCGACCCGGGCCAGCATCGTGTCCAGCAGGAACCGGTGATGCTCGTCGAAGTGTCCCACGAGTGCTTCCTCCAACGCGGGGATCTTCTTGCGCATCCGGGAGCGGGCCATCCGCGCGAGCATCCGTGGGTCTTGCCCCCCTGCGATGAGCGCGGCCATCAACTCCCGCCCGGAGACACCGAAGATATCGCTGGCGACGACGGACAGTTTGATGCACGCGCGCGCCAGGAGCCTCTCGACGATCTGCTCCTCGTCCTCAGACTGCGTGAACATCAACGTTCCCCTTCCGATCAGCGTCCTCAACGACACGACCGCCCGGGGAAACTGCGCAGGCTCGACAACGAATCTAAGCCGCGTGCTCATCCACCTCGCGGTGGCTGACGACAATGAATGTGCCCATCACACGGCTCCCACCATCCGTCTAGATCACAGCCTCAACGAACCACAGAAACAACGATGTCAACCGGACGGCCGGACCCCATTTTCAGCCCCGAACAGGCGCCCCAGGAAGGCGCACTCAAGCTAGATGGAACCGTTCGCAACCTATTCGTGACCGGTAGACGCAATCGAGCACCTGCCGCAGCGACCGAATCCACGGCGGCAGGTCGCCGATCTCCCCGTACATCTGTGCGGGCTGATCGAAGCCCCGGTTCGTGTGAGCCAAGCCCCGCCGAGCCTCGGGCGCTCGGCGGCATCAGCAGATGAGGACTCACCACTCGATTCCGCACAAACTCTGTGCGGTCTATCGCTGCCGGTTGCCGCTGCAGGATGGTGGCGACTCGTGTATAGTGTGTGACACACAGTAGATAGGTCGCGCACATGATAGATCCAGGGGTGTCAGCGAACCTCCGCCAGGAGTTGCGAAGGGGATCGTTGGTACTTGCGTGCCTGCTGGCGCTACAGCGAGAACCCGACTATGGGTACGCGCTCCTGAAAACGCTCGCAGCGGCCGGTGTGGAAACCGATGCGAACACCCTGTATCCGCTGCTACGACGACTGGAGAAGCAGGGACTACTCGAAAGCGTGTGGGTTACAGAAGAGCCCCGGCCACGCAGGTTCTATCGCGTCAGCGACGCGGGCGCAGAGGCGGCTGACGGCCTAGTTAACGACTGGACGGCGATCTGGACAGCATTGCAGAAATTCCAAGAAGGGAGCGGATCATGACCACGTTGACGGATCGCTATGTCGCGTCGGTGCTTCGGTTGATCCCCGAAGCACACCGCGAAGACATCCAGGCAGAGCTCAAGGTAGCAATCGAGGATGCCATCGACGAAAAGGTCGCTTACGGACAGACACACGATGCGGCAGAACGGGCTGTACTCAATGGCCTTGGTGAACCGGCACGCCTCGCCGCGGAGTACTCCCACCGGCCACTGTGGCTGATCGGCCCGGACTACTACCTCGCCTGGCTGCGGTTGATGAAGTGGCTGCTGTGGACGCTCCCGGTGTTTGTTGGGGCCGGTACCGTTGCGTTGCGCCTCTTTGTCGGGGAGCCTGCGCTGGATGCGCTCTGGTCGGGACTCGTGGTGGCCCTGATCGTCGCGCTGAATGTGGCGGTCTGGTCCACGGTCGGGTTCATCATCGTCGAACGCAGTCCGGACACGAAGCCCTCCGACCTCGGACCGCTTGATCGGTGGAGCGTGAAGTGCCTTCCTGCCACTGCGATAGTGGACCGACAGTTCAGCCTCATAGCCACCATCGGCGGCGTCATCCTCAACGTGTTCCTAATCGCACTGTTGTCGTCACTTCTCAGCCTGGAGGACGTGTCAATCCTGAACACCTCCGCATGGACGATCAGTGTTTCCGTGCTGATCGTGCTACTGGCCGCATCCGCGATTAGTAGCGTGATCCGCTACGCACGAGGACGCTGGACCCCGACACTCGCCATCGTCAACGCGATCCTCGACGCCGCCTTCGCTGGATGGTGGTGGTGGGCGCTATGGAACCTCAGCATCCTCGATCCGCAGCTCATCGCACGTCTAGACGCCGAAAGCGGCCTCCTGACCTGGGCCCGGAGTGTCGTCCTCGTCATCCTCGCGGTGTGCGCCTGGGACGCGGTCTCAGGATTCACGGGAAGGGGCCGAGCGGTGGGCGGCGATCTGCCAGCCGTGGCGTCTGACCTCGGCGAACGATAACAGCGAACCCGACGCCTTGAGGCGAGGCAGGTGCCTCGGTCAGGCCCGACCATCGTCGCCCGTTCGAGTCACTAGCGTTGCGCTTTCATGGGGTGTGGCGGCGGTCGGAGGCGGGTTAGCGAATGCGCCCCTGACTTGGGATGATGTCTCTTGTCTAGAGAACACAGCCCATCGTGTCGCCACCGGATGCCAGGGTCGCTCGGTGGACAGCGCCTTCGATGCCGTACGCGCCACCAGCGACGAACACTCGTCCATCCGCGGCCTTCGAAGCGGCGAGTTCGCGAGCAACATGGTCGCCGTAAGACGTGGATGCGCGTGACCCGGTGATCGTTACGAAGGCCTGCAACGGGCGGGAGAGCAACGACGAGGCACCGCCCGTCCACAACACGCAGGGAGCGAGATCGCCAAGGTCGTTGAGGGCGACGGGCCAGTTTACGTCGCCTGGGAAGAGAACCTGGATGCCTGACTGCTGAGCTTGGTCGAGACGGGCGGCGATGTCCCTCGCCGAAGGTGCATCGAAGTGGTCGCGACAGACCTGCGCGTCAACGGCGCTGAGACCCACCACCGCGCCGTCGCGCTCAGCAAGGCGGAGGGTCTCCATCGCCCCGAGTCTATTCATGACTCGACCGGTCACCGGATCGTTGGGCTCGACGAGCTTGGACAGCGCCATCCGCGCGGTTCGCTCGTCGTCTGCGCGGTCACTCAGCCCAGACCTCGTCGATTCCTCTCGGCGTTCGATACCGACGAGGTGCGCACGCGCTCACTGGCCCGGACGGTGGAACTGAGCCGCCCAGAAGATGTCTATGGGCGTTCGCTGGGATCGTCCACGATGAGCCCCGCCTCGACGAGGGACGCCCGCACTGCCTTGCGGTCCACACCCATTCGTGGTCCGATCGCACGCATCGAGACGCCTGCTCGCGCCAGGCGCACGGACTCCGCCTTCTCGTCGACGCCCAGCCCTGGTCGGCGACTCGGTACGTTGCTGCGGCGAAGGTGGGAGAACACCGTGGCGCGGTGGATGCCGTACCTCTCAGCGAGAGCCCTCACGCCCATCCCGGCCAGGTAGTCGCCGACGAGCGCCTCCACAGCAACGGCGGTGAGAAAAGTTTGAGTCGTCTCGACAGTCCCCACAACAGGGCCGCTATCGTCCCTCGGAGAAGCACTCTTGGGCCGCCGCGAGACCGCGTAGACCCCGCGATTCAGGCGGTTGACCAGAGTTTTCGTCTTGGGGCAGAGTCGCCAAACGTGCTACTCAGGCACCCCAAGGTGATGTCTCAAAACATCGGGATAGCCCGAACCCACAAAATTCAGGTTCGGGCTATCTCTTTTTCTGCTGCGATTGGTAGCTCTTGCTCGTGTCGGTGGCGAATTCGGCACGACGCGACCAAACCCTGGCGGCCTGCTTCGGTTCAAACCGTCGAGTGGGTCGCGCCGTAGCGCGCACTGATCGGCGCTGCCGTGGCGCCATGCAGCACGACGCTCAGTAGCACGGTCGCGGTGATAATGCTGACCACTCGGTCCCCGTCGGCGGGGGCCAGTCCTTCCACTGCAAGCAGGGCGAAGACGACCGAAGCTAGGCCGCGCGGGCCGAACCAACCGATCACGCCTACCGTGGCTAGGTCGAGTTTGCTGCCAATAAGAACCAGCGCCACCGGCAACATCCGCACCACAGTCAAGGCTAGGGCCGCAAACAGGAAATCCTGCCACTGCGCATGTCGCAGGAATGGCAGCATCACCGCGCCGAACATGAACCACACCACCAGTGAGGCAAGTTCGGCTAGGTCGTGAGTGAACGCCAACGACTCCTCAAGTTCGTCGCGGGTGGCAGCACCGAAAGCAATGCCCGCTACGAAGGCGCCAACGAAGCCATTTCCGCCGATCTCGATTACGGCGGCGTAGCCCAAGAACGCGACCGCCGCCACGCCAACCTCGCGGTAGGAGGCCGCGACCCAACCGTGATCACGTGCCCGCTGTAGTAGCCAGGCGGCGACGAACCCAATCGCGGCACCGCCGGCCACACCCACTGCCAACTCCAGCAGCGCACCGCCCTCGGACTCGACTTCCAAGGCCGTGCCGGCAACGGCCGCGACCAAGAAAAACTTCACGAACGGGGTGGCGATGCCGTCGTTCAGGCCACTCTCCACGTTCAGGACGCGGCGGATCCGCTCAGGAACTCGCTCGTCCTCAATGATTGCCGCCCCGAGGGCCGCGTCCGTTGGCGCTACTGCCGCGCCGATGACCGCGCAAACCCACCAACTAAGCGACGGAAAGACGAAATGCGCGACGAGCGTGCCCAGCCCAATGGTCAACGGCAGACCCACCACGAGCAACCGAATCGGCAGGCCCGCATCGCGGCGCAAGTCAGTGATATTCACCCGGGCGGCATCACTGAACAGCACGATGGCCAGCGCGATCTCGGCCATCTGCCGCAAGCCCTCGTTCGCAATCCCCACGTCGAGTCCGCTGGGAAAACTCACGAGCAAGAACCCGACGGCCACAAACCACATCGGAGCGGAGATGTTGAACCTCTCAAGCCGGGCGGACAGGAGCGTCCACACGACGGCCGTACTCGCCAATCCAGCGACGACCAACATGACTATTTCCACGGCGCCCAACCCCTCGCGTAACACCGGACAAAGGATGCCCAATAGTCGTTCAACCTAGCCAATGCCGAGCGTATTGCACACGGCCACCGGCGGCGACCATTGTTCGAAGTGCCGCGAACTTCAGGCGCCCCGAGCCATCCAGTTGGCCGACCTAGCGACGAGCCGTTCGAGCGGACCGCGCCCCAACGTCATTGCCCACACGGTCGCACCTGTGACCAGACCGACGCTCACCCAAGCCCAGGTGGCTAACCCGCTCGGGAACTCCCCGAGAGGTTGGCCGGCGAGCACGACATAAACGACGATGTGTGCCGCATACGTCGTAAGCGGCATGGAGCCCAGCGCAGCGATCGGGATAAGGACCCAGCGCAACGGCCGGGCCAGCAGCAGGCAGGCGCCGATAACGGCGAGCGCGAAACCGCCCGAGGCGATCAGTTCAAAAGTGCCGCCAGAGTGTTCGGCGACTGACAAGGAACGCGAGAGGATCTGCTGCCTTGGGTTGCCCGCAGTCAGACTGGACAGGTAGGCACCGCCGGTGCCATTGGTTTGAGATTCTGCGATTGCCGGTGGCGCGCAACTTATCCATTCGCCCGGCACTACTTCACATTCCATACCGCTCGCGTCGACCTGCTCGCCGGGCACTAATTTCAAGTCTTTCGAGCCAGAATCCCCGCCGGCCGGAGACGAATCCGCGCTGTGCTCGAAGCCCAGCTCCTCGGCCACGGCCGCACCCGCGGCATAACCGGAAACCGCCAAGGTGATGCCGCCCAGCAAGACCCAAGACGCGACTTTAAGCGAATCGATACGCAACCGGCCGAGCGCCATCCCAAGTAGCATCAGCGCCAACCAAGCGGGCAGCGGATAGGTGCCGAACAGCGAGATGTTCAACGCCGGACCCTGGGCGCTCAGGCTGAGGACGCTGAGCACTGCGAGTAATGCTGGGCCCGCGAGCGCGAAACAGGCAGCCGCGATGAATAGGTGTCGCACCCGAAATCGAAGGAACGGAATTGCCGCGATGAAGAGCAGCCCGTAAACGCCAAGAATGACTGCGATGCCAGTGTTGAGGAGTTCGAGTGCAATCCCGATTAGGAAGATCGCGGTGCCGCGGCCAAGCAACTTCAGTCGTAGCCGCGGCAGGTCGGCCGCACTCGGCAACTTGGTGCGTCCGTTGGTAAGCGAGACCGAGATTCCCGCCAACACTGCGAACAGGATCGCCGACCGACCGGTAACGATCCCACCCCAAGTGGCTGGGTCGGACCAGTGCAGAGTCGGGACCTGCGCCATATGCGCCGCAGCCATTCCCAAAACGGCGAGCCCGCGGGCCACATCCAAACCCATGATGCGTGGCGGGCGACCGAAGTCGCGGACTCGGCCAAGCACCCGAGTACTGGGACTTGAGGGCTTCGATTCGGCCTCACCAACCGGACCATTGCCGAGTTCCAAATCTACGAGGTCGGTTGACAGTTCACGCGCGCTCGACACTCGAAGGATCCTACCGAGTGCAACACAACTGTTGCCGGGCTTTCGAGCGGCCGACTCAGTCCTGCAGGATCGGCACCACGTCGGGCGCGCCCATTCGGGCCGCATCGGCGGTCTCATCGTCGACCATTGTCTGGCTTTCGCGTTCGGCCGCGACCCGCATTTTGTAGTGCTCGACTTCGAGATCGCGCTGCTCAGTCGACCAGCCCAACGGGCCGGCCATCAACGAGGCGGCTTCGGCCGCACTGTCGGTGCCACGACCAAAGGTTTCGATCGAAAGCCTGGTTCGGCGAGCCAAGATGTCGTCCAAATGCCGCGCGCCCTCGTGGGTGACGCCGTAGACGACCTCGGCGCGCAAATAGTCGTCGTTTCCGGCCAACGGTTCGGCTAGTTCGGGTCGCTGCACCATCAGGTCGAAAACCTCGACAGCTAGTGAACCGTAGCGATTCAGCAGGTGTTCGATTCGGCCGACGCCAACACCGTGCCGCTCCGCCAAGGCGTGACGTTGGTTCCACATCGCTTCATAACCCTCGGCGCCCAACAGCGGCACCTCATCGGTGCAGCAGCGCGGCACTCGCCGATCGAGCATCGACTCCATCTGCTGGACGGCCGCGTCGATCGCGTCTTTGGCCATCACCCGATAGGTCGTGTACTTACCGCCGGCGATCACCACTAGGCCCTTGACCGAAGTGGACACCGCGTGCTCGCGCGAAAGCTTGCTGGTGGCTTCGTCCTCGCCCGCAAGAAGTGGACGCAGGCCAGCGAAAACGCCCTCGACGTCGTCTGGGGTTAGCGGCTCAACGAGCACCTTGTTCACGTGCTTGAGCAGGTACTCGATGTCGGTTCGGCTGGCCGCCGGATGGTCCTTGTTCAAATCCCAGTCGGTGTCAGTCGTGCCGATGATCCAGTGCCGACCCCACGGAATAACGAACAACACCGACTTCTCAGTCCGCAAAATCAGTCCCGCGTTGCCACGAATCCGATCCTTGGGTACCACCAAGTGGATTCCCTTGCTGGCCCGGACATGGAACTGGCCGCGTTCGCCGGCAAACGACTGCGTTTCGTCGGTCCAAACGCCAGTGGAGTTCACGACCTGTTTGGCGGCGATATCGAATTCCTGCCCAGACTCGAGGTCCCTCACTCGGGCGCCGACGACTCGATCACCTTCGCGCAGCAGGTCGATTACGCGCGTACGGCTGGCCACGTGGGCGCCGTAGGCGGCGGCCGTGCGCGCCAACATCATCGTGTGGCGGGCGTCGTCAACTTGACCGTCGTAGTAGTGCAGGGCGCCGATCAGGGCGTCCTTTCGCAACGCTGGCATTAGCCGGCGAGCGCCGGTGCGGGTCAAGTGTCGGTGACCGGGGACCCCGCGCGAGCGCCCTGACAGCATCGCCATCGAGTCATACAACGCGACGCCCGCGCCGGCGTAGAACCGCTCCCAACCACGGTGGGTCAGCGGGTAAAGGAACGGCACTGGTTTGACCAGGTGCGGCGCGAGTTTTTCGATCAGCAGACTGCGCTCAGCCAATGCTTCGGCGACGAGGCGAAAATCGAGCATTTCTAGGTAACGCAGTCCGCCGTGAATGAGTTTACTTGAGCGACTCGAGGTGCCTGAAGCGAAATCGCGAGCCTCAACCAGCCCGACGCTTAGTCCGCGGGTGGCCGCATCTAGGGCGGCGCCAGCACCGACCACTCCGGCACCGATAACGAGGATGTCGAGCGGTTCGGCCGCGAGAGCTTTGAGGGACTTTTCACGAAATTCAGGTGAGAGAGCAACCGGACGCATAACCTCAGTCAATCAGTTTTCAACTAGTTGTGGCGAATCGCCGCCGCCCAGCGTGGCCGATCTCACTCAACCCAGTTCAGGGTGCGATCAACGGCTTTCTTCCAGTCGCGGTAGCCGTGTTCGCGCTGTTCGTCCGTCCACGTTGGGGTCCACCGCTTGGACTCGGCCCAGTTCGCCTCCAACTCATCAGTTCCGGACCAGAAGCCAACCGCAAGTCCGGCCGCATACGCCGCACCCAAGCAGGTCGTTTCGGGCACTACTGGCCGGCTGACTTCGACGTCGAGAATGTCGGCCTGGATCTGCATACAAAGTTCGTTGGCGGTGATCCCGCCGTCGACGCGCAGTACCTCTAGTTCGATCCCGGCGTCGGCGAGCATCACATCCACGACGTCGCGGGACTGGTAACAAATCGCCTCCAGAGCGGCCCGCGCCACGTGCGCCACGGTGTTGAACCGAGACAAACCGACGATCACGCCGCGTGCATCAGGGCGCCAATACGGCGCGAACAGTCCGCTGAACGCTGGCACGAAATAGACGCCGCCATTGTCTGGCACGGTCGAGGCAAGCCGCTCAGAATCGGCCGCATTGTCGAACACCTGCAGTTGGTCACGCAGCCATTGGACGGCCGAACCGGTCACCGCGATCGAACCTTCGAGCGCGTACACCGCGGGCGCATCGCCGAACTGATACGCCACGGTGGTCAACAGCCCGTTGGTAGAGCGGACGATCTTGTTGCCGGTGTTGAGCACGAGGAAGTTTCCGGTGCCGTAGGTGTTCTTCAACATCCCCGGCTCAAAACACGCTTGGCCAACTAGGGCCGCATGCTGGTCGCCGAGGTTGCCCGCCAGGATCACTTCACCACCGAATGGGCCAGAAACCGGCGTACGGCCGAACTCTTGGGACGAAGAGGTGATCTTCGGCAGCATCTGACGTGGCACGTCAAAGATCTCGAGCAGTTCTTCGTCCCAGTCGAGGTTCTCCAAATGCATCAGCATCGTGCGACTGGCATTGGTGACGTCGGTGACGTGCACTCCCCCGTCCGGTCCGCCAGTCAGGTTCCAAATCAGCCAAGTGTCGATCGTGCCGAACAGTGCATGCCCGGCTTCGGCGTCGGCGCGAACGGACTCGACGTTGTTCAAAATCCAGTTGAGTTTCCCGCCGGAAAAGTAGGCCGCCGGCGGCAGTCCAGCTTTCTCGTGGATGACTTTGCCTTGCCCGCCGTCGTCGAGACTCTTGGCGAACTCCGCGGTTCGCATGTCTTGCCAAACGATTGCGTTCGTATAGGGCTTGCCCGTCCGACGGTCCCAAACGACGGTGGTTTCGCGTTGGTTGGTGATACCTACTGCTGCCAGATCAGCGGCCGTGATTCCGGCGGCCGTTAGTCCGCCTTCAACCACCGCGGCGGTGTTTCGCCAGATTTCGGCAGCGTCGTGCTCGACCCAGCCCGCCTTTGGCAAGATCTGTTCGTGTTCCAACTGGTGTCGGCCAATTTCGGTGCCGGTTCGGTCAAAAACCATGAACCGCGTGCTCGTTGTGCCTTGATCGATTGCGCCGACATACTGCTGTGACATGACCACACCCTAGCCACCGTTCGGCCCGCTCGCAGCAGGGTACGGTCACCAAACGAGTACGAACTATTTTCGGTTTGCTGCCCTTGCCTTGGCGATGGCGCTTGGCCTCTCGGCCTGCAGCGACGACTCCGCCGAAGCTCGACCAGGCTTGAGCGGGCCGACGGCGACTGGTTCGGTCAGCGGCGCAGAATCCCTCACCGGCGCGAACGTGCTCAGTTCACGCGACGACGTACGCCTAGATAGCGAGGTCTACCTCAACGCGGCCGATGGGACAGTGGTGAAAATCGAAAAGGACTGAAAACGGCTAAACCCGATTTCGGTTGCCGCCGTAGCGTGCGGTAGTGTTACTACGCGCGTTACGGCGAGCACCCCTAGCTCAATTGGCAGAGCAGCTGACTCTTAATCAGCGGGTTCAGGGTTCGAGTCCCTGGGGGTGTACCAAAATCAGGCTCCGGAAGTTTCCGGAGCCTTCTGATTTTCAGCCGCCTGCTTGATTGCCCGACTGATGCTGCTGTGCGAGACGCCGACTTGCTCGACTATTTCCTGATAAGACATCCCCGCTTCGATCGCGGCGGCCAGCGCGATTCCCCAGTTGGTGCGGGCCTCGTTGATCTCGCGTTCGTACTTTTCGGTCGCTTGGTCGTAGGCCGCCCTCGCCTCGTGCAGTGAGCGCGGAACAGTCTCGTCGTATTCGCCTCGGTGCCGAAATGCCATGTAGCTAACGTAGGGCATCATTCACGCGATTTGATAAGCCCACTAATGATCAGTACACTTACGATATGGCCGAACGCAATCCGCTCTCCCTCGACGAACAGGTTTGCTTCGCACTTTCGGTTGCCTCAAGGTCGATCGTCGCCAGTTACCGTGACGTGCTCGAACCGCTTGGCCTAACCCATCCGCAGTACCTCGTCATGCTTGCCCTTTGGGAAAACGACGGGTTGACGTTGCGTGCGCTGAGCGAGCGGCTTCGACTCGAGCCTGCCACCGTCTCCCCCTTGGTCAAGCGCCTCGAAACCGCCGGCCTGATCAGCCGAGATCGAAAGCCCGGAGACGATCGCGCCTTCGCGTTGACCCTCACCCCGGCTGGCCGCGAACTTCGCAAGAGGGCTGAGAGCGTACCCACCACGATGCTTGCCCGACTTGAGATGGACACCACCGAGTTGGACCAGATCAACAACTGGCTCCACCAACTAATCGCACGTACCGATCGTGCCAGCGAAGGAATAACTGCATGAGTGAACAGCTTTCGGACTCCTCGGAACAATCCTTGAACCTCGTCCGACGACGGATCACCGCAATCACTTGGTTCGTGACCACAATCCACGCCCTGCTCGGCATTATTGGTGGTGCTTATGCCCTCGGCCCGGACCGTCGGCCCGACCAGATCCTGCTGATCGTCGTCTCGGTTCCGGTCGCCTTGATCATCTACGGCGTCACCCGGGTGATCATGGACTGGCCGATCTTCTCGTGGCGCTCTGCCCCGTGGCTCGTGCTGATGATGCTGCCGACCGTTTACGGGATCATTTGGATCCTGTGACCGGGCCTTCAAACACGTCGGGGATGTCGTTGCCATCGGCGTCGATCGACTCCAACACCGCCACCTGGCGATAGTGCCGGTCGCGACTTCGAAGGACGATGGAAGCCAGCCCGGCGGCAAGAATCGAACCAGCTAAGACGCCGGACTTTGCCTGCCCTTGAAGCGCTTCGTCGGCAAAAGCGAGTCCGCCGATAAGCAGCGAAACGGTAAAGCCGATTCCCGCGAGCATGCCGACGGCCAGCACGTCGATCCAAGCGATGCTCGGGTCGAGTTCGGCTCGAGTGGTTTTGGCCAACAGGTAGGAGCCGAGCATGATCCCGATCGGCTTGCCAAGGACCAACCCGGCCACGATGCCTAACGTCACCGGGGAGGAAACCGCTTCGGCCACCGCGTCGCTAGAAATCACCACGCCAGCGGCGAAGAACGCAAAAACTGGTACGGCGAACCCCGCCGAGATAGGCCGCATCCGATACTCAATCGACTCCGCATTAGCGTGCCGGCCCGCCGCAGGAACCGAAAAGCCCAACAGCACTCCGGCGATGGTGGCGTGGACTCCAGAAGAGTGCATCAACCCCCACGCGAGGACAGCAAGTGGAACCAGCAGCCAAGGTGACAAGACCCCGCGATGGGTAAGCCAGCCAAACATCCCGACTACTGCGAACGCACCGAGCAATGGCAGGGGGTGCACTTCGGCGGTGTAAAAGACCGCGATTACGGTGATGCCTAGCAGATCGTCGACAACCGCGAGCGTCAGCAGAAACGTTCGCAGCGCCGACGGCAAGTTAGTGCCGACTACCGCCAACACCGCAACGGCGAAGGCGATGTCCGTGGCCGACGGGATCGCCCAACCCTCAGAGGTTTGGTTGGCAAGGTTGAACGCAACGAAGATCAACGCCGGCACGACCATCCCGGCGACCGCCGCCACCACCGGCAACGCGGCACGGCTCGGCTCCCTCAAGTCCCCGGCAACGAACTCACGTTTGAGTTCGAGCCCAACGACGAAGAAGAAGATCGCCAGCAATCCGTCGGCGGCCCAGTCGGCCAGCGAAAGGTTCAGGTGAGCGAACTGCGGCCCAATCTCGAGTTCAGAAAGTCTCAAATAGGAATCGGTCCACGGCGAGTTCACCCAAATGAGCGCGACCGTCGCAGCGAGCAACAAAATCGTGCCGCCCACGGTTTCGCGGCGCAAGATGTCGCCGATCCGAGTGGACTCGCCCCAACTGCCGCGCGCAAACAGTGCCTGTCGACTCATCGATGACTTCCTTTGGGTAGGCAAAAATATTCGCCGACCAGACTTCCCGGCACACCTAGCCGCAATCCTACCCGCGCCGACGATTTCCTTGTGCGCTGTCACACTTGGAGCATGTGGGTGGGATGGATCGAATTTGACCTCAGGCTTGGCGATGTTCATTCACTAAAGGCCAAGCGGTCGATCATCAAGCCAATCGTCAGCGAGATGCGGCGAAAGTTCGCTATTTCAGCGGCCGAGACCGACTCAGTTGACCTCTACCGGCGAGCCGGAATCGGCGGCTCGCTAGTTTCAATTGACCGCAGCCACGTCATCGAAGTCCTCGACTCGGTCGAGCGTTGGATTGGCGAACGGCCAGAAGTCGAAGTGATCGCCACCCATCGACATTTAGGCAACTCCAGCGACGACGAACAAGACGAGCTCCCCTTCGCCTAGAGCCCAACTAAACCGCAGACAAACGAAACCGGCCGGCACCTATTGGTGCCAGCCGGTTTTGTTCTAGCCGGTTCAGGAGGGCTGCGGAGCGCCCGGACGCGCGTAACGCATCCAAGTGATCGCAATGCAGACCGCGCAGAACGCGACACCGATGTAGAAGAAGTACTCCGGCGCCATGATGGTCAAACCAACACCGAACGCGAACGGACCAAAGGCCGCAATCGCCGCGGTCCAACCGATAACCCCGCCAGCCTGACGCCGTTCGAAGATCATCGGCATCTGCTTGAAGGTCGACGCGTTACCAATACCAGCGAACAAGAAGATCGCCAACATGCCGTAAAGGAAGTGGTTGAAGTCGCTCGCGACCGCATCTGCACCAGCGGAGATGTCAGGCTCGAGATACATCGAGGTGTAGGCAACCGAGAGCAGGATGCCGATACCGGAAACCAACGTCCATTTCGCGCCGCCGAACTTGTCGGTCAGTGGGCTGAAAACAACTCGTGCGCCAGCACCAATCAACGGGCCGAGGAAGGCGTACTTGACCGGGTCAGGGATTTCGTAGCCGGTCAACAGCAACTGCGTCGTGCCATCGGACATGACTTGCGCGATCGCCTCATTGCCGCCGCCGTAGAAGTTCTTGATCATCAAACCGAACTGACCCGAAAGACCTGCGAAGGTGCCGAAAGTCATGATGTACAGGAACGTCATCCACCAGGTGTCCTGGTTGCTGAAGATGTCGAACTGTTGCTTGATGCTGGCCACGATCGGCACACTCTTGAGCATCGACCAAGCCAAAATCACGCCCAAGATCACGAACGGGATGTAGATAAACGCGGCGTTCTGGTACCAAACTTCTCTCGGCTCACGACCGGGGAACTTCTCCAGCTGGCTCGAGCCCAAGAAGCCCACCAGCGAGATGCCAATAACCCACGGGGTGAGGAACTGGACGAGCGAGACGCCGAAGTTACCGATACCGGCTTGCAGACCAAGCGCGGTCCCCTGCAGCCGCCGTGGGAAGAAGTACGAGGTACTCGGCATGAAGCCAGAGAACGCGCCACCACCGATACCGGACATTGCCGACAGCGTTAGCAGCCACCAGTACGGGGTGGTCGGATCCTGAACCGCAAAAGCCCAACCGATCAAGGGCAAGGCGAGCAACGCGGTGGTGACCGTCACCAAGGTGCGGGTGCCCAAAATCGGCGGGAGCACCATCCAGATCAACCGCAAGATACCGGCTGAAAGACCCGGGATTGCGACTAGCCAGTAGAGCTGATCCTTGGTCAGGGTGAATCCGATGTTTCCCAGTTTCGGCGCGAGTGCGCTAGCAATGAACCAGGAACTGAACGCCAGAATCAGCGTGAAGGTGGTGATGCTCAGCGTGCGCCAAGCTAGGGCTGAGTCCCAGTTCTCTTCGTCTTCTGGGTCCCATTCGGTGAGCCAGTTCGCTCCCCGAGTCTTCGGTTGAGAAGTACTCATCGCATACTCGATTCTTCTGTTGGGGGTGTTTCAAAGTGATCAGACAATTCGGGCGACTGCTCGTGCAGCATCTTGATAACGGTCAGGTGCATCCAGATCGCGCAAACCACGCTCAGCAGGAACAGCACGAAGAAGGTCGAGGACGGCAATCCTGTCCACGCGGTGGTGTAGGCGAACAACGGCGGCAGTAGGAATCCGCCAAGGCCGCCGAACATGCCAACTAGTCCACCAACCGAACCGACTTGGTTCGGGAAGTACTCGGGAATGTGCTTGTAAACCGCGGCTTTGCCAATGCCCATCGAGCAGCCAAGGATGAACACCAAGACCACGAATGGCACTAGACCAAGCGAGTAGGGCATTACGTCCTTGACACCCGAATCCGAAACCTTCTTCGACACTTCTACGACGATGTGACCATTGGGCATCATCAGCAGGAAGTTCGCCGCGATCATGATGGCGAATGTCCAGTACATGACCTTGCGTGCCCCGATCTTGTCGGAGAACCAACCGCCGACTGGTCGCAAAAGGCTTGCCGGGAAGATGAAGGTCGCGGTCAGCAAGGCGCCGACTGTCAACGAGGTGCCAAAGTTATCGACGTAGTACTTCGGCAACCAAGCCGCGAGCGCCACATAGGCGCCAAATACGGCTACGTAGTAGAGACTGAAGCGCCAAACTCGGACCTGCTTGAGCGGCTTGATCTCTTCGCGAAGCGGTCGGCCTTGCGCCGGCTTGCGATCCTGACGTGGGGTGAACAGCAGCAGGGCGATCGCGATGACGATCAACAGCGCGGAGTAGATGACCGGGATCAGCCGCCAACCACCTTCGATAAAGCCGAAGTAGCTGGCACCTGCCGTCGCACCGATGAGCACCGGACCAATGAACTTAGTTACCGAAGCGCCCACGTTGCCAGCGCCAAAGATGCCCAGCGCCAAGCCTTGGCGTGCCTTTGGCACCCAAGCGGAGTTCCACGCCACACCGGCGGAGAACGAGTTACCCGCGAAGCCGACCAGGAACGCCAACACCAGGATCATTCCGTAGCCGTTGGCCAACGAGACTAGGTAAGAGAAAATCGCGGTGACTACTAGCAGCACCAACATGATGATCCGGCCGCCGAAGCGGTCAGCCAAGATGCCGGCCGGGAGCCGCCAAAGCGAGCCATTCAAAATCGCAGCAGCTGAAATCCAAGCAAGCTGAACGTCCGTCAAGCCGAATTCGTCACGTATCGGAATACCGAGGACGCCGAACATCATCCAAGCAGCAAACATCAGCGTAAACGCGATGGTTGACATCGTGATTACGCTGATGGCGCCCTTGGGCATTTTTTGCGATTCAGTTGGGGGTTGATCAGTCTGGGTGGCCATCGTTGGCCCCTCCTGAAGTGTTTGGTTACCGATCAGTCACTTCAGTCTGCACCCCGAGGGGGTCACCCGCGCTTGTTGTCGCGCGTGCCGACTGGATCCCAGCCGCGACGTGGATCACGTGCACCGGTACCACGCGGCAAGTCCCGGCTGCGGTAGACGATGTAGGGCCGGAAAAGGTAGTGCAACGGCGCAGTAAAGGCATGCACGAGCCGGGTGAACGGCCAGATCATGAACAGGAACATCGCCATCAGGACATGGGCATGGAACTGCAACGGAGCAGCTGCCATCGCCTCCACATCGGGCTGGAAGATGAAGATCGACCGGAACCACGGCGACACCGACTCGCGGTAGTTGTGGGCCTCATGACCGGCAAAGACCGCCAGCACAGTCGTCCATAGGCCGAGCACGATCACGACAACCAAAACCAAGTACATGAACTTGTCGTTCTTGGTTGTCGCCATGAAAACCGGGCCAGACGTGCGGCGACGGTAAACCAACAAACCGATGCCAATAAGCGTCATGACGCCGGCGATACCGCCTAGGAACAACGCATTGAAGTGGTACATGTTCTCGGTGACGCCGACCTTTTCGGTCCACGTTTCTGGGATCAACAGGCCCATCGCGTGGCCACCGATCACCATCAGCATGCCGAAGTGGAACATCGGTGAGCCGATCCGCAGCAGCCTGGATTCATACAATTGCGACGAGCGGGTCGTCCAACCGAACTTGTCGTATTTGTAACGCCAGAGCGTGCCGCCGATCAAGACCGCGAGCATCACGTAAGGCAATACGCCCCACAGCAAGACGTCCATCAACGAGCTCCTTCTGCCATCGGCAACAGCCGAATATCAAATGGTTCTAGTCCGACAGTTTCGGACGGTTGGATTGGTCCGGCCAAGGCCATCGCCTCGGTTCGGGTCTTCGGCGAGGGGCCCGGCAGGGTCGCACAGACCGCCCGTACCGCCCCGGCCCAAGGAGACGAATCGTCCTCAAGCTCGATGCGCAGCAGTTCCAAACTCGCGCGGTATTCAGTGAGCAACTCAACGCCGGCGATCGGGTCGGCCAAGGCCGCGAACTCCAACACCACCGGCAGGTGGTCTGGCAGTTCGCCGTCTAGTCGAACGACGAAATCGCTTTGGCGATAAACCTGCTTGAA